>NZ_AMZY02000011.1 GCF_000330725.2 Mariniradius saccharolyticus AK6 | reverse complement strand
AACCCTTTGTAAGTAATTGTAATTCAGCTCCTTTGAAGAGGTTTTACCAACTATTTACCAGTAATATGCCTTTTTTTTGCACTTATTTGATTGATTCTTCAAAAGGGATTTGAGACCAATGTGGGTTTTTCCGGTTCGTGCACTTCTCGGGACTCCCATTTTGGCTACCTTTGTCCATGGATTTTAAAAAAATCATCCGCTTCAAGATAGGCTCTGAAACATGGGAAATGCCCTTGGGCGTTCTATTGCTCCTTGGAGGAATAACCCTCGCATTGATGGTCTTGGGAGGAATCCTGGGCTTCGAATTTGGGAAGTCCGTGCGCTAGTCCATAAATACACCCCAGCCGTCGTCCTCCCGCTTGCTTTTGTCAAATCCCTTCACCCATGTGACAAAAAGCTTTCGGAAATCTTCTATCCCATCGCGAAGGAGTTGCAGATGTTCCTCGGCATGTGTGCCTTCCAAGGCGAGTTGGTAACTCATCGATGAGAGACTTCGGGCATGGAGTTTCATCTGGACGGCATTTTCCATTTTATGGACGTAATTTTCCATAGCTTCCGCGCCTGAAAATTTGGATGCCAAAATCATGGCGCTTTCCATCATTTGCCCACCGTAAAGCTCAGTCCGTGCCTCATCCAGTGAACCGACAATTGCTTGGGTCAGCTTGATGATCTCGAGGGCTTTCTGCATCAGCGGATGTTGGAAGCGATTCCGCTTCATGCGTTGGAATTCCTCTTCATCGCTCTCATCCCATTCGCTATCGTTGTCATCCTCCCACATAGGCTTGATATCTTTGTTGTCGAAATCCTGTGTTTCCTACTTTTTCCTTTGAAATCACGATGCCTTGCTACACAAATCCTGACCTCACAGGTTAGAAAAATCCTCCCGTTGATGGCACTGATTCGATTGGCTTTGGTAAAATGATGGAAAGTGAATTGCCATCAAAACGGCAACATATCATCCGAACTGTCATCGGAGAATGTCGTCACGTCAGGAACCTGTTCCTGCTTACGGGATTCCTGCTTTTGGGTATTGCCGCGGTCAACTTTCCATACTTTTACATCGGTATACCAGCGGCCATTGTATTCACGGCTTTCTAGGTTGATAGAGGCAGTGACCTGTTCTCCCATTTGAAGGTTAAATTGGTCGATATCATCTCCCCATGCGACCATACAGACTTTTTTGGGGTAGTTTCCGCCTGTTTCAATGATATATTCCCTTTTTCTCCAGTTTCCTCTTGAGGATGTCCCACCTTGTTCCTGCAAAATTTGGACGATCTTTCCGCTTATTTCCATTTTTTTGTGATATTGAGCGTCCAAGTTAATAAAATTCGAAAAAGCACATCACCCGATTTTTGGCAAATTTCTTGTTGTAAGCATTCGAATGTCGATTTATTCGAAAAATTCCCACAACCCGATACAATAAGTGCCAGTATAAGCGTTTTAGGATCATCTGAAGAATCTTTTTCATCTCCATATTTGCACTTCGTCCAAATAAAATTTCATGTTTTTACTAGTAAAGTGCAATTCATACTTTAATTTCTTTATTTATTAAGATTTTTTAACAAAAAAATTCATAAGCTATTGCGTCGAATATGTTGAATTTTTACATTTGATTTAAATTCTTTAATTGTTTCACCCTAATCATATACTATGGCCTGAACCTCTACGTTATTTTAAAGTCAATTTGTATGAGCAATAGGGTTAATCCTACCGATGCCGAACTGATCGCATCTTACCGAAGTGGAAGTGAGGCAGCATTTGAAAAGCTAGTAGAAAAGTACAAGTCAAGGGTTTACACCACGATTTACCTGATAGTAAAAGACCAAGCGATTGCGGAGGATTTATTACAGGATGTGTTTGTAAAGGTAGTGCACACCCTAACCGCCGACGGCTACAACGAAGAGGGAAAATTTCAGCCATGGTTGATGCGCATAGCGCACAATTTAGCCATCGACCATTTCCGAAGGAGCAAAAGGTATCCGACCATCATCATGGAAGACGGGTCCAATGTATTCAACACCCTCAAGTTTGCCGAGGAAAGCATCGAAGATGCACGCGTGAAAGAGGATACTGTGGAATTGGTCAGGAAGCTGATCGATGAACTGCCCGAATCCCAAAAGCAAGTGCTCATCATGCGGCATTACATGGATTTGAGTTTTCAGGAGATTGCCGAACAGACCGGCGTCAGCATCAATACTGCGCTGGGAAGAATGCGGTACGCTTTGATAAACATGCGTAAAAAGTTGAAACAATTAAATGTTGCCTATGACAAAATCTTTTACCCCAAATGACCTGTTAAGATACATCTATCAGGAAATGAGCGAGGGTGAAAACGAGTTGGTCGTGCAGGCCTTGCACTACGATGACGTATTGATGCAAGAGTATCTGGATATGCTGAGCACGCTGGACCAATTGAACCAACTCGTCCTAACACCTTCCGAAAAAGTAGTAAAGGGCATCCTTTGGAATGCCAAATCTACGGGACTCGAAAAAGTTTGAATCATTCAAACTTCAACAAGGTAACCTGAAAGTCGACTGGCTTTCAGGTTTTTTGATTTTAGGGCAACACCCCGTTCAGAAAATCCTCCGTCAAGCCAATCAATCTCTTATAGGTCGCCTCGTCAAATCCGTGTCCCTGCCCTGGCAAGTATTCTTTCAGGTGCGGCACATTGTTGGCAACCAGCCTTGTTTCAAGGATTTTACTTTGCGCTATCGGTACTACCGTATCAGCATCTCCATGGAAAAAAACCGTTGGGACACTTCCTTCTTTCACAAACACCAAGGGACTGGAATTGGAATACGCCAAAGGGACGCTTTCGGGCGTTCCGCCAAGCAGGTTTTCGAGCAAAAGTTTATTCAGCGGACTGTTCCCATGAAAACTCCTCAATTCCGTAGGCGGAAAAAAGGCCACAGCGGCTTTGACAAATCCGTCATTGTTGTTTTTGTAACTGTGCAGCAAAGTCAAATGCCCGCCCGCACTTGCACCCGCCAAGACCAAGTTTTCGGATAAATCCCATTCCTCCAACTTTGACTTGATAAATGCCAAGGCACTTTTCACATCTTCTTCCTGCGTCGGAAACCGATTGGCATTCCCAAGCAGATTGAACAGCCGATAATTGATCCCGATGTAGGCATAATCGTCTTGGGCTTCTTCCAGCCATGGCTTGAAAGCTTGCAGTTCGCTTTTGTCCCCATCAATCCAACCACCGCCATGAATCCATACAAAAACTTTTGTGCGGGATTTGTCCCGGTTGGCGGGAAGGTAAACATCCATCACTTGCCTAAGGTCGGTACCATATGACAAATCGACTTCTGTATGCGCCTTTGCAGGATCCAAACCCTCCTGTACTGGCGGCTCGGGATCCGAGCATGAAAAAACCAAAGTACTAAAAATGACCAAAGCCAATGCATACCTAAAGAAACTCAGTACTTTCATATGGATTTAAATTTTACCAATCAACAACGAAAGTAAGCAAAGCTTGTTATTATTGAATCAGTAAAAACACCAATCTCAAAAAGTAACCGCGATGCTCAGGAAGGAACGCTACCAAGCTTTGATCGATTATTTCAGCACGCATATGCCTGTGGCAGAAACGGAACTGGTTTTCGAAAACCCCTTCCAACTGCTTGTGGCGGTCGTTCTCTCCGCACAATGTACCGACAAGCGGGTCAACATGAGCACGCCAGCTATCTTCAGGGATTTTCCCACGCCAGCACATTTGGCGGCCTCAAATTTTGACGAGCTTTTTCCCTACATTAAAAGCATCTCCTACCCCAACAACAAGACCAAACACCTCCTGGGATTGGGAAAAATGCTGGTCGAAAACTTCAACGGTGAGGTACCCTCCACGGTAGAGGAATTGGTCAAGCTTCCCGGTGTGGGTCGAAAAACTGCGAATGTCATCACTTCAGTCGTATGGAATCAACCCAATATGGCTGTCGATACCCATGTCTTCCGCGTTTCCAAGCGGCTAGGTTTGGTCAACCAAAATGCCAAAACGCCCCTCGAGGTCGAAAAACAGTTGATCAAACACATTCCCAAAAAGCATGTGCACATCGCGCACCATTGGCTGATTCTGCACGGACGGTATGTTTGCGTAGCGAGAAATCCAAAATGCCCGGAATGTGGCATCAAAAGTCTTTGCAGGTATTTCGAGAAAAACCACGCCTCGGTTTTAGGTGCTGGAGACACCATTGCCGAAGCCAAATCCTAGCTTGTATGTGCGGCATTCACTTGATCTTGGATTCCAAACCCTCGGGAAAAAGCCGCATCCAGAAAATGCTGGCCGCTAGCCATCACCGTGGCCCTGATCAAAGCGGATTTGAACAGATCGGAGGCAACATTTGGGTTGGCGCCAACAGACTGAAGATCCTGGACCTCTTCGAAAAAGCCTCTCTGCCGATGAAGTCTGTCGACGGCAGATTTATCCTGACATGGAACGGTGCTATCTACAACTACCTCGAGTTACGGGAGCAATTGATCAAAGCAGGATATAGCTTCCAAACCCAATCCGATACGGAAGTCCTGTTTAATTGGCTAAAGGTCCATGGAGAAAAAGGTCTCGAAAGACTAAATGGAATGTTTTCGCTGGTTTTTGTTGATTTGGAAAAAGGGGAAATCCTTATCGCCAGAGACCCTACCGGACAAAAACCCTTGCATTATTTCAAGGAAGGAAAAGACTGGGTATTTTCCTCTGAATCGAGGGGCGTTTTAGCCGGATTGGAATCCCAACCAGAAATCGATACAAACCAGTTTCTACCTTACAGCTACTACCGCTTTTCTTGGCCTGATTCAAGTTTTTTCGAAAATGTCAGACAAATGCTGCCAGGTGAGGTGCTGGTTTTGGATTTTGAAGGAAACCTTCTACGGCAGGCAAGCTTCGATTTTCCAGAGTCATTTTCCAACGAGGCTTCAAATTGGGAATCTGAACTCCGCAAATCCATCCTGCGCAGTTTCCAATCTGACCGGCAAGCCGGAATGGTCCTCAGTGGCGGAGTAGATAGTAGCCTCATCTATGCGCTTTGGTACGAACAAACGGGGACCAAATTGCCGACTTTCACCGTGCATTTTGAGGAAAATCTCACCAATGATTTCTCGGATTACAAATATGCCCAATTACTCTGCGAGCGGTATCCGAGCCAGTTCGAAGGTATCCGAGTCACAAAGGAAATATTGATGTCCAATTGGCAGGAGTATGTGCTGTCCATAGACCAACCTGTCGGAGACGGAGCTGGATTTCTGACTTGGTATATCGCAAAGAAAATCCATTCGGAAGTCAATGTGCTGATTTCCGGGGCTGGTGCAGACGAGCTTTTTGGCGGTTACAACAGGCACAAGGCGTTCCTTCAATACCTGAAAAATCCGACCTTAACGGCCCTTGGTGGCAGGATTTTGGGAACCCTTGGCATGAAGGCAGCGCAAAAATTCTCAGCCTCGCTCGAAAAATCCCCCGCAGACACCTTTATTCAAATGGCAGCCCTCCGTCCGATTCCCAAGGAATATTTAGGAGAGTTTGCGAAGTATTTTCCAGAACAACATGGCGATTTGAAGCGGGCTTTGGGTTTTGATCGCCAGTTTTACCTGGTCAATGACATTCTCAAAATCCACGATAATGCCTGTATGGCCCATGGCATCGAAGGGAGAGCACCCTACTTGGATTGGAATTTGATTGCTTACGCGAACGGGCTTTCAGAACAAGAACTTAGAAAAAACATGGGCAAGAAAAACCTTAAAGCCATGCTGAATGCCCGTGGCTTGGAAGCCATCTCCAAAAGGAAAAAACTTGGCTTTGGAATGCCGATAAAGGAATGGATGGACGATGGGGATTTTCGGCAGTTTATTTTTCGCCCAATAAGTGAGATGGAATCAACTTGGGGAAATCAATTTAACTCCGAAATACGTACCTTGATGCGGAAGCCAGAATCATTGATCGAAACCAATATCCTCCTGATTTGGAATTGGTTTGTACTGGCCACTTGGCTACAGAAGCATCCGAAATGAGAATTATCTACGTTCACCAATATTTTGTGACACCTTCGCAGGGCGGTGGGACGCGCTCCTATTATCTCGCCAAAGGCTTGGCTGCTGCAGGTGTAGAGGTAGATATGTTGACGGCACATGCCGAAAACTATTACGATTTCAAAATCATAGATGGCATCAGGGTGCATTATCTCCCGGTAAGCTACCAGCAAGAGTATGGTTTTCTGAAAAGAGTCTTCTCCTTTTGGCTGTTTGCATGGAAAGCGAAAAACTTGATCAAAAAATTGCCGCGTCCTGATTTCCTCTACATCAGTTCGACACCCCTTACTACGGGTTGGATTGGGCTATGGGCAAAGCGGAATTTGGCGCTCCCTTATATCTTCGAGGTGCGCGACCTTTGGCCGGATGCACCTATCCAGGTCGGTGTAATCCAAAGTCCGATCCTGAAAAAACTGCTCTTTCGATTTGAAAAAAAAATCTACCGTCACGCATTGAAGATCGTGGCGCTTTCGCCCGGAATTGCTGAATCGATCCGTGAAAAGAGTCCGGATTCGCAGGTTTCCATCATTCCAAACTTCGCTGATACGGATTTCTTCCAAACGACGGCGAAGAAAAGCGAGACCACCCTCCATTCCTTAGGATTGAACTCGGCATTTACCATTGCCTATGCCGGGGCAATTGGAAAAGTAAATGCAGTCGATGAGCTGTTGATGTTGGCTGAAATGGCGGCGAGTGAAGGATTGGATTACCAATTTGTCGTCATGGGAAAAGGCACGGGACTGAAAAGTCTCCAAGACAAAGTCAAAATCAAAAAGTTGAAGAATTTCACCATCCTGCCCTTTGGCAATAAGGAGAAAGTCCGGGATTTGCTTTCAGTAGCTGATATGGCATTTGTTTCCTTTGCGCACCTCCCTGTGCTGAAAACCAACAGCCCCAACAAGTTTTTTGATGCGATCGCCGCGGGCAAATCCGTCCTGGTCAACCACAAAGGCTGGGTGTACCAAATGGTAAAAAACCACAACCTGGGCATTTACTTCAATCCCTCCGCGCCAGAGGAATCATTTGAAAAGTTAAAGGCGATTTCGGAAAACCCAAGGCTTTTGGCCCAATATCAAAAAAACGCAAGGGAACTGGCAGAGAAATATTTTTCCCATAAGATTGCTGTGCAAAAACTTCTGGCGGTACTCTATCCCGAGCGATTTGGCAAATCCACTAGCGACGAGGCTTATATCCTGACAGCTTGAAGATTTTTTCGGTATCCGTTTCCTCCATCAATTCCTTGAGACCTACATTTTGGTTGAAAACGTAATCATCCACGATGTTCCAGCCCAACCATCTCCCCAGGCGACCGGGTGCATCGGGACTGATTTCGTCGGTAGCGGGCGCCTCGCCGGTATACTTTCTGATCACAAAAGGATTGGTCTCAAACAGCAGATCGTTCTCAACGAAATGGGACCAAATCAACTCCTCGTTGTCGAAGCAAGCCCTGATTTGGTCCATCGTGTAGCCGATGATGTATTCGTCGGAAGTACAGGGCAATATCGCTTTTGTAAAATGATAGGATTTGCCATAGTAGATCACCTCCGCCAATAGGTTGTTTTGTGCCAAATCCGTTTTGTTAAAGGCTGCTGAAATCGCCGTCACCACCATCGGCACGATATAGGGTTTTTGGTAGCGTTCGGTAATGTATTGTGGCAAATCGGGCGGCTGAAACCTATGGGTGATTGGCAAAAAATAATCCAGGCCGATCACAAGTATATCTTTGTCCAGATAGATATCCGAACCAAAGCCGCTCACGAATGTGTAGACCTTGGGCACCTTGAACTCAGGGAAATAGAATTGGATATACTGAAATGCCTGCTTGAGCTCCGTTTCCAAGGAGTCGATCTCGGCAAAATTGATCTTCACTTCCTGATAAAGTTCCTGCAGCAAGGTGTCGCGATGGATTTCGACCAGCTCTTCCGCCAGGCTATCCTTATTGGGATAGCTTGAGACCGACAGATAACTCTCTGCAAACTCAGGGTGTTTTTCAAGCAAAAAAAGAAAATCCGAGGCGGTTTTTGCCTGAAAAAACTCATCCTCCAACCGCTCTATTTTCAGGTCCAGCGGTTTGGAAAGAATTTCCTCATCCATGATGCAGCCCGGATCTTCTTTTTTACAGGAAAACAAGGCAAGCAAGAATACTGGAATCAGCAAATAAGAGGATTTATTCATAGGTATGCTCAAATCGAAGGGATAAAACTACGAGGATTTGACAAAAAATAGGGAGGGGGAGTTAATTTTCAACGAAAACGAAACTCATGGTGAATCAGACACAAATTCAAGTCGTTTGTTTACATATTTAAACATTTCTTCTCGAATAGACTAACCATTTCATAATCAGTCTGTTGTTAGGGTGTTTCTTGTTCATCTAAACCAACAATAATTATGAAAAAAACCGCACTTTGGAACAGCATGTTCCTCTCAGCCCTAGTAGCTGGATCCCTCAGCCTTAGTTCTTGTAATGAAGACGAGCCTATCCCACAACCGAATATCGTGGATGTAGCATCAGCCAACAACAACTTCTCTACACTTGTTGCTGCTGTCCAGACTGCAGGCTTAGTGCCTACACTTAGCGGAACTGGGCCTTTCACAGTTTTCGCCCCTACCAATGACGCTTTTGGGCGTTTCTTGTCCGACAACAACCTTTCTGCAAATGATTTGCTCGCTTCTGACCAATTGGAAACTGTGCTCACTTACCACGTATTGGGTGCAGAAGTAAGATCAAATGCAGTCGCTCCAGGAAAAGTAACGACCGCAGCCAATTTGCCCTTTTATGTAAGCGTCGACCCAACCGGAGGAATCTGGATCAATGGATCCTCTAAAGTGGTACAGACAGATATCAGCGCTTCCAATGGTGTCATCCACGTACTGGATTATGTCATCACTCCTCCAACACAAAACATTGCCCAGATTGCAACAGCAGCAGCAACTTCTACCTCGGCGCCTCAGTTCACTCAGTTGGTCGCTGCACTGGTAAGGGCTGATTTGGTGGATGCGTTCACAGGCGGAATCGAAGACGACCTGACCGTTTTTGCACCAACTGACCAAGCATTCCAAGATTTGTACACCGCACTTGGCGTCACTTCCGTCGATGAGATTCCATTGGAGACCTTGACCAATGTACTGTTGTACCATGTCGTACCTGCAAGGGCATTTTCCCAAGACTTGCGACAAGGGGCATCATTGCCGACTTTACTTAATGGTGAAAACCTGACCGTTGACCTCGCCAACTTGAGAATCAACGATTCAGGCCTTGTCCCTACAGCTTTGAATATCCATGGAACCAACGGCGTGATCCACGCAATTAACAAAGTATTGCTACCATAATTGACCTCAAATGGGTGCCGGGCTTAGGTCCGGCACTTTTTTTTTAACCGTATTCTTGGTTATTTCATTTTGTGAAAAATCTGTGGCACACGGGACTTGCTTGGTTGAGATACTTGAGTTTGAAGAAACTCTACAACTTCACGCTCCTTTATTTTTCTTTCCAGCTCAGCCAAATCATCCGTAAACCGATCCATTGGGGAAAGCCGACCACGCTTTCGATTGAACCCACCACAAGTTGCAACTTACGCTGTCCCGAGTGTCCCAGTGGTTTGCGCAGCTTCACCCGTCCTACGGGAATGCTCTCCAAACAGCTTTTCGAAAAGGCGATCGAACAAAGTAAAGACTACCTGACTTACCTCCACCTTTATTTTCAGGGAGAGCCATTTCTCCATCCTGAATTTTTGGAATTGGTAAGTCTAGCTGACCGAAACCAAATCTTCACAGCTACGTCCACCAATGCCCACTACATCCACGAAGACAATGTTGACAAAATCCTCCAATCAGGATTGAAGCAATTGATCGTGTCGATGGACGGCATGACGCAAGAGGTTTATCAGGATTACCGCATTGGCGGAAAGCTCGAGAAAGTCCAGAAAGGACTTGCTTTGCTCTTGAATCGACGAAGAGAAACCAAAAATACATACCCAAGGATAGTGCTTCAGTATCTTGTTACCGGAAAAAATGAGCAGCAAATTCCTGCCTTGAAGGATTGGGCAAGAACCATCGGTGTGGATGAGCTACAATTGAAAACCACGCAAATCTACGACTTTGAAGATGGTTCGGATCTGATACCCAAAGACCTGAACTACTCAAGGTACATTCCAACTGCCAATGGAAAATGGAAACTCAAAAAGACCATCGAAAACAAATGTTGGCGGATGTGGCAAGGTGCCGTCATCACTTGGGATGGAAGGATGCTTCCCTGCTGCTTTGACAAAGATGGAAAATACACCATGGGCAAGCTTGCAGAACAACCGATTCCAGCAATTTGGTCAAATTCCAAATACCAAAATTTCCGTAAAATGCTGCTACAGAACCGCAAACAAATCGATATTTGTCAAAATTGTACGGAATAGTATAAGCCTTGAAATTGGCGGAATGCTTATTTCAATCCCGAACGGAATAATTATCTTTACGCAAATTTTATTCGAAATAGCCCTGTTTATACAAGAATCAAAGGTATAGACGCCTGCCTTCCCATGACAAACCGACCATTCCGATACGCCTTTTTCAATTCACTTCTTCTTCTTTTATTCTCGATTTTTGTGTTTGCTTGGACATCTTTGGTCAGCCCAAATAATGCCGATGCCCAAAGCATGGCCGATATCCAGAGCATCAAGGTGGATGACCTCACCGATGCCCAAATACGTGAATTGATCCGAAGGGCAAACGATGCAGGGCTCACGGAATTTGAATTGATTCAAATGGCGAGGTTAAGGGGTGTGCCAGAGACAGAGTTGGAAAAGCTGCGTGAGAGGATCGAAAACATGGAGTTTTCCGTCGCAGGCGGACGCCCCGGTGCTACTCCTTCGAAGCGTGAACCAAGAAAACAAAACGACCTCAGCGAAATCAGTCAAGGGCTTTTCAAAAACCAAACAGATTTGGAAATGCTGTTTGAAGAAGCGCCTTCTCCCTATTTCGGCGGGGATATTTTCTATAACAAACGTAGAAGGCTGAGCTTCGAACCCAACCTCAACATAGCCACACCGAAAAACTATGTACTCGGACCGGGCGATTTGGTCTACGTCGACGTTTACGGGCAATCCGAGAAATACTATGAAGCCACCGTCTCGGCCGATGGATTCGTCCTCTTGGACAATGTAGGTCCCGTATCAGTTTCGGGAAAAACCATTGAAGAGGCCACCAACATCATCCGAAACAGGCTTTCCACTTTTTTTGCAGACATGAACGGGCCTAGCCCAAGGACTTTCATGCAGGTGACTTTGGGCAATGTACGTACCATCAAAGTACACCTTGTCGGTGAATTGAGACTGCCGGGCACATTTACACTCAGCGCATTCAGCACGGTGTTCAATGCACTCTATGCAGCTGGCGGACCAAATGATAACGGAACCATGCGGGCAATCAAAGTGGTCCGCAACAACAAAACAGTTGCTGAGGTTGACATCTATGATTTTCTAGTAAACGGAAAGGCCAACCTCAATTTCCAGCTACAAGATCAGGATGTGATCTTGGTTGCGCCATTTTTATCCAGGGTGACCGTCACGGGCGAAGTCAAGCGTCCTAAGATATTTGAGGTGAAGGAAGGCGAGTCTTTTGCACAGCTTTTATCCTATGCCGGAGGGTTTACGGATGAGGCATTTCAGGATCGGGTTGCTGTGACCCGGGTCCTAGGCAGCGAAAGGGCGGTTTCTGATATTTTCAAGGATCAATATGAAATCTTCACCGTCAAAGGCGGGGACCAGTATTCGATTGGAAAAGTGCTGAACCGATTCACCAACCGCGTCCAAATCAAAGGCGCAGTCTTCCGTGAAGGAAATTATGCACTTTCCGAAGGCCTTACGCTCAAGCAGTTGATCAAAAATGCTGAGGGAATCCGGGGAGATGCTTATTTGGATCGCGCCACGATCTTGAGGACTTATGAGGATTTGAGTACCGAGGTGATACAGGTCAACCTGCGGGAATTGATGGCCGGAAACACCCCCGATGTGGCGCTGAAAAGAGAAGATGTCGTCCGCGTGTCGAGTATTTACGACTTACAGGAAGAGTACTATGTACAGATCAAGGGCGAAGTAAAGAATCCAGGAACCTTCCCATATTCCAAACAAATGACCGTGGAGGACCTGATAATCCTTGCGGGTGGTCTGAAAGAATCTGCTAATACCCAAGATGTAGAAATCGCCAGAAGAGCTGGAGCCGAAGGTGCGGGAACATTCTCCGAGTTGATTCCCGTGGCGATCAATACCGACCTCAGCCTGCGTGAAAATCCACAATATCTGCAGCCTTTCGACAATGTATCGGTACGGAGAAAATCAAATTTTGTCTTGGACAAGCAGGTTCAGGTGGAAGGCCAAGTGAATTCGCCAGGGATATTCTCCATCAAAAATGCGGAAGAGCGGGTTTCTGACGTGATCAAAAGAGCTGGCGGCCTCACCCCATATGCCTATCCAAAAGGCGCTACCTTAATCAGGCGGACCGAATTCTACGAAACCGAGTCCGAGCAGATCAGACGACAGCGCAACTTGCAGGATTTGCAGCAGAAAATGCTCCTTGATCCCAACAATACCGAAGCACAGGAATTGCTTTTGCAGCGCCTATTCAAAGACCTCGGAACTCCTACCGCAGTGACCGTGGGCGAAGGAGTACTTGCAGCGCAAAGCAAACGGGAAACCTTGACCGGAATCGCAGAAACCAAATTTGATCTTGAAGCCATCAAAATCCGCCAAACCGAAGCAGTAGCTATAGATTTGGAAGCAATCCTTCAGAATCCAGGTTCCGACAAAGACCTTATACTGGAGGAGGGCGACATCATTTCTATTCCAAGACAGTTGCAGACAGTCCGTCTTCGTGGAGATGTGGTCTATCCAGCCACTGTGAGATACGAAAGTGACCGCGGTATGAAGTACTACATCAACCGCGCAGGCGGCTTTGATATCCGCGCAAACAGGAAACGAACTTATGTGGTCTATGCCAACGGCGAAGTCAACCGTACCAAAAGCTTCCTAGGGATTCGTTCGTATCCATCCGTGGCGCCCGGAGCAGAAGTAATCGTGCCGACCAAAGGTCCACGGGTACCAATCAGACCAGGCGAGTTTGTAGGTATCGCCACCGCATTGGCGACTTTGGTATTGGTCATTACCCAAATCAATCCATAATATGAAAGGGGAGGATTTTATTTTGGATGATAAGCTGACCCTGCGGGATTTGGTGCTGAAGACCAAATCCTGGTTCTCATTTTTTCTGGGTCAATGGAAAACCTTGGCCATTGCTGCCGTTTTAGGGATCGTCGCCGGAGCCATGGTATCTATTTTCAAAAAGCCTGTTTACCATGCAGAGACCACTTTCGTCCTCGAAGATCCGGATAGCGGCGGGATGGGGCAAATTTCTGGTTTGGCCTCTTTGCTCGGGATCAACCTTGGTTCCATGAGCAGCACGAGCGGTGTGTTTCAGGGAGAAAATATCATGGAGCTCTACAAGTCTGACATCATGCTCTCCAGGACGCTGTTGAGTCCTTTTGACCAAGAAAACCTCCTGATCGATCGATACATCGCATTCCATAAGTTGGAAGACAAATGGTCTTCCAAAGTGGATTTGTCAAAAATGGACTTCAGCAAGCCAAGGGAAAATTTTACCGTCACGCAAGACTCTGTCGTGAAGGAAATTGCCAAACTCATCCGCGAAAAACACTTGACAGCCGAAAAGCCCAACCGCAAGCTCAGCATCATCCAAGTGACCATTTCCTCCAAGGACGAATTGTTCGCCAAGACCTTTAATGAAGCCTTGGTCGAAAAAGTGAACAATTTCTACTACGAAACCAAAACCAAGAAATCTGCCGAAAACCTCGCCGTCCTCCAGCACCAAGCGGATAGTGTAAGGGCCGTACTAGATCAAAATCTGTCCGACCTAGCGGGCTTGAGCGACCGGATTCCTTATCCAAACGCCCTGCTCCAAACGGCCACCGTTGACAGCCGCAAAAAGCAGATCGATGTGCAGGCGAGCTCTGCCGTGTTTGCGGAGATCACCAAAAATCTGGAAATCGCCAAAGTCAACCATCGCAACAATTCCCCGCTGATACAGATCATCGATTCTCCGATTTTGCCATTGAAGAATACACGTATCAAGATGCTGAAGGGGACTGTCCTTGGAGCTTTGGTATTTGTATTTGCGACCCTGTTCTGGCTGTTTGTTTCCCGAATTTATCAGCGGCATATTCAGGCCACCTGATTTATTATGATAGAAAAACTGGGCCTATACGTGATCCCCAACCTGATAAAGAATAGATCGGTCCAGAATTTCATTTTTCTCCTGACGATCCAGGCTTCGAATATCCTGATTTCGCTGATCTCTGTTCCACTGCTGATCCAATCCATCGGCTTGGACCAATTCGGCTTGGTCAACTTGGCGCTTTCCGTGATCGTGTTGGCAAATATCCTCGTGGGATTTGGCTATAACCTCAGTGCGCCGCGTGAAGTGGCGCTTAGCCAGGGAGACAAAGTCCGCCTTTCGCATTTGGTCTCCAATATCGTTTCCAGCCGGGTTTTGCTTGCGCTTTTGGCAAGCAGCTTCATCATGCTCGCCGCACTCGGGGGCGGGATGTTTACCGAATACAAATGGATCCTCGTATTCTCACTGCTGCTGCTTTTTTCGGAAGCAACGCTGCCGGTTTGGTTTTTTCAGGGATTGGAGAAAATGAAACTGGTATCCTTGGCCAACGTCTTTGCCAAGCTGCTTTACCTAGCCGGAATCGTCCTGCTCATCCACGAACCCACCCAATCCAAATGGGTCAACTTCTTGATGGGTCTTTCTGGTTTGGGGATCAACCTGCTCCTTCTGGCTTATATCCATTTTCAGCTCGGCATCAGGTTCTTTCGCCCTGAGTTTGGCAAGGTTATCCAATCCATTCGCCAAAACTGGCTTTTGTTTCTATCCAATGTCGCTTCTTACCTCTCGGTCAATGGCGGTCTGATCATCCTCAGTTTCTTTGCGGAGGCACAGGTTTTGGGAATGTTCAGCTTGGCGGAAAAGATTGCCATCGTACTACGCCTTTTTCCGTCGATGTTGATACAGGCAGTCTTCCCAAATGCTTCCCGTCTCTATGCAGCCGACCTTGATTCCTACCATCGGTATTCCAAAAAGATCTACGCAATCGGACTGCTTTGCGGACTTGGGCTGACCTTGTTGACTTTCGCTGCGGCCCCGCTGATCATTTCGCTGTTGGCCAAAAAGCCGCTCCCCGAATCGGTCGAATACCTGAGAGTCTTGGCGTTTGTCCCTTTCTTGGCGGTGCTCAATTTCCCGAATGTCTTGTTGCTTTTGGTGAAAGACCAGAAAAAACTCCTGTTCCGATCCTCTTGGCTGTTGGCCATATATGTCGTCCCGGCCTGTTTTTGGCTTACCGCCAAGTATGGTGCGATGGGACTTTGTTTTGGCTTGATTTCCGCCGAAGTGGTGAGTTTGCTTGTCGGCACAATGTTCAACTGGCTTTACAATCGGGAGGATTTCTTCAGACTTATTGGATTTCGGGTAAAAGGAACCTAAGAAATGAAGCCAATCTCCCCGAATCGTTTCCTGAATCACTATTTTTGAAAGCCTGCAATAATTGGAAAAATTGGGACATACCGACACCGTACATCCATCCGTAGCCATCATTATCGTCCATTGGAAAGGCATCGATCTTACCAAAGCCTGTCTCCGTTCCCTGCAAAAAATCAGCTATCCCAATTACAGGATTCTACTCGTGGACAACGGCTCGCGTGAAAGCGACGGTAAAAAACTCAAAGCGGAATTTCCGGAAATCGAGCTGATCATTTCGGAAAAAAACCTGGGCTTCACAGGCGGCAATAACCTAGGTATGGCGAAGGCATTGGAACAAGGCTTTGATTTCGTATTGCTGCTCAACAATGACACCGAAGTCGAAGCGGACTTTTTGGACAAACTTGTGGGAGCTTTTTCGCAGCAGCCGAAGTTGGGTTTGGCGCAAGCCCTCATTTTCTTCAACGCCGATCGCGAGCGAGTTTGGAGTGCGGGTGGAAGCTTTGTCGATGCACTCGGGATTTCCAAAACAATCGGCTATGGAAAGCGCAAGACAGAATTGGATCTAGCCAAAAGTCGACAGCTGGATTGGGCGACGGGATGTTGTATGCTGATTAGGGAGAAGGCATTGCGGGAAGTTGGATTGCTTCGGGATGTCTTCTTTGCGTATTTCGAAGACGTAGATATTTCATTTCGCATCCGGGAAAAAGGCTGGGAAATCGGAGTGGTCAGCGATGCCGTTATCTACCATACCGTGGCTGGCTCTTCCAAGTCAAAATCTACCGAAGGCACACTTAGCCCAACGGTTATCTACCTCACCGCCCGCAATCAGCTTTTCCAGATCAAATTGCATGTTCATGGATTTCTGAGAAAAATGAGCGCTTTCAGCTACCATGGCGTAAAGTTTTCTGCATGGTTCCTCTATTTTTGCCTCCGGGGAAGAATCCAAAAAGCCAAAGCTCTCCTCAGAGGATTGGTTGACGGCATTTCAATCGATCCCTCCATCGATAGACCGCTGCCACCTAGATAAGCTCCTTTTTCATCAACCTGCCAATTTCAAAACATGATCATCCACCGCGCCTGCCCCATCTGCCAGTCCAAGAACATTGTCGGCGACGCGATCGATCTGTACCGCAGCGGGCCACATATCTCGCGGGCCAGGTGCCGGGACTGCGGATTGGTTTTTGCCAATCCTATGGCTGACCAACAGGATCTCGAGAAATACTACAACGACTATTACGAAAAGGAAATCTACGATTCCACCGATTACAAGAACCTGATCCAAGCAGAAATCGAGAAAATCAGCCAACTGAATCCTGAGGAGATCAAGAAAAAGGCTCCTTATTTCAGCATTTACCAAGAGGCTGGAAAGTTCTTGGATGTCGGCTGCGGTTTGGGCTTGGGCTTGGCGTATGCACAGGGTCTGGGTTTCGAACTGTATGCCACAGAGTATGACCAAGGCGCGATAGATTTTGTCGAAGGAAAATTTCCCGTCAAGGTCTTTAAGGGAGATCTACAAAGTGCGGCTTTTCCAGATGCGTATTTTGATTTTGTCCATATCAGCCACGTGATTGAGCATGTGCTGGACCCCAAGGCCTATTTCCAGGAGATGCACCGCATCCTCAAGCCGAGCGGTACGCTAGCAGTCGGTACGCCCGACATGTCCTCGCTGCTGTACCGGGGCTACAAGTGGATGAAGCACCTCAGCCTTCAGGTACCTTTGGTGATAGATGGACTGGAGCATACCTTTATTTTTCCAAAGGAACTACTCGCAAAAATGGGAGAAGACGCCGGATTCGAAATTAAGCTGCACTATTCCCACGGCCTCGGCGAAAAAATGGGTAACCTCCTGCGCTACAAGATGCCCCTTCGCCAAAAACTCTCCCGCCTTATCCAAAACCTCTTCCAAATCAACCAATGGATGGTGGGGGTTAAAAAGTGATTCGCGGATCCTTAACGGTCCTGTGCTTTGCGTTCGGGCGGGTTACAAAGCACAAAGTATTAATTTAGTACTAAAGTTTATTAGAAGCACAAAGCTCCAAGTTTGCACATCACCCCGCCTGACGCAAAACCCGTGTTACCACCAGTTTTTATTTCTTCTTTTGCTTCCGAGATTCAAACTCACCAAGCATTTTACTCAGTTGATTTGCCTCTTGTCTTGAAATTCGTTTTTCTTGCTCAGCTGCAACAATGCTATCTACAACTAAGTCGTATTCGATAAGTCCCTTAATTTTTCCACGGTCGATAATTTTACGCAACTTATCTTCTCTGGTAAATCCCAAGTTTTCTTTGTCAAGTAGTCTCCAAAAATATTCAACCGCTTCACCACCGCTCTCTTGAAAATATGTAAAAACGTCCTGAATATGATACTTTAACGAAGCAATTTTTCTAAATTTTGGTTCTGGGTTAAGTATAGAATTTTTCCATTCGGAATATACTTTAACAACGTGGTCTAAGTTTTCTTTTGTGAAGTCCTTTGGTGGGAACTTGGTAAAAGAGTCAATCGCAATGTCTACAGCTTTTGCAAGTTTTATAGCTTCCGTGTCGTAATCTTTTTTCATTTCCTAAAATTGGTGGTAACGTTGGTGTTTCTGCAGTGGTGCCTTTCCGAAGCCGCGGCCTGTCCCACGAAACTAAAACGTTGAACGAAGATAAAACTTAATACCAACTCGTCACGGCACCATTGCAGAAACATTTTGTTGCCAGCCGTATTTTTACTGTTTACTTATTTTAAAACCTGTTAAACCGAAGAAATTGTATTCTTGTCCAACTTGAAAGTCACCGTGCTTTTCATGAATACTACTCCAATAGATTTTCTGATAACCACAAATGTCAATCGGTCTGATTTTTAATGTATAGTTAGTTCCTTTTCGAACATGTTTACCTGTAACTATTCCAATTACATAGCAGTCTGGCTTTTCATTTAGGTCAGGGTGTCCTTGAACAGGATAAATCTGAGGATAGGCTTGCTTTGTATGAAGTTTAAATTCAATTTTTACTGTGTCACCCTTGTGATAACTGTCATATTCTTTCTTTTTTTTCTCAGTCAAGATTCTATTCTCTTGATAATATTTTTCTCTCGCCTTTTTCCAATAGTTCTTATAGTAATTTATTTGTCCGTCTAGGTCGATTGGCTTATTGTTAAGATGTCGATGAAATGAGGTCAAAATAATTGATGACATGTCGTCTGGGTGTGAAATACCTTTTGTTCGAAAGTATCTATAAAGTGATTTTTTTCCTTCCCAGAGTCCCCAGTTGTTTCTTATCCCTTGTCCAGTACCCATGTGCAATTCTGCGACTGCATCATTCTCGTCTATTATTTTGAATTCCTCCTTGTCCTTTTCGGTCCACCTACAGTCCAAGTAATTTATTGCGTCCGTTAAATTCTTTGGAACGTAGTCAATTGAGTATTTGTCACACGTAGTCTGTGAAAATGCTGTCCCAGTTGTCAGTATTAGTATTTGTAGGTAAACGAATCTCATTCAAAATATGGCTGGCAACGATTGTATATCATCAACTATTGATGATATCATTCCGTTTTGGCGTGATATCAACAATATTGTTGATATTTTTCATTTAGCTTAAAAGTAAGCACTTTTAGTTCAACCTCCAATTAGTCCAAAAGCCTTTTTTTTAGTCAAATCCCGTGGTGGTGATATGGGTGTAGATCTTTGGAACCAAACAGCTGCGAACTATAAAAAAGCCCCCGATTGCTCAGGGGCTTTTCTTTCCCGTTGTCCGAAGCTTGCACCCTCGGAAAGTTGGATGGTTCGTTTCCTGCGAATGAAATTTTGAAATCCTACAGGCCATGGCCCAAGTCTGAAGACTTGAATGCAGATAGATATCGGCAGTGTTGTAGACCTGCCTGACCGCAGGCGGTGGCGGTCCTCGTCAGAGATATTTGGCACGGCCGTTTACTCGATTTTGGGGCGTCTTGTTCCTGGTCACTTGTTTTTTAACTCTATTTCAATTACCCTTTTTTCCGCGAGTCTCTCTCTTTTCCAAAAGTGTCGTTTCAAATATTTCCTTAAATGTTTCGCCCATTCTGGAGAAGTTGTCAACTGTCCCTTTCTTTTTTGTGACATTTTAAAAGTCTGATTTATTTGATTTCACGTATTCCAACAGAAGAATTACAATATTGTCCTCGTACTTATAGAATTCTTCGTCACATTCATTCCAAATCGGATTTGCCCGCGTTTCTATTTGCTCAAGAATATCTTGCCTCTTATCTCTGTCCTTTGGCACGATTTGGTTTGGCCAAACTGAAATTGATTTTGTTACTATGTCTGCGGTCTTAAATGCTTTGATTGCCTTAAGTGCTTTAACTGTCTCATGTGTGAAGTCTCCGCTTGAATTAAAAAAGAATTGATTAAATCCACCATTATTAATTTCTCTCTCCAAGTTCTCCACAAATAAGACGGTCTTTTGTGATTCATTAAGCCTTTCAATTTTTTCTCCATATTCAGAAATCTCATTTAATCTTGTGTCGAGTTCGATAATGGCTGCCGTCTCGTCCTCAATTTCTAGAATCTTGTCGATGTTAATTTTAACTTGCCCTCTGTTATTTGTCTGTCCGCATGAAATAATACCTGTAGAGATTATTAAAATGGTCAGTATACCTTTTCCAAAGCTCATAGTGTCCTTACAAAATGCCCTATAACAAGTTAATTCACGCAATCATTGCTCTATGTATGCTATATGGAATACATAGAGCAACAGTTGCGGATATATTTCAATTATCTTAAAAGTAAGAATGTTTAGTTAAACCTCCAATTCGTCGCTTGGCCATTTTTTGGTCAAATCCCTTGGTGGTGATATAGGTGTGGATCTTTGGAACCAAACACCGGCGTACAATAAAAAAGCCCCCGATTGCTCAGGGGCTTTTCTTTATCCAAATTTTCCTTGTGTCTTCGTGCTCTCGTGGAAAATAAGACCTTCGAGGTTCCAAAAAACCTCAAAGGTCGTTAGGAAAAGGGATACTTGCCTTTTTCGATCATATAATCGGCGACCTGTCTTCGGAGTTCCTTGGTATTGAGGATCTCCGACTTTGTGAAGCGCTTCAATCCCATCAGCATGACCTTCTGCTCATCGCCTTTGGCAAATGCGCCAATGGCTTCCTTGGCCGATTGCTCGATCTTGCCGACCGCCTCGAAGAGATAGACCTTGGACATCGCAATCTGGTGCGCCGCGGCTTCTTCGCCCCTTTGGGACACCAACTTCTGTGTGCGCAAGATCGCGGACTCCGCAGCGTAGATCTCGATCATGATGTCGGCCAGGTTCATCATCACTTCCTGCTCGGATTCGATTTTGTCGGCGAGGGCCATGGCTGCCTTGCCGCCGACCATGAGGAATACTTTTTTGAGCTTTTTGATGACGTCCATCTCTGCTGCAAACAATTCCGAAGTATCGATGCTCTCAAAGCTCGGCACCGAAGTCAGTTCATTGGCGACAGCCATCGCAGGTTCGAAGAGGGCGATTTCTCCCTTCATCGCGCGCTTCAGCAGCATACCTACCATCAGCATGCGGTTGATCTCGTTGGTACCTTCGTAGATTCGGGAAATACGGGCATCACGGTAGGCACGCTCCATCGGTGCATCGGCAGAATAGCCCATGCCACCGTATATCTGCACGCCTTGGTCAACCACATAATCCAACACTTCCGAACCGTGCACCTTGGCGATAGCCGCTTCGATGGCAAACTGCTCCAATGCTTTCAATTTGGCTTCAGCATCAGGCATTCCCTCCGCGGCCAAGGCCTGCATCCTATCCTCGATATCCTGTCCTGCGCGGTAGCAAAGTGACTCGCAGGCATAGGTACGGATGGCCATTTCGGCAAGCTTCTGCTTGATGGCGCCAAAGGTATTGATGGATACGCCGAACTGCTTCCTTTCGGTCGAATACTTGATGGCATGCGAAGCTACCGTCCTACAGCCACCCAACACGCCTGCACCCAACTTGATGCGTCCGATATTGAGGATGTTGACTGCGATCTTGAAGCCATTGCCACGATCGGAAAGGAGGTTTTCGACGGGAACTTTGCAGTCGTTGAAGAATACCTGGCGTGTGGACGAACCCTTGATGCCGAGTTTCTTTTCCTCCTCGTTCATGGTGATGCCGCCGAAGGTTTTCTCGACGATAAAGGCGGAGAGGTTTTTGTCGTCGTCGATTTTGGCAAAGACGATGAATAGATCCGCAAAACCTGCATTGGATATCCACATCTTTTGGCCGTTGATGATGTAGTGCTTGCCATCGGCGCTGAGGACTGCTTTGGTCTTGCCGCTGTTGGCGTCGGAGCCGGCATCGGGTTCGGTCAAGCAGTAGCAGGCTGCCCATTCGCCCGTGGCTAGCTTGGGAAGGTATTTGGACTTTTGGTCCTCATTGCCATAGTACAAAATAGGCAAAGTGCCGATTCCGGTATGCGCACCATAGGTGGTGGAAAACGAGCCCGCAGCGCCTACGATATCGGCTATCAGCATGGAGGTATTGAAACTCATGCCGAGGCCACCGTAAGCTTCCGGCACCGAAATACCCAAAAGGCCAAGCTCGCCCGCTTTTTTGAAAATGGAAGGCACGAGCTCAGGATGCTTCATGCTGTCGATTTCTTCGATCCTGGTATGGATTTCGGTATCGACAAAGTCCTGACAGGCCTGGGCCATCATTTTTTGCTCTTCGTTGAACTCTTCAAAGATGAAGATGTCTTGGGCGTCCGTTTCCTTGATCAGGAACTCACCGCCGTTGATGGAGGATTTTGTTAATTGACTCATATGGATGAATTTTTATGTTTTTCTAAAGGGAGGCAAGAGCCAAGATGCAAGAAACAAGACAGTCTTGGTTCTTGACTCTTGTTTCTTGGTTCTATTTCAGCAATTCAAACACCCCCGCCACTCCTTGGCCGCCGCCGACGCAGGCTGTGACCATGCCGTACTTTTTGTTTTGTCTGCGGAGTTCGTTGAAGAGTTGGACGGAAAGCTTGGCACCGGTACAACCGAGTGGATGTCCGAGCGCGACGGCTCCCCCGTTGACATTGACTTTGTCGATATCCATGTCGAGGGATTTGATCACGGCAAGTGCCTGTGCAGCGAAGGCTTCATTCAATTCTATCAGGTCGATCTTGTCCAGGGTAAGTCCCGCCTGCTTCAATGCTTTTGGCACGGCTTCTTTCGGACCGATACCCATGATGCGTGGTTCTACACCAGCGACGGAATAGGACATCATGCGTGCGATCGGCTCCAAATTGAGTTGCTTTACCAAGCGCTCGGACATCACAACAACGAAAGCTGCCCCATCCGAAGTCTGCGAGGAATTACCCGCGGTCACTTTGCCGTTCATTTTGAAAGCTGGCTTTAGGCTGGCGAGACCTTCGAGTGATGTGCCCGCACGGGGTCCTTCGTCCGTGTCCACGACAAACTTCCTCGTTTTGCGTTTTCCTTTGTCGTCGAGGTATGTTTCCTCCACTTCGACAGGGACGATTTCGGACTTGAATTTTCCGGCCTGGATAGCAGCCAAGGCGCGGTCATGCGAACGCACAGAGAACTCGTCCGCCTGCTCGCGACTGATGTCATAATCCTTGGAAAGTTCCTCCGCCGTCAAGCCCATGCTGAGGTAGTAGTCGGGCGTTTGCGAGGCTATTTTCCAATTAAGTGCTGTTTTGTAGCCCATCATGGGCAGTAGGGACATGGATTCTGTTCCCCCTGCAATGATGCAATCTGCCATTCCCGCTTTGATTTTGCCGACAGCGAGGGCGATGGCCTCAAGACCGGAACCACAGTAGCGGTTAATGATGAAACCGGGGACATCCTTTCCGAGTGCCAGCAGGGAAATCATGCGACCCATTTGCATGCCTTGTTCGGCTTCGGGTACCGCATTGCCGACGATGAGGTCATCGACCATTTTGTTTTCAAGTCCGGGTGTATTGGCGACGAGGTGTTTGATCACATCTGCTGCCAAATCATCGGGGCGGTAAAATCGGAATCCGCCTTTCTTGGCTTTTCCTACCGCTGATCTATATCCGTTTACAATGTATGCTTCCATGGAAGTTTGTGATTAGGGTTATGTTAATTCTTGAAATAAGCGTTTTGGTTAATGAATCGAGAAGCGAGAGTTTAGAAACGAGACCCGATAGAGAGAGCATCAGTGATACCTTGCGGTGACAACACGATAGTTAGTAAGGATTTTGCTCTACCGTTGATTTGAATCCAATGATCATCTTTTGAATTTCATCGATATCATGATTGATGGATTCGAAATCATCTTGCGTTAGTAGCCCAACTCTTCTAGCAATTATTGTTTGGGTTTCAAGCTCAAAACTCTCTCCAAGGCTTATATCCAAACTGTTTGTAAATGCTTTTGAAGAATTCCTGGCTGTGCCTTCTGCGATATTGGAAGGAATAGAAACAGAAGAACGCCGCATTTGCGAAGTCATTCCAAATTTTTCTTCGTTTGGAAATTTGGACGTGATTTGATAAACCTTAACAGCCATATCAACCGCCTTATTCCATACCATCAAGTTTTTGAAATTATGTCTAAGTTTCATTTCTGGATTTGATTAAATGTTGGATTTACTTCAAAGTATTCGAAATCTGTTGTCTCCCCCTTCTCGTCTCTCGCTTCTCGCTTCTCGCCTCTTAATTCCGAAGCGGTTTTCCCTTGAACAAGATGCTGTGGATCCGCTCGAGCGTTTTCTTTTCGCCGGTCAAGCTGAGGAATGCTTCGCGCTCGAGGTCCAAAAGGTACTGCTCGCTCACTTCCGTAGGAGAAGACAAATCTCCGCCTGACATGACCCAGCCGAGTTTGCGGGCGATTTTTGCATCATGCTCGGAGATATAATTTCCATACAGCATTCCCGTGATGCCTGCCTCGAACAGGGCCAGGGAAGTTTTTCCCAAAACCTTGATATTGGTCTGCTGTACGGGTTGGGTATAGCCTGCAGCCTGAAGGGCGAGTACTTTTGCCTTTGCATCCGCCAAAACCCGCTTGCGGTTTAGTGTGATGCTATCTTTGGTTTGTAAATACCCAAGTCCACGCGCTTCTGCCGCCGAGGTGGAGACTTTTGCAGTCGCAATGTTCATGAAGTATTCCTGAAGGCGGTTGAGCTCGACGTCACCCGCTTTGGATTCGTTGCTGAAGCGCAAGGTCATTTCCTTGGTACCACCGCCAGCTGGTATCAATCCAACGCCAAACTCCACCAAGCCCATGTACAATTCGGCATGCGCCTGCACAGCATCTGCATGCAGCGAGAGTTCACAGCCACCGCCCAAAGCCATATTGTGTGGTGCGACCACCACAGGCACTGCGGAGTAGCGGGCACGCATCATGGTATTTTGGAATGCAGCGATCATCAGGTTGATTTCATCAAATTCCTGGTCACCGGCAAACATGAAGAGCATCGCCAAGTTGGCACCGGCTGAGAAGTTGCCGCCTTCATTGCCAATGACCAATCCTTTGTAGGATTTTTCGGCCATACTGATGGCGGTGTTGATGCCTTCTAGGACTTCCTGTCCGAGGGAATTCATTTTGGTATGGAATTCCAAACCCAACACATCATCGCCCAAGTCGTAAATCGTGGAACCGGCATTTCCCCAGACCTTCTTGTTGCCTGCTTTCAGGGTATCCAACAGGATAAAGGCTTCCGTACCGGGGATCGGCAAATACGATTTGCTTGGAATGTCATAGTACTTGCGTTGTCCGTTTTCGACGGTGTAAAAGCTGTCTTTTCCCGCAACCAACATTTCGTGTACCCATGGGGCGGCTTTTTCGCCCGCGGCTTCCATTTTTGCGACGGTATCCCGAACGCCTAGGATATCCCAGGTTTCAAACGGACCGAGTTCCCAACCAAAACCCGCAGATACGGCCTGGTCGATGCGGTACAACTCATCGGAAATCTCAGGAATCCTGTGGGAGCAATATTTGAACAGATCATAAAAAGAAGCCCTGTAAAATTCACCTGCGCGGTCGTCGAAATTGACCAAAAACTTGATGCGTTTTTTGAGGTCGTCGATTTCCTTAGATGCTTCGAGGGCTTTGAATTTGGGTTTTTCTTCGGGTTTATATTCAAAGGTCTTGAGGTCAAGCTCTTTCAGTTCCTTACTGCCGTCCTTGTGGCGGATCATCTTGAAATATCCCTGACCGGTCTTGTCTCCCCACCATTTGTTTTCATAGAGGACTTTGACAATGTTGGGCAACTGGAATTTGTCCCGGGATTCATCATGGGCCAAGGCTTTGTACAGGTTGTTGGCAACATTCACCGTGGTATCCAAGCCCACTACGTCCATGGTCCTGAAGGTCGCGGACTTGGCGCGTCCGATGACCGTACCCGTAAGCTTGTCAACTTCGGAAACACTCATGCCCATTTTTTCAATCGCATGCATGCCAGAGATGATTGCGTACACACCGATTCGGTTGGCGATAAACGCCGGGGTGTCTTTGCAAAGCACGGTTTCCTTTCCGAGAAAGCGATCCCCATAATCCATCAAGAAGTCGATTACCTCCGGATTGGTCTTTGGACCGGGGATGATTTCAAGTAGTCTCAAATACCGTGGCGGGTTGAAAAAGTGTGTCCCGGCGAAGTTTGCCTGAAAATCCTCCGACCTTCCTTCACACATCAGATGCATCGGGATACCGGAGGTGTTGGAAGTGATGAGTGTACCCGGCTTGCGAAATTTCTCCACTTTGTCAAAAAGGGTTTTTTTGATATCGAGCCGTTCGACCACTACTTCGATGACCCAATCATAATCCTTGATTTTTGCCAAGTCGTCATCAAAGTTGCCCGTACTGATCCTTGACACATAAGAAGCATCGTAGAGGGAAGCCGGTTTGGCTTTCAGTGTGTTGTCAAGCGCGGCATTGACCAATCGGTTCCGGACCGCCTTGTCCGCGGTTGTCAGGCCTTTCTTCTTTTCCTCCTCGTTGGGTTCGGCAGGGACGATGTCAAGCAGGAGTACCTGCACGCCGATGTTGGCAAAGTGGCAGGCGATTCTCGAACCCATCACTCCCGAACCGAGGATTGCTACTTTTTGAATGGTTTTTTTCATAAAAATTGACTGGATGTTTAGACTTCGTACAGCGGATCGTTGTACTGAAGTGGGTTTACTGTATCTGTTTGAAGGTTTTCTATGACTTGGTTGATTTTTTGGAACACGGAGAAGAAGGTCTGCAAATCCTCCTCACTGACCAATTCGCGGACCATGAGGTTAAACTCCTTGATGGTTTGCACCGAGATTTCTTTCTTTCTTTTTCCTTCGGGAGTCAAAAAAATGCGCACGGACCGCTTATCGATCGGGTCAGGTACTCGATAGATCAAGCCTTTTTCCTCCATACTCTTGAGCATTCTGGTGAGACTCCTTGCTTCCAGGCCCATCAGCGGCGCAATTTTGGTGGCGGGCGTCCCCTCTTTCGAGTTGATATTGATCAGTACAAAACCAATAGATGTGGTGAAGTCCTCCATCACGGCCTTTTGGTTGTACATCCTGGAAATGGCATGCCAAGCACTCTTGATGTGATAGTCAACGGTTTCTTCGCGCTTCATGGGTATCACTTTATACGGCCAATCTACAAAAATTATTGTATGCATGCATACTATTTTGAAAAAAAGTTATGCATGCAGAGGAAATTTTAGGGTAACATTATGGAGATAAAAAAAACTATATTCTGTCTGGTATCAGAATATAGTTTGATTCAGTGGAAAAATTGGAAAAATACCTATTTGATCAAATTAAGTTTCCTACAATCACTGGTACATGGACTCGATTTCTTTGGCAAATTTTTGATGGATGATCTTGCGTTTGAGCTTCATGGTCGGGGTAAGCTCTCCCGTTTCAATGGTCCACTGCTGTGGAAGTACGACAAATTTCTTGACTTGCTCCCATTTACCAAAGTACTTGTTTTTCTCGTCGATCTCCTTTTGGAACTTGTCCAGGATCTCAGGCTTTTTCAGCATCTCGGCATCGGTCGTGTAGGGAATGTCCTTGTGTTTGCACCAGTCTTTCAATCCTTGGATACTGGGCACAATCAGTGCTGCCGGAAAGTTCTTGTTTTCGCCGACCACGATGATTTGTTCGATGACTGGTGACTCCTTGAACTTGTTTTCCATCGGCTGCGGCGCGATGTACTTGCCTCCCGAAGTTTTGAAAATCTCTTTTTTGCGATCTGTAATCTTGAGATAGCCCCCTTCGTGAAGCTCTCCGATATCACCTGTGTGGAACCATCCATCGGGTTCGAGGACTTCCGCGGTCAAATCAGGCTGCTTGTAATAGCCCTGCATGATATTGGGGCCTTTGGCAAGGATCTCCCCATCAGGAGCGATTTTCACTTCCACATCCTTTACGATTTTGCCCACCATGCCGATGCGGATATCCTTGTGGTTGCAGACGGAGGCCGAAATCACCGGTGAAGTCTCCGTCAATCCGTAACCTTCGCAAACAGGAATACCCGCAGACCAAAACACCCGGGCCAATCTTGGCTGAAGTGCCGATGCGCCTGAATTGATTTGCATCACATTTCCGCCCAATGCTTCCCTCCATTTGCTGAATATGATCTTGTTGGCAAGTTTCAGTTGGAAGTTATACCAGGCACTTTGGTCTTTGTTGGGCTCATATTTCAAACCCAAATTAAGCGCCCAAAAAAACAAGGACTTCTTCACCCCAGTCAATTCATAACCTTTCGAAACGATCTTGTCGTACACCTTTTCCAAAAGCCTCGGTACGGTATCAAAAATATGCGGTTGGACTTCTTTGAGGTTTTCGCCGATCGTCTCCATACTCTCCGCATAGTAGATCGAAATACCCATGTAAATGAAGCAATATGATCCTGTGCGTTCATAGATATGGCAAAGCGGTAGGAAACTCAGGGCCTTGCCTTCACCTGTCGGTACCACGATTCGGTCCTCTACCGCGTACAGGTTATGGATAATGTTGCCATGGGTCAACATGACACCCTTTGGACGACCTGTGGTACCCGAAGTATAGATGATGGTAACCAAGTCTCCGGTCTTAACACCATTTTTTCTAAGCTCGAGATCGGCTAGGTTGCCATTGTCGCCAGCTTTCAAAAAATCCTCCCAATATTCGCATCCGTCTATCCTATCGAAAGAAATCAACCGAATGGAAGTACCCTTAGCTGCTTCCTTTGCTTTGGCATAGATTTCCGCATCGCCGACGAAGACCATTTTCACCTCCGCGTGGTTAAAAATGTACTGGTAGTCGTCTGCAGATATCGTGGGATACATCGGCACTGAAATGGCACCGATCTGTTGCATGGCCAAGTCAGCAAAGTTCCATTCCGGTCTATTGTTGGAGATGATAGCTATTTTATCGTCTTTGTCGAGACCGCTTGCCAATAGTGCTAAGCTTAGGTTGTCGACGATACTTTTTACTTCCCTGGACGAATAGGTTTTCCACTGTCCATCAACTTTTCGGGCCAAGGCTACCTTTTTGTCATAGGTTGCGATTTGATGGGGAATCAGGTCAAATAGTCTGCTGATATGCATGGTTTTTTGGGTTTGATGTAGGCGGAGTCAAATTACCCAAATATGGACATTAATCCAAAAAGCGCATTTTTTGGATTTTCCACATCACTATAATGGTATTACTTTATTTATTTAAAATAAACTATTGTAGTTATTATAGTGTGGATTTGTGGAAAAGTTGGCTGCATCTCACTTTAAACAATTTTGAGTTTTTGTTCACATGTTTATCCACGGTTTGATGGATAGCTGATACTCATTAAAGGTCTGATTCTCTGTGTTGTTTGGCTTTTTATTGCTGCGGTTGTGGATATGATTCTTTAGGTAGGGAGTAGACAAGTGTCTGTGGGATGATTTGTGGATAATTGTTGATTTGTCAGGAGTTATTTTTGGAGCACTTTTTTTGTTTGCTGTTTGGTAATTTTGGTTGGAATAAGTCTGTGTTTATGCCCATGTTATCCAGCGATATCCACAGAAATTTCTGCCTTTATCCCCAAGTTTATTGTGGTTTTTTTTCTTTTAGTGGAGTTACCCCTGGTCCTTTTCTAGGTTCAATTGTCACTTCCAAAGTCCATCCTCCGCGGACGATCGTATCGTAGGGTTCAGGGTTTTCGGGATTTGTGAGGAAATAAATGGGTTCGGCGTACCGTTTGTCCAAGTAGTTTGAAGTATCCCATCTCTTGTTTTTGTTTTTATCTACAATGGCACGTATGATGTATGTGCCAGCTTCTATGTTTTTGAAAGTTGTTGTGTTTGTATTTTCGAGGTATTCTTGGCGTATGATTTCGTCTTTTTTGTTTAGGATTTGTATGATGAGGGGGCGCTCTTCTGTGTTTACTGATACTTTGATTTCCTCTGCGAGGGTTTCGGGATTTATCTTGGTGTAGGTGTTTTCATATTTCTTATCTGTCCATTCTCCCTCTACGTCCATAAACGTGGAGTCACCTATATACAGCGTGAATGAGTCAGATGCAACGGAATCTGGAATGGGGATCAATAAGCTGAGTGAGGTTCTCTGTAAGCTGTCTTCAAATGATAACATCTGCGGTGTTATCTGCACATTATTTATTGTATCGTACTTTACAAACAATGAGTCGTAATTGATATCGGCAATTGGTTTGTTGAATAGTATCTGTGCCTCGATGTTTTTGATAAAGGTTTTGGCATAGCCAAAGGAAGGGATTGGTGTATCCTTTTTTCGGTCGCTTTCTTGGAATTTGAGATAAAGAGTCGAATCAATTTGTATGCCCGCAGAATCTGCTAGTTGGATTCTCACCGTAGTGCTGTCGTTACGTAATGTTTGGTGATAGAAGCGTATGGATTTTTCCTTGGCTACATAGAACAGGTCTTTCCCCAGGTCCTCATGTTGGATCTCAATATTAACAGCGGCTTTTGTAGTGGTGATTTCGAAATTTTGTCCAATAGTGGCAGTTCGTTGTATTTTGAATGGGGAAAGATCTGATTTGTCAAGAATGAAATTGAGCCCGGTGATGTCTGATTCCAGATTGATAGTGTCTATTATAAAGGAATATGGTTCGGTTTTGTCTTCTGCTTTGTTATTGTTGTTGTTGTCTTGCCAAGCGAAAGCTAGGTATTTTCCTTGTTTCAGGTTCTTGATTGTGAATTGTCCAGTTGAATCTGTTTGAGCGACGTAGTAGGGCGGACCTGTGAAAACATTTGTAGTATCGTCTAGAGTGTATAGGCCAACCAAGACATCTTCGATTACTTTGGTGTTTTGTGGGAAATTGAAAGATACTTGGCCGTTTGCAGTTAAGCTGTCTATTGTTGGTCCTGTGGAAAATACGAGGCGGAGGTTTTCAGGGACATTTCCTTCAGTTATGTCCTTGATGGATTTTTGGAAATTGAATACATATGTGGTGCTGTCCTCAAGTTCTTGGTTTAGGTTGATGGTGACCTTGTTTCTGTTTGCGGTTACCTCTATGTCATCTTTGTTGATTCTGGGTGTGATTAGAATAAGCTTATTGGGTGTCTCGGTCCGGACATATTCGTTGAATTCTAAAACAATTATGCTTGGCTTCGTATTGATGGATTCGTTTTCTGGATCGATGGATACGAGTTCTGGTTTATCCTCATCTTTTGGTCCACCGAGTGGTGCACTTTGTTTTGCACAAGAAAGAATAGATGAAATTATAATGATTAAATATATGTAAAATAAATATTTCATTTTTTCTTCAAAATAAACAATAAACTAGAGTACTGATTGTCTTTTTTACTAGCTGATTCATTGGATTTGCTGCCGATTTGGAGGGCTCTAAAGATGTTGAGGAGACCGCTGCGGGATGGATTTTGGTATTTCTCGCTGAGGATGGAAACATAGTAGGCGTCAAAAGGCATCGGTAGGGTCGATTCGATTTGGAGCTCAAATTCCTCTGCAAGTTTCTGAATCGAACTTTGGTTGAAATGGTAAAGGTGCCTTGGTACATCCCAGGCAGCCCAATATTCCTTGTAGTGTTGGGCGTCGAAAGACTCACGGTTTGGAACGGCGATAAGCAATTTGCCATCAGTTTTGAGATGTTTCAGAAGATTTTTGAGGGTACTCCTCAATGCATGGATATGTTCCAAGACGTGGAATAGCGAGATGATGTCAAATGTTTTCGACTTTTTCAGTTCATCGTAAGCTAAGTAGGTTTTTACGCCGTGGCTGTTGGATATTGTATTTGCTGTAGGGTTGGGTTCGATACCTGTCACTTTCCAACCGTCGGCTTTGGCTGCCTTGAGGAAATGGCCTGTACCGCAGCCATAGTCCAATATTGACCCTTTTCCGGGGAAATACGCGTTGATTTGGTTAACCTTTTTTCTAATGGTGTACATCCTGATCAGTTTGTACGCAATGTTGATTAGGGAATTGGATTTGTTCTGGTGTGAGACGTATTCCGGTGATTCATAGTACCGGCCTATTGAATCTGCGTCTGGCCTTGGATTTGTGAAGACAAGGTCACATTTGGAACATTTGCAGGTATAGAAATTCTCCTTGCTGATGGAGTGGTCCTTGATTTCGGAATGGTTTAAAAAAAGCCCACTCTTGCAAAGTGGGCAGTGAGTCAGTTTTTCCAATGGCATTATCTTCCCAGGTAAACAGTCAGGATAGAAAGGTCTGCTGGAGATACACCGGAGATTCTCGATGCTTGTCCCAGGGTTTCTGGCCTAACCTTGTTGAGTTTTTGTTTTCCTTCGGCTGACAGGGCTGGAATGGCGAGATAATCAAAATGAACCGGGATCCTGAAGTTTTCCATATTGTTCAGTTTGTCGACCATTTGCTGTTCCTTTTCGATATAGCTGTCGTATTTGATTTGGATTTCCGCTTGCTCCAAAACGTCCTTGGAGTATTTGGAAAGGTAGACTTTGAGGTCATTGTCTAAATCCATGATTTCCTTGAGTCCGACTTGGGGCCGTTTCAGCAGTTTTTCGACAGATATTTTTTCCTTCACGGTGGCTGTATCCATGTCTTCGAGTCCTTCATTGATCAAATCAGGGGAGAGTTTCTTTTGCCTGAGGTCATTGATCAATTTTGCTGTGTCCGATTTTTTATCCAGCATTCGTTCCAATCGCCTGTCGTCAGCTAGGCCTATTTGATGTCCCAACTGGGTCAGCCGGAGATCCGCATTGTCTTGTCTCAGCAACAGTCTGAATTCCGCCCGAGATGTGAACATTCGGTAAGGCTCTTCCGTGCCTTTATTGATGAGGTCATCTATCAGAACGGCAATATAGGCCTCTGAGCGTTTCAAAATCACAGGTTCTTCTTCCTGTACTTTCCTAGCGGCGTTGATTCCCGCCATGAGACCTTGGGATGCTGCTTCCTCATACCCTGTCGTACCGTTGATTTGGCCTGCGAAAAACAGGTTTTGAATCAACTGTGTTTCGAGGCTCAATTTGAGTTGGGTTGGAGGGAAGAAATCATATTCTATGGCATATCCCGGTCGGAACATCTTTGCGTTTTCGAATCCTGGGATTTTCCGCAAGGCTTTGTATTGTACATCTTCCGGAAGCGAGGTAGAGAAACCATTGACGTAGATTTCGACGGTATTCCAGCCTTCGGGTTCCACGAAGATTTGGTGCCTTTCCCGTTCTGCAAACCTGTTGATCTTGTCTTCTATGGAGGGACAGTATCTTGGACCCAGACCTTGTATGCGGCCGTTGAACATCGGTGAGCGATCGAATCCTGATTCCAGTGTTTCGTGCACTTCTTTGTTGGTATAGGTAATCCAGCAGGTTCTTTGTTCAGTGAGTGGTTGCGTTTCGTCAGAATAGGAGAATTTTTCCGGATTTTCATCCCCAAATTGGATTTCCATCTTTGAGTAGTCCAAAGATCGTCCATCTACCCTTGGTGGAGTGCCGGTTTTCATTCGTCCTGCTTCAAATCCCAACCCAACGAGTTGTTCGGTAATTCCCTTGGCAGCTGATTCCCCTGTCCTACCCCCGCCGAATTGTTTTTCCCCGATATGGATGACCCCGTTGAGGAATGTTCCGTTGGTGAGTACAACCGTTTTTCCCGGGATTTCTAAGCCGATTCCTGTCCTCACGCCGCGGACTCTTCCGTCTGTCACAAGGAGGCCGCTGACCATTTCTTGCCAGAAATCGACATTTGGAGTTTGTTCCAGCGCCAATCTCCACTCCTCCGCAAACCGCATGCGGTCATTTTGGCTGCGGGGTGACCACATCGCGGGACCTTTGGAGCGGTTCAACATCCTGAATTGGATCATTGACTTATCGGAAATGATACCTGACATTCCGCCTAGGGCGTCTATCTCCCGGACGATTTGTCCTTTTGCGACGCCGCCCATTGCGGGGTTGCAGGACATTTGAGCGATGGTGTTCATGTTCATCGTACACAGCAAGACCTTGGCACCCATCTTGGCTGCTGCGTGTGCTGCCTCACATCCGGCATGTCCTGCACCTACTACGATTACGTCATATTCTGGAAACATACTTTTCGTGTTATTGGTGTTTCACGTGGAACACTTGTGATCGAGAACAACCTTGGTGTTTCACGTGGAACATTTTATTGATTAAATAGCCTGATGGATTGATCTTCCAGATCCCTCATCTTTAATTTGTCCTCAGGCTTTTTGTCTTTGTATCCCATCAAGTGTAACAATCCGTGACTCATCACCCTTAGCAATTCGTTTTCAAACGCGGTATTTTCCTTAGCGGCGTTTTCCTTGACCCGATCGATGCTGATGAAGATATCGCTGATAATTACTTTGTCCCTGTCCGAGTTGTCAAAGGTAATGATATCGGTATAGGTATTGTGCTTGAGGTACTCTTGGTTTATTTGAAGAAGGTATTCATCGGAACAAAAGATGTAATTCAGTTCGTCAATGGCAAAGCCTTCGTTTGCCGCTATTCCCTTAAGCCATCTTTTGTGTTTGTTTTTGTCCGGTAAGGAAAACTTGATATCTTCTTCAAAGAAAAGAATCGCCATTGTCAGAGGTAAAATGTAAGAACCGTTTTTCTCCCTTGGTCTTCGAATTTCACGTCATCCGACAGGTGCTTCATGATGAATATGCCCCTGCCGCCGATCTTTTCAAGGTTTTCCGGTGCGGTGGGGTCAGAGAGGTGCTCATAGTCAAATCCCGGCCCTTCGTCCACGATGGTGAAATGCAGGGAATCGTCCTCGAGCCGCAACTCCAAATCTACTTTCTTGTTCCCATCCAATTGATTGCCATGCACGATGGCATTTGTCACGCATTCCGTCACCGAAATCATGATGTTGCCATAGATATCTTCATTGATCGTATACTTTTCCTTCGCATTATCGATGAAGCTTTCTATGATCTTGATATTCTCCATCAGTGATGGGATAGAAATTTTGATGGATTTCATGAATTAAATATGAATAAATTTCATTTAAATATTTTTATTCCATTTCCAGAATGATCGGACAATGATCGGAATGCTGTGCCTCCGGAAGAATGATAGCTCTTTTCAAACGCTCCCGCATGGGCAGGGTTGTCATGTGGTAATCAATCCGCCAACCCAAGTTCTTTGCCCGAGACCCTGCCCTGAAACTCCACCAGGTATATTGGTGGGGATTTGGATTGAATAGCCGGAAGCTATCCTCAAAGCCTGAGGAGGTGAACTTGTCCATCCATGCCCTTTCTTCCGGCAGAAACCCGGAGGAGTTCTTATTGGAGATTGGATTGTGGATGTCTATCGGCTTGTGGCAGATATTATAGTCCCCACTCATGATCAAATTAGGGAATTTTTGGATCAAATCCTGTGAGTAGCCATAGATATCATCCAAAAACTGGTATTTGAAGTCTTGCCTGACATCGCCCGTAGTGCCCGAAGGAAAATAAGCCGAAATGAATGAGAAATCATCAAAATCAGCCCGTATCATTCTGCCCTCGTCATCGTAGCTTTGGATTCCCATCCCGAAGGCTATGTTTTTTGGTTTGGTTTTGGTCAAAATCGCGACACCGCTGTAGCCCTTTTTTACCGCAGGGTACCAATAGATATAGTAGCCCAAATCCTCAAAAATAGACTTATCGATATTGGTTTCTTCTGCCTTAACTTCCTGTAAACCAATTATATCGGGATCCGTCGCCTTGATCCAATCGACAAATCCTTTGTTGATTGCCGAGCGGATTCCGTTTACGTTATAGGATGCGATTTTCATAGACTAGCGGTTCCCTTATTTGATGTCAATCTGGAATTCTTGTTCGAAATATTCCAATACCTGTATTTTGAGCAGCTTTTCCTGTTCCAAAATATCGAAATGCGGCAATTCCTTGAGCAATCTCCAATGTGGCCATCCGTCTTGGTCGATGTACTCCAACTCGTAAAACCCGGCGAGACTCAGCACCTTGCATATCGCGATGTGCATCAAGTCCTGCTTTTGCTCTTTGGAGAAATTGTGGTAGCCTTTGCCCAATTCCTGTACGCCGATAAGGAACAAAACGCCATTCAGGTCTTTTGGTTTTTTTCCAAGAAGTTCCTCAATGCCCATCAGCAGCTTTCCCCAGCGTTTTTCCAGGTCAAGATCCTTCTTAAACATTCCCTTGTTTCTCCAATCCTTCCCAATACTCCACTGCCCGTCTCAAATGCGGAATCACGATAGAACCTCCAATGACCAGGGCAATGGAAAACACCTCGAATATTTCCTTTCTACCGAGACCAGCCTCATGCGACTTGCCCAGGTGGTACTTGATGCAGTCGTCACAGCGCAGCACCATCGAACAGGCCAATCCGATCATTTCTTTTGTTTTCACTTCCAGCGCGCCTTCCGCATAGGTATTGGTATCGAGGTTGAAAAAACGCTTGATGACCAAATTGTCGGAGTCCATGATTCTTTCGTTCATTTTGCTCCGGTAGGCGTTGAATTCTTCTATCAAATTCATTAATTTTTAGGAAGTTAATTTTAACCTGCAAATATAGCAGCTATTTGATCGTGTTACTTTCCCAACCATCCAAATTGAAAACAGGTTTCCAATTTTTCGAGGATTTTTTGTCCTTGGTCTTTCCGAGGACCTGCTGCCTGTGCAAGGCCAGCCTTTTTGAGTTTGAAGATCAGCTGTGCAAAAGCTGTATCTCCAAGCTTCCGGTGACCAATTACCACCTGCGTCCACAAAACAATGACCTTGTCATCAAGATAACAGGCCTCACCAAGCCCGGATCGGTGATTTCGTTCCTGCGGTTTACCAAGAAAGGGGACAGCCAGCACCTGCTGCATCTGCTGAAGTATAAAAACAAACCCGAAATCGGCTTTGAGTTGGGTAGAATATATGGTAACCTGCTGAAAACGAATGGATTTGCCGAAAAGTGGGACCAAATTACCCCTGTGCCGCTTCATCCCTTGAAACTGAAGCGGAGGGGTTACAACCAAAGTGAACAGTTTGCAAAGGGCTTGGCAGAAGCACTGGGGATTCCCGTTATCCATTCACTCCAAAGGGTGCTGTTTACCGAAACGCAGACCAAAAAGACAAGGATGCAGCGTTTGGAGAATGTGGCGGAGGTTTTTGCGATTCGGGAAAGCTTGTACGTCAGGGACAAAACAGTCCTCTTGGTCGATGATGTGATGACAACCGGCGCCACGCTGACGACATGCGCGAATGCGCTTTTCCAGCATGCCGCAAAGACCGTCGACATGGCTGTGATCGCTGCGGGGAAGAATTAATCAATTCGCAGAGTGGTGTGGGTGATTAGCGAAGGAATTATCCCCCACCTGGGCGAAGTATGTTATCGGCGTTAGGCGTAGGTACTATCTTTTGTAACTACGCTCTTTTAAAAATTTGAATTTGTAATTCACCTGATCTCAAACTATATTCCAATGCTGTGTTTGGACATCTGGTCCAATTGCAAATTAGATTGATAAAAGGGTGGAATTGCAAATTCCACCCAGCGCCCAATTGGACTTCAGAGGTACTGGGATAAGACAACGCTCAGGTGGGGAAATAATCCCTGTTGGCGACAACGTTTTTCGAGTTAGCCAGTATGCAGGAAGAGGAAAGAATATTAGTTCTGGGATCGGATTCACTTCCGAGAGTCGAGGAGGGAACACGGGGGATTTCCCAAAATTTGATATGTTTGATTTTGGGGTTTCCTACAAGGAAAGGTCAAATACCGTTTCACCAATTTTTGGTATCCCTTTAGGTCCCGCAGATCTTGGCATCATCTACCAAATGAATAAAACTACATTAACCAAGTAATATGCTGAAAGAATACAAATTCTTCATTATCTTCTGGGTATCATTTGTCTTGCTTTTTTCTGCAATAAGCTATTTTACGACTAAACAGGAAAATGTCTGTATCATTATGCGGGATTTTTTCCTAGCAGATGTAACGAATGGAGTTATTGTTGAAAAGTATATTGACTCCCGAAATCACGCTATAAGGACAATAATTATTGAAGCAAGCGAGAAAAGATACAAGGTACTCTTTATCCCCTATGACAACTGGAATGATTTTGACAGACTGAGTGTCGGAGATACGCTTGAAAAACCCTTGAATTCATTCAAATTCCTCGTAAAAAATGGATTTACATTTGAACTTCAATATGATTGTGATTATTCTTCCAATTAGGCTAGAGGCTGATCTTGGGGAGCACACTAATCCTCATACGATGCCCCACCTTTGCGCTGTGGAGGGCGCAGTCGCTAGTCACCATAAGGAAATGCATCGGCGATGGATGCGGGATATATTCGGGCATCACCGACGACCTAAGCTACTCTCCGCTATGGTATTTGGATAGGAATTCCAATTACAAATTGGAAAAAAAAGGGTGGAATTGCATTCACGATGAATATCGGGATACACCCAGCCCCCACCGAAAGTATATATTACACCGAGACGGGGGGATTTCCCTCTTCTGTGTCGCTAAGGATTTTTTATTTCGGCAAAAAACTTCTATCGTTTCATTTTCCTTGGGTGTTGTCGGGTATCGAAAAAGTCAAGTATAAAAATGAAATTGTCTTCTACCCTGTATATGATCTTGTAATTTCCCTCGACAACCCGTCTGTGGCCCATACCCAAATGAACAAGATGAGATTCTATTTGGCCAAGCATTGGATTTGCTACTAATTCCCCGGCTCTATCCAAGAGTCTTGAAGCTATTTCGCGCGCTTTCTGGACCGGCACACCTTGCTCCTCGATCAGGAAGCGGAGGCATTGTTCAAGATTGTCGAGGGATTGATCCGTAAAAACCAAATCATATCCCCAGCCTGGCATTCAATTTTTCTTCCAACTCTTCCCGAGTCATGACCCTTCGATCTATGATATCTTTTTCGGCTTTCAGTGCCCGTGAACTCATCCTTTCAACAATTTCTGGGTCAAGATTGGTCTTCAGTAGTAGGGTTTTGTTCGCCATCAGCACATCAACATCATCCTCTCTTTCAATCAGGTCTTTTAATTCAGATTTGATACCTTGTGCTTCCATCATATTTCGAATATAGCCAATTTCTGGATTTTTATCTCGGGTTAGAACTGACAGTCCAAGGTCAGCCGCATTTAAATGCGGGGTTGACCACAGCAATCCGTCTCTTTGCCATTTCTAATCGCCTTCAGCATCCACGCACAGGTTAATGAGACTGAGATTTTGAATTTACCAACTTCCCCCCGCGCCGCCGCCACCAAAGGAACCGCCGCCGAATCCTCCGAATCCACCCCCTCCAAAACCGCCAAAGGAACCTTTTCCGGAGGAGAAATCGCCGAATTTCCCTTTTGAGCCACCTTTCAGCAGGTTGGCCAGGATGATGGTGGTCATCAGGTCGACACCGCCGCCTTTTCCGCCCATGTGGTTGTCGTTGTCCTTGCGGTTTCTAAGCAGCGGAAGGACGACGAAGATGAAGATAAACAGAAGAAAGAAAATCAAGCCACCGACATGTTCGCCTGTATGGTCCACTTCATCGGCCTTGTATTCTCCCGAGGCAAGCTTAAAAATCATATCCGTGGCTTTGTCGAGGCCTTCATAGTAGGCTTCTTGGCGGAAATTGGGCACAATGAGTTGCTCGACAATGCGCTTGGCGAGTGCATCCGGTAATACGCCTTCCATGCCATACCCTGTCGCGATGAATACTTTCCTGTCTTCCATCGCAGCCAAAATCAGCACACCGTTATCCCGGTCCTTTTGGCCGATACCCCATTTTTCCCCCAATTGGAATGCATAATCGCTGATATCATAGGGTCCGACAGAGCGAATCATCACAATCGTTACTTGTGACGAGGTACTGTCGTTGTAAGCGACGAGTTTTTGCTCCAAGCGATCGCGTTCTGCCGTGGAGAGGGTATTGGTGAAGTCATTGACCAAGCGGGGCGGATTGGGAACTTCGGGGAAATCGCCCTGTCCCATCACTTGGAAAGTGAAAGCCAAAAAGAGAATCAGGAAAGTATGTTGGATTTTGTGCATGGATTCGCTTAGCCAAAGGATATTTCGTCCGGAAGTTCGTTGATGTCTCCCTTGTCATTGTAGGGAAAATGGGTACGGAGAGTTTCTCCACATTCCTGAATTCCCAAGATCAGCCCTTCCGTAAAGGCCTTGCGCTTGAAAGCCGCTACCATTTTGTCCTTGATATTTGCCCAGAAATCGGACGGAACGACACGGTTGATGCCGCAATCCCCCAAAACGGCAAAGCGGTGGTCTTCCACTGCCAAGTAGAAGAGCACCGCGTTTCTGTCTGCTGTTTTGTGCATGCCAAGCTTTTCAAAAACCTCCGCCGCACGGTCCATGACGTCATCGGATGTATGGTTTTCGATGTGTACTTGGATTTCACCCGAGGTCTGTTTCTCGGCGTTTCGGATCGCTTCGATGATTTTTTTCCGATCTTCTGGGGAAAACAGCTTTTCTGCCATTGTATTAGAATTGAACTGTTGGCGCTTGTTCAGCACCCTGTGCAGCTTCAAAATATCCCTTGGTTTCGAACCCATACCAACCCGCAAAGAGGTTGTTTGGAAAAGTCCGCAAGGATGAATTGTAGGATTGTACCGATTGGTTGAAATTTCTTCTCGCTACTGCGATCCTATTTTCTGTTCCCTCCAGTTGCGCCTGCAGTTCTAAGAAGTTCTGGTTGGCTTTGAGTTCGGGGTATCTTTCTACCGCAACCAACAATCTGCTCAAGGAACCACTCAATTGGTCTTGGGCTTGCTGGTATTGGGCGATTTTCTCAGGAGAAAGATCATCGGCCTGCAGCGTAATGGAGGTTGCCTTGGCGCGGGCTTCGATCACGGCCGTGAGTGTTTCCTGCTCAAAATCCGCATAGCCTTTTACCGTATTGACCAAATTTGGAATCAGGTCTGCCCTTCTCTGGTATTGGGTTTCTACTTCTGCCCACTGCCCGTTGATGGTTTCTTCATTTTGCACAAACATATTGTACACACCGACGGCTTTGGTGTAGATGAAAACACCTACCACCGCAATGATCAAAATGGGAATGAGTGCTTTTTTCATTTTCTTTCTAGTAAGGTTGGAAATTCAAAGTTAAGACAACGGAATTGAAAGCGCAGGGTTTTACTCCACAACATTGTCAGGGCTCGACGCAGGAATCAGGTTTTTCAAATAGATGTAAAAACTCGTCCCTTCGCCCACAACGCTCGATACGGCAAGGTTGCCGTCGTGTGCCCGAATTTGTTCCCTGACGAGGTAAAGCCCTAGGCCTTTGCCTTCGACGTGCGAGTGAAATCGCTGGTACAAGCCAAACAACCTGTCCCTGTACCTATCCAAATCGATGCCGATGCCGTTGTCCTTGAATTCGATCACGGTGTAATCTGCTTTCTGATAGGTTCTGATGTGGATCACAGGAGAGCGGTCCGGATGCTTGTACTTGATGGCGTTTGTTGTCAGGTTGATGATGAAATTTTCGAGGTGTGAATAGACGTAATTGATATTCGGGGCTAGTTGGAAATCCATGTGGATTACTGTCTCCGATTCCTGCAATTGCTTCGAAAGGCTCCGCTCGATATTGCGCACAAGTTTTTTGAAACTGACGTTCTCGATCTTTGGAATCTTGTTCTTTTTGATTGAAACCACTTCAATCAAATCTTCCAAAGTCCCGTGAAGAATATTGGTAGAAGCGCGTAGGTTTTCAATCACCTCCACGTTTTCCGGATCGGCGGGGGCATCGCTGTTATACAGTTCGAGCAGTGAGGAGATATTGACAATCGGAGCGCGGATATTGTGCGAAATGATATAGGCAAAGCGCTGCAATTCCTCATTTTGGGATTTGAGGTCCTTGATGAGACGGTCACGTTCGGCCTCAGCGATTTTTGCTTCGGAGATATTTTGTGTCACCAGCAATATCCGATCTACACTTCCGTCGTTGTTGAACAACGGCACCCCATTTTTGGTGTAATATTGGTTGTCTACCAATACTTCAAACATGACCGACTCGCCCTGCAAAACCTTTTCAAGGCGTTCCATGACTTTTTCTCTGGTTTTTGGGTCATAGATCTCCAAGTGTGGTTTGCCCACCAGCGTCTTTGGATCGAGGTTCAAGTATTGGTAGCCCGTTCCGTCGGTAAAGACGTAGCACAAGTCCTTATCGAGGATTTCGATGATGCCCTTCGGAAAGTTCTCGGCTATGCTTCTGAAGAGCATTTCGGAAGCAACCAGCATTTTCTCAAAGTACATCCTGTTCAGTTCGGCCCCGATTCTACTCGCAAGAACATTCAATAGGTTGTAAAATCCCTCGTTGTATGGCTTTGGACTCTCGTCCATGAGTACAAGGATACCGAGTTTGTTTTTGTCGTTGTCGGATATAGGCACGCCCATATAACAGGATATCTTTTTGTCTACCAAGCCTTTGTCCTCCGGAAACTTGATATAGGCATCCTGCTGTACGATGTAGGGAGCGTTGGAATTCAGACATTCGTAACAAGGTGATCCTTTAAGGTTGTAAACAAACATTTTCCCCGCCGCACCATGCGAAAAATGGGAGATCACGTTTGCAATCTCCGTTTTTTCGTCTACCTCGGCTATGAAGCAGCCTGACATTTGGAGCTTTTCAGATAAATAAGCTGTCAGCGTGTCGAAAAATTCTTGTCCGCTGTACCGAGAAGTTCTTTCAGTCAATTCAGAAAGAACGTTGGAAAGAAACTGTTCTTCGCTGATATCTTCCAAAATAGCCTGAAAAACCTTTCCCTCTTCGACTGTTTTGGCATTTACCCGAAGGTGAAACAGTGTCTCGCTGAAATAGCTGACATATGGCCCCTCATAAAATCCATACCCGGTGTCGATACTGCTGCGGTAGGCTTTTGCGATAGGATGGTTTCCGACCAGGTCAAACAGGTTTTTGCCCACCATCATAGAGGGATCTTTGACATTGACCTTTTCAATGAATTTCTTGTTGACATCAAGAATAACTCCTTGATGATCATATTGAAATACGGGAAGTGGATTCTCTTCGAATAGTGATTTGTACCGCTTCAGGTTGAGAAGCGATTCGATTTCTTTCTCTTTAGTATAGGTAAAATCAATAAAAATTCCGGCCCAAATCGACTCATTGGGATATTGCTTAACCCGGTTGGATGCGCCGTAAAGCCACTTGGTCTTGCCGGAAGGGGTGATAATCCGAAAATAGCTTTCGAATTTTTTGTTTTTCTCGTAAGCTTCTCGATCGGCCTTTAACACAGATTGGTAGTCGTCGGGATGAATGTGGTACCGAATGATGTGTTCGCTTTCCACTATTTGGGATGGCTCGAGTTCCCAAAGTGTCCTGCTGCCTTCGCTTACATATACAAAATCCCTGGACCCGTCGGGATATGCTTTGAGCATGTAGACCATTCCCGGCACAACGCCCATGAGTTGGTCCAAAACCGTCTGATTCTCAAGCAGGTCCTTTTCGATTTGTTTGAGTGCGGTGATGTCTGTGAGGATCCCAAGTTGCAGGTTTTTTGAAATGGATTCCCGGGCATCATGGTTTGCTTCGTCGAGCAGATCTACATAGTGCCCGTTTGCATGCAGCATTCGAAAATGCCTTTTTCCTGCATGCTGAAAACCATGCTTGAAAATTCCCCTATCCGCCGGATGCACGAGGTTTAGGAAGTCATCATACTGAATGGTTGATATCTGATCAGTGGCATAGCCTAGGATTTCCGATACATTACCGGAAAAGGATAGAATCTGATTTTCTAGATCAAATTCATAATATACAGGCCCGCTATCCAGTACTTCATGTTCGTGGAAAATGGATTCATTTCGCTTTGTTCCAGATCCGTATTCCAATTGGACCAGGCAATGGATTGGGGAAATGGTCTGCTGCGTGAGGTATAAGTGGTTGGGGAAAATACAGACAACTTTCTGCTTGTTGTTGAAAAAACCTTCCAGTTCCATTTTGTCCAAAAAATCAAACCGCTTTTCGAAATACGACTTCCAGGAGGAGATGCTTCCAAACTCTCTTTCCTCAGGCATACCCAGGAACACCCTATCGTTGGCCTTGTCCATCAGCCAGGATATTTTGACGCGCTTGCCGAATGATACCGGCGAGATGAGTACATTGACCAAATAGGAGTGATCTTCCTGCGCAATCACGTATCCTTCTATTTGGACCATTCGAAAAAACCGGTCTTTCCAGACCAATGGACAAACTACTTTGTCTCCATTGCCCAATAAATCAAAAACATACTGAAAAAAAGGTCTTGGGAGTGAGGGCATCAGCCGTTCGAAAAACGACTGCTTGTAAAACTTGTCCCCAGTCTGTAATAGGTTTTTGATTTCGGAGGAAACGTAAAGCAATTCAAAACTTTCGTCCTGGTACTTTTGGAAAGTAAGGAGGATATTTTGAAAAGTGGCGAGACGACTTTCAGGCATAAGCAAAGGAGGAACCTTGTCCCTCAGCCGGATGGGAGACAACGCCGGCCTACAGGGTCAGGATTTCAAATATACAATTCTTCGTCAATCCATTGCCCAAAACAAAATCTAAATATTTGAGGAAATAGTTGAATTATATTTGTCTTTTGAGTTTAAACTTTATCTCCTTCAACTCAAAGTCGGTTCGACTTGCGTCCTTGAACCTCCGCACTTCCAAAAATATTTCCTTGCCTTCTTCAGATCGCAGCAGCTTAATTAGCTCGGGCAATTCCCAAAAATCCATGGGTATTTTGTTGATTTTGACAAACTCATCCTTTTCTTCCAAGCCGGCGAGTGCGGCGGGTGAATTTTCCCTGACTTGGGAAGCATAAATGATCTTTTCGTCCCCGATTTCAATACGCGGCGTGATTCCGCTCATGTCAAATTCAAAGGGAGATGCATAGGTGCTGCCTTTTTTCATGTACATCCTGTCCCTTGTGTAGTCGAATATCAAGGTCATCCTACCCAAAATTTCAGAACCAACACTTCCCTGCCGACCACTTTCCTTGATTACGTAGCTGAACTCTGTTTCTTCGGGAAAGGAAGTCAACACATCACTGAACCGTATCCCGCCGATTTGAAGCAATCTCGTCCGTGCCACAAATCCAAACAAATCCCCGCCCAAGGATCTTCCCAACTCACTTTCGATATGTGCTTCGGGTAGTTTGATTTCCGGCGTGGTTTCCATGTTCAACAAAAGTCCATGATTGGCGCCGGTGTCGATCAGGAGCTTGGCGTTCAGCTCTTGGTTATTCGTCTGCTTTACCTTGGTCATGATGTAAGGCTTGCTGTTCTCGATCTTAATGGGGTATTTCTTGTAGCCAAACGGTTTTCTTGGCAAGGTTTCCGGTTTGTAGAAAGTGAGCATTTGTTGATCGTAGTCTATTTTCACCGGGTTGTATTTGAAAAATTCAAAACCCAAAACCCCGTGCACCGGAAGTCCGATGACACGCTCGAGCTCCATGAAATCCTGGTCCAAAACAAGAATCGTTTGGTGGATACCCTCCAAGAAGCCCAAATCCATGTAATTGTTGGGAGACACCGAGGCTGTCAATACCGAATTGCCGTCCGCACCCACAAGGTCGAGCTTACGGGTGTACTTTAGACCGATATAGTCCCCAAAGGTTTTGCTGAAAAGTATGTTTGTCTTGACACCGGTATCGAGCAGGAAATTTACTGGTGGGCCATTGTTGATGGACACCAGTACAAGGATCAAGTTATTGGAAATGATGACGGGAAGCTCGGTTTTCTTTTGCTCGGTTTTCTTTTGGTAAAACCCGGGAACCTGCGCAGGTACAGTTGCTGCCGAGAGCAAACAAACGGTGATGAAGAGTAGGATTTTTCTCCAAAGCGTCATGTTTGGTGTTATTTGGGTTTGTGTAATGGAAGTTAAGAATAAAATGATTTTTGTGGATGAATGTTTGGGTGAAATCATTCCGCCAGTCATTTTTGGGTAATTTTTTCTTGTTTGGAATCAAAGTAAATAACGGTGAAACCGAGCCTTTGGCTTTGGGTTTTATTGAAAAAATCTAAAAAATGCATGATCTTTAAATTTCAATAGATTGATACAATGGCAGAGCAGTCCGTACTAGAAAAGGCCAAGAAGATATTTGAAAACTTCCTGTTGAGACAGGGCAGTAGGAAAACCCCCGAGCGGTTTTCTGTCATTGATGAACTGTATGCCTTGCCCCAAGACGAGCATATCGACGTAGAAGGCCTTTTTCTCCTCATGCGCAACAAAGGCTACACCATCAGCCGCGCCACGATTTACAATACACTGGACCTTTTGGTAGAGTGCGGCCTTGCAGTGAAGCATCAGTTCAAGGACAAAGTAGCCCTTTACGAACAGGCGCTTACTTACCAGCACCACGATCACCATGTCTGCAATCAATGCCGTAAAATCAGGGAGTTTTCCGACGAGCGGATCAACGCCATCAAGGAAACCATGGGACGGGAATTGCAATCAGCGATTACGAGTCATTCCTTGGTGCTGTATGGGGATTGTCAGATAGAGAACTGCGAAAACCTTGCGATCGTCTAGCGCTTGCGGAAGATTTTTTTGTAGATCGGTTTCCTGTACCAAAACTGGGCATACAATACCGGATACAGCAATGGGCTGAGGATTTTCAATCGGGCAGAAAAATTGATTTCGTCCACAATGGTTGAGCCGGATTCCTCCCGGATGACTCGGTGCTTATGCTTCCAAAATCGCAGAAAAAATGGAAGCTTTTTTCCCTCATCCACAAAGAAAAATTCTTTGTCATCAGTCCTGTCGGACGTAATAATACTCGTCCAAGTTTGCTTGAAAAAAATAAAGTTCAACTCTAAGCTCACTGTGTCTCCCCTCCTACAGCCGTCAAACCGTAGCAATTTGACAGGCGGAAACGGAGGGTTTAACTTCAGGAACAAGTCCTTATTGAACCCTTGCTTCACCGAAAGGTATTCCTGTTCGACTCTGGTTTTGATGTTTATTTTCATGACGCATCAAAAGGTCAAAACGAAAATCAAAAACAGTACCAACCAGATCAAATCCATGAAATGCCAATAATCCATAAAGAGTTTGATCCGCATTTTTTCAAATGGATTGGTAAGCAAAATGAGCTGTTGGACTTCGTCGGCACTCTTCTGTCGGTATTGGAACAACATAATCAACGAAAACACCATAGCGCCCAACAAGTGGAAAAGATGTATGCCACTCAAGACATATAGAAAACTGCCACTCGGAAAGCCCGAAAAGTCCACACCCATTTCACTCAGTTCTTTCCAGCCCAAAAACTGAAAAAGGGTAAAAACCAAGCCCAACACAAATGTCCAAGCCATATAGTTGCGCAGCTTCTCGATCTTTTCATCCCTGAAGTACACGATCAACTTTGATACCGTAAACCCGCTGATCAAAAGCACAAAGGTGCCAATGATAAACGAACGGGGTATTTTGTAGCCATTTTGTTGCAGCAGCTCGGTATTGGAGGCGAGAAATCCTACTGTCATGAATAGAAAAATCAAACCGCTTCCCAGCATCCCCAAGTACATGAGGGTTTGGTAGGGATGCATTTTTTCGATTCTCTGTAGCAGGTTTTCCTTGGTCTTGACCATTTTTTTTCAACTTCTAGAAAAAGTAAACATTTATCGGCCCTCAAGGTTCAGGGGAAGCAAGACAATTTGATAATCGCGGAGGCAAAAAGGAATAGAGATCATTTTCCTACCTTTGTGCCTTCTTCACCAAGTCCCCCTTTACTTTGGACAAAGCAGCGTTTCTTTCACTCTACGAAAAAGACCCGTTTATTCTGACGTTTTCCCAGCAGCTGAAAAGCGCAGGCAAGCAGGATTTCCAGATGAAAGGATTGGCGGGGAGTTTGGACATGGTGGTGTTTTCCTCGGTATATAAGGAGGCAAAGGGCTGTCACCTGTTGATTGCCCATGACAAAGAGGAGGCCGCCTACATCAACAACGACCTTGTGGAACTTCTCGGGGATGGAAGTACGTACTTTTTCCCTTCCAGCTACAAAAGACCCTACCACTATGACGAGGTCGAAAATGCCAACGTCCTTCAGCGTGCGGAGATCCTCAACAAGATCCTGAGTCAGGATACCAAGCATCCCATCATCGTGACGTATGGGGAGGCATTGTACGAAAAAGTCATCAACAAGCGCTCGCTGAAGGAAAACACGTTCAAAGCAGCGGTGGGTGAAAAAGTAGACTTGGAGTTTATTGAGGAATTGCTCAGTACTTATGACTTTGAAAAAACCGATTTTGTCTACGAACCCGGACAGTTTGCCATCCGTGGTGGGATATTGGATGTGTTTTCCTATGCCAATGAGCTTCCCTACCGATTGGAGTTGTTTGGCAAGGAAATCGAAAGCATCAGGACCTTTGATCCGGAAAGCCAACTTTCCCTCGAGAGCATTCCTGAAATCAACCTGATTCCCAACGTACAGACCAAGTTGCTGCAGGAACAGCGTCAGTCCTTTATGGGCTTTTTGCCGGAAGGCACTACAGTTTGGTTCAAGGATTTCCAATTCACACTTGACATCATTGAGGAAAACTTCCTCAAAGCCCAAGCGCAGTTTGACCAGATCATCTCGAATACTGCCAACAAAAAGCTGCTGCTGAAACCAGAGGATCTTTTTGACGATGCCGATTCATTTTCAGAACTTCTGCAACCGTTCAAGCGTGTGGAATTCGGTCACAAGTTTTATCTGAAAAACGCACAGCTTTGCAGTTTTGACGCACAGCCGCAGCCTTCTTTCAACAAGAACTTTGACCTCCTCGTCCAAAACCTGCACGAAAACGGAAACAAGGGTTTGTTGAACATTGTATGCTCGGAAAGTGAAAAGCAACTACACAGACTCGAGAATATATTCCGAGAACTCGATCCCACCCTGCAGGTACAATACCTCCAAATAAGTCTCCGGGAAGGCTTCGTCGATAAGACCTTACAGGTCGCCTGCTACACGGACCATCAGATTTTTGAGCGCTTCCACCGCTACAAAACCAAGTCCAAGTCCAGCAAGTCCAAAGCGCTTACGTTACGTGAATTGCGGACACTTCAGCCGGGGGATTTTATCGTGCATATAGATTATGGAGTCGGGCGGTTTGCCGGATTGGAAAAGGTAGACGTGCATGGTAAATGGCAGGAAGCAGTCAGGTTGGTATTCAGGGATGATGACCTGCTTTTTGTCAACATCCATTCCCTGCACAAAATCTCCAAATACTCTGGCCAGGAAGGTACCTTGCCCAGCATGTCAAAACTTGGCAGCCCTGAGTGGGAAAACAAGAAGCGGAAGGTCAAAAGTAAGGTCAAAGACATTGCCAAGGATCTAATAGCCTTGTATGCCAAGCGGAAAGGCGCTCCGGGATTCCGCTTTTCGCCTGATTCGGTGCTGCAGGTGGAGTTGGAGAGTTCCTTCGTCTTTGAAGATACACCTGACCAAGCCCTGGCCACGGCAGATGTGAAGGCTGATATGGAAAAACAGTATCCAATGGACAGGTTGGTCTGTGGCGACGTGGGTTTTGGGAAGACAGAAGTGGCGATCCGCGCGGCCTTCAAGGCCCTCAATGATCGAAAGCAAGTAGCTGTATTGGTTCCCACAACGATTTTGGCGATGCAGCATTTCCATACCTTCAGCGAGCGTCTCAAAGGTTTCCCGGTCGTAGTAGACTATATCAACCGGTTCCGCACAGCGAAAGAGATCAAGGACATCACCGCCAAAGTGGCTTCCGGAGAGATCGACATCTTGATCGGTACCCATCGGATTGTCAATAAAGACGTCAAATTCAAGGACCTTGGCCTCTTGGTCATCGACGAAGAGCAGAAGTTTGGCGTCAAGGTCAAGGATCAACTCAAGGAGATGAAGGTCAATGTGGACGTGTTGACCCTTACGGCCACGCCGATTCCAAGAACCTTGCATTTTTCACTCATGGGCGCACGGGATTTGTCCGTGATAGCTACGCCGCCGGCAAATCGACAGCCTGTCACGACCGAAATACATACTTTCCGCGAAGAAGTCATCCGCGACGCGATTGCCTATGAACTGAGGCGCGGGGGGCAGGTTTTCTTTGTCCACAACCGCGTCGGGGAGATTGACTCGATAGCCAACCTCATCCTTCGCTTGGTTCCGGACGCCCGCGTGGCTGCGGCACACGGACAGATGGATGGACAGAAGCTCGAAAACATCATGGTCAAGTTCATCGAAGGTGAATATGATGTGCTGGTATCCACCAATATCATCGAATCCGGTCTCGACATCCCCAATGCCAACACCATCATCATCAACCGTGCCCACATGTTTGGCCTGAGCGACTTGCACCAAATGCGCGGCCGAGTCGGGCGCTCCAACAAGAAGGCTTTTTGCTACCTCTTGACAACGCCGACATCTGGGTTGACGCCCGAGGCGAGGAAGCGTTTGCAGACTTTGGAGGAGTTTTCGGACTTGGGCGATGGCTTCAAAGTCGCCATGCGGGACTTGGATATCCGCGGTGCGGGCAATCTTCTCGGCGCTGAACAGTCAGGATTCATTACGGACTTGGGGTTTGAGATGTACCACAAGATATTGGATGAGGCAGTACAGGAATTGAAGGAGAATGAGTTTGCCTATCTGTTTGAAGTGGACCTCAAGGAAAAGGTGGAGGTTTTGGTCCAAGATTGCGTGATCGAGACCGATTTGGAGCTTCTGATACCAGAGACCTATGTCAGCAATATTTCCGAGCGCTTGAGCCTTTATTCCAAATTGGACAATATCAAAAAGGAAGAAGACCTTCAAAAATTCATGGAGTCTATGCGCGATCGTTTTGGCCCTGTGCCCAAGGTGGTGGAGGATTTGTTTGAGACGGTCCGTCTACGTTGGATAGCCGAGGAGCTGGGTTTTGAAAAGCTGGTGGTGAAAGGACAGGTCATGAAATGCTATTTTGTGGCACCCGAGAGAGAAAAATACTTTAAATCCGATACCTTTGGCAGGATTTTGGCGTTTATACAAACCCAAGGAAGGTATTGTAAAATCAAAGAGGTCAAAAACCGCTTGATCCTCGTAATCAGTGAGGTAAACAGCATCGCCAAAGCGAAAAAATGGTTGGAGCAGATGAAATTTTCATAAAAGTTGAAAATTTTTAATCCAGACATTTTTGCTTTTCCCCAAAAATTAATTGCAGTATTTCGTTCCAAAGCGCAAAAAAGGCCATTTTCTGAAAACTGGGAGCGAAAAAAATTGTTGTGATTCAAATATGATTGATTATATATTAGCGTTCTATTGTTGCCTAAAAAACGAATGAATTATGGCTTTTGCACAGAATAAAACAGGATTGATTTTGGCTGCCGCGATGATTGTAGTCGGCTCAGCGTTATCCTCATGTAACAAAACCCCGGGCTACGGCAGACGCACAGCGGCCAAGCCGGGAAAGGCTAGCCCCACGACAGGAGCGGAATACAGTTTCAGCGATAAGGACAGTACCAACTTCCAAGTGACACGCTTGGCCAAGCAGGAAATCGGTCCCAACCTGAAATACATCCAAGGTGGACGCGCCGTATTGGGTTCACAGGAACAGGATGTGATGGCTTTCCGCGACAACGCAGAAAGAACAGTTACGATTGCCTCCTTTTTTATGGATGAAACAGAGATCTCCAACAATGACTACAGGGAGTTTTTGTTTTACATGAAAAAGCAGGTAAGTGCAGACTCCATCAAGAAACTTGAACCACGTGAAGGCGTTTGGGCTGGCGTATTGTCTTACAATGACGTATATGATACGTACTACTTCAGATTCCCAGGCTTCAACTTCTACCCTGTTGCGGGTGTATCCTGGAACCAAGCTAACGTTTACGCCAAGTGGAGAACGGAGTTTGTGTCCAACCTGACGAGGGAAAGAAATAAACTGGACAGTTCCTTGACCAAAAATCAGTTGATCGAGCGCGGTGTGGCATTCGCAGAATACAGACTTCCAAGCGAAGCTGAATGGGAATATGCTGCCAAAGCCATGATTGGTGTACAGTATATGGATGAGAACCAAGAGTTTGGAAGGATCTATCCCTGGGATGGTAGAGGCGTAAGGAATCCCTACAACGTGAAGAGAAAAGGCAAGCAAGGTGACTTCTTGGCCAACTTCAAGCGTGGCCGTGGTGACTATGCCGGTATTGCAGGTAGCAGAACCAATGACGGCGAAATCATCCCGACCAACGTATATGACTTCCCACCAAATGACTTCGGCTTGTACAATATGGCCGGAAACGTCAACGAGTGGGTACAAGACGTGTACAGACCGCTTTCCTATCAGGACTTTGATGACCTCAACCCATTGAGGAAGGATGGTATCTTTGACGAGGAAGAGACATACGCTACGACTATGATCGATGACAACTACCGCGTGTACAAAGGCGGTTCTTGGAGAGATATGGCCTATTGGCTTGCCCCAGGTACAAGAAGATTTATGCACCAAGATTCATCCGCCAACCACTTGGGATTCAGGTGTGCGATGATTTCGATCGGAGCAAACGGAAAGTAAATTTTAGTATTTGGTTAAATGTAGAAGGGGTCCCAAAAGGGCTCCTTTTTTTGTGTTTTCTATCCAAAATCTTACGTGGCGTCGCAGTTATCCACACAAATTATCTGTGTTGATCTGTGAAACCTGTGGTTCAATAATTTTTACCACAGATGACGCAGATTTTCACAGATTGGATTCTTAGAATTATGTGATTTGAATCTGTTCGTTGGAAATAGAGACACAGCAATGCGATAGCATAACCTTCGGATAAATCATTTTTCCGAGCTCATCTGTGCAATCTGTGGTTTATTTATTTCACCACAGATGACGCAGATTTTCACAGATTGGATTCTTAGAATTATGTGATTTGAATCTGTTTGTTGGAAATGAAGACACCGCAATTCGATGGTACAACCTTCGGATTAAGTGTTTATCCGTGTTCATCTGTGCAATCTGTGGTTTATTTGTTTCACCACAGATGACGCAGATTTTTACAGATTGGGGGAGGTCTTCCGGCTTGCTTATTTTTTCTAAAGCGAACTTCCAATGATGCCAAAAGCTTCTGCTGTTGATAGAAATGAATGAAACTCCCTAGACGTGGATTTTCGCCTACCGTACACTTTTTCCGACCAATGGGCCTAAAGGTAAACGCAGATTCAGGTAGGATTCCTTATTTTGAGCTGTTCTACACCTAAATCAGCTAAACCATGTATAAAATCTTACGATTCGTAGCGCTGTTCTTGTTTGCGGCCGGTTTAATTCCTGTCCAAGGCATGGCGCAAGAAGCCCTTCAATACCAAGTTCCTCCGAAGGAAATTGCCGACTTGGTCAATGCGCCCCTTACGCCATTGGTCAGCTTCAGCCGCAGTGGTGATTTTATGATGCTGCTCGAGCGTCCAGGAAATCCAAGCATCGAGGACTTGGCGCAGCCGGAGTTGAGAATCGCCGGACTCCGCATCAATCCGGCCACAAGCGGCCCCAGCCGTTCCGGTAGTTTTGAGAATGTGGTGATCAAAATGACCCGTGGAGGCCAAGAAAAGAAGATTACCGGACTTCCGGCTAATCCTAGGCTTGGAGGCTTTACCCTTTCGAAGGATGAAAAATATGTTGCCCTGACCAACACGACCCCAACGGGCATCAGCCTTTGGGTTGTTGACTTGACCACTTTGGAGGCCAAGAAACTGACCGATGAAATTGTTAATGGCGTGTATGGTGGTGCCATCGCCTGGACTCCGGATAACAAGATCCTCCTCAAAGCAGTGAACCCCAATCGTGGTAGCTTGCCAAAAGCACCGACCGCGCCATCAGGTCCGACCGTACAGGAAACCTCCGGAAATGCTGCACCCTCAAGGACTTACCAGGACTTGTTGACAAATCCCTATGATGAGGCACTATTCGCCTATTTCATGGATTCACAGTTGATGTTGGTGGATTTGCAGGGCAACAAACAGCCTATCGGTCCAGCCGGAATGATTAAATCCATGGATCTTTCTCCTGACGGAAAGTTCCTTTTGATGGATATTCTGAAGAGGCCTTTTTCCTATTTGGTTCCGGCTTCCCGTTTTCCCTATGATGTCGAGATTTGGGATATCCAAGGCAATAAGGTCAAGACTTTGGCTCAAATCCCATTGGATGAAGTACGCCCAACGGGTTTTGATGCGACGGTGAAAGGGCCAAGGTCCATCAGTTGGCGTGCGGACAAACCTGCCACACTCTATTGGGTGGAGGCCCAAGATGGAGGCGACCCAAAGGTGAAAATGGAGGAAAGGGAAATCATCTATATGTTGGATGCGCCATTTGCTGTCCAGCCGACCAAATTGGCGAGCATCGGCTATCGTTTTGGTGGAATCAATTGGTCGGATGACAACTTTGCCTTGTTGAATGAGCGATGGTTTGCCAGCAGGCAAGAGCGGGTCTCCGTTATCAATCCTTCCAAGCCGGGGGAAAAAGGGAATGTCATCATCGAGCGGTCCTCGGACGATATTTACAATGACCCGGGAAATCCGGTTTTCACGACCAATGCCTATGGACAGCAGGTGTTGATGAGAAAAGGGGAAGAGGTATTCATGACCTCAGAGGGGGGCAGCCCGGAGGGCAGTATGCCCTATCTCTCCGGTTTCAATATCAAGACGAAAGCCGAACGGATTATCTGGAGAAGCAAAGCGCCTTACTATGAGCGTGTGTCGAAGGTCCTTGCCCCTGATGCAACCGAATTTGTGACGATCAAGGAAAGCACCGATATCCAACCTAATTATTGGTTGGTAAACACCAAAAAGCGAATTGCCCCGATCCAACTTACCCAATTTGAGCATCCTTATGCGTCTATCAAGGGCATCAAAAAGGACCTGGTCAAATATAAAAGAAAGGATGGCCTTGACCTTTCAGCGATTGTCTACACGCCTGAAGGTTATGATCCTGTCAAGGACGGACAGCTTCCCGTAGTAATGTGGGCCTATCCGAGGGAATACAAATCGGCCGCTACCGCTGCACAGGTGCGCGGTTCAAAATTCACCTTTACCCGTCTCAATTGGGGGTCGCCGATTTATTGGGTCACACAGGGTTATGCCATCATGGACCAAACGGAGATGCCGATCGTGGGTGAGGGCGATGAGGAGCCCAATGATTCGTTTGTCGAACAATTGGTGGCCAATGCGGAGGCCGCGATCGATTACATCGTTGGGACAGGTATTGGCGATCGAAACCGCATCGCGGTCGGTGGTCATTCTTACGGGGCATTTATGACGGCCAATTTGCTTTCACATTCAGATCTTTTTGCTGCCGGGATCGCCAGAAGTGGTGCCTACAATAGGACACTCACGCCATTTGGCTTCCAATATGAACAAAGGAGTTACTGGGAGGCGCCGGATGTGTACAACGTCATGTCACCGTTTATGAACGCCAACAAGGTCAAGACGCCGATTTTGTTGATCCATGGCGAAGCCGACAACAACTCCGGTACTTTCCCCATCCAATCTGAACGTTACTACAACGCCCTCAAAGGTCACGGGGCTACGACGCGTTTGGTATTCCTTCCCCACGAAAGCCATGGCTATGCAGCGAAGGAATCCATTCTACATACGCTTTGGGAACAGCATCAATGGCTGGAGAAGTGGGTGAAGAATAGACCCTAGATTCGAGAGGTGAGATAGGAGATTTGAGACAGGTGCAGCTTAGCCATTTGTGGATAAGTAGCTGAATTTCCCTCCAAGGCATGATTGTTTTGGAGGGAATTATTGTTTTTAGCCACGAATGACACAGATTTTCAAAGAAGGGATTCTTTGAAATGCTGGGGTTGAATTTCCTGCCGAAACGTTTGCAAATTCTTGTTTTAAAAGAGTTATCCACATAAATCATCTGTGTTCATCTGCTCTATCTGTGGTTTATTTATTTTACCGCAGATGACACAGATTGGATTCATTTCATTGGAAACGAATGACCCGTGAATCCGATGGTATGACCTTCGGATTAATTATTTATCTGAGTCCATCTGTGCGATCTGTGGTTCATTGATTTTTACCACAGATGACACAGATTTCCACAGATGGGAAGAAATAAAGTAGTGTGGTGCATTCTATTTGTTGGAAATGTATGACATAGGAATCATTAAGTGTAGGCTTAGAAAAACGAATTTATCTGTGTCCATCTGCGGTATCTGTGGTTCATTGATTTATACCACAGATGACACAGATTTCCACAGATGGGAAGAAATAAAGTAGTGTGGTGCATTCTATTTGTTGGAAAGGTTTGAAATAGGAATCATTAAGTGTAGGCTTAGAAAAACGAATTTATCTGTGTCCATCTGCGGTATCTGTGGTTCATTGATTTTTACCACAGATGACACAGATTTTCACAGATTGGATTCATTTCGTTGGAAACGAATGATCCATGAATTCGATGGTATACCCTTTGGATAAGGAACTTATCTGCGCCCATCTGTGCGATCTGTGGTTTATCTATTTTTACCCTATTTGACTATTTTGTTGTGTTTGAATCGACCAAAAATCCATTCGCGATCCTTTTGATCTGAATAGCGGGTGTCCCAAAATTGATGAGTAAACCGAGTTGAAATTTGCATGCCTTTAGGTAATGAAGCACTTGAGCTAGATGTATATCCTCCAAGTCCTTTACAGCTTTCAGTTCTACTAAAACTTTGTTTTCGACAACCATGTCAGCAAAAAATGTCCCTACTTCAACATCTTCATAATGGACTTTTAACTCATATTGTTGATAGACCAAGAAACCGCTTTTTCTTAGTTCATAGACCAAGGCATTTTCATAAACCTTTTCCATGAATCCCGGTCCCAAAGTATTCGATACTCGAAAGGCCTTGCCAATTATTGCTTTTGTTAAAATGTTCGTGTTTTCCATCTAGACTAAAGGTAAAACACGAAATTTTACTTATTCAATTTTAGTCGACTAAACACGGCTATTGACGAAATCACATCTCGACAGTCAAGTTTATTTGCGTCCATTTGTGGGATCTGTGGATCATTGATTTATACCACAGATGGCACAGATTTCCACAGATTGGATTCATTTCATTGGAAACGAATGACCCAAGAATCCGATTGAATTACCCTCTGATAATATATTTATCTGTGTCCATCTGTGCGATCTGTAGTCTATTTATTTTACCACAGATGACGCAGATTTTCACAGATTGGATTCATCAATGAAAGCGGTTTGGTTCTATTCGTTGGAAACGAATGACTAAGCAATGCGATAGTATAACCTTCGGAAAAAGTGATTATCTGCGTCCATCTGCACTATCTGTGGCATTATATTTTTAGCCCCAAATGACACAGATTTCCACAGATGGGAATCTTTGAAGTGTGAGGTTTGATTTTTTTCGTTGTTGCCTTCTTTAGCCTCCGCAAGCGCAGCGGTTGTTTTTGAATGCAGGATAAAGGGGATAAACACCCGATCAGTTTTCTGGAGTTTTTCCTTTTTCTGCCAATTGTGCCTATCTTTTATAATTCTTTACTCATACTTTCTAAACCACCAACACATGGAATTGATCATTCAAAATCTATCCAAAACTTACCCGAATGGCGTCACCGCCCTGAACGACATCTCTCTGCACATCAAGCAGGGGATGTTTGGACTGCTCGGTCCAAACGGCGCCGGGAAATCCACCCTGATGCGCACCATTGCGACGCTACAGGATGCCGACGGAGGTAGCATCACCCTGGACGGAATCGACGTACTTCATGAAAAACAAAAAGTGCGTGAAAGACTCGGCTATCTCCCCCAGGATTTTGGCCTCTATCCAAGGATTTCCGCCGAAGTGATGCTCGACCATATCGCCCAGATGAAGGGAGTTATCCACAAGTCGGAAAGGAAAGAGTTGGTAGGTACGCTGTTGCAGAAGGTGAACCTCTTTAAAGACCGAAAAAAAGCGCTGGGTACTTTTTCGGGTGGGATGCGGCAGCGCTTTGGCATTGCACAGGCTTTGGCTGGAAATCCCTCATTGATCATCGTGGACGAACCGACGGCAGGCTTGGACCCTTCGGAAAGAAACCGTTTCTACAACTTGCTCAGCGAATTGGGGGAAAATACGATTGTGATCCTTTCGACCCATATCGTCGAAGACGTGAGTACGCTGTGTTCCAACATGGCGATCATCTGCAAAGGCGAAGTACTCATGCAGGGCAAGCCCTCTGATGGCATCGCCGAACTCCAGGGGCAGATTTTTCAGAAGAGTATCGAGAAGGCCGCACTTTCTGAATATAAAGGCAATTACAATTTGATTGCCACGCAATTGAAAGAAGGAAAATTGAGCCTGCGGATCAAAAGCGAATCCGACCCGGGAAACGGTTTTGTGCCGGTACCTGCCAATTTGGAGGATGTATACTTCAGCTATATTTCTCAAAAAGTAGACCCAATAACCCTCTAAGCCATGCAGGATTTTTGGAACGTTTTCAAGTTTGAAATCCGCTATCGGCTTTCAAGGCCGGCGACATACATCTACTTTGGGATGTTGTTTGTGATCGCATTCGTCCTTTTTGGTGGGGGATTTACGCCTGCCTCGGACAAAGTTTCCCACAATTCACCCTACGTCATCGCCCAACTTCAGTCCATCATTTCCATTTTTGGAATATTGCTGGCATCGGCCATCCTGGGTGTCCCGATTTACCGGGATTTGGAACACAAGACCGGAAGCTTCATGTTCAGTTACCCGCTGTCCAAAGGAGCGTATTTTATGGGTCGATTCTGGGGTTCATTTGTGGTATTGTTGGCAATCACCTCGGCCGTCATGCTGGGGATTTACTTGGGCTGTATCGTTGGTGCTGCTACAGGCTGGACTGATGCGGAACGGTACGGACCGCACGTCTTGAAGTTCTATACACATCCCTGGTTGACGCTCGTCCTGCCCAACATGTGGATTGCGGGTACGCTTTTCTTCGCCCTGATTATTTTTACCCGCAACATCAAGTCGATCTATTCGGGTGGAATAGTCCTGTTTATCGCCTATTTGCTTTCCAACTTTCTGGCCCAGGACATCGAAAACAAGGATCTTGTACAATTGCTCGATCCTTTTGCGCTGAATACTTTCAATTACGAGACGCGGTACCTGACGCCATTTGAAAAGAACACCTTCATTTTGCCATTGAAAGGCAATCTCTTGCTCAATCGGATCATTTGGTCTTTGGTTGGCTTGGGTTTTTTTGCGGCTGCGTATTGGCGGTTTTCCTTTACCTATTTCTTCCAAGAAAGGATCAAATCCAATAAAAAGCAGGCCGAAGCGGAAACCTATCCGACAGGAGGCTTGGCAAAGGTGTTGACCGATTTCTCCAACAAATACCAATGGTTAAGCTTGAAGGCTTTGACCGGAATCGAGGTCAACAATATCGTCAAGGACATCTACTTCAGATCAATTCTCTTGGGCGGCTTCATCTTTTTGGTGTTGGATTTCTGGATCGGGTCTACGCTTTACAGTGTTTCCAACTTTCCCGTGACCACTTTCCTGATGGAGTTCAAGGGCTTTGATTACAACCTATTTGTATTCATCATCATCGTATTCTTTACAGGAGAGTCCATCCACCGCAGCCAAGCCTCGGGCTATGCCATCATCAGTGATACATTCCCCGTGAAGGATGGTGTCATGCTGAGTTCCAAGTTTCTGGCCATGGCTTTTGTCACGCTGATATTGGCAGTGATTCCGATTCCGGTGGGCCTTTTGGTACAGACGCTGAAGGGTTATTTCCAATATGACCTGCATATCTATCTGATCGATAGTTTGTTGATAACTTACTTTGATTACCTCCAAATGGTCATGCTGGTGTTTGCGGTCCATATGGTTTTCAACAATAAGTTTGCGGGACACGCGGCTAGCATTGCGATTTGGGTAGTGATTGGTCAGGTATTGGACTTGGCGAAGGCCAACTTTACCCTGTTCAAATTCTCCTACAAGCCCTCCTATCTTTGGTCCGATATGAACGGGCTTGGACATTTTGCCGAGTCATTGTTTTGGTTCAACCTTTACTGGACGGCATTTGGCTTGTTTTTGGTGTTGGTCTTCAGCATCTTCTTCGTGAGGGGTTCTGAGACCAACTTCAGCAGCAGGTGGAAAACAGCCAAATCCCGCTTGAAGAGTCCGGCCATCGCTGTAGCCATGGTCTGCTTGTTGGTGGCATTTGGTTCGGGTGCCTACATCTATCAGTCGGTGGTCTATAAAAATGGATACCTCACCATCCGGGAAGGGGAAAAGCGCTCCGCGGAATATGAAAAGCAGTTGAAGCAATATCAACGCATCCCCCAACCCAAGGTGGTGGCAGCTTTCCTAAAAGCTGACGTCTATCCCGAAGAGCGCAATGCCTTTTTCACCCTGGATTTGACGATTGTCAACAAGACTGATGCGGTCATTGATTCGCTCCATATGCAGGAATCCTCGCTGAGTAATTTTGTCGTTTTGCATGCTGGGGATACGCTGGAATATCGGTTTCCCTTGAAATATGACAAGCGGGCGTTTGATATCTTCGGTTCCTTTGAGGAAAGGCACTGGTACAAAATCCTGGCCTTGCCCAAGGCGATGCAGCCAGGCGATACGCTTCAGATACAATTGATTGCCAGTCAGTTGAACAAGGGTTTTCCAAACTCGGGCTATGGAAGGGACTTGGTGCACAACGGTACGTTTACCAGTGCATTTCTGCCTAGTTTCGGATATTCCGACAATCTGGAGTTGAGTTCGGATGAGACCAGAAAAAAATACGGGCTGAAGCCCAAGGACACGGACCTGCCCCCGCATGATGACCCATTTGGCTTGCGGAATCTCCTCTTCTCCCAAGATGCGGATTTTGTGAGGTTTGAGGCTATCGTCAGCACGTCAGCGGACCAGATAGCAGTAGTACCTGGATACCTCCAAAAAGAGTGGACCGAAAATGGCAGACGCTATTTTCACTACAAACAGGACACGCCGATACAGTACTTCTTTTCGGTCGTTTCTGCCAAATACGATGTACTCTTGGACAAAGCCCAGCTGCCTGACGGAAAGGAAGTGGCAATAGAAATCTACCATCATCCGCGGCATACCTACAATTTGGACAGGTTTCTGGCGGCTTACAAAGACGGTTTGAGCTATTTTTCAGAAAAATATAGCCCCTTCCAGTTTAGGCAAATGCGGATTTTGGAGTTCCCGAGGTATGCGGGCTTTGCGCAGTCTTTCCCCAACACGGTGCCTTTTTCCGAGAGTTTTGGCTGGGTTGCGGATTTCAGCGATCCCAACAGCTTTGACTATGTCTATTTTGTCACTGCCCACGAACTCGCCCACCAATGGTGGGGGCATCAGGTTCCGCCCAATTATACCCGAGGGTCTAATTTGATTTCGGAAGCTTTGGCGGAGTATTCCGCGCTTATCCTGACCGAAAGGGCCTATGGTCGCGACAATATGAAGCGCTTCCTCAAAGATGAATTGGACAGGTATCTGTCAGGAAGGTCAGGGGAAAGCAAAAAGGAAAATGCCTTTATCAATGCGGACAGGGGATATATCTGGTACCAAAAGGGTGCCTTGGTGCTGTATGCCTTGCGGGATTACATCGGAGACGATAAGATGGACGCCGCGCTGAAGGATTTTGTCGCTGAATTTGGGCTAAAGGAGACGCCGCCTTTTGCGGGAAGTTCAGACCTGCTGCGGCACCTGACGAAGTACACGCCGGATTCGATGCATTATTTCTTGGATGATACCTGGCACAAGATTACTTTGTACGAAAACAGGGCCAAGGAAGCCAAGGCCGAGAAAGTCGGGGATGATGAGTACTTGGTCACATTTACCTTAAACTCCCAAAAAGTGTACGCGGATAGCTTGGGAAGGGAAACGCCCGCGGTGTACGAAGGGGATTTTGTGGATGTAGGGATATTTGCAGCCGAGGATAAGGACGAAAACGGACGTAACCGCACCAATCCCCTGTATATTCAAAAGCACAAGATCAAACCTGGCGAGACAACCCTTCAAATCCGTGTCAAAGGAGGGGTTCCGACCAAGGCTGGAATCGACCCCTACAACAAACTGGTCGACCGTATTCCTGACGACAACGTGTTGAATGTGAGTGTCAATTAGCGCTGCTGCAAGTCCCTGTCGGACTGTAGTCTGGTCATGAATCTATGTGGATAAACGCTGAATTTCCCTCCAATGCTTTGGAGGGAAATTTTTTTGCGACTGGGCTAAAAATGAGCGCGAAATACAATCCAGGCTGCGATTTGAAAGTTATCCACATATATTATCTGTGTTCATCTGTGAAATCTGTGGTCTATTTATATTAACCACAGATGACGCAGATTTTCACAGATGGGATATTTAGAAAAAGTGGAGTGTTTCTGTTCGTTGTAAACGAATGACCCAAGAATCCGAAGGTGCAACCTCCAGATAACTTTTTATCTGTGTTCATCTGTGAAATCTGTGGTCTATTTGTATTAACCACAGATGACGCAGATTTTCACAGATGGGAATCTTTGGTTTGTGGGGTTTGATGCTGTTCGTTGGAAACGAATGACTCAGCAATCTGTAGGAATTACCTTCGGCTACCGTTGAAATGAGTTTGAAGTAGAGGGGCGAAGCGTTCGTGGTCATATGTAAATAGAGTTATCCACATTTCCTTTCCTTCCATAGATTCATTTTTGAGATCTAAAAAAAGAGCCTTAGCTGGCAAATTGCCCAGTTAGCATGCAAAAATGCCCTGCAAAAAGCGCATAATCCGTATCAATACGCATACAACACGGAGTTACGACGGGCAGGCATCGGGTGGCTATTGACACATCGTCCCGACATCCCTATCTTTCACCCCTAACATCATCGGTATAGCTATGGCCATACAAGTTGGAATGTTCCCCTTGACGGGTAGCATGGGAAACATCACCTTTTACCAGCATGCAAATGGGAAATTTCTCGCAAGGCAAAAGGGAGGGGTAAGTCGCAAGCGGTTCTTAACAGCCAAGGAGTTTGAAGGTTCGCGTCGGGCGGGCAGGGAGTTTGGAAGGGCCTCCCGGGCGAGTGGCATTATCCGGAGGGCGCTGTGGTCCTCGCTGCGGGATGTGGATAAGTTGGGACATTCCAAACTGACCGCATTGCTGCAGCGGGTAATCCAAACCGATAAGTTGCACCGCAAGGGAGAGCGCCTGTTTGCTGCGGGAGACAGACAGCTTTACCAAGGTCTTGAATTGGGAAAGGACTCGGTGGCGGGGATGTTGGGGGGCTTGCCTGATATGGAGTCTTTTGGGGAGGGCAGGTATTTGGCATTTGGTTTTGGGAAGTTGTCGGGGATACCCATTTTCCCCAAGGGTTTGGAAGCGGATTGCTATGGGCTGCGGGTGCATGGCATTGTGATGGCAGGAGAAGGCAAGATGCCAAAACATTCAAAAGCCAAGGGATTGCCGCTGATGCCCTTGGACAAAGGACCGGAGGACTTTGGCAGTCAGGTTTTGGACTTTGGCGATGCGGTCACTTCCGATAGCGTGATTTTAGGGGCCCTTTCCCTCCGCTTTTTCAGCAAGGTAAACGGCGCTCCCTACCTGCTAGCGGAACACGGAGGCGTGTGTTTGTTGGGGAGGGGGTAAAGGATGGATTTGGGAGTTATCCACATAGATCGAAAATAGGGAAGATTAGATATATGGAATCAAAAAAATTACGATCGGGATTCCGAGGATTAAGATTTTGGGTTATCTTGGAATCACAACTTGCGGTTAGATATAGTCGATACCAAGATTTTTTGGGTTTTTGCATGGGTTATGCAACGCAAACGAAATAGCCTCTTTTTTTGATCCGTGGATTTCTACAAAACGTGAATTATTGTCTTCAAAAGATATCCATTTAGGTAATCTTGAATCCCTTTGCCTTATAATGATCCTCCCGTTGAACCACCATTCATCGATTTCGATTTGGATTGGCTTCGTGTTACCGAATAAATCTTTCATAGCTATTTCGTTTCGTTACTTTTTGATAATTTACAATTAAAATTTTAAATGTGGCAAATTCATGAATAAAGAGATTTTTTCGAATATCAGTAAGATTATAGAGCGCGATAGTAAATCGACCACTTACAAATTTGCCTTGCTAAGAGGAACGATTGACGTCATTCAGGAAAACAGCCCATTTATTGAATTTAAAGACAATAGAGTTCATTTTCCAATGGGCCTCTTGATTGAGAAATGGATGGTTTACTACTATCCGATTTTCGAGTCAAATTGGAAAATTCCTCAAATCAATGGGAGCTCAAAGTTAGCCTTTGAAAACGCACTTTCTGACTTGGTGGCCTTCTACAAAGGGAAGGGCGGTTTATCTGCCTTTTATGCAGATTTGAAAAGAAATGGCATTCCCGAAGAAATGACTCCGACCTTGATTGGCTTGGCAAATCAGCTCTATTCTACGATAAGAAGAATGCCAATGTATTACATCGGAAGATCTATTTCTTCTGAATATCATTCTATTTTCAGACCTGAATTGAAACGGAAATCAGCCACAATCGAGAAGCTGGATAGTAATTTTTTGGTATTGAATTATGGAACCTTTTCTATTCCTAAAGATTATTTTGATGCTTTTGAGATTTTGGGCAGCTTTATAAGTGGGCAAGATTCTATTTTCTTGAAATGGGCTGAGTTTTCAAAAAATGCCTCAAAAAAAATCCTTTCGATCGAAAATATACTTGGGAACCTAGTGCAGTCTCCTGTCACTGAACGCGATTCGGAGAATTCAAAAGAACTTTTCAATAAACTTTTGAAGGAAAAAGGTGAAACTGATTGCGTTTGGACTGGTAAAAAAACTAATAAAATCGAAGTTGACCATGTGATACCATTTGCTATATGGAAGAATAACGATCTCTGGAACCTGCTGCCGGCATTACCGAGTATCAATAATTTAAAAAGAGACAAAATACCGACTCCTCGGCTAATTGAAAGTCAAAAAGGTGTTATTCTTCACTATTGGGAGTTGTTGGATGAAAATTATCATTCGAGATTTCAAAAGGAAATCAAAATAAGTCTTCTTGGGAATGAGGATGTCAAGAGGTGGAAGCAAATTGCAATTCACCAGATGAAAGAATCCTGCAATTTTTTGATCGAGAAAAGAGGATTTGACCCATGGGAACTATAAATCAATTTAGCCACCTCACCGCCAAAGAGCGGGATTCCCTATCTTTTCCTGCAAAGGTCGTAAAGGAAAGAGGCCTTTTGGTGGGCGATGTTTTGGATTTTGGTTGTGGGTTTGGAAAGGATGTTGAGGCTTTGAAAGCAAGTGGATTTGAGGTTTTTGGCTATGACAAGCACTATTTTCCAAGTTATCCACAGCGGAAATTTGACACAATTCTTTGCTTTTATGTCTTGAACGTGCTTTTGCCTGAAGAGCAGGCGCTTGTTTTGATGGAAGTTTCAAATCTTTTGAAGCCTGGTGGCAAAGCATACTTTGCGGTGAGAAGAGATATCGTATATGAAGGATACCGTACTCATAAAATCCACCAGAAGCCAACTTACCAATGTAAGGTCACGCTGCCATATCGTTCAATCCTAAAGAACGAAAGTTGTGAGATTTACGAATATCAGCATTTCAACGTCTTGCGCCGGGAGAGTTCAGATGACTGTGTTTTTTGTAACTTATCCACATCGGCGGAGTTGATTGCAGAGTCCGCAACAGCCGTGGCATTTTTTGACAGGTTTCCGGTTAATCCAGGACATGCCTTGATAATTCCCAAGCGCCATTGTTCGGATTATTTTGAACTTTCTTTTAGGGAGCAGTCAGCCTGTATCTTTATGGTCAATTTTGTAAAAACAATAATCCAGAGACAATTCAATCCGTCCGGTTTCAATATTGGGATCAATAATGGCAAGGCCGCTGGCCAGACCGTCATGCACTGTCATATCCACCTCATCCCCCGCTACCCCAACGATGTGGGAAACCCGGAAGGTGGGGTGAGGGGGGTGATTCCGGCGAGGAAGGGGTATTAGGTATAGCCGGCGGGAAAGATTTTTGCTTCGATTCGCAAATTGTAATTTACATTTTGTGAATTGGTCGTTTTTTGGAATACCCTATTCAGCTTCGGCAGTTTGGCCTATTCGTTGTGTGAGTTCTGTACCTTCGGAGGCCCGAACTTGAAGTCTTTGACATCGTATTCTTTCCTACCGATTAAAAATGCTGTCGAATGACAATCATGGGCATCGTCTTGAAGTTATCCATATAAATTATCTGTGTTCATATGTGCTATCTGTGGTCTATTTATATTAACCACAGATGACGCGGATTTTCACAGATGAGATGTTTAGAAAAAGTGGTGTGATTCTATTTTTTGGAAGCGAAGGATCCAGCAATCTGTAGGTGTAACCTTTGGATACTCACTCATCTGTGTTCATCTGTGAAATCTGTGGTCCATTATATTTAACCACGGATGACGCAGATATTCACAGATGGGCTCAGCTTATCAGTTGAATTGCTTGGAGGTTTGGAATTTATGATTGTTTGTGCTCTAGCTGAAAAACCGCATCGAACTTTTGCTTTGCGATGACGAAGTCAGTAATTGGATTACATGGAATTCAAAAAAATTCTCCAAAGGCACTTTTTTGCCCGCTTTTGTGATAATTTTCAGGAAATGAAACCTAACGTTTGCTTTTTTGACCTTGAAGTGGACCCGGATAAAGGCCGAATATTCGACTTTGGTGCCGTATTGATGGATGGCAGTACTTTTCATTCCACGAATCAGGAAGCGTTCCTCAAATTTGTGAAAGGAGCTGAATTTTTCTGTGGCCATAATGTGCTTGCCCATGATATTTCTTTTTTGGAGGCAAAAGGGGTTACGTTGCTAAAACCAATTGACACCCTGCTGCTATCGCCGTTGCTGTTTCCAAGACGCCCTTATCACCATCTGGTCAAGGATGATAAACTACAAACAGATAGCATCAACAATCCCCTCAATGACGCTATACAGGCTAAGAACCTTTTTCTGGATGAAGTGAGGGCATTTTTGACTCTGGATTCCAGGTTCCAATCCATCCTATACAGACTGTTGAAAGACCAAAAAGGCTTTGCGGCTTTTTTCGAGTTTCTGGAGTTTAAAAGTGTCACAAAAGACACTGCCAAACTTGTTCGGGAAGTTTTCGCCGATACAATATGTGCCAATGCCAGTGTGGATAAGTTGACCAAAAGCCATCCCATCGGCTTGGCTTATGCCCTTTCATTGATTCATTGTGAAGATATCCACAGTGTTCCGTCACCCTGGGTGCTTTACAACTTTCCGGAGACAGATCGAATAATGACCCTTCTGCGCGGAAAGCCATGCATTCCCGGGTGTGGCTATTGCCATCAGCGGTATGACATTCATCTGGGCTTGCGCAAATTGTTTGGTTTTGACAATTTCCGAACCTATGGAGGCGAACCCCTTCAAGAAAAGGCAGCAAAAGCAGCTGTGGAGGGCAAATCTTTGCTGGCGATTTTTCCGACCGGTGGAGGAAAATCCATCACGTTTCAATTGCCTGCATTGATGGCAGGGGCTGCGGAAAATGCGCTCACCGTGGTGATTTCCCCTCTTCAATCCTTGATGAAAGACCAAGTGGATAACCTGGAGCGAATGGGGATTTCAGAGGCGGTAACTATCAACGGACTCTTGGACCCGATCGAGCGCGCTAAATCCATCGAACGGGTGGAGGATGGGTCAGCGTCGATGTTGTACATTTCTCCGGAATCGCTGCGCTCAAAGACAATCGAAAAGCTCCTTTTGGGAAGAAAAATCAATCGTTTTGTAATCGATGAGGCACATTGCTTTTCGGCTTGGGGTCAGGATTTCAGGATAGACTACCTATACATAGCGGACTTTATCCAGATGCTTCAGCAGAAAAAGCGTATCGAAGATCCAATCCCAGTTTCTTGCTTCACGGCCACAGCCAAACAAAAGGTTATTGAGGATATCCGGAATTACTTCAAAAAGAAGCTGGATCTAGATTTGACCTTATTCCGCGCCTCAGTCAGCCGTACCAACCTGAAGTTTGAGGTGGTGGAGAAATCTAAAGACGAAGAGAAATATGCAGCCTTGCGCAGTCTGATAGAGGCCAAAAACTGCCCTACGATCGTGTACGTGTCACGGACACGTCGGGCCGAGCTTCTTGCGGAACGCCTGAACAAAGATGGATTTGACGCCCGTGCATACCACGGCAAGAAAGACAAATCTGAAAAGACGGACAATCAGGATTCCTTTATTTCGGGCGAAACACAAATCATGGTGGCTACTTCCGCCTTCGGTATGGGTGTGGACAAAAAGGATGTGGGTCTTGTCGTTCATTATGAAATCTCTGATTCCTTGGAAAACTATGTACAAGAGGCAGGTCGTGCCGGACGTGACGAAAATGTGGAGGCAGAGTGCTTCGTATTGTACGATGAAGAGGATTTGAGCAAGCATTTTATCCTTCTGAACCAAACAAAGCTTACCATCAAGGAAATCCAACAGGTCTGGAAGGCCATTAAGGATTTGACCAAGTTCCGCCTAAATGTCTCTAATTCCGCTTTGGAAATAGCAAGGAAGGCAGGATGGGACGATTCGATCATCGATATCGAGACAAGGGTGACTTCAGCGATTGCGGCCTTGGAGGATTCGGGCTACCTCAAAAGGGGACAAAACATGCCGCGGATTTTTGCCTCAAGCATCCAATCAAAAAATGCACAGGAGGCAATACATAGGATCGAAGAGTCAATACGCTTTGCTCCAAACCAAAAAGAAAAGGCGGTGCGCATTATTCGGAAGCTTTTTTCTTCCAAAAGCCGGCAAAAGGCCAAGGATGAAGAGGCGGAGGCGAGGGTGGATTACATCGCTGACCATTTGGGAATCGTCAAAGAAGATGTCATCCAAATCATCCAATTGTTGAGGGAGGAAAAAATCCTGGCAGACGCCAAGGACTTAAAGGCATATTTGAAGAAATCCGATAGCAGTAACAAATCCTTAGATATTGTGGATAACTTCGGAAAGTTGGAAAATTTCTTGCTGCCGAAGCTTTCCCAAGAAACACAAACCTTTAATATCAAATTACTGCACGACGAGGCAACACAGATGGCATTATCCGCCGCCGGGCCGATGCAGATACGCACTGTGCTGAACTATTGGGCTGTGAAAAATTGGCTTAATCGAAGCTTCTCCGCTACTTCCAAAAACCATGTCAGGCTTAAGTTGACGGAAACAATCGATACCTTAAAAGCCAAGTTTCTCCAAAGGCATACATTGGCCAAATTCATTGTCAGATACCTGTATGAAAAAGCTGAAGCGGAGTCGATTGATTTGCCGTTGTTTTCGGGGGAAATGCCGGTGGAGTTTTCCATTCAGGAACTTAAAGACAGTTTTGAGTCTGAATTCAGTCTTTTCTCGCAAAGTTGTACCTCAGCCGAGGTAGAAGATGCGCTTTTTTACCTCACCAAAATCGAGGCGATGAAAATCGATGGGGGATTTTTGGTCCTCTACAACCGGCTTAGTATCGAACGGACGGAATTGGATAACCGCAGCCAATACAAAAAAGAGGATTACCAGAAACTGGATCAATTCTATGAAAACAAGATCCAACAAATCCATATCGTAGGTGAGTACGCGAAGAAGATGATTTCCGATTATCAACAGGCGCTGAAATTTGTGGAGGACTATTTCCAGATGAATTATCCACAATTCCTCAATAAATATTTTCGAGGCAGTCGGCAGGATGAAATCAGTCGCAACATCACGCCAAAGAAATTTCGGCAGCTTTTTGGTGAGCTTTCACCGGCGCAGTTGAAGATTATCAAGGACAAAGATTCGAAATACATTGTAGTCGCTGCCGGTCCGGGCAGCGGAAAAACGCGGATTCTTGCCCACAAGCTTGCCTCCTTGCTGTTGATGGAAGATGTCAAACATGAGCAATTGTTGATGTTGACCTTTTCAAGGGCAGCAGCTACGGAATTCAAAAAACGTCTCATCGGACTTATCGGCAATGCTGCCCTATATGTGGAAATCAACACTTTTCACTCCTATTGCTTCGATATTTTGGGGAAAATGGGCAGCATCGCGGAAGCAGGCGAGATTATCCAAGCTGCGACCCGTCTTATCAGGGAGGGAAAAGTAGAGGCCAAACAAGTGACCAAGACAGTGCTAGTGATCGATGAGGCCCAGGATATGAGCGCAGAAGAATACGCTCTGGTAGAAGCGCTTTTGGTTGCAAATGAGGGCATGCGGATCATCGCGGTTGGCGATGACGACCAAAATATCTATGGGTTTAGGGGTTCCAGTTCGGAATTCCTCGAGAAGCTGGTAACGGATAAAGGGGCGGTCAAATACGAACTTGTGGATAACTATCGCAGCAAGGCCAATTTGGTGGATTTCACCAACCAATGGGCGGCCACAATTTCCCACCGACTCAAACAGAACCCGATTGTTTCCAAAGATCTTTTCAATGGAATGATCAGCGTCACAAAGTATGTGGATAAGTCATTTATTCCCGCGCTTGTGCAAGACTTATTGGATACTGATTTGTCGGGTTCGGTAGCCGTACTTACCAAGACCAATGAAGAAGCACTGAAGGTCGCCGGATTGATTCGGCATCACCAAATCCCCGTTCGGCTCATTCAAGATTTGGAGAGATTCGATTTGACCGATTTGCAAGAAGTGAGGTGTTTTTTGGGCGCCATTCCAAGGAAAGTGGGGATTTCCACTATTTCAGCAGAGGATTGGGAAAATGCGCGGCTTGTCCTAAAGAGGGAATTTGGGAGAAGCTCCAAATACCCTTTGGTGATACAAATGTTGGAGGATTTTGAGAAAACCCAACCCAAAACACGCTTTTTAAGTGATTTGGAGACCTTTATCTCGGAATCCAAGCTGGAGGATTTCTATCGCCAAAACTCCGACGAGATTTTGGTGTCGACTATACACAAAGCCAAAGGAAAAGAGTTTGACCAAGTTTTCATGCTGCTGCAAACATCGGGATTTCCGGATGACGCTGACCGGAGAGTTGTATACGTGGGTATGACACGCGCGAAGGCGCTGCTTTCGGTCCACTGTGGAGGGAAATATTTTGATGGAATCACCGTGCCCAACTTAGATTCGAAATTCGACTCGGCGACCTATCCCGATCCGAATATTTTGGTGATGCACCTTTTCCACAAGGATGTATGGTTAAGTTATTTCCATTCCCGGCAACGCAACATTTCCAGATTGCGGGCGGGAGATATATTAAACTGGAATGGGCAGCAATGCCTTGACGCTGCGGGACATGGTGTCTTACGCTTTTCCCAATCATTTATGAAAACGATCGAGGACTTTCGGGAAAAAGGCCTTTTGATCCAAAAAGTTAGCGTGAATTGGGTGTTGTATTGGCATGATTCTGAAAGGGACAAAGACGCTTTGATTCTCCTGCCTGAAGTGGAGTTTGCAAAGAAGTAACAGCGTCGGTTGATTGGATTTCTTTTTAATACCACAGATGACGCGGATTTTCACAGATGAGATGTTTAGAAAAAGTGGTGTGATTCTATTTTTTGGAAGCGAAAGATCCGGCAATCTGTAGGTGTAACCTTTGGATACTCACTCATCTGTGTTCATCTGTGAAATCTGTGGTCTATTTATATTAACCACAGATGACGCAGATTTTCACAGATGGGAATCTTTGGCTTGTGTGGGGTTTGATGCTGTTCGTTGGAAGCGAAGGATTCAGCAATCAGGAGGTATTTCCTTCGGATAACCTTTTATCTGTGTTCATCTGTGCTATCTGTGGTTTATTTATTTTACCACAGATTACGCAGATTTTCACAGATGGGATTTCATTCGTTGGACCCGGATGAACCGGGAATCCAAAGATGCTACGTTCGGATAGCCCGGCTATTTTGATTTTGTGGTATTCGACGGGCTACGGTAGTTTGGCCCGAATATTTTTTGCATCTTCCGATAAAGATTGAACGATGCTGGATAAGGTCCTGGCTTGGCTGAAAGCCCCCATAGTTTTTTTGTTGAAAAAGCCAGTACAGCGCTTTGCCAAGAAGATTTCATCTTCGCCCAATCGCGAGGCGGTTTTCCACAGGCTGTCGGAAATGTACAAGGACATCACCGAGAACCCGCAGCCGAAGGATGGTGCTTTGTACGAGATGAACTTACAGGACAATTCCTTTATCATCTTCTCGGACCTGCACAAGGGCAACCGCAAGCGCCGGGACGAGTTTAGGTTTTCGGAAAAAAACTACCTCGCCGCCCTGGACCATTACGACAAAAAAGGCTCCTACTACATCAACCTCGGCGACAGCGAGGAATTGTGGAAGTTCAACATCTTCTCCATCCTGCAACACAATAAGGAGACTTTTGAGGCCGAAAAGCGGTTTGTAAAGCGCAATGCCTTTTTCAAGGTCTATGGCAACCATGACCTTTTTTGGGAGATCGACCCCTTTTCGAAGATGTACCGGTGGCAGGTCTACGAGAAGCCTGTGAATATCTATGGGGCCATCGTCGTGCGGGTGCCATTTGGGAAAGGGAAATATATCGACGTCTTCTGTACCCATGGCCATCAGGGCGACAAACGCAGCGATGGGAACAAGTTTTCGATTTGGTTTGTGGCCTATATATGGGGTCCGCTGCAGTCTTTTTTGGATATCAATATCAACACGCCTGCGGTCAGCAAGTCGGAAAAGACCCTGCACAACCGCCTGATGTACGAGTGGAGTCAGCTGCAGGACAATGTGGTCCTTGTCACAGGGCATACCCATCAGCCGATATTTCACTCCTACAGCCACTTGCAACATCTGCGGGCGCAGTTGGAGGAGGCAAAGTCCCGACAGGATGTGGATAAAGTCAAGGATTTGGAAGAACGGATCGAGCGACACCCGAGTCAGTGTACATTGGGGGTGCAGGATTTACCCAAGTATAAGCCCACCTATTTCAACGTGGGTTGCTGCTGCTACTCGGATGGCAGCATCACGGGGATTGAGATTGCGGATGGATTCGTGCGCTTGGTGAAGTGGCAGGATGAAGGTAAAGGTTCCGAACGGGAGGTTTTGGAGGAATTGCCACTGAGTGAGATGCGGGAGATGTTTTTGGAAAAAGTGGGGGAATGATAAATGATGAATTCTCAATGGGGAATAATGATGATTGTCGAATTTCCAATTTCGAATAATGAACTTCTATGGACCATGGTCGATAGATTCGTGTTCATGGTGAAGTGGAGGGATGAAGGGAAGGGTTCAGAACGGGAGGTTTTGGAGGAGCTGCCGTTGAGTGAGATGCGGGAGATGTTTTTGGAACAAGTGGGGGAATGAGGAGTCGATAATGAAGAATGAAAAATTATGAATTCGTAATGGTCAAAGAATGATGAATGTCGAATTTCGAATGTCGAATAATGAACTTCTATGGACCATGGTCGATAGATTCATGTAGATGGTGAAGTGGCAGGATGAAGGGAAGGGTTCCGAACGGGAGGTCTTGGAGGAATTGCCGCTCAGTGAGATGCGGGAGATGTTTTTGGAAAAAGTGGGGGAATGACGAGTCGATAATGAAGAATGAAGAATTATGAATTCGTAATGGGCAAAGAATGATGAATGTCGAATTTCGAATAATGAACTTCTATGGACTATCGTCTATTGACTATTCTCTCACTTATCCACATACTTGAATGCCTATGGAAGAGCAATTGATTGAACGGTTTTACGGGGCCTTCTCGGCTGGAAAAGCAGAAGAAATGGCTGCATGCTATAACGATGCCGTGGAATTTGAGGATCCGGCATTTGGAAAGCTAAAGGGTGCGGAAGCCAAGGCCATGTGGCGGATGCTGCTGGAACGCGCCAAGGGAGATCTGACCGTGACTTTTGGAGATATCCACAAGGAGGGTGATAGGATTTGGGCCAAATGGGAGGCGGTCTACTTTTTCGGACCGAGTCGGAGAAAAGTTATCAACAAGATTCAGGCGGAGTTTCGGGTGCGGGATGGAAAGATTGTCTGGCACCGGGATAGTTTTGATTTGTGGAAATGGTCCCGGATGGCTTTGGGTTGGAAAGGTTGGCTGCTGGGCTGGACGCCGCTGATGCGGAAGAAGATTCAGGCACAGTCAAGGGGCTTGCTGAAGCGGTATATGGCAGGGTAGATTCCTCGTGCCTCGGAATGACAAAGAGGGGTCTCCGGACGACAAGGGAGGCCTTCTGGAAGACTAAGGGGGGCATTGGTTGTAGGAAAGCGTTCGACGGATTCGGTGTTTGTTTTTTGGATTGGCGTATTTTTGTCACCCCGACGAAGGAGGGGTCTATTACACGATTCAGTTTAGATTCCTGGTTCCTCGGAATGACAAGGAATGGCCTTTGGTAAGACAAGATGAGGCTTTTGGATATTAGGGGACGGGATCTCATTTTTAATCCCCAAGAACATCATTGTTCAAGAAGTTCCATCCGGGATTGAATTCTTCGATTAATTGATTTTTCTTTTCGCGCCTCCAACTTTTGATTTCTTTTTCTCTAGCAAGTGCGTTCCGAATGTATTGGTGGATTTCGTAATAGACTAGGTATTTGCATTGGTACTTTGCGGTGAAACCATCGGGGTTGATTTGTTCATGATGTTCGGCAATACGCCTGGAGAGACTGTTTGTGACACCAACGTAAATGACAGTCCGATTGAAATTAGTCAAAATGTAAACAAAATACTCATGTTTCCGCATGGGTATAACTTAGAAAATAATTCATTCGTAACCAAGTTTTATTTGCCTAAGAAAAAATGTACGAATAGATTCCTCGTGCCTCGGAATGACAAAGAGAGGTCTCCGGACGACAAAAAGAGGCCTTCGGGAAGACAAAGAGGGGCATTGGTTGTAGGAAAGCGTTCGACGGATTCGGTGTTTGTTTTTTGGATTGGCGTGTGGTTGTCACCCCGACGGAGGAGGGGTCTATTACATGACCCAGAGTAGATTCCTCGTTCCTCGGAATGACAAAGGGAGGTCCTTCGAGTGACTAGGACGCGTATTCGTACCGAACGCGTTGGCTAGTGTTGATGACGTTTAATTTGTCACCCCGACCTAGGAGGGGTCTATTACATGACCCAGAGTAGATTCCTCGTTCCTCGGAATGACAAAGGGAGGCCCTTCGAGTGACTAGGACGCGTATTCGTACCGAAAGCGTTGGCTAGTGTTGATGACGTTTAATTTGTCACCCCGACCTAGGAGGGGTCTATTACTTGAGCCAGAGTAGATTCCTCGTTCCTCGGAATGACAAAGGGAGGTCCTTCGAGTGACTAGGACGCGTATTCGTACCGAAAGCGTTGGCTAGTGTTGATGACCTGTAATTTATGGCCCCATCGGAGGAGGGGTCTATTACAAGAGCCAGAGTAGATTCCTCGTACCTCGGAATGACAAAGGGAGGCTTGCCTTCTCGATTGAAGCCTATTATTTGGATTAGGTATAAAGATTCCTCGTTCCTCGGAATGACAAGAAAGGACATCGGAATGGCAAAGAAACGCAAATTCCAAAACCCTCACTCCGCCCTCTCATTTATCATTCCACATTCATCATTTTTAATTCAATAGTATCTTCCAATCATCGGGTGGTCGACGATGGCTTTGCGGAGGTCGAGGACCTTGACTTCACCGGGGACCTTATAGGCGATCTTTCCTCCCGGTTCGATCAATAATGTCAAAGGAAGGCTGCCGTCCCAATCGTTTTTGACTACGTCGATGATGGCATATTTGTCTTCCGTATCCATCAGGTAATTCGGTACAGCCGAGTATTTGCTTTTGAGGAATTTCAACACCTTGTCCTCTTGGTCCGGGGCATCCAAGCTGACCGACACAAACCTGAAATCCCTGCCGCCATACATGCGTTGGATTTCGATGAATTCCGGGTACTCGATGACGCAGGGCCCGCACCAGGTAGCCCAAAAGTTGACGAGGAGGAGTTGGTCGGAGTCGTTCTTTAGCAAATCAGCCAATCCGGCTGTGGATAACTTCTGCACCTCGACCGGTTTTTGCTTCCATTCCTCGTTGGTCTTTTTGGTGTACTCGTTTTTCCAGGCCCATTTTGTCGAGCAGCCAAAGGCAGGGGTAATTGACTTATCCACATCGATGGATTCTCCGGCCAAAGTCTTGTCAATAGCCATCCGCAGGTCTTCGGCATTGGCAGTTCCGGGTTTTTCCGAACCATCAATCCGCCCCGAGTAGCTGAGTTTCCTGTCCTTGTCAAATACAAAAACATGTGGCGTCGCGACCGGTCCGTAGGCTAAGGAATACTGGTGTGAGTCGCCGTCGTAGAGGTAAGGGAAATTGTAGCTTTTGTCCTTGTAGCGGACTTGCATGCTGGCATAGTCGTCGTTGAGGTCGGTATACCCCAACTCTTCGGGCAATATCCCAATCGGACTGTTCGGGGAAATGGCGACAAAAGCGACTCCTTTTGATTTGTAGTCATTCACAAGGCTGATGAACCTGTCTTCATAGGCTTGGGCCGTCGGACAGTGGTTGCAGGTGAAGTTGATGACCAAGACCGAAGCATCCTTGAAGTCGTCGATGCTTACCCAATTCCCCTCGGTGTCGGGAAGTTTGAAGTAGGGGGCTGGGTCGCCGATGGCCAATTTGCCCACAGGCTGTTCGGTCATTTCCTGGGGATTGGGGCTGAAAGCCTGTGCTTCCTCAACGACGGTTTCTTGCTTTTTTTCGCAAGCGATGGCGACTATCAGGCAGGCGAAGACCCATGTGGATAACTTTTGATTTTTCATGTTTTGTGCCATTTATTTGACGTAGGAGGCATTATTGAGGTAATCAAAGCTTTTGTGAACACTTTCCACGGGTTCGAAATTGTAGCGTTCCACTTCCACGTAGAAGTCCTTCATGCCTTGTTTGTAGGCCGCTTCAAAAATGGGTTTGAAGTCAATCGTACCGCTGGCACCGATTTCCTCTTCGTCCTTGATGTGGAGGACCGGGAACCTTCCTGCATGCTTTTTGAGGTAGTCCACGGCAGGATGCCCACCTTTTTGGGACCAATAGACATCCAACTCGAAGCAGACCAATTTGGGGTCCGTATTTTCGATCATGTAGTCCATCATGATTTTTCCTTCGATGGTTTCAAATTCCCGGGCATGGTTGTGGAAGCCAAATAGCAAGCCGCCGTCTTTGGCTACCTTACCGACCGCGTTGTAGTAGTCGCACCATACCTGTAGTTCCTGGAGGGTCTTGGGGATGGGCATCGAGGGTTTGATGATGTATTTCGCGCCCATGGCTTTGTGGTCGTCGACGGCCTTTTTCCAAAATTCCATGATTTCCGCCTGCTTGTTGGCGTCGTACTGTGGACCTCCTACGTGGGCACTTTGCAGTTTCATCCCAAGGTTTTCCACATACGATTTGAATTCCAGGGGATCCATGCCATAGACTTTTCCGTCCCGGTAGCTGGCTGTTTCGAGATGTTTGTAGCCCATGTTGGCCACTTTTTGCAGGGTTTCCTTGGGGTTTTCCCCCATATCCTTTCGGAGGGAATACAGTTGCAGGCCGATGGGTTTTTTGGCGAAGGCCCAAAGGTTAGTGGGTGCCAAAAGGCTTCCTATCGCCAAGGCACCCGATATCTTGAGAAAATCTCTTCTGCTGTCCATGATGTGGATAACTTAAAGGGTGTAACCGTTTTCGTAATTGTAATGCAATTTGGCATTTGCCTTTTTGTCCTTGACAAAGGTTTGTTTCACGGGGTCCCAATTGAGTGGACGACCCAATTCATGGGCGATATTGCCAATGGTACATACGATAAGCGTGCTGAGTCCCACTTCAACGGGCACAATGGGGTCTTTTCGCTTGACCACCGAATCGATAAAGTCCCAATAGTGCGGCGGATAACCGAGGTTTGGCCTTTCCAATGTGGGCTTCAATTCGGGATTCGAGGAATCGAAATTGCCACGGGAGACCTTTATCCAGCCTTTGTCACCGATAAACTTCACTCCTTGTCTGCCTTCGTCAAAAGGTCCGACGACCATTTCAACACCGTTGGCATACTGGTAGGTCAAGGGCTGACCTTCCTTGCCGGGAATTACGCGAACAGGTCCACTGCGGTCCATGCCGAGGCCCCATTGGGCGATGTCAAACATGTGTGCGCCCCAGTCCGTCATGTAGCCTCCGCCGGTTTCCTTATAAGAACGCCAAGCGCCCCAGATCTTTTCATTTTGTTCGGGATTGAGGGTGATGGCGGGGTTGAGGGCTTCATTGTAGTGGATTTTGGGTAAGGGTCCAAGCCAAGTTTGCCAGTCCAAACCTTCGGGCAGTGGCTGTTCCGGAAGGTCATAAGGCTTTGGATGTTCGGGTTGCCCGACGTGTACAAGGACTTTTTCGACTTTGCCGATTTGGCCCTTGAGTACCATCCGCGCGGCATGTTGGAAATTGAGGTCGGACCGCTGCTGACTGCCTACTGCCAGAATTGCCCCGTTTTTTCTCACTGCTTTGGCGAGTTCCTGTCCTTCCTTGATGGTCAAGGTGAGCGGTTTTTCGAGGTATACATCTTTGCCGGCATTGCAGGCGGCGATGGCCATCAGCGCATGCCAATGGTCAGGGCTGGCAATGACCACGGCATCGATATCCTTTCTGGCAAGCAGGTCTTTGTAATTGGCGTAGACATCGACTTGGGGAACGGGTTTGCCGAGGTCTTTGGAGATTTTATCCACACGCAGTTTGAAACGATCCAGTTTGATTTTGTAGACATCAGCTGCGGCTTTGATTTCAACACCCGGAATCCGCATCATGCCATTGAGGATGCCCATGGCTTGTCTGCCGACCCCGATGAAGCCCAAACGCACTGCGTGCATATCCGCTGGGTTGGGCGTTTGAATGGAATGTGGATAAGTCAAATGTGGGAGGAGGGACAGTGCCGAAGCGCCTAAAATTCCCTTGCCCAAAAAGGACCTTCTGGAGAGGGATTTCTTTTCGTTGTTCATATCGGTTTTGGGGTTTATCGTCTTGAAAATCAACAAATAGCCTTTTGAAATAGATTATTTGGCAGTCTAGGAGTATTTGTTTATAATTCTACTCCAATTTAATTGTTGTAAACAATATTCCATTCCATAATTGCTGATTCACTGTGCCAACTTGATAAATGGCTGGATTCAGCATGTGTAAGGTTATGCAGGCAAAACCCAAAATACTGGTCATCGGTAGTTCCAATATGGACTTGGTGATTCAGGCAGACCATTTTCCTAGACCAGGTGAGACGCTTATTGGCGGGAACTTCTCCATGATTTCGGGAGGAAAAGGCGCCAATCAGGCGGTAGCAGCTGCCCGACTGGGCGGTGAGGTGGTGTTTTTGGCGCAAGTGGGCAATGACCCTTTTGGTCAGGTGAATTTGGAAAGCTACGAAAGGGAGGGGATTGATACTTCCTTGATTGAAAGGAATCCTGATTTGCCATCCGGCGTGGCTTTGATAACGGTAAGCGAATCTGGAGAAAATACCATCATTGTTGCCCCAGGGGCAAACGCCGGTATGGATGTGGATAACTTGAAAAAGGCGGCCAGCAAGTTTGCTTGGGCGGATGTGGTCTTGCTGCAACTCGAGATTCCCTTAGAAGTGGTGACGGAGGCCGCAAGGATGGCAAAAGCGCAAGGAAAGAAGGTTATCCTTAATCCGGCGCCTGCCCGGTCCCTGCCCGCCGAACTTTTGGAAAATGTGGATATCATCACTCCCAATGAAACGGAGGCGGAATTTCTCACCGGGATTTCCGTTTCGGATATTTCCTCAGCAGCGCTTGCAGCCGCGAGATTCAATGCATCCGGCATCCAAAAGGTGATCATTACCTTGGGTGAAAACGGGGCATTTTTGGCTGACGGGAACACAGAAGAGATCATCCCTACGCAACGCGTCAAAGCCGTGGATACCACTGCGGCTGGCGATACCTTCAATGGTGCCTTGGCGGTCGCCTTGGGAAGGGGCGAAAATATGAACGCCGCGGTAACCTTCGCCCTCAAAGCCGCAACCCTTTCTGTGCAGCGTTTGGGTGCACAAACCTCCATTCCCTATTTGTCTGAACTTTAATCCTACCAAAACCCAAAGACCCATGTTATCCACATCCCGATTCCGGCTAGTAGTGGCCTCCTTTACCATTCTTTGTGCCTGTAAATCGCCAACAGCGGAAGAGGCAATCACCCCTACCTACACTGCCGGGCAGGAGATCAAGATGGACAAGAATATCCTTTTGGACAAAATCAAAGGGGGCTGGGCAGGACAGGTGATTGGTTGCACCTACGGGGGACCTACCGAATTTAGGTTCAACGGCACCATGATTGGGGATGAGGTTCCGATACCCTGGGATGGAGACCAAATGCTGTGGTGGTATGAAAATGTGCCCGGTCTCTACGACGACGTCTACATGGATTTGACCTTTGTGGATATCTTCGAAAAGCACGGCATCGATGCCCCTGATTCTTTGCATGCATTGGCCTTTGCTAAGGCTGAATACCAACTTTGGCATGCCAACCAAGCAGCCCGCTACAATATTCTTCAGGGAATGATGCCGCCGGCCTCGGGTTATTGGAAAAACAATCCCCATGCCGATGATATCGATTTTCAGATTGAGGCGGATTTTGCGGGCTTGATGTCTCCCGGAATGATCAATGCCGCTGCAACTGTAGGCGATCGGATTGGCCATATCATGAATTATGGAGATGGGGTGTATGGGGGGGTGTACGTCGCAGGCATGTATGCCTTGGCATTTATCCACAATGACGTGGAATATGTGGTCGAGGAAGCGTTGAAGGCGGTGCCAATGGAAAGTGAGTTCCATCAGTGTATTGCGGATGTCATCCGCTGGCATCGACAGTATCCGGATGACTGGAAGCAAACGTGGTTTGAAGTCCAAAAGAAATGGTCCAATGACAAAGGCTGCCCGGATGGTGTTTTCAAGGCTTTCAACATCGATGCGAAGATTAATGCTGCCTATATCGTCATTGGCCTGCTGTATGGAAATGGCGACTATGGGAAGACCATCGACATCAGCACCCGCTGCGGATTGGATTCCGATTGCAACCCCGCCAATGCCGCGGGGATTTTGGGAACGATGATCGGTTATTCACAAATCCCGGATTACTGGAAGCAGGGCTTGGACAAAGTGGAGGATATGGATTTTAAGTATACCACCATGTCACTGAACAAAGTGTACCAAATCGGCATGGACCATGCGCTGCAAATGGTTGAGAGAAATGGTGGGAAAGTGGAAGGCGATGAGGTCACGATCCTTTATCAGGTTCCGGAAACCCGTCCGCTTGAAGTGGCCTTTGAGGGTCTTTATCCAATCAAAAGAGGAAATATTTTCAAGAATCTTGGTGTGGATAATCCCGAAGTCAAGTTTGCTGCCGAGGGAAAAGGTTTGGTTATCACTGGATATGCGGGCAAAGATGCGGGACTACCTGATGCGGAACTGTTGCTCGACGTATATGTGGATAACCAGGTAGTAGAAAGGGTAAAAATGCCCACTGGATTTCAAAATCGCAAACATGAGGTGTTCTGGAATTACGATCTGACGGAAGGCGCCCATGAGGTCAAATTGGTACTTATCCACATTCCAAAAGGCTACTCCATCCATGTTCAGGAGTACATCACCTATTCCGCAGTACAGCCTCCAAAGCGAACGTATTGATTCAGCCACATTCTAATTCCCAAAGCCATGTACATCATTGAATCCTATTCTCTTGCCGTCGTCTTTTGCATCATCACCATGCTTTGCTGGGGTTCTTGGGCCAATACCCAAAAGCTCGCCGGGAAGGACTGGCGTTTTGAGTTGTTTTACTGGGATTATGTGCTGGGAATAGTCCTGTTGGCTTTGGTATTTGGGCTGACTTTGGGTAGCACCGGGCAGGCCGGTCGTGGTTTCCTCGTCGATTTGGGACAGGCGGACATCAAAAGCTATGGCTTGGCCCTGTTTGGCGGTGCGCTTTTCAATTTGGCAAATATCCTGATTGTCGCAGCAATTGCCTATGCGGGGATGTCGGTGGCGTTTCCAGTGGGGATTGGTTTGGCTTTGGTCCTTGGTGTCATCGTAAATTACCTTTCCAACCAACAGGGGAATCCGGTTCTCCTGTTTTCGGGAGTCGCTTTGGTCGTGGCGGCTATTGTACTGGATGCGCTGGCCTATCGAAGACTGGCGAGCACAAACCATAAAAACCCAAGGGTTGGTTTGATGTTGGCCTTGGTGGGTGGTTTCTTGATGTCTTTTTTCTATTGGTTTGTCGCCCAGTCGATGTCTTTGGAGTTTTCCACACCTGAGGTGGGCAAATTCACGCCTTATGGGGCGGTATTCATATTTTCAATCGGGATTCTACTGAGCAATTTTCTCTTCAATACCGTCTTGATGAAAAGGCCGATTGAGGGAAAACCCTTGGTCATGGCTGATTATTCTGCGGGAAAGCTTCCCGTACACATGGTAGGTATTTTGGGTGGAATCATCTGGTGCGTGGGTATGTCCTTCAGCATCATCGCAGCCGAAAAGGCTGGGCCCGCAATTTCCTATGGACTTGGACAAGGTGCGACGATGGTGGCTGCCTTTTGGGGCGTATTCATATGGCGGGAGTTTCGTGCTGCGCCCAAGGGAACCAATGGCCTAATTGCGGGGATGTTTGCGCTGTTTATACTTGGTTTGGGTTTGATTGTATACGCTGGGGTGTAATTTCATAGAGCCATTCCGCATGGATGGGGAATTGGCGATAGTCAGAGTTATCCACATCCTTGATCGGCGCTGTTTTTCGATAGTTTACTCGGTGGTTGAATCAATTTATTGCTGGCATGAAAACGCGGGAATTCATTCTGTTTTGTTCCTTGGTCGTCTTTGGGTCTTGTGGATTTTCGAGGCAGGAAAGGACCGAATCCAAACCCCAGAAAATGAGGACCGTCATCCTTACGGATATGACGCATGACGACGGAAATTCGCTCATTCGGTACTTGTATTATTCCTCTCTTTTTGATCTTGAGGGGCTGATTGTGACCAATCAGCTGCCTGATTACAAGTATAACGAATCAGGTCCTTGGGATAAGGCGATGGGAATTTTGTCCGCCTACAAGGAGGAGTTGCCGCAATTGAGAAAACACGATCCTGATCTCCCTGACGCCGAACAATTACTCGCCGTGACCAAGCGTGGACGTGGGACCATACCCATCATTTGGTTGACAAACACGCTGTATTTCTCCAACAATATCGCTGACAGGTATGTCACCAGTGAATGGGATTCGGTGTATTTCCATGATTGGATTGGGGAAGGCCTTAATCCACAGGGTGATTCCAAGGACTCCGAGGGGAGTGATTGGTTGGTGCGTGTGTTTGAAAAAGACGATGACAGGCCGATTTATGTACAGGCATGGGGAGGGACCATCACATTTGTCCAGGCATTGCACAGGTATCGGCAAAAACATGGGGAGGAAAAGTTTCGACAGTTGCTACCGAAGATCCATTTGTTTGGCATCCTCTTTCAGGACATTTCATTTGAGTATTTTGCGAGCTTCCAAAAAATGAAAGCGTCGACCTGCGCCAACTTTGGCACCGCCATTCCGACTTATCAACAGGACCCTGTAGACTTGGGGATGGTGTTGTATGACAACGGACATTTTTGGCATTACGTGTTTTCAAGGGATTCTACCTGGCAAAAACCAATGAAGGCAGAGGAGGTACGGGGACATGGACCAATGTCCGAGTTGTACGATAATGGCGGTGAAGGGGATACCCCGGCGTTTTTGTTTTTGCTCAGTGCGGCTTTGGGACTCAATGACCCGGCAGACCCGACGCAGGGTAGTTGGGGAAGCTTGTTCAAGCCCATGGGAACGGAATTTCCGGGCACTTATTTCAGCACCTGCGATGTGGATAAGTATGAATTGGTGAGGTGGGCCCCTGCAGCAAGGAACAGTTTTTTGAATCGCCTGCAATGGTCTGTACGCTCACCGGCCGAGGTGAACCATGAACCCATTGCCTCCGTCAGCGGGGATGTTTCTGCCAATATCCTGTACCTCCAAGCGAAGCCTGGCGAAAAAGTCCATTTGGATGCTTCGGGTTCAAGTGACCCCGATGGGGACGCAATTTCATTTCACTGGTGGAGGTATCAGCCGGCCGACAGCTATCCTGGCAATGTGGAAATCATCGATCCAGCCGCATCGGCCATCACCTTGCAGATTCCACAAGATATTGGAGACCGAGTTATCCACATCGTGCTGACGGTTGAGGACAAAGGTACGCCTGCCCTGCAGCGGTACAAGCGGGTAATCATCAAGGCCGGATGAAGGGGTTTTGGCGAATGTTTTTGAGAGATGTTTTCTTGCGGAAATGAGGGAAGTGTTTCCTGTTGCCATGCCCTCTAAATATTTCCCAGCTGGTAGAGGGTCTGCGCCGGCACTATTTTTATTTAAATTGATTCTAAATAAAAACAAAAACATTGATATCTTTGCCATCATTGAAACCGAGGAATCATGACGATTCAACAGTTGGAATATATCATCGCTGTGGATAAGTACAGGCATTTCGGCCATGCTGCTGAGTCCTGCTTTGTGACGCAGCCCACGCTGAGTGCCCAAGTGAACAAATTGGAGCGGGAATTGGATGTGATATTGTTTGACAGGTCCAAAATGCCGGTGATTCCTACCGAGATTGGCACCCAAATCATCGAGCAGGCCAAACGCGTCGTTTCTGAAAGCAAGGGCATCATGGAGTTGGTAGCGCAGCTGAAGGGGGACGTCAGTGGGGTTATCAAATTGGGTATCATACCGACTTTGGCACCTTATCTTTTACACCGGTTTATCAAGTCTTTTTTGGAAAAGTATCCACACGTGAAGCTTCAAGTCGAAGAGACGGTCACGGAGGAAATTGTGCGAAAGCTGAAAAACGACGAGTTGGACTTGGGGATTGTGGCGACGCCTTTGGAGGAACCGGGCATTGTGGAAAAGCCGATGTTCTACGAGAAGTTTTTGGTGTACCTGTCCGAACATCATCCGCTTTCCAGCAAGTCCAAGATCAGTCCTAAGGATTTGGAATCCGACGATATGTGGATGCTGCAGCAGGGTCATTGTTTTCGCGATCAAGTTCTGAACCTTTGCAACCAATCCAAATTTCAGCGCATGAACTTTCACTATGAAAGTGGCTCGCTCGAAGGCCTTAGAAACATGGTCAACCAGTACAAAGGAATAACCTTGCTTCCAGAGTTATCCACATTGTCCATGGATGAAGAGGAAAAGAAGCGACTTAGGCCATTTGAGGGGGAGGTACCCATGCGCGAGATCAGTATCGTCTTGACCAGAAGCTTTTTAAAGCGGAAGCTCGTCGAACTGCTTTACCACGAGATTTGTAGTGCCATTCCACAAGCTATGACGTCGAAGGCACATGGCAAGGTGGTGAGGTTTAAGTGAGGTTTTGAACCAAGTACGAAGTACAAAGTACAAAGGCGGGTGTGGAAAAGCTGCCGGCGGTTTCGTCTCTTTACATGGCCTATGAAGATTCTATCGACGATCATACCTGCCAAACCACCTTACGGCACCCAATGAACCAGTCAAATTGCTCGGTAACGAAGTAACTTTTTAACCTTCCAAACCTTTTAACTCAATAACCCAATAACTTTGTAACCCAATAACCTTCCAAGTTCCCCATGTCCTCCCACCATTTTGTCAAGGAAAATCAAGAGCCCGCTTTGTTGATATTGGAGATGGAAGGCCTGTCATTTGAGACAGTTGCGCCCCTGTTGGAATGGGTGCCCACCGTGTTGGTAAGTCAAACTGAGGTTTGGACGGTGATTTCTTGGGGGATCAAAATCGATGTCATTTTGGCTGACTTGGACTTCCAAAGGGCAAATTATCATTTATTGGAGGAGCAATATCCCGTGAAGTTCCTTGGCGTGCAGCATGGTAAATATTTCCAAGAGGGCCTTCAATATCTCGTTGCAACCAAGCATTATGCTGTCAACATTATCGGCTTGGCGCCTTGGGAGTTTGAAGTTTTTCCCAGTAAGGAGCTAGGTTTGGATATCGTGTTGTGGAAAAGTGGCATACGGTATTTTCCCATTGCAGGTGGGCGCTTCAAGAAATGGTTTCCGAAAGGGAGTCTTTTTTCCTATAGTGAAAAGCCAATCAAGTTGGCGATGATTCACGATGGCTTGGAAACCCAGATTTCTTTTTCGGGGAAACGTAATTTGGCATTGGAAGAAGGTACTACAGAATTTTTTGCAGACGGTTTTTTCTGGCTCGGTGAAAAAATCTAGACAAATGGCGGCTAATTAAATTTCGCTTGGACTAGTTATTCACACCTTTCCAGATTCCCCTCACCATCCGTTCTTTGCCGTTTAGATCCATTCGCTTTTCAATTTGGTCATAGCCAAGATCCCGAAGCAATTGGCAAACCTCCCCGGCCTTTGCTTCGTTGGTTTCGAAGTAAATTCTTCCTCTAGGTCGGAGCGCTTTTTTCCCTTTCTCTGCAATCACACGATAGAAGAGCAGGGGATCATCGTTGTCCACAAACAAAGCCAAATGCGGTTCATTATCAAGGACATTGCGGTGCATTTGATTCTTTTCGGACATCAACACATAAGGAGGATTGCTGACAATTAAATCCAGATTGGAAACTGGAAATGGTTCATTCAGAATATCACTTTCAATGAACTGTACCTGCGCGCTGAGTCGGCGGTTGTTTTTTTTGGCAACCTCCAAAGCGTCCGTACTGATATCCATTCCATAGACATTCGCCATTCTTAACTCTAAATCGAGTGTAATGGGAATGCATCCCGAACCCGTTCCAATATCCAATATCCTAAGATTGGGTGATTTGTTTTCTTGCAAAATCCAATGTACCAACTCTTCTGTTTCGTTTCTGGGAATAAGCACAGAGGGGTTTACAAGGAATTCCCGGCCATAAAAAGGCGCCTTCCCGAGAATGTATTGTATCGGTTTGTTCAGCAACAGCTGCCGAAACGCTTCCTGAAGATTTTTCGGAATATTCTCAATTTGTATTTCGCTTGCCAGATCGGACTTCCTTAATTCCAAATATTCCTCAAACAGCCAGCTTACCAGGCTTTCCGATTCATTTCTTGGATAAACGTCGCAAAGCTGATTGACATAGTCTTGGAAAATATGCTTTGCGTTGTTCATTTGGGCGAGGATTTTAGTGCTGGGAAGTTAGGCCAACAATGCGCTAAAATTAAGGGAAGTTTCCCCAAACTGAAAACAAAAAAGGGGCAGTTTGACCGCCCCTTTTTGATGTCAGGTTTACTTTTCGACGATTTCCATCATCATTTTTTCCTCCAATTCTGTCAGCGAGACGGTCTTTTTGACCAAGAGGAAATTGCCCAAAACCAAGGCATCCAAGCCATTGGAATAGAAGCAGCGGATCGCGTCTTTTGGTGATTCGACGACAGGTTCGCCTTGGATATTGAAGCTGGTGTTGAGAACTACCGGAACACCTGTCTTTTTGCCGAGTTTCTCGATGACTTCATAGTACCGCGGATGCATTTCCTTGCGAACAGTCTGTACCCGCGCGCTGCCGTCCACGTGGGTGATGGCAGGAATCACCGATTGTTGCTCTGGCAAAACATTGCAGACCTTCAACATGAATGGCGCTTCGACTTCCAGGTCAAAGAACTCATTTTTCGCTTCTACGATCACAGAAGGAGCGAAAGGCCTGTATGCTTCCCGGAATTTGATTTCGGAATTGATTTTGGCCTTCATATCCGGGAATGCCGGATTGGCCAAGATGCTTCGGCTTCCCAAAGCCCGCGGCCCAATTTCCATGGGACCTTGGAACCATCCGATGATTTTACCCTGCTCTAGCAAGGTAGCGGCTACTTCACAGATATCATCGTGTTCGGTATAGGTGAGTTTGCAGGATTTCAGCACTTTTTCGATTTCAGCATTGCTGTATTCGGTGCCGATGTAAGGATTCAGGTGAACAAATTTCCTTGGCTGCCGGAGGATACCATTGTATAGGTAAAACGCCGCACCGATCGCCGTGCCGTTGTCACCGGCCGCCGGCATGACGTAGACATCCTTGAATTTGCTTTCGCGCACGATTCTCCCATTCATGACGCTGTTGAGGGAAACACCTCCGGATATGACAAGATAGTCCGCGTTGGTCTTTTCATGCAGGATTTCGCAGATCTGAAGTACTTTGTCTTCCAGCACTTTCTGAAATGCCGCCGCCACGTCCATGTGGTATTTTTCAAATTCCTCGCCGTGCTTTCTCGGCCTACCAAATGTTTGGATGAACTTGGGCGAGAGGTGGGAATCGGCACCTGACTGCATTTTTTGGAAGTTGAAGTAGCTGAGGTCCAGCGTGACTTCACCTTTTGCATTGACGTGGACGATTTTCTCTACGATATCATAAAATACCTTTGGATCTCCCATCGGCGCGAGACCCATAGTTTTGCCCTCGTCGTAGTTGGTCCTGAACCCACAGAATTGGGTCACGGCTTCGTAGAATGAACCCAAAGAATGTGGGAAAAATGTCTCGCCAAACTGTTCTATGCGATTTCCATCGCCATATCCCAAAAAGGTACAACCCCATTCGCCCGAACCGTCAAGTCCCAACAATGCGGCCTTTTTGTAAGGTGAGACCATAAATGATCCTGGCGCATGGCTGAAATGATGCGGGATGAAATGCACCTTTGGACCGATGTTTTCCGATTCATAGATTCCCTTGTACCAGCGCCAAAACTGCTTTTGCCTGCGGTAGGCATGTACAAATTCATGGCTGACCAAGTAGCGCAGGCTTGTTGGATTACTCAATCCGTACCTGATCTTTTTGCCGATATACAGATCAGGCTTGATCGATACGGCGATGTGGTCAATGTCTTTGAAGTTGAGGTTGGCCATTTTCAGGCAACGCTCGATAGCCAATTGCGGAAAAAGCTTGGTGTGTTTGTCGCGGTTTAATCGTTCTTCTTCGATTGCCGCCACCAATTTGCCGTCCACCACGATACAGGCTGTCGAATCGTGGAAATAGTAGTTCAATCCTAAAATTACCATAATAGAAAATTGGGTGAGTTGGGTGACTTACCGATGTAATTAAACATGTTTCGGGTTTGAAAATTACCAATTAAAATCATTTATGTTCAATTTTTTCGAAATATTTTTTCGTTGTCAAAAAACCGAAAAAAACATTCAATAAATTGTCGCATATCTGGCATCAACATGCGTCTTATTGAAGTAAATCGACAACTATGAAAACCAAATCTTTCATTATCGCTTTGTTTGCCTTGCTCATGATGTCGTTCCAATGCGAAGAACAAAATCCCGCGGATGAGGTATTGGCCGATTGTATCGACCCCGAATTGATCCGAAAGGATATGGCTTGTCTTATGATCTATGACCCGGTTTGTGGGTGCGATGGAAAGACCTATGGCAACTCATGTCTTGCCGGAATTAGCGGTGTGAAATCTTTTGAAAAAGGCGAATGCCCAAAGTAGGGATCACCTGATAATTCGGAAGTCGGGATAATCCCGAACCTTTCCTTCACTGATTTGAACTTTGTCGACAGAGGCCCTTTCGGGGCCTTTTTTCATCCATTCCAGCATCGTCGAGATGTGTGCTTCATCGCCTTCCAATTCTGCGGAAACCGATCCGTCAGGCTCATTTTTGACCCAACCATTGATCCCAAGTTCAGTAGCTTTCCAGTGGGTGCTTTGTCTAAAATACACCCCTTGGACTTTGCCAAATACCTGAACGGTTTTATTGATCTTCATACCATTTTTCGTCGAATGTGGTTTTTACTTCGACATTGGCTGTTAGGACTCGGTATACCATCCATATCACGAATACCGGCGATATAGAGAAGATAAACATGATGATCGCGGCATTGATTCCTGCGAGTATGGCGGTCACATACACGATCAAGACCGCAGTAGTCATGTAAACGGGAAATAGGTAGGAGTTCATTTTTGAATTGTTTTATTCAAAAACAAAGCAAAGCTCCCATTTGTTGCCCGACGACGTTAATTTGTGCCGGAAAATGAAATAAATGGGCCTACTATTCCAATACTAAAATATTGAAAATCATTTATTTAGGCTGAGCGAGTTTCATTTGTTGGATTCATCCATTTAGTTGCCAGATTATAGCCAAGGGAAAGGACAATTGCGCCGGTAAATAAACCGATGATCCCAGAAAGAATAAATCCTCCGATAGCACCGATAAAAATCACCAACATCGGTACCGGAGCGCCTTTACCCATGACGATAGGCTTTAAGATATTGTCTGAAGCACCTACTATGAGCATCCAAATAGTGAGCAAAATTGCAGTTGTGGTGTCAGCTGCACCCCAAATGTAAATAATAACACCCAGCGAGATCGGCAAAATCCCAACCTGGATGATGGCTAGGATGAGGCACAGGGCGATCCAAATTCCAGCAAAGGGAATCCCCGCCAAGACGATTCCGAAACCTGCCAGGATTGTCTGTAGTAAAGCCACACCCAAGATTCCTTTTGCAACGTTCCTTACGGTGATTTCAGCATTTTCGGCCATCTTCTCACCGTTTTTTCCAGCTAGTGCCGTAGCTACCTTGCGAAGAGCGGCACCACTTTCCTTCGAATAGGCAAGCAGTACTCCGCTGATGATAATCGATGCTGCAAAAAACAGAATGCCAGTTGCCGCGCTTTTGATTAGGCCAAAAAACTTGAGCAATACAGGTCTCAATTCTTCTTGGTGATTGGAGACGGTAGCAGACAGGCTGGAGGAGGCTTCTGTCCATAGCCCATAGACTTTATTGCCCACGATGGGCCAAGATGCTACTTTTTCTGGCGGTGGAGGGACATGCAATTCTCCTGCACGAAATTCATCCACCAGCTCCTTGAATTCCCCGGCAGTGGCTGTCAATATCCATACACTCGGACCGATGATAACCAGCATCAAAAGAAAGGTGATGATCGCCGCAGAAAGCGCATTTCGGTTGTTCAGTTTGCGTTTGAGTGTCTCATGCAGTGGGAAAAGTGTCGTGGAGAGTACCGCGGCCCATACTAGGATGGAAATAAATGGCTGGATTATATAAAAACACCAAACCAGAAGCAGGGCCAAGGCCAGCAATTGGATGGCGTAATGAAAGACAGGATCGATTCCGGGTCTTTGCGATGTTGATTGATCTTTCGAGGACATAGGAGGCTCGTTTATTTATGAAATTTACTCGATAAATACCCTGTGTTAAAATTTTGGACATAAAATGTTTACGTCGACAACGTTCATTTTTTGCTTGGTAAGATTTTGCTTGGGTTTGGTTTTGATCGGCCTGACATTTTCAGAAGAATTGGTGCCCAAAGCCCATTTCCGACTTGAAGGGGTCGTTTGGATTCTACCGGATAGCGAAATTGTTTGTGAAAAAATGTACCCAAACTTTCGTGTGGCGATAATAGTTTGTCGATTTTGATAAAAACAAAATTGTTTTCAAACCAGCTTCACCAAGTTTTTGTTAGACCATATCATGAAGGGATTCCGCTTTACCAAATACGAACCAATCCAAGACCCGGAGAAGAGCACGTTTGAAAACCTGCTCAACATTTTCCTGCAATTGGTGACCATGACCGGCGGGGATGTGGCAGAAGCTTTGTCTTGGCTAACCAACCTTGACAAACGCTACAATATGACCAACCCAGGTTATGGAATCGGGGATTTCATCGAAGACCTCAAGACCAAGGGCTATATCACCGAGGAAAACCAAAAGGGGGAAATCAAAATCACCGGTAAATCGGAGCAAACGATCCGGAAAAATGCCTTGGAGGAGATTTTTGGAAAACTGAAGCGAGCGAAAGGCGGACAACACCGTACCGTGCATTCGGGGCAGGGGGAAGAAAAAGGAACCGATCGTAGGCCCTACGCTTTTGGAGACAATATCGACCAAATCGCGCTGACGGATTCGATCAGAAATGCACAGATCAACCATGGGTTTGCGAGTGATTATCTCCTCACGGAAGATGATTTGGAAGTGGTGGAGAACGAGTTTCGTTCGCAGACATCGACCGTGCTGATGATTGACATTTCCCATTCGATGATCCTGTATGGCGAAGACCGCATCACGCCGGCGAAGAAGGTTGCCATGGCATTGGCGGAACTGATCAAAACCCGCTATCCAAAAGATACCTTGGATGTGATCGTTTTTGGCAACGATGCTTGGCAGATTGAGATCAAGGACCTTCCCTACCTGCAAGTTGGCCCCTACCATACCAATACGGTCGCAGGACTCGAACTTGCAATGGACCTGCTCCGGAGACGAAAAAACCCCAACAAGCAGATTTTCATGATCACCGATGGCAAGCCCACCTGCCTCAAGGTAGGGATCAAATATTACAAAAATGCATTCGGGATAGACAGCAAAATCCTCAATGAGACCTTGAAGTTGGCCGCACAATGCCGGAAGCTGAAGATTCCCGTGACGACCTTTATGATTGCCTCCGACCCATATCTGAAAGAATTTGTGAAGGAGTTTACCAAAGTCAACAACGGCAACGCCTACTACAGCAGCCTGAAGGGATTGGGGGATTTGATTTTTGAAGATTATAGAAGAAACAGAACCAAAAAGTTTTAAACCATGGACTACCACAGCCTCAATGGCAAGGATTTATTGAAAATAAAAACCCTTGGTGAACTCAAGGCGGCGGGATACCAAGCCCGCTCTATCAAGGAAGAATTGAGACAAAACCTGATCAAAAAGATTTCCGCCAAAGAAAATGTCTTTGAAGGGATTTGGGGATATGAGGATACCGTAATTCCGGATATCGAGAGAGCGATCCTTTCCCGGCATAACATCAACCTCCTCGGCTTGCGCGGTCAGGCAAAGACCCGTATTGCGCGCTTGATGACCCATCTTTTGGACGAATATGTGCCCGTGGTGGAGGGTTCCGAGCTCAACGACGACCCGTTGGCACCACTTTCCAGTTATGCAAAGGAATTGATTGCAGCCAAGGGTGACCATACGCCGATTCATTGGTGGCACCGGGATGATCGCTATACGGAAAAGCTGGCAACGCCTGATGTTTCTGTTGCCGACCTGATAGGAGATGTAGACCCGATCAAAGCTGCGACTATGAAGCTTTCCTACAACGATGAGCGGGTAATCCACTATGGCTTGGTGCCACGTTCACACCGTTCCATTTTCGTGATCAACGAATTGCCGGATCTGCAGGCGCGGATACAGGTTGCCTTGTTCAATATCCTGCAGGAAGGCGACATCCAAATCCGCGGTTTCAAGCTTCGGTTGCCACTGGATATTCAATTTGTGTTCACTGCCAATCCGGAAGATTACACCAACCGAGGATCAATTGTCACGCCACTCAAAGACCGGATCGAAAGCCAAATCATCACCCATTACCCAAAAACCATCGAAATCGGCAAAAAAATCACCGCGCAGGAAGCCAATTTGGAAGGTAAGCCCGTCTCCAAAATTCATGTGCCTGAGCTGATGAAGGACCTGATAGAGCAGATTGCGGTGGAGGCAAGAAAGAGCGAATATGTAGATGAAAAAAGCGGCGTTTCCGCCCGTTTGACCATTTCGGCTTATGAAAATCTCATTTCATCTGCTGAAAGGAGACTCTACCTGAATGGGGAACAGAACACCGTCGTCCGCGTTTCGGATTTGATCGGAGTTATTCCGGCAATAACGGGAAAGGTGGAATTGGTCTATGAAGGTGAACAGGAAGGCGCCGGCCTCGTGGCATACAATCTTATCGGGAAGGCGATACGTACTTTGTTTGTGGAATACTTTCCTTCGCCCGAACAAAAGAAAAAGGAGAAGCAAGGCAATCCATATGTGATGCCATTGGCATGGTTCGGTGAAGGAAATAGTCTTGATATCTTGGCTTCACAATCCGACAAAAACTACAAATCGCTGCTGCACCAAGTACCCGGTCTCGAATCCATTGTGACTAGGACCATCCAAAATTTACCCGAACGAGAAAAGGAATTCTATATGGAATTTTTGCTCCATGGATTGGCGGAATACAGCCAATTGAGCAAAAAGCTGTTGGATACCGGATTGCAGTTTAAGGATCTTTTCTCCAGCATGTTTGACATGGGAAAAGGTGATGAGGAGGATTTTGAAGAAGATGACATGTAATTTGTATCATTGATGTTTTGTTCCAATTTCGATATAGGATGAAGGAATTTTGGAACCAGCGTTACCGGGAGAAGGAATTTGCCTATGGCATTGAGCCCAATGAATTCCTGAAGGAGCAACTCGCACAATTGCCGCCAGGAAGGATTTTGTTTCCAGGAGAGGGCGAAGGACGAAACGCTGTCTATGCTGCCAAATTGGGCTGGCAGGTCAATGCTTTTGACTGGAGCGAAGAGGCAAAAAATAAAGCGATTAGGTTGGCAGAAAGATTTGGTGTGTCGATTGACTATCAAGTTGGTGAATTTGAGCACATCGATCTACCTGCGTCAGCTTATGATGCTGTTTCATTGGTGTTTGTACATTTTCCTGCTGATAAAAGAAGGCTATTCCATCGACGTCTCCTTCAGAGTTTGAAGCCCGGCGGAACCCTCATCTTAGAGGGCTTCAGTAAGGAACATATTCGCTGGAACAGCCAAAACGAGCGGGTTGGTGGGCCAAAAGATCCTACTATGTTGTTTTCTATCGATGAACTTCAAGACGATTTTGCAGGACTGGGGATTAGCGTTTTGGAGGAAAAAGAAGTCGAATTGAACGAAGGATTGTTCCACGTAGGCACAGCCGCTGTAATCCGGCTAGTTGGGAAAAAGAATTAGATTTTTTTGTTTTTCTGGGCACTTATTGTGGTAAAAATCATTCTTTTTGCCCATTTATAACCCTAACTTTAAGATACTAAATCCAAAAAGGCCATGAGCAAGTTTGAAGAAGTACTCAAAAAATACTGGGGAATATTTCAGGACGAGAAGATGTATTTTGAGAATGATGTTCGGAATTGGGAACTCTTCCAGGACATTCCCAAAAACAACAATATTGAAGACATCATCACCAAAGTATCAGCCATCAATGATGGAGATGTCAGGCGCTATAGCGGCGTCAAGGAAGTTTCGGATCATATCCTCAAACTCAATATTGATGAACCTCTTGCAAAGGGCGATCTCAGCTTGGTCGATGATATTGCAAAAGTTGGCAACAACCCTCCGTTTTTGGAATTTGCGTCACTTTATTGCAATTATCACTTTCCAAAGTTGTACCCGATTTTCTCTAGACAGCATTTGGATATCTATGAAAAATATATCCGCAACCTGAAGCTTGACTACGATCCGAATAAAGTGGATACCTATCCTGTCTTCTGCAGTGTACTCAACGACTTTGTGAAGCGGTTGCACTTGGGAGATAAGATGAACTACCTCGAAATGCGGAAGTTCGGGTGGCTCTATGGTGACACGATTATAGAGGAATCGCAACAAGCCTAAAAAAAACAGCGGTTGGGCGACCCCAACCGCTGCATTTTCCCTGTCGGATTAGTTCGTGGAACCGCCGCTACGGTGGCCTCTACGCGGTCCGCCCCGCCTGCCGCGGCCTTCTTCTTCCATTCTCATTTTTCCTTCAGCCTTCATTTCAGCCCATTTGGCTTTCTGCTCCTCAGAGAGTAAAGCTTCGATCTCTTGGTTTTGCGCCTTCATGTCGGCTTCCATGGCAGCCCTCCTCGCTTCCATTTCGGCTTGCCTTTTTTTGGCGTGATCCAAGTTGATTTGATAGACCTTTTTCTTTTGGTCTTCGGAGAGGGAGAGTTCCTCGGCCATCTTGTTGGTTACTCTTTCGGCCCTTTCCTCTGGTGTGGCACTTCCCCTTTGTCCACCTTTTTGTGCCATGGCGGCAAACCCGATGGAAAACAACATGGCAATCAATAATAGCTTTTTCATGATTTCTATGATTTGGTTTGAAAATCCCGTCGCTCGGAAATCATCCGGAATCTTTCTTCGCTTTGGGATTGAATTTGATCTTTAGACCCAGCGGAATTACCCGAAGTTTAATCGACAGATGAGGAAGCAATGTTAATTAACCTTAAATTCAGGGCATGGAGGGATTTTACTACTTTGGATATGCCAGCAATCTTGATCGGGGTACTTTGGAAGGAAGGTTGCAGACATCGCCGCGGTTTGTGGGCGTCGGTATTCTGCCACATCATGGCTTTAGGTTCAACGTTCTTAATCCAGACCGTTCCGCAAGGGCCAATATCATGGAAAGTCCCAATGAAACCGTCTATGGTTTGGTGTACTGGATTGATGCTAACGATCGACAATATTTTTTGAAATCCGAGCCGGGATATGATTTTGTGGAAAAGGAGATTTTGACAAAAAATGGAAAAATTCAAGCCTTCACTTTTCAATCCGATTTGGTTCAGTCAGGCATTTTCCCCGCCGAGGACTATTGGAAATTGATTGTCAAAGGTGGAAAAGAGAACGGAATTCCCGAGTCCTATCTGGCACAGATTATCAATCGGGCTGGGAAAATTCAATCTTCGTAGTCCTTCTCCTCCAACATCCATTGCCGCTTGAAATCCTTCACGTACCGTGGCCTAATCAGCAGCCGTAGGCTTGGGTCAAATGAGAGGTATTTCCATGCCCAGGTTATGAAAACCATCAGTTTGTTTTTGACTCCCAAAATCGCCATCAGATGGACAAACAGCCATACAAACCAGGCAAAAAATCCTTGGAAGCTCACAAAAGGCAAATCCACCACGGCCATCTTCTTCCCTACTGTCGCCATAGATCCAAGATCATTGTATCTGAATGGTTTCCACGGTTTTTGCTTCAAGTCGCCCAATAGGTTTTTAGCGAGATTTTTTGATTGTTGGATGGCAACTTGTGCGACTTGGGGGTGACCTTTCGGGAATTTTTCCTCCACTTGCAGACATTGGTCGCCGAGGACATAGATGTCTTTTTCGCCTTTCAGACAGTTGAACTCATCAACCAATAAGCGACCATTTGGCGCCATTTGGTCTTCTTCGACACCAATAAGTGAATTAGCTTTGATACCTGCGGCCCACAGCAGAGTTAAGGTCTCGATCGGATCCTTCTCTTTGAGCTTCACCACAAAACCGTCATAGTCCTCCACCATCGTGTTGAGCATGACTTCCACGCCAAGCTTCTGCAAATACTCCAAGGCCTTTTCCCGGGATTTTTGGGTCAAGCCGTTGAGAAGGGACCCGGACGCTTCGATCAGGATCACGCGCATATTCTCAAAGCTGAGTTGGGGATAATCCTTTGGCAGCACGTTGTTGCGCAATTCGGCGATCGAACCTGCCAGTTCTACCCCTGTGGCACCCCCACCAACTATCACTACGTTCATGATGGGCTTCCTTTCACCAGGATTGGCAATGTTCACTGCCCGTTCATAATTGGAAATGATTTTATTGCGGATATAGAGCGCCTCGGACGTGGTCTTCATCGGTGCGCAGAATTTCTTGATATTCTGGTTTCCGAAGTAGTTGGTGTTTGCACCTTGGGACAAAACCAGCATATCGTAGGTCAAAGTGCCTAGATTGGTAAGGATAGTCTTGGCGGACTTGTCGATTTCCCGGACCACTGCCATTCTAAATATTACGTTGTCTGTCTTGTGAAAAAGTCTACGGAGCGGAAAGGATACCGCCGAGGGAGAAAGTGCGGCCGTGGCTACTTGGTATAGTAGGGGCTGGAACATATGGTAATTGTTTTTGTCGAGCAACACTACTTGATAGGCCTTGTTGGAAAGTTTTTGCGCGAGCATTAAGCCTGCAAAGCCAGCTCCCACAATTACGATCCTCTTGTACTTTGCGTCCGGAATATTGGGGATGGGGAGTAACTCTTGATTGCTCATACCAAAAAGAAAGAAAATTTAAAATTGGGTAAATCTATCAAATATAATTAAGAGAAACGGTGGTCAAAAGAACTTTGATTGGGTTTTTAGGTTTGGTTTGCATACCAAAAGATTTATAATTTTACCCACCTTTTAGCAAATTGATCGAAAATGGGCAGAGCATTTGAATTTCGGAAAGAAAGAAAGTTTAAGCGTTGGAGTAAGATGTCCAAGGTGTTTACGCGTCTTGGCAAGGAAATCGTCATGGCTGTCAAAGCCGGAGGCCCGGACCCTTCCAAAAACAGCAAACTGAGAACAGTCATCCAAAATGCCAAAGGTGCAGCGATGCCCAAGGACAGAATCGAAGCGGCGATCAAAAGGGCGTCCAACAAGGATGAAAAAAATTATGAGGAAATCGTATACGAGGGTTATGGTCCTTACGGGGTGGCGGTGATCGTGGAGACTTCAACTGACAACATCAACCGTACTGTTGCCAATATCCGTCACTATTTCACCAAATCCGGGGGTTCCTTGGGTACTTCAGGATCGGTGAGCTTCATGTTTACCAAAAAGGCTGTTTTCCGTTTTGCGCAGCACAGTCTCGATATTGAGGAGTTGGAATTGGAGCTGATAGATTATGGATTGGAAGAGATCGCCGAAAATGAAGGAGAGATTTTTGTATATACTGCGTTTGAGGATTTTGGCAAAATGCAAAAGGTCCTGGAAGACCGCCATATCGAGATCATCAACGCCGACTTCCAGTGGTTTCCGAGTACTACTGTCGAACTGACTGAGGAACAGGAGGAAGAAATCAATAAAATGATCGAGCGATTGGAAGAGGATGATGACGTCAACCAGGTTTTCACCAACGTCGCCTGATCGCGGACGATGTTTATTGAGCTACTTTAACTATCATAAAGACCTTTTTCATGGCTTTTCCAAAAAGAAAAAATATCCAGGAGCAGCAGCGCCAAAATCTAGTCATTGTCGGGAGTAGAAATCCGGTAAAAATCAGTTGTACCGAAGCGGGCTTCCACCAGGCATTTGACAGCTCGTATCTCGTGGAGGGGCTCAATGTAGGGTCCGGTGTCGCTGCCCAGCCTGTCGGTGATGCACAAACGTATCAGGGGGCTCTGAACAGGGCGCAGAACTCCAAGGTCGTGTTTCCTGAGGCGGATTTTTGGGTAGGCATCGAAGGGGGCGTGGATGATTTTCAGGGAGAGATGCTCGCCTTTGCATGGGTGGTTGTCATTGATAAAAACGGAAGGATTGGAAGAGCCAAGACATCAGTTTTCTTTTTACCAAAACAAATAGCAAAACTGGTAAAATCTGGAATGGAGTTGGGAAAGGCTGATGATCACTTCTTCGAAAGGGAAAACTCAAAGGAACAGGACGGTGCTGTTGGGATCTTGACTAACGGCGTTCTTGATCGCAAAAACTATTACCAGCAGGCGGTACTACTTGCTTTAGTGCCTTTTATTAAGCCTGACTTATACTGATTGTTTTGTCTATCATAGAGAAAATCAATTGGTTATATCAAAGTAAGCCGCTAATTTTGCGCCACGTTTTGCCAAATCAGTGTTGAATGGGTTTCTTGGTTCACACGATAATTTGCCAGATTATAGCCTCTCATTGAGGGTTTGGTAAGTGTGAGCGTAAAACAAAAAGACAATTGAGGCGTTTTGTCATTGAATGATCTTCTCTGAAAGCGTTCTCAAAAATAGCTTTGATAGAAAGAAGTGCGGATTCGGAGTCCAAAAAGAAGAATTGATCGATAGAAGTGCAGCGGAGAGTGTTTGGTCACCCCATTTTACAAACCGATTTTTAAAGAGCCCCTTGAGGGCTCTGATCATTTTTGGAGGTTTGTGAGAAAATTTCTCAAAGCGATTTCCCAATCAGGATCTGCATCCCAAACTGGTCCGATATACAGCTCATCCCTTACCAGAAACCGGATATAGTATTTGACGACGATCCGATTTTCATCTGTCCCGGATGTTTCAAGTCCCATATTGCTTTTTAGGTCTCCCTCTCGTGCCTCCACCTTGACCAATACAAACTGTACCCGTTCTCGAATCAGCTCTGCGTCGCTTTTGGCTGTCGTGAGAAACTCATACTGGTGTGGATAGAGTTCTTTGAATATCGCTTCCAGGCCTGATTTTTCGGCATTCTGTTCAGCAGCGATTGTTTCCGGGCTTTTACCAAGCAGATCGTAGCGAAACGTTCCTAGAAAACCGCTTTCACCTGAGGATCCGGAAAGCGGAATACCCAGCTTGAATACATCAAGATTCAGTGGATTTCTGTTGAAAAAGCGTCTTGACGTGACGCTAGCACTTGCTCCTGCGGGGTACTCTGGTACCTCAATTACTAGGTAGTTTTTGCTGCTTTGGGTTTTGCCGATCGCTTCCAAGGATTCATTCATTCTGCCGATATCAGCAGATTCCAATTTCCAAAGGCCACTTGTAGGAATGATATTCGCATTGTTGGTAAAGGGGCCAATGTTCAATTCAACGGTACCGTTTGCCTTCCGAGTCAATACGACTATGCTGCTGACTCTGCGTTTTGCAAATTGGGTAGCAAAACCCGCTTGTGTTTCCGATGAAATCGCCACATCCTCCAACTCATAATAAGCCACTGGATCGCCGCCGGCAGCCACCAGGCCTTTGTGGATTTCGTCCGCCAATTGGGTCCAAAAAAATGCCGGTCTGGCTTGCGGGGCATTCGAAATCAACACAACTGATTTGCCGTCCAGGAAACTTTCCGGAAGTGAACCCTGTGCAAGTGATGAAAGTGAAAAAAGTACCCAAAACAGGCCTGCTGGAAGATATTTCATGGGGTAGGTGAATCGGGGCAGTTATCTTGTTAATTTTACGAATATAATTAACGTACCAATTTCCAAAGTAATATGCATCGATTAATCTACGGCCTTGTCTTTGTTTTATTTTTTCAACTCTCGAATGCAGTCTCCCAACAAATCGATTCCCAAAAATTGCTAAAGGATATAGAGACCCTTTCCTCCAAGGAAATGGAAGGGAGAAAAACACTCGAATCTGGTGGACTCAAGGCGCGGAAATATATTCAAGATCGCTTCCGAGAGCTTGGATTAGCTACCCAATACAAGGACTACCTTCAGTTTTTTGATTTTACCGATCAACGAAGTGGAAAAAGTTATGAACGAGCCGCAAATGTGGTCAGCTTCGTCGCGGGCGAGGAAACAGACAAGATAATTGTGGTAACGGCGCACTATGACCATATCGGAAAAAACGGTGACCAGATCTTTTACGGTGCTGACGATAACGCTTCAGGTGTCGCGGCCTTGATGGCTTTTGCCGAATATTTTTCAAAAAACCGGCCGCAGCATTCGATGTTGTTTGCGGCCTTGGATGCCGAGGAATTGGGAATCCAGGGAGCAAGGGCCTTTGTTGAGGACTTTCCTTTTCCTCTTCCGCAAATCGTGCTCAATGTCAATATGGACATGATTAGCCGAAACAAGGACGGCGAGCTATATGCGGTCGGGACCCATCACTATCCTAGTCTAAAGCCAATTTTGGAAGAAGTAGCAAAAGGGCGCGAACCCAGGTTAAGGTTTGGTCATGATGTTCCCGGTGAAAGAGGCGATTGGACGTATTCCTCGGACCATGCGCCCTTCCATCGCAACAAGATTCCTTTCATTTATTTTGGAGTGGAGGACCATGAGGATTACCACAAAACAACAGATACTTTTGATCGGATTCAGCCGGAGTTTTTTGTCAATGCCGCAAACATGATACTTGGTGCGTTGCTTGCATTAGACAGAGACTTGCTTGAAGATTAGAGCTAAAGAAAAAGAACCGGTATAGGCCAGGAGATGATCGAAACAAAAAAATAGGTACAAAAGCCAAAAAACAGTAAATACAAATCACCGATCTGATTATTTGTTTGTCACAACTGTTTATCTGAAAAATCCAAATTATGGTGTTGGGTCTTGACCAAGCCTTTCAATAGAGATGTAAAAAAGCCATTTGTTGGGAATGAGCGTATAGCCTGTGGGACAAATTATTTTTTTCATGGCAACCGGCATTCGCTTTGTAATTTCCGAGGATTTGCGGCACAAAATTTTATTCCAATTTTCCGATTTATCCACTTTCTTTTTCTAGCTGGATAATTCCAATTTGCTGATTTGCAGCGTATTATCCACAATTTGGCTTTTTTTGATAAAAGTTAAAACATTGAAAATCAGATAGATATATGCTTGAATTTGTCCTATGTGGATAAATGTGGATAAATGTGGATAAATAATGCTTGCTTTTTCCAATCCTTGTATATGCCTCATTTGGAGCGGTTTTCACCCACTTCCAAACCATTTTTAAGCTTAAACTTTCTCCGTTTTCAGCTATCCAACTTGGGTGGTTTAAAATAAAATTTGGCAAATCCAGAAGTAAAAGTTCACGCTGCCCTTTGGGAGAAAGGTATTCGGTCTGAATAAGCAAGTTTGATATTGGGAAAATTATATTTTAACAGGAGTTGTTCAATTTTGTTGGGAACACGTTTTGTAGCTTTTATTTCTTTGGTAGCGAGAATAAAAAGTGATCGTTTGTTCGACTAGGTGGCTGGGAGAAATAAAATAAAAAAGCCCGATAGGTTTTGTAGTATCGGGCTTTTAGTTAAAAGGCTTTCGCTTTATCCATTTGGTTGACAATGTCCTCGTAATCGAGTTTGTTCCAGTTTTGGGTAATCAATGGATTGGACATGACTTTGTCCATGATTTTTTTCTGCAATTTCCCTTGCGCATACGCCTCGGAATAGGGAATATCCGAGAATGTAACCATCGTGTAAAGTGGAATCCAGTCTTTTGGGTACAGCTCGTGCAGTTTCGTTTCGATTTTTTTTCTGATGAGGAATTTCGGATCGGCTACCTCGTTGCGCATCTCTTCGAAGTTTTCCATCGCGAGTTGGGAGATGGCGTCAGTATTTGGCTTACGCATTTTTTGGAATTTTGCAAAAATCAATTCCCAGACATTCGTTCCCAGTTTCTCGATCAAGCCGTCCAAGACATAGCAATCCTCAAAGCCGCAGTTCATTCCTTGACCGTAGAACGGTACCATCGCGTGGGATGAATCTCCAATGAGGATGGCGTTTTTGAGCATCCAAGGATAGCATTCGATGTTGATGAGGGCTGAGGTGTGGTTACGAAAATATTCCCCCACCAAATCAGGCATCAGTTGGAACGCATCGTCGAAGTAGGTCTGAAACATTCCGACGAGGTCTTTTTCGTCCCGGATATTCTCGAAGCAGACCCGTTCACCGTCGAAGGGAAGAAAAAGCGTACACGTAAATGACTTGTCAGGATTGGGCAGGGCAATCAGCATAAAGCTTCCCCTAGGCCATATATGCAGCGCATTCGGGTCCATCGCAAATTCCCCTGCTTCGGTAGCCGGAATCGTCAATTCCTTGTAGCCATGAGAAATATATTCTTGCTTGTAGTCAAATCGAACCTGCTTCAGCATTGCGTTTCGTAAAGCGGAATAGGCGCCATCCGCACCAATGATCACATTGGAAGGTATTTTTTCCTGGATGCCTTCGGGATTGGTGACCAAAATCTCATTAGTCCTCAAGTCTATTTCATCCACCCGGTGGTCAAAGTGGACTTCGACGCCCAGTTTTTCCGCTTCCTCTACAAGTAGTTGGTTGAATCTTCCCCTTGAAATGGAATAGATAGCCTGGCCCTCTTTCCCATAGGGAATAAAAGTCGTCTTACCATGCTCGTCGTGGATTTTCCTTCCATACATCGGTATGGTGAGTGGCAGTACTTTGTCGCGCAGACCTGCCTTGTCGAGTGCTTTCCAACCCCGGTCGCTGAGCGCCATGTTGATGGATCGTCCTTCCTCTTTGTATTCGACCTTCCGATTGTCGGCCCGTTTTTCGTAGACTTGGACATCAAGTCCTCTTTTCTTCAAGTATATGGACATCAGGGAACCTATAAGTCCAGAACCCAAGATGCTGATTTCGTTTTTTTTCATGGTTTGAGAGCTATCGCCTAAGCATTAAGCGAATTTTTGTAGGGAATGTTCAAGGATCTTTGCAAATCGAAATACATCCGTGAAGCTATTGTAAAGGGGTGTGGGTGCTACTCTAATTACGTTGGGGTGACGCCAATCACCCACTACGCCGTTGGCATAAAGGTGGTCAAAAACCAATTTTCCACCCTTGTGAACCAGCAAAGATAACTGACAACCTCTTTCCTTTGGATTATTTGGGGTAATTATTTCCAATACGCCATTCGCAAAGCCCACTTTGCGGATCAAAAACTCCAAATACCCCGTCAATAGTTCACTTTTTGTCCTAAGTCTTTCCATACCAGCCTCTTGAAAGATATCCAATGAGGCCTGATGAACGGCCAAGGCCAACACGTTGGAATTGGCAAGCTGCCATCCGTCGGCCCCGTACATCGGTTCAAAACCTTTTTCCATCTTGAACCGGATTGCCTCATCATGTCCCCACCAGCCCCCGAATCTGGGCAACTCGGTATTGTCGGCGTGGCGTTCGTGGACAAAAATTCCGGAAATGTTTCCTGGACCGGAATTGAGGTATTTGTAGCTGCACCAGGCCGCGAAGTCCACGCCCCAGTCGTGGAGACGGAGTGGGATATTGCCAGCCGCATGGGCCAAATCAAATCCAACCGGAACGCCTATGCCATGCCCGGCTTTCGTGATTGCCTCCATATCAAAAACCTGACCTGTGTAATATTGCAAACCAGCCATCATCACAAGTGCCAATTCGTCTTGGTTGTCCTCGATCGCCGCCAGGATGTCTTCGGTGCGGATCGTGTATTCACCCGGTCGTGGAGCGACTTCGATGATCGCATCAGCAGGATCAAATCCGTGGAATTTGACTTGGGTTTCCAGCATGTACATGTCCGAAGGGAAGGCGCCTGCTTCGGTGATGATTTTATACCTTTCCTTTGTTGGGCGGTAAAAAGAAACCATCAGGAAATGCAGGTTGGAGCTAAGGTTGTTCATTGCAACGACCTCGTGCTCGTGGGCGCCCACGATCTCCGCCAGTGCAGGCTTGGATTTTTTGCGCACATGGTACCAAGCATCTTCTCCATGAAAGTGGCCATCCACTGCCATCAATTCCCAGTTTTTGAGCTCCCTGTCCAAGTATTCCCGCACCGATTTTGGCTGCAATCCGAGCGAGTTGCCGCAGAAATAGATGGCCTCTTTTCCATTGACGTAGGGAAAGTGAAACATCGACCTGAAATGGCGAAACGGATCCAAATCGTCCATGCGCTTGGCAAAGTCCTCGGTATATTCAAAATCGGTCGTTGTCATTTGGAAGGGTTTTGAAGACAAAACTTGAAAGTTGATGTTTGGTTGTCGAAATTACCACCTTTGGACTTTCAAAAAAACCGCATTTTTTTCAAAGGTGGTTTCTGATTCCTATTTTTCGGGAAAATAGAAAATCATGAAGGAAATCATCTTTTCGAAAGAAGCACCGGCACCGATCGGACCTTACAGCCAAGCAGTAAAAGCTGGCAACACGCTCTATGTATCGGGACAAATTGCCTTGGATCCAGCAACGGGCGAGTTGATCATTGAGAATATCACCGAAGAGACCCACGCTGTGATGAAAAACCTCGAGGCGGTATTGCGTGCAGCGGGCTATGGCTTCGGTGATGTGGTGAAGTGTTCGATTTTCATCAAAAACATGGACCAGTTTGCCACGATCAATGAGGCCTATGGTCAATATTTCAAAACCAATCCTCCCGCGCGAGAGACAGTAGAGGTAAGCCGGCTCCCCAAAAACGTTAATGTGGAGATTTCCTGTATCGCGGTAAAATAAGGCTCAAAGGCCAAACTGCCGCAGGTGGTGGTCGGCATGCATCCAGACAAATCGACCCCATTCGGCATGGCTGAGTCTCCCTAGGCGCGGATGCATCGCGGCGATCTTTCCTTCCAATTTCCCGTATTTGCCAATTATATGCTTGTATTTTGACTTTTCTTCCTCAAAGGCCTCGGCATTCACTTTTCCTTTCATGTCAAACCTCTTTGGCCCTCGGGCGAATCGGGGAAATTCATTCTTTATCCTGAAAAAAATGAACTTGGAAACCAACTGCTTGAGGGTGGATTTTTCGTCGGAGGGTGGTGCCTTGAGGATAGATTGATGAGCCATATTGCAGTGCGTTAGCATTTCCACGGCATTCATTTGTCCCCAGAAGGGGGTATCGGTCGGCTTCAGTTTGTCGATTCTTTGGATTATTTCTTGTATGGTTTCAGGGGCGTAGATGGTCTTTTGCATGGTTTAAATCTAATCAATTTTTGATTGGGCTTTTCGGTAAATGCAGTATTGAAGCGAATTCCGAATTATCGGGCGATTTGCCTCTATTCCTGCAATTTATTTTAACTTTGCGCCTGCCTTTCAAAAATTTGCCTTTTTCGGAAGGAAATTGCCACGGCCGTTTTGATTGGCCGAAACTTCAAGCGAACACCTAACCAATCTTGCGCTTGGCAACAGCCTTGCGCAATTTCTGTAAAAAAACCGCTGTATACCGTGAAAAAGTACCAGGAATTCAAACAAGTCGATTATCCCCAAATCGGGGAGAGTATCCTGCAATTCTGGAAATCCAACGATATTTTCAATAAGTCCATTACGAATCGGAACGGGTCACCATCTTTCACTTTTTTTGAAGGACCACCTTCCGCCAATGGTACTCCGGGTATCCACCATGTGATGGCGCGGACGCTGAAGGATATTTTCTGTCGGTACAAGACGCTCCAGGGATACCAAGTCAAACGAAAAGGTGGCTGGGATACCCATGGTCTTCCGATCGAATTGCAGGTAGAAAAGGAATTGGGCATCACCAAGGAGGACATCGGCAAAAAGATCAGTATCGCTGAATACAACCAAAAATGCCGAGAGACGGTCATGCGCTTCAAAAATGAATGGGATGACTTGACTGAGAAAATCGGCTATTGGGTTGACTTGGACAATCCCTACATCACTTTCGAATCGGACTATATCGAAAGCCTCTGGCATTTGCTGAAGCGGCTTTATGAAAAAGGGCTTTTGTACAAAGGTTACACCATCCAACCCTATTCTCCTGCAGCAGGTACAGGTCTCAGTTCGCATGAGCTCAACCAACCCGGCACTTACAAGGATGTGAAGGATACTTCCGTCACCGCCCAATTTAGACTCAAGGGACAGGAAAATACCTACATCCTCGCTTGGACTACCACGCCTTGGACCTTGCCTTCCAACTCCGCTTTGGCGATCGGTGAAAACCTCGATTATGTCAAAGTAAAAACATTTAATCCGTACACATTCGAGCCCATGCTCGCCATCTTGGCCAAAGCCAGGTTGTCTGCTTATTTCAACCCGAAGGCAAAGGAAATCGCAGTAGCCGATTACAAGCCCGGTGACAAGTTGATTCCTTACGAGATCGTGGAGGAGTTCAAGGGCAAGCAGATGCTGGGCTGGGAATACGAGCAGTTGTTCCCAATAGGCGCTTTGGCATTGCCGCATCCGGCATTTACGGTTGTGGCTGGGGATTATGTGACCACCGAGGATGGTACCGGCATCGTTCACCTGGCGAAAGCATTTGGTGCGGATGACTTCAGAACTTTGGTACAGAATAACGTTCCCGGGGTGTTTGTAAAGGACGAGCTTGGAAATGATATCCCTGTCGTAGATAAACGCGGTAAATTCATCCACGTCGTGGGTGAATACCTCGCAGCCAAAATGCAGGAGCATGGTATCACTGCGCACAAGAGCTATGGACCAGATGATTTTTTTGTAAAAAACTATACAGATGACGATGAGTCGGACAAAGATTATAAGAGCACCGATATCATCATTTCGATCATCCTCAAAAACGAAAACAAAGCCTTCAAGGTAGAGAAATACGAACACAGCTATCCGCATTGCTGGCGGACGGACAAGCCCGTATTGTACTATCCCCTGGAAAGCTGGTTTATCAAAACTACGGCCTACAAGGATCAACTCGTTGCCTTGAACAAAACGATCAACTGGAAGCCCGAGGCTACCGGTACGGGTCGCTTTGGCAACTGGCTGGAAAACTTGGTGGACTGGAACCTCAGCCGTTCCCGCTTTTGGGGTACGCCGCTCCCGATTTGGAGAACCGAAGACGGCACGGAAGAAATCTGCATTGGTTCCGTGACTGAGTTGCAGGCGGAAATGAAGAAAGCCATCGAAAAGGGCTTTATGCAAAAATCCCCTTGGGAGGGCAAAGAGATCGATCTGCACAGACCTTATGTGGATGAAGTTATTTTGGTTTCGAGCAAAGGTCAGAAAATGTACCGGGAGACTGACCTGATCGATGTTTGGTTCGACTCGGGTGCGATGCCCTACGCGCAGTGGCATTATCCGTTCGAGAATCAAGACGTATTCCAAGCCAACTTCCCTGCCGACTATATCGCCGAGGGTGTCGACCAAACGCGGGGCTGGTTCTTCACGCTTCACGCGATCGCAGGGATGCTGTTTGATTCGGTCGCCTTCAAAAATGTCGTCGCCAACGGGCTTGTGTTGGACAAAAACGGTAACAAAATGTCCAAACGCTTGGGCAATGCCGTGGATCCGTTCAAGACCCTCAAGGAATACGGTCCCGATGCCTTGCGTTGGTACATGCTGAGCAATGCCAACCCTTGGGACAACCTCAAATTCAACCTCGAAGGCGTAGCGGAAGTGCAGCGTAGGTTTTTTGGAACATTGCAGAATACCTACAATTTCTTTGCGCTCTATGCCAACTTGGATGAGTTTGTAATCGATCCCCGAAATATCATCCCCGTAGCCGAAAGGCCGGAGCTGGACAGATGGATCATTTCCAAACTACAATCGCTGATCTTGGACGTGGAGGCCGCCATGGACAACTATGACGCCACCAAGGCCACCCGCGCGATCATGAACTTCACCGTGGACCAATTGTCCAACTGGTATGTGCGCCTTGCCAGGAAGCGATTCTGGCGCGGCGATATGAATCCCGACAAGCAGGCGGCTTATGAAACGCTTTACGAGTGCCTGATGGTCGTTGGGCAATTGATGTCTTCATTTGCGCCGTTCTATGCGGAATGGTTGTACCAAAACCTCACCAAATCACGCACCGACCTTCCTGAGTCAATCCACTTGACCAATTGGACCAAGGCAGACACCTCGTTGATCAATGCGGATTTGGAAGCAAGCATGGACTTGGCACAGCGGATTTCTTCCTTGGTTCACTCGCTGAGGAAAAATCCAAAAATCGGCATCAAAGTCCGTCAGCCCCTTCAGCGCATCATGGTACCTGTTTTGGATTCCAAAACAAAAGCCCAAATCCAACACGTAGAAGATCTGATCAAGTCAGAGGTCAATATCAAGGAAATCGAGTATTTGGACGATGCTTCCGGGATTTTAGTAAAAAGTGTAAAACCCAACCTGCCTGTTTTGGGCAAAAAACTAGGACCAAAGATGCGATTCGTGGTAGCTGCTGTGAACGCTTGGGGCCAGGAGGAAATTGCCCGAATCGAGCGAAATGGCAAAATAGATGTTCAAGTTGAGGGCGAAACCATCGAGCTCCTGCTTGAGGAGGTGTTGATCAGTTCGCAGGATATCCCCGGCTGGTCCGTGGCCACCGACCAGGAACTCACCGTGGCTTTGGACGTGACCGTTACGGATGAATTGAAGCAGGAAGGAATCGCCCGTGACCTTGTCAACAGGATACAAAACCTGCGCAAAGACATGGGATTGGAAGTACAAGACAAAATCCAGATTAAAGTTTCCCGACATTCAGATTTGGTGACGCAGGCGATCACCAACTTTGCGAAGTACATCCAAACCGAGACCCAGGCTTTGTCTTTGGAAATCATTGAGACGATTGCAGACGGTGTCGTCTTGGATATGGATGAGTTTGAGTTGGTAGTGAATGTTGAAAAAGTGAATTAATCAATTTAGGCGCTGCGGGGACAGGATTCTACAAAAAATTCCTTAAATCTGTGGCTTTGAAAAGAAATACATGAAATACCTAAAATATTTCGGCATTGCCCTCGCGGTCATCATACTTGACCAAATCGTCAAAATGCTGGTCCATTACAACATGGATTTTGGTACACCGGGACAGATCAAAGTCTTTGGAGAATGGTTCAAGCTCCACTACACCACCAATCCGGGGATGGCTTTCGGCATGCAGATAGGATCGGAATATGGCAAAATGATACTGACTACCTTCAGGCTGATCGCCATGTTTGGTATCGGGTATTATTTGTATTTTATTGTCAAAAGGAAAATGCATGTGGGTTACATCATCTGCATTTCAATGATTCTAGGCGGCGCGATCGGTAACTTGATCGACAGTATTTTCTATGGGGTTTACCTTAACAATGCCCCTTACAACGCCCCGACGCCGTGGTTTCATGGTCAGGTGATCGATATGTTTTACATCGATATTTGGGAAGGTTATCTTCCCGATTGGATTCCTGTTTGGGGAGGTTCCTATACTGCCCTTTGGCCAATTTTCAATATTGCCGATGCCTCGATATTTGTGGGGGTAAGTATCATTTTGATTTTCCAGGGGAGATTTTTTAAAGAAGAGCCAAAGCCCGCCCAACCTGGGGAAGTCGATGAAATCCAAAAGCAATTTATCGAAGGAGAGGAGAATCGATAGTCGCGCCGAAGACGTAGAATGTTGTCGATTTCCTAATTTCATTTTCAAAGAAGCACTAGTTTTCTCCAATAAAGCGGATGCTTTTTCGTTATTTTTGGTGTATGTCAAGATGCCTGATTTTTCTGTTGTTCAGTGTCATTATTTTTTCCTGCAAGGAGGATGAAATCCCTATTTCTAACGAAGAAGTGATCGTGGAAAATCCACCGAAGCAAAAGCATATTTGTGATTTTGACATTTCTGACAAAGAGGGGAATTTTGAATTGTATCGAAAATGGGAATTCGTTGGTTTTCAGGATATACAAACGGGCGAGTTTGATCAAAATACGACCTGTAGCGCGCGAATAGCACATTTTGCGTTGAACGGGGAGGATTTTGACAATTTGCTGAAGATCTCGCTGGAATTTGAAAAGGAAATTTCGGAATCAGGGAATTGCGCGGATTTGCGAAGTTTCGAAGCGCGCACCATAGCCCGAATCATCGAAGGTTGTTACGAAGATGATGCAGATGGGATTTCAATGGTGATCGATTCCAAAGGCATTACAGAGATACCGAGCAATGTGGCCAATACGCTACCTGTGCATCACTTTGAAAATACATTCTTGGAATACCTTAGTGCGGTTAAGGTCTACCAAATCGAAAGCAATAAGCTCTATCTCTACGGGAAAGAAGGCAGGTACCGCATGACTTTTTTGGCTTTGGAATAGGTCACAGCCGCTCTCCGCAGTATTTACAATAGTTCGCATCAGCATCCAAATGCCTTGATTTGCAGGTTTTGCAGACCTTCGTGCCCGAATCCGGCGTTGGCTTGGAGCTCGTCGTCAGTTCCGAGGTGATGATTCCTGTCGGCACTGCAATGATGGCATAGCCGAGCAACATGATCACTGCGGCAAGGAATTTTCCAATCGGCGTAATCGGTGTGATATCGCCGTATCCCACAGTGGTCAGGGTGACGATAGCCCAATACATAGACACCCCGATACTCGTAAACCCACTTTCAGGCCCTTCTACAATGAACATCAACGTGCCTGTGATCAGTACAATCGTCAATACGGTACCGATGAAAATCTGGATTTTCGCACGGCTTTTTCGCAGCGCGGACTTGAGTATTTCTGCTTCCTTGACATACCTTCCCAATTTCAGAATCCGAACCACCCGAAGCAATCTCAGTGCACGAATGACTACGAGGAACTGGGTATTGGCCAGAAAAATACTCAAATAGGTGGGAAGGATGGCCAAGAGGTCCACCATTCCATAGAAGCTAAAGATGTAACCCAGTTTTCTGCTGCTTAGGTAAAGGCGCAGGATGTATTCAATGGTAAATAGGATGGTGAATGCCCATTCCAAAAAATAGAACTCCCTCTTGTATCGCGCATGTAGCCAAGGCTCAGAATCCAGGATCGCGACCAAAACACTCAGAAGAATCAACCAAAGCACCGTGATGTCAAACCGCCGGGAGGCTTTGTCACTGTGCTCAAAGACAATATGGGCGAGCCTTTCTTTGCTTGGAAAAAGGGACATGAGTAGGGATGAAAGTGTTGTTAAAGTAGGAAATTTCTACCAGAAATGGAGAAAATATGGTAATTCAAGAATGCCCTATTTGTACAAGTGACCGAAGCCAGTAAATCCGTAGTCGGAGATCACTGGCGTATTTTGAAAGACAACCTCTTAAAGGTCAGCTTAACCGAAATAGATTGGCACCCTCCAGCATTAGCCCCTTTTTGAACTCCATTGATCCTGACTCTGAGAAATTAGGCAAATACCAATAACTTGGTACCATAAACAGCTGAAAATTACGCTTAGGGCTACAACAAATTCAAACATTGAAACCAACCATCATCGTCGGCGGAGGCATTATTGGCTTGTTTACCGCTTATTTTCTAAATCAGGAAGGGGCCGAAGTCACTATTGTCGACAAAGGCGACCTAGAGTCAAATTGCTCGACCGGCAACGCCGGCATGATTGTGCCGAGTCATATTATCCCATTGGCGGCGCCCGGTATGATTAGCAAAGGGATCGCTTGGATGTTTTCTTCCAAGAGTCCTTTTTACATCCATCCTAGGCTTGACAGGAAGTTGTTGGAGTGGTCTTGGCTCTTTTTCCGCTCGGCCAATAGATCCCATGTGGAGAAATCCATCCCTTATCTCAAAAACCTCAGCCTATTGAGCAAGTCCCTTTACCAGCAATTCCGGGATGCCCATCAGGGCACTGACCTTCAAATGCTCGAAAAAGGCCTCATGATGCTGTACCAAACCGCGGAAGTGGAGAAGGAAGAGATGGAATTTGCCCACCTCGCACGGCAGCATGGCTTGGAGGCGGAAGTCTTGACAAAGGCAGATATCCAAAGGATTGAACCTAATCTCGAAGTGAATGCGCGAGGTGCGGTATTGTTTCCGGGGGATGCGCATTTGTCGCCATCGGCTTTGTATGGCTTTCTGAAGAAACACCTGAAATCAAGGGGTGTCGTATTCAAGAGCCTCTTGAAGGTGAAAGGCTTTGAATCTAAAGCAGGCAAGGTGACAGCATTGATCACTGATGGAGAAAGGATAGAAGGGGAGAAATTCATACTCTGTGGCGGTGCTTGGTCCGCGGAGTTGGCGGGAATGCTCGGGATATCGATGCCGATGATGGGGGGAAAAGGCTACAGTTTTCTGCAAAACAACCAACCCGAAATCCGCCAAGCCAGTATTTTGACGGAGAAAAAAGTCGCCGTGAGCCCTTATGGTCATCAAGTAAGATTCGGTGGGACAATGGAGATAGCCGGCACTGACGAGCGAATCAACATGAATCGGGTAAGGGGGATTTTTGAATCGATCAATAAATATTACCCAGGCTTTCAGTCCAAATTCCCCAATGAAGCCGAGATTTGGAAAGGACTGCGGCCATGTTCTCCGGATGGCTTACCCTATATCGGTCCAGCTGTTGGTTACCAAAACGTGTGGATTGGCTCAGGTCACGGCATGATGGGTATCAGCATGGCACCCGCCACCGGCAAAATCCTTACAGACTTGCACCAGGGCTATGCCAGTCCGCTGGATTTGAAGGCTTTTGAGGTAGGGAGATTTTAAGTCGATTATCCTAATAATATAATTCGGATTACCCGCAGGCTACACCACCAGCGTCAGCAGATAGATCAAAGCAATCGCCGTAAAGGAAATAATCATCGTTCCGATGCTGTGGCTCATATTGCCTTGCTTGATGCTGAGTCCCGAGAGTTGGGTGACGGCCCAGAAGAAGCTGTCATTGGCATGCGAGATAGCCACCGCACCTGCACCGATAGACAATGCCGCAAACACCCGCATCGTCTCCGAATCAAGTCCCAAGGTTCCCAACAAAGGCGCAATGATGGATGCCGTGGTGATCATCGCCACGGTAGAGGAACCCTGTGCGGTCTTCAACGCGAAGGCGATCGCAAAGGGCAGGAATATCCCCCAACCCGCTTGGCTGAGGTTACCGCTGACAAGGTCGCCGATTCCGGAATTCTGGAGCATTTTTCCAAAGACACCGCCCGCGCCCGTGATGAATACTACGGGTGCGGCAATGAGTATGGCTTCACCGATCCAGCCCGTGGAGGATAGGATTTTCTTGTCAAACTTGGTTGGAAGCAAAAAGGATAGAAATGCTCCCATCAGCAATGCGATGACAGGAGTACCTACAAAGAGTATCGTGTCCACGATGACCCCCTCGCCAAAAGGTTTCGTAGGATAATTGGCGATCGAGGCCAGGATAATGAGGAATAGCGGGACCAGCACCGGCAGGAAGGATTTGAAGGCCGAGGGTTTTTTGGCAGAAATATTTTGTATGTCCGACACCGCCATCTTGGCTTCCAAGGGGATTGACATTACAAACTTCTTGATGAAAAAGTAACTTGGAATCAAGGAAATCAAGCTGATAATCAAACCCCAGAAAATGATCATCCCCAAATCCGCCTCGAGGATGCCGGCCGTGGCGATGGGTCCCGGAGTCGGCGGCACCAAAGAATGGCTGGCAGTCGCGCCCAAGGCCAAAGCGATGGTCGTGGCTGCATACGGCACTTTGCCTTTCAGGGAAAGGGATTTGCTGATGGGGTTCATCATGATAAAGGTGCTGTCGCCAAAAACCGGAATCGACAGGATATAGCCGCTGAGCATCATGGCCATCGTGATGGATTTTTGGCCGATCCAAGAAAGGATTTTTTCTGCGATAACAATCGCGCCGCCCGTTTTTTCCAGAAAAGTTCCCATTACCACACCCAACAGAATCAGCAAGCCGATACTGCCCAGGACCCCGCCAAATCCTTCCTGAATGGACTTCACAATCATGTCTGCAGGCATTCCCGCCATGAGTCCATACAAAATCGCTCCAACAAACAAGGCCAAAAACGGATGGATATCAAACTTGACGATGGCAACCAATATCAGCGCCAAAGCAAAAAAGATCGTGAGGAGCAGCATCGTGGGATGGGTTTATGGTTAATTGGGAAAATGCATTTCTCCCCAACAAAGGAAAGTAGCTGTTTCCTGAAAAAATATCAAATCAAAATGCGAAAAGGCCGCTACTAGTCGGATGGGTGGCGAAACCCATGGCGAATATGCAGCGGCCTTTGGTTAAATTTTGCTTAACATTCTTATCGGCTTGGGTCATAGCCCGTGACTACAATTGGATCTAGCAATCTGTCGTAGTCTGTACCATCCAATATTGGTGCGATTAGCTCCTTGCCATTGTGTTTTCTGAATACGATTGGCAAGGCGAAGGTCCGGCCCGAATAGGCGGTATTCCAATTTCCAGGAAGGCTTGAGAATAGATTGGGTAGTTGCTCCAAAAACCCGTCCTTGTTTTCTCCTGTCACCTCGAGAATTTGACTGTCTCCAGATTCTCCAACCCGAAACAATATGATCATATAGGACTCAATGTTTTTCCTAAGGGGTAAGGTTGGGTACCTTAGGTTTTTTCTGAAATGGGCGTAGAATTTGTCCATTTCTGGTTGGAAAAGCAGCTTATTCTCTAACATATCCATGGTTACTTGAAAATTTGTAGCCGATGGAACCAGAATAGTTTTTTCTTCGAAATCGGGATGCCAAAGTCCAAGTGTGTCGCCCTCTGAAGCGGAGAATTGTGCATAGCCACGTTCATTGCTGAGGACGGTCTGTTGTCCGGAGGTAATTTGAATGTTTTCCAGAGGTTGCTTGGTCAAGTGATCTGTAATCTTAAGCGTAACTGTCTGAGCCTGGACCGAGGTAACAATTGACAGAATGACGAAAAATGAAACAAACATTTTCATAACAACGATTGGATTGATGAACAGGACTAATATATCAAACAAAACACGAATTAAAAAGACATTAGTCGACTAAAATTCAGTCTTGCGTGAAATCAACGCTGGCTAACCCCTGTTCCCTTGGTTTTCGGTATACCTGAAGCGGATAATCCGCTCAATTAGATCAAAGGGCATCGGTTTGTTCAGCGGAAACTGAACCGAACCTTTGCCTTGCTTATAGCCGGCGAGTTCGGCCGCAAAAGCAGCGTGTCCTGTGGGAAGGGCATAGAGGCCGATATGGTTTTTGTAGCCAGCAAAATAGACAAGCGGTTTGCCTTGGGTCTTGTAGCCCGGCATCCCATAGGCCATTGCTTCCTCCGCATCGGGGGCGATTTCGAGGATCAGCGAACGGATTTTCCTTAGTTGTACTTGAACCTCGGGAGGAAAAGTGTTGATATATTGGTCGATGGGATTCATTCTGATGAAATTTGTTTGGGCATTTGAGCTGACAATCACGAAAAAAAGTTAGGGTATCGTTGTACTCAGCCTGTATCAAATCGCCAAGCGTTTCGTCTCTTTTTCATTTTGTTATTTCGGGGTATAACCAGTGACTACCACGGCGTTTAGAAGCCTGTCAAATGTAACGCCATCCAGTAAAGGCGCAATCATTTCATTCCCTTGACCTAAATGGAAAACTACGGGCAGGGCCATTTTTCGACCTGCGTATGAAGGATCCCAATTTCCGGGTGCACTTTCAAATAATTTTGGGAACTGTTCTGAAAAACCATTTTCCGGGTCACCCAGTACCTCTATTAATTTACTTTTTCCAACGCTATCTATTTCGAAAAGAACAAGGATATAGGCCTCTTTTTTGTTTTCGCGTTGATCCCTTGGGTACCTAATTTGGCTGATGAAATGCCCAAAAAACGAATCAAAGCTAGGCGTGTAGGCAATTTTCTTGTCCAAAACCTCCATTGGTACCTTGACATTTGCTGTTCTCGGAATAACAACCGTTTTGTCCTTGTAGTGGGAATGAGACAGGTGAACCGTATCGCCCTCAGTTGCTAACAATTCCAAGTACCCGCGGTCATTAGAAGTGGCTTTTTGTTTATTGTAGGAGGCTTTCACTTTCTCGATTGGCTTTTGACTTAGGTTGTCAATTACCCTGATAAAGATTGTTTGCTGGGCCGTCGCTTGGGAAAATGACAGGATCACAGTAAGTGTAATGGCGGCTTGGAATACTTTTAAACTCATAAAATTTAGATAGATTAAAAGCTAATTTAGTCAATCTCCATCAATACGATTTCCCCTCACAACTATTTTTTAGAGTTTGTTTGAACTTGCTTGTAAATCAGGTATTTTCATTCTTGTAAATTTTCAAAAATTCAATCACCATGGGACTATTTTCAGCTTTGTTAGGCAATGCAGGTGCAGTCAGCCCGGAGGAATTGCTCAAAAAATATGGCCTGCTTCTCACTGATAACGAGCAAATTGAGTTGGGCTTCAAGCTGATTCGGGATACGTTTATCTTTACCAACAAGCGCCTGATTCTGATCGAAGTACAGGGCATCACCGGCAGCAAGGTCGAGTACAAATCGATCAGCTACAAAAGTATTTCCCGCTTTAGCGTGGAGACGGCCGGCACCTTTGAACTGGACGCCGAGTTGAAGATTTGGGTGTCGAGCGAACAGGAACCCAGTATCCGCAAGCAGTTTTCCAAATCCGTCAATGTCTACGAGGTGCAGCGGCTGTTGGCGTATTATGTGTTGAAGTAGGAAGCGGAGCAGGCCATCTGATTTGGATTGATTGTTTTTCGTCTTTCACTCAGATAGTGCTGCAAAGAAAAGCCGCGGACGCTGCGAGAAAAGATGTCTAGGGGAAAGATTGAGTTTTTCTGCTTTGATCGAATACCTATGGTTACGGGGGCAATGGCGATGTTTTTTGAGTGGGGGATTTTATGAAACCCTTCCATTCGGTTCTATTGGATTTTGAACTAAAGGGGCTTACTTTTAAGCTAAATGAAAAATATCAACAATATTGTTGATATCACTCCAAATCGGGATGATATCATCAATATTGAGGATATACAATCGTTATGCGGCAGCTTAAAAGAAACAGTAAACAATGAGCGAAGACAATTTATATCTACTTTTTTGCTATCTGATTTTCGGACTGACACTTGGTGTATTGACAATTAGAAGTAAAAACCGACTCAAAACGGTAACGATAAATCTAATAATAGCTGGACTTTATAGCGGACTGTTCTTTTACAATTTGACCTTTAATAGTTCAGGCGGTTCTGGACTTCTTTGGCTTGTATATTTAATGTTTTGCGTTGGACTACATTGGTTAATAAATCTTATCGGAATTGTTCTGACATTTACAAAAAGGACGAATAATGAATAAATGGAAAATTGCATTTTGGGTTTGCTTGACAGTTTTGCTTTTGGTGACAGCAGTTGGCGTTTATTCAATCATTGACCAAGCGGTTACATTGACATATCAAAAGGAAGGTTACACAGACACCGAGAACGACCTTGACAATTTAATTGAAATAATTAATAAGACCGACCTGACTAAAACGCAAATTCAAAAGGAACTTAAAGACCACAAACTTTACGAATATATGGACTTCAATTCCGACACAATATCGCTTGACAGAGTTTTACTTGTATTCGAGAACAACAAACTTAAAAACGTGACGAAACAATGGTGAGAAAAGAAAGCCGACCGCATAACAGCACCTACCCAAAAGGCGGTGGTTCGTGTTCCAAAGACAGTTTTGTGGTTAATCAAACATTAGTTTTTCAAATCAAGTTTTGTGGTAAAAGTCCCGCCCTTCGGGTAGCTGCAAAACGTTATGGGCAATTAGACGAACATGAAAAATCTACTCTTTTTATTATTTAGCATAATGCTAATATCCTGTGAAACTAATGAAGAGGAATCCTTTAAAGTTAATTTAAATGGAATTTGGTATGGTGAGCAAACTTTTTTGGTTCAAGATTCTATTATGACAAACCCATTTTGGGACAATTATGGATTTTTTCATTTTTCTATTAACAATGACACATTGATTCTTGAAGATTCGGACCTAGAAAGCGTTGGAATAATTCAATATATTGATAAAAATAATATTCTATTAATACCATTTAATCGTGATAATGATACTGTAAAATATGAAAGGATATCAATAAGTAATCCAAATAAATTCGAATCTCTGAATTTAGACGGTGGGTCTGTCGAAGGAAGATTACCGTTCTTCAATATGCATATTGACAAAAATGGATTAGTGACTTATGAAGGAGAATTATACTCTGGCCTCAAAGGAAAACATAATTTTCAATTGGATACCTTAACATTAAATCAACTCAATCAATTATTTGAAATGGTTGATATACGGAATTATCCAGAGGAAGAATTATTTCCAATTCCAGGAAGCGGTGAAATGAATTTAACAATAAGGTACCCAAAAGGTGAAATAATTGAAATTGAGAACGGTCTTTTCGAAGGAGAATATTATATACTTCAGAAAGTCTTTAATCGATTTGAAAGTCTACTTATAAAGAAAAAAGCCCATAACATCACCTTGGATACAGCGGGCGGTTCCGAGTAAACAGAAAGTTTAGTATCTTTAAGAAGTTAGGAGTAGGCTGGAAGAGATCGGCTTCGAATGCCCGCCGTCTCCAAGCTGAATCCCGTTGCCAGCCATAGGTAGAAAGTCCAATGAAACATCAAGAGTTTATAAGTAAAGGAACGACAATCCTACTTGCAGTTTTGCTCTTTGTAATCTCGATAAGTGATTCTTATGGACAGTCGAGAAAACTTAGGAAGATTCAAAAAAGCATCAATAAAGCGACAGCAGGGCATCTAGTTGGGGTAGCAGTCTATATAAAAAGTTCTGAAGGAAATGAATGGATTGGAGTTTCAGGCTTTCAAGACAAAGAAAGCAGAAAGCCAATCGAAGCTGGGAGCATATTTGCAACTGGTAGCATAGGGAAAATGTATAATGCTGTTGCGACTCTGAAACTAGTCGAACAAGGAATACTACAGTTAGATGGCAAAATAGGCGAATACTTGCCTGAATGGATTATTTCTAACCTTCCCAACGGAGAGATTATCACCGTACGACACCTATTGTCAAATCAATCAGGATTATTCAATTATGAGAATGATCCAAAATTGAACCAATTGTATTTGTCAGGAAACCTAAAGCTGGATACATTAACTCATGAGAATGTATTAAGGAGATATGTTTTTAATCATCCAGCAACAGATTTTCCTGGTACGAAATATCGTTATAGCAGTACCAATTTTATGCTACTTGCGATGATTATGGATCATGTAACTCTACAAGGGCATACCAACTATTTGAGAAAAGAAATATTGCAAATCAACGGCTTTAAAAACACATACTATAGAGAAACGCCACCCAATAAACTAGTTAATCACTACGGGGACCTAGATAAAGACGGCAATGTTGAAGACTTAACAATGGAGACGATTGAGACAACAAATTGGTTTATTGGAGATGATGGAATCTATGCGCCTATTAAAGAAGCAGCACACTTTTTAGAAACAATCATGAGTGGGGGTATTTTAAAAAAAGAAACTCTTGAACAAATGACAAAATGGAATGATGAACAAAAACCCGATTATGGACTTGGTTTAATGGCCGACAAAAGCTTTCCATACAAATTTCTGATTGGACATTCAGGTAGAGGTATCGGAACGACAACAGATCTTTTTTATTTCCCAAATCAAAAAATGACAGTTGGCATATTTTGCAACACAGGTATACGACAAACCTCACCAATGATCAAGAAAGAATACCTGCGGATGAGAACCAAAATTGTTAAGACATTATTTCTTTTCTAGTTTTAGAGCACTAGCTAGGCGAACAACCCGGTAGCCTACGGCTGGCAACAAAATGCTTCTGCAATAGCGCGGTGACGTGTAAGCTATAAGTGTTATCTTCGTTCAACGTTTGGTTTCGGGGACAGGACGCGGCTTCGAAACCCGCAGCCGTCATAAACCCAAAACGTTGTAGTCAATTAGACAAAATGGAATTTGAAGTAACTGAAGGCTTTTACAAATACAGCCCATGGCTAAAAATATGGGAAGTAATCAAAGGTTTCCTTATGCTCTTCTATGTTCCTGTTGCATATGGGAAACATCTTTTTGATAAACTAAGGGGTATCGAAGAACCTAAACCACGTGAACAGAATATTTGGCTGAATTACATTGAATTTGACACTTATTCGCTTGAATCTTTGGCCTTGGGTAATGAAGTATCAATGCATTTACTTGAATCGGGAGCTTTAGACTTTCCTGATCGGAAAGATTGGGATGACCCGTTCAGGTTTCTACTGAAATTTAGATCTCAACCGGAAATTGAAGCACTTAACAATGCTTTCTTTGATGAAATTGACTTGAAAACAGAGTTAGGAATTTATCTAATTCGCGTGAATGAAAAAGGACAAGGAATGACTCTTTGTCTATTACCATCAAATACGCCCGAATTAATTGAGATTGTCAAATTAAAACCTCTGAGCTGGATAATGACTGAAATGGAATCCGGTACCATAGAATTGATAGGTTTTGCGGACAAAGGGAAGCTTAGAACTGAAGTAAAACTAACTACAACAAAACCTAAACTGCATTAAAACGCAGTTTAGCCAATCGTTCGCGCAAGTTTTTTGAATCAAATGAACGATTTCCAGCCAATCATCCACCCAACCCTGCAATCCAATACAGTTCCAGAAATTTGTCAGTCGCTAATCAATCATATGGTCATTAGGTACTTGTGAAATAGGGCAAAACACTCTTGAAATTGCCAAATAGTTCAACTTGGTAAGATAGGCGTTTCCCAGAATTATCAATCGGAACGAATTAATACCTGCTCACTTAAACGCATCCGCCTTCCGATATGCCTCGATGAGTGCAAGCTCTCCTTCTTTGCCGGGTTTGGCATTGCCGTGTTCCATGCCGCAGACGCCTTTGAAACCTTTTTCATCCAGCCATTTGAAGACATTGAGGTAGTTGATCTCGCCGGTGCCGGGTTCCTTGCGGCCGGGGTTGTCACCGATTTGGATATAGGCGATTTCGTCCCAGCAGGCCTCCATCATGTTGATGATGTTGCCTTCATTGCGCTGCATGTGGTAGATGTCGTAGAGGATTTTGCAGGAAGGGCTCGCCACCGCCTTGCAGATGGCGTGCGTTTGGTCGGAATGCCTGAGAAACAGCTCAGGCGTATCGGAAAGTGGCTCGAGGACCATAACCAGTCCGGCAGGCTCGAGGATTTCTGCCCCGCGCTTCAGTGCTTCGATGACGTTGGAGGTTTGGATACCGATGGGCAGCCTACGCTCGAAAAATCCCGGGACGACCGTGGCCCATTTGGCATTGACGCGCTTGGCGGCTTCGACGGACTTTTTGCAGGTGGCGACGAAAGTATCAACAAATTCCTTCTTGCCCGTGGTCAGGGAGATTTTCCAGTTGTCCCCGCCGTCGATCACAAAGACACCCATCCGCATACCGAGGCGCTCGAGTGTTTTTCCGATCAGATTCTGGTCTTCCACGGATCGCCCAAGGAGGCCATTGTCCTCCAAGGAACGGAAACCCTGCGCATGCATGTACTCCAGTTGGGCGACAAGTCCGTCGCCTGCATGGGCCTTGAACATCCCGAAATGCGGGGCATAGTCGAGGTGGAAGGTTTCACCGGCCTTGTTGAAGTGGGCCGCGGCCAAGGGGCTGATGGTGCCCAAGGTGGCCGCGCTTGCCAGGCCTACGTTTTTGACAAAATTTCTCCTGTTCATACGAGTTGGGTTTTACCGGGAATAGCGAATGGATAGAAACCGTCGGCATTGGGCAGGACTTTTGGCATCGCATCCCAAGCAAGTGTGGTCGGCATCAGGTTGATGTCGGCATTGAGGGCTTCGTCCCAGGTGACGACTTTTCCGGTATAGGTGGCATAGCGGCCGAGGATGGCTGTCATGGTGCTTTTGGCGGCATTTTCCGCATCGGCAAATTTATATTCGCCCTTGACGATCGCGGCAAAAAGCTCATCGTGCTCGACTTGGTAGGGATTGGGGTTGTTGTCCCTGTTGTGGGAGTAGAGGCTTTTGCCCTTCCAGCTTGTCAACTCGCCATGGTTGCCGGCGCTGAGGTAAGCTTTGCCTGTGGTGCCTTGGAAAGATTCATCCACACGGTTGGCGGCGCCGGGGAAGTGACGGCATTCGCTGAAGATCACCGTGTCGTCTGCATAGGTAAAGGTCACGGAATGGTGGTCAAAAATTTCGCCGTGGTCTTTGCCGGTACGGACCTGACGTCCGCCGGTACCATATGCCTTGACCGGATAGCTTTGCTTCACCCAGTTGGCCACGTCGAGGTTGTGGACGTGCTGCTCCACGATATGGTCTCCACACAGCCAGTTGAAATAGTACCAATTGCGCATTTGGTATTCCATCTCGGTTTGTCCGGGTTGACGGGCGTTGACCCAAACGCCACCATCGTTCCAGTACACCTGTCCGCCGATGATGTCACCGATTTTGCCGTCGTGGATCTGTTTGATGGTTTCGCGGTAATTGGACTGGTAGTGCCTTTGGAGACCGACAACAACGTTCAATTTTTTGCGCTTGGCCTCTTCTGCCGCGGCCAATACCTTGCGGATGCCGGCAGAGTCGGTGGCTACGGGTTTTTCCATGAAAATCTGTTTGCCCTGCTTTACCGCCTCTTCAAAATGATCCGGCCTAAATCCGGGAGGCGCTGCGAGGATAACCACATCAGCGAGCTTGATGGCTTCCTTATAGCCTTCGAAGCCTACGAATTTCCTGTCTTCGGGGACGTTGACTTTTTCTGCCCCATATTTGTCAAAAATGGGTTTGTAGCTCTTGTCGATCCGGTCGCGGAAGGCGTCCGCCATGGCGACCAGTTGGATGTTGTGGCCGGTGTCAAAGGCTTGGAATACAGCGCCCGTGCCGCGTCCGCCACAGCCGATGACGGCGATCTTGATGACATCAGCACCTGCCGCGTAGGCTTGGGGCATACTGAAAGGCTGCAAAGCAAGGCCGCCTGCCACTAGGGCGGATGTTTTGAGAAAGTCTCGGCGGTTTGAAAGGTTTTTCATGGGTATATCGTTTTAGGTTGTCAATAATCTGCGATAGGAGTTTGGTTGTAATAGGCCATGATTTCATCGGGCGATGGAGGATTGAGCGGTCGCACGACCCGAATGCCCAAAAACGGCGCTTCGGGAAACCACCACTGACTTTTTGGAATCTGTGGATCAATGCGTTTCCATTCGGCTTTGGAGGCAATCCTTTGGCTGGAACGAAGTTCTGCGGCTGGGCTTTTGTAATGTCCACCCCGGATGGCACCCGGATAAAGCTTGGCGATGGGGACGACGGGGTCTTTCAGGGTTTGCGAAGCGCGCTGCTTGTAGAGGTTGGGGTCATATTGGTCCGAAGTCCATTCCATGACATTTCCGAGGATATCGTATAGGCCCCAAGGGTTGGGTTTTTTCTGTCCGATGGGTTTGGTACTTCCGCCGCTGTTGGCGCCATACCAGGCATAGTCGCCCAGTGCTTTTTCACTGTTGCCAAAGAAGTAGGCGGTCTCGCTGCCCGCGCGGCAGGCATATTCCCATTCCGCTTCGGTGGGTAGGCGGTAGAAGATTCCAGTCTTGACATAGAGCCATTTGCAAAATTGCAGGGCGCCGTAATGGGTCATTCCGATGGCGGGCTTGCCTTCCTTGCCCATGCCGGCGGTCATGTCCAAGTAGGGAATGCTCGGTCTGGTCAATCCGTCGACTTGGGTCGGGAGTGGCTTTTCGGCGATCGCCAACTCGTAGTTTTTGTCCAAAAACAATTCGAAGATATCCCAGGTGATCTCGTGGGTTCCCATCCAAAAAGGGGAAACTTCTACTGCATGGGCAGGCATTTCGTCGGGATTGCCTTTGTTGGTGCCCATTTGGAAAGTGCCGCCAGGTATTGGCACTAGACCGAAAGAAGCTTTAGAGTCGGGGATATTTTGGGTATAAGCCTCAAAGGAAACTTGGGTTTTGGATTTGTTGGCGACCAACAAAATTCCAAACAGCCCCGAAAGGACAAGGAGATACAAGGAGGTATAAAATCGGTCTTGAAACATACGCGATGCGAATAGATTGAAAAATAGAGGAAATCTCGCGGATTCAAAAATGGAATCTGATGGGAAACTGAAGGAATCAAATTCCCATCGCCTCCATCACTTTGCTGATACAGCTGCCGAGTTCCTTTTTGACCTCAAAATCCCAAAACCGCAGGACTTTCCAACCGTGGTTTTTGTAGAATATATTGATCTCACGATCCCGCTGCATATTTCTTTCGATTTTGGGAATCCAAAAGTCACGGTTGGAGTGGATGCTGTCCTTTCTGTTTTCCCAATCATAGCCGTGCCAAAATGATCCATCCACAAAAACGACCAAGCGGTACTTGATAAAGCTGATGTCGGGCTTGCCGGGTAGATTCTTCTTATTGCTGCGAAACCGGACGCCTGCATGCCATAGGGCCCTGCGGAGGAGTTTTTCGGGTTGGGTGTTTTTTCCCTTGATCCGGGACATGACCGCCGAGCGCTGCGGCGTGATGTAGAATCCCGCTTCCTCCTCAAATTTGGGAACTTGGATTTTGGGTTCGGGATAGGGGATCACTTTCTTTGCCATCACCGCATTCCTTTTTGGCTAAATTGGTTGATTCCTATGCTGTCAGCATTTCAAGTCAGTGCGCTCGAACACCAATATTCCCCTGTGGTAAAGTTGCTCCACAGGTCTCAATCTGGCTACAGTCTCCGCGGAACAGCTGGCATCGACCAAGGTGAAGCTCGCCTCGTCTCCTACTTTTGGCCAAACTTGGTTTCCTTCTTTATCCAATGGAAGTAGGCCCTTGGTACCGATCCCCAAGGCTCTGGAAAGGCCAAATTCGTGGTTGTAGCGGTAGAGTTCGGCCATCGTTTTGGCCTTGTCCAGCATGCTGCCCGTACCAAATGGCTGCCAATGGTCGGTCACGCAGTCAGTCCCCGCCATCACTTTGATACCATGGTTCATCAAGGTAGGTATGGGCATCACGTTGTATCCGATTGGTACGGTTGTCGTGATGCCGATTTCAGCTTCGGCGAGTGCCTCACAGGTCGCCTGCAGTGTCTTGGCATCCAAGGCACCTAAGACGAAGCAGTGGCTCAAATAGCTTTTGCCTTTCAGTTGGGGATTTTCGAGGACTTTTTTGACGAGGTATTGCAGGGTAAGCAGCCCAGATTCGCCCGATTCGTGCAGATGGATATCGAGGCCTTTTCCATAGTCTAGCGCCAACTGGATCGTGAAGTCCATTGTTTTCTCGATATTCCCATCGAGGGAATACGGATCCACGCCTCCGATAAAATCGATGTCCATTTGCGCAGCTTCTTTCATGAGTTCCTGCGAACCAGAGTAAAACACCCCATGCTGGGGGAAGGCCACGAGTTCGGTTTCAAAGCTGCCCTTTTTGTGGTCGAGGGCTTTGTACAGGTTTGTCAGAGAATTGAGCTGTGAGGTTGGTTCGATATTGACATGGCTTCTCGCAAAATTGGTACCCTTGGATTGCAACAGCTCGATGAGCTTCTCGGCACGCTCGGTCGAATAGGGAAGCAGCTCGGGGATGACCTTTTTCTCATGCTCGATGAGTTCCTTTACGGTTTTGTATTTGCTTTCCCGGGCTTTCCAGGGACCGCCGTAGTAGGTCTTGTCCAAGTGGATATGCATGTCCTTCATGGCAGGTAGCATGAGCAATCCTTTTGCGTCGGTCCCGGTTGATGTAGCTGCTTGAGGCAGTATTTCTGTGATTACGCCGTTTTCCAGCTTTAGGGTAAATAGGCGTGTTTTGGTACCCACTACCTCGATTTCATCCCTGATAAAGCCCGTTTCCAAAAGAACGTTCTTAAGGACTACAGGGGCGGATTCAGGTCGAATGGGATTTTTAGGTTTAGCCCCGGAGGAAACAGATGGTGCGAAAACCGATACTCCAGCCAAGCCAATCGTCTTGCCAAGGAATTCTCTTCTATTGATGGATTGATCGGCCATGAAAATGGGGTTAAATGGATTTTCATTTGAAATTAGGAAAAATCCAAGAGTATCGACCGCAATTTCCGCATTTAGGATTGACGGAACCTAGCGCTTTTCAATAGTCCTCGGCAATTTTGAATACGATTGGTAAAATAAAGCTGGCTTCTGTCGGAATACCGTTTTCCCTGCGGGCTTGCCAAGGTTTGGCGACGAAGGATTTGACGACCCGAAGCGCCTCTTTTTGGAACTCGGAATGGACGTTTTCCGGATTCATCACTTCAAATGAGTAGACATTCCCTGTGCTGTCCAGTTCCAGCGCTATACGCACCGTACCCGCCAAATCGTCTCCCAAGAGCGTTTCTGGATAGCGCAGGTTGCGACGGAGAAATTCGTACCAAGCGTCAATGCCTCCTTGGGGTTCGGCATCGGTGATGTTGACGGACCTTTCTTGGCCGGATTCGTCAAAATACCTTTGGGAAATGATGTAGTTGTTGACGATCAGTCTCGTTTCCTTGACCGTTCCATTAGGATTGAAGTAGGTGTGGCGAGTGCTATCACGAGGCAGGTAGGTCTTGTCCGTTTCCCTACTCACCCATCCGGCCACATCAAAGTAGGTCCATTTGGTTGATAAGGATTCCTTTTTTTCGCCCAAAATATCCACGCGTCGCATCGCGATCGTGCTGTCCATTTTGAAAAATTCTTTGACAAGTTGGGTACTGTCCTCGGCTACCGTTGCAAAAAAATGGGGTTCATAGGTAGCAGTATCCTTGATTTCATAGAAGTATTTGTTGAAAAACTGAACCTGCGCAAAAGGCGGGAGGCCGACCAAAAGGGAAAAAAAGCTCAATGAAAGGAAACGTCGAATAGGCATCTCTTGGTGGATTTGGTTGAAAAATCGGGAGATTTTGGAAGATGAAAAATGACTGGGCCTATTTGGGACCGTTTTTTCCAAAGGGAACTTGTTTTACATGATGCAAGTTTGAAAGAGAAGATTTGGCGATCCCTTGCCGTACTTGGCGCGGCAAAGGCCTGACCCAAAAAATGCCTTGAAAAGCCGTTTTTTTCCGATGGTATAAATCAACCCACAAACGCTTTTTCCATCACTTTATTTTGTTTCGGTCCGCGGTAGTTTATGAAGAAATTTCTCTTGCTTGGGTTTCTGTTTCAAATGTTTTGCTTTGGAGCCTTTTCGCAACGGGAGGCGTTACCAGGGCTGATTGCCGACAAGGTCAAGGAGGAAATCAAGCTTGACGGCGTCCTGGAAGAAGCCGTATGGCAAGGTGGAGATTGGGCGACCAATTTTCAACAGTTTTTTCCTTCCGATACCTCACTTGCCCAAGCCCAAACCAAAGTCAGGATCGTTTTCGACGACAAGTTCATCTACATCGCGGCGGTCATGCAAAATCTGGGACCGAGGGCGCCGAACGAATATGTGAGCACTTCCCTGCGCAGGGACTACCGCGGTGAGCAAAATGACGGCGTCAGCTTTGTCTTTGATACCTTCAATGACTATACCTCGGCGTTTCAGTTTGGAATCAACCCCTATGGCGTACAGCGCGAATCGCTCATCGCCAACGGCGGCATGATGTCGACGGATTTGAATCTGGCTTGGGACAACAAATGGTATTCTGAAGCTAAGATCTACGAGGACCATTGGATTGCTGAGATTGCCATACCACTGTCGACCTTGCGGTTCAACGACGGCGCGATGAACTGGAATGTCAACTTCTACCGCATTGACTCCAAATACAACGAGCGCAGTACCTGGAGCCCAATTCCCCGCAATTTCAATGTGATCAATTTGGCCTATTTGCGGAAGCTGATTTTCTCGGAGCCGATCAAAAAACCCGGAGCCAACCTCTCGCTGATTCCCTATGTGGCGATGGCGACTAGCCAAAACAACCTAGAGGGTATCAACAACCCCCCTAGACCCGCAATTGGTGGGGATGCCAAAATCGGGGTCGGTCCTGCACTCAATATGGATCTGACCGTCAACCCTGATTTTTCACAAGTCGAGGTCGATGAACAGGTCACGAATTTGGAGCGTTTTGAGATTTTCTTTCCGGAGCGCCGCCAGTTTTTCCTAGAAAACGCGGATCTATTTGCGGATTTTGGATCAAGAAATGTTCGGCCCTTCTTCTCGCGTCGTATCGGCGTAGATGTGGATACCACCACGGGACAGAATGTGCAAAACCAGATTCTCTTTGGTGGGAGGTTAAGTGGGAAACTGGATGAAAATTGGCGGATCGGCGCGATGAATATGCAGACCGCAAACGACGAACAAAGGGGAATCGTAGGAAAGAATTTTGCGGTCGCGGCCATTCAGCGCAAGGTATTCTCACGGTCCAATATTGGCCTGATCTTTATCAACCGGGAAACGCTCAATGAAAAAGTGGATATCCCCTTGTTTGATCCGACCAAATACAATCGCGTCGCGGGCATCGACTACAACTTGGCTTCGAAGGACAATACTTGGCAGGGAAAATTTTATTACCACAAGAGCTTTGATCACGAGAATCCGAGCAACTCCGATGTCGCCCACGGACAATTGGCCTACGAAAAGACCCATATCAGGGCTGCAGCCGCTTTTTCCGATGTCGGCGAGAATTATAATCCGGAAGTCGGTTTCACGCCAAGAAACGACTACAAGCGCGTATTTGGCGATTTCGCTTACCGATTTTTTCCCCGCTCCAAGTTGATCAACCGGCATGGACCAGCCATTGAAACGGAGTTTCTTTGGAACGAGCGCTTGGGCACCACCGATGAGTTGCACAGCTTGGTTTATGACGTAAGGTTCCAATCATTGGCGCAGCTCTCGGTTGGCGTAAGTAACAGATATACCTATCTGTTTGCCTCCTTTGACCCCACGCGCACGGGAGGGGTTCCTTTGGAGGCAGGGACTGACTACAGGAATACTTTTGCGACCTTGCGGTATTTTTCCAATCCCAGGAAGAAAGTTTTTGTGACTTTGATCGCCAATGCCGGGGAGTATTTTACCGGAACGCTAAAGGGGGTACAGGGCACGATGAGTTGGCGATTGGGTTATTTGGCCAATATTTCGATGAACTTTAGCTACAACAATATCCGACTTCCGGAGCCGCAGAACAATGCTGATTTGGTCTTGGTGGGCCCAAGAATCGACTTGACCTTCACAAGGAGTTTGTTCTGGACGACCTTTATCCAATACAACAACCAAATCGACAATATCAACATCAATACACGCCTGCAATGGCGGTATGCTCCTGTGTCTGACTTGTTTTTGGTCTATACCGACAACTTTTTCCCCGATACTTTTGCTTCAAAGCAACGCGCGTTGGTCATGAAGCTCAACTACTGGTTCAATCTGTAGCATCATCCGAAGTTCATTATCCGAAGCATGCAAATTCGGATCACTGAGTCGTTCGTTCTCCTCGAATGAAATCAAACCTGACAAGTCAAAGATTCCCATCTGTGAAAATCTGTGCCATCTTTGGTAAAGCAATAAACCACAGATTTCACAGAACGACACAGATGTGGACGCCTGTCCAGCGAATTTGCGCCAAGCCTTTCGAATACCGATCTATGAAAAACCTTTTTATCAGTTTGATGGGAAAGATTGATTTCCCCAATTAGGAAGATTAAGTTACTGCAACTGCTCGCGGGAATATGCCACAAAAAAGTAGACCACAGGACCGAAGATCAGTAGCGGAAAAATCAGGATAAACCAAATGGAAATGCCATCTCCCGCTGACGACCCGGTATGAAAAGAGAAATATTCTATGATCAGCAGCACCAAAATCAAGTTCAGCTTTAGCCAGCGCCATAGACGTTGGTTGATGCGTAGAACCGCGGCACTTTTTTCTGGATTGAACTCGTATTCGTACTCGTTATGTTTTCGCTTTTTATTGTAAATAGTCAATCCTATGTAAATAAGGGTTGCGATAAATGGAATCGAGTAGGTCATTTGGCTTGCCCAAAACTCATTTGGTGACTCCAAGAAGGTGTAATCCTTGGGAACCAATTCTGCGCCAAGATGCTGGAAATAGTAGGTCTCGGCCCACAACATCACCAAGGCTCCAATCGCCAAGATCTCAACCAAAATGTCAGATTTCGTAAAAGTCGAAGGCTTTTTCTCTTCAAGTATGTTTTTCATCGGGCAATTGTTGTCGAGCTGTTTTTGCGAAGTTAATGTCTTCCGCGAGCGCGACCAAGTTGCAGGTCAACGTGTACGCCCTTCGATAAGTGAGAAAGTTGGAAAATAGTTTTATTTCTGCGCTTCCACTCTCATTTTTTTGCCGCTCATGAGAACCCGTCGGTAGCCATCCTGTGTATCTGAAGAGATTTCCTTACCGAGGATTCTTACTTTGGAAAATTCCTCGGGAAACTCAACCGAAATGCCCCATTTGGATTGGCTTTGGCTGACCTCGATCGCCAAAACGCCATCTTTGTTGGTGTAAAGGAGATTGATCTCATTGTCGCCGACAAGGACTTTTTCGATGGAGGCTTCCTGCCAAGTGCTCGGCATTTGGGGACGGATGTAGACGACTTTGTTGCCGGCATCGGGCTTGATACCAAAAAACTGGTATACAATCGGGACACCATAGCTGTAGAGATTCCATGCCTGTGCCATCATGCCATAGTCCGGCGACACTTCGTAAATCGATCCTGGCAAAGCAAAGCTAAAAGACTTTGTCATCCGCTGTAGGTAGGATAAGGCCTCATCCGGACGCCCGTAGTTGTTTTCACCAATTGTCAATACTCCCGTCGGTAAGGTCATGACAGCACCTGTGTAGGAAAATACCTTGCTTCCAGCAAAGGAGCCGTCTTCACTTGCTGCGGCTTCGTCCCGGTCAATACCCGTGACATAAACCCCAAATGGGTTGGTAAACCGCTTGGCTTTGTCCAATGCGCGGATTGCTTTATCTGTATCCGCTATACCCATTTCCATGGGCGTATTGACCACCCAATTGTGGAATACCACGAATCCCCGTTTTTGGTCTTTGGGGTAAGTCGCAATTTTGGATCGGCTTGCCTTGAGTTCCTCGACTGCCCAAGGCTTATTGAGTGTATCGGCCCGCACAATCGCGGCATCGATCAAATGCAGCGCTTCTTCCGGTGTCCCGATGAAATCCGCAAATCCATTGAAATCCTCCACCCAGAATTCTTCATTGATTTTCTGTTTCAACCGATCTGCCAAAGCTTGGTATTCTTTTGCGAGCTCTGGTTTTCCCACTACCGCTGCGATCTGCGCCGCATCCGCGAAAGCTTTTTGGGTATAGACAGCCACGTCGACCATTTCGGAGGCAAGGCCATGGATTTCCATCATGCCATAACCGTCGGGGAAAAGGTTGCCGTCTTTGTCATTTTCGTCCATCAGCCATTGGAGCCCCTTTTGGATCGTAGGGAAATATTTTTCCAAAAATTCCCGATCTCCTGTCCACTGGTACACCCACCAAATCAAGGAAGTGAATTGGGGTGTTTCGTTGATGTTGCCGGGGTTGAAAACCACCCCATTGGTACTCGTCTCATGCATGATGCGTCCGTTGCCGTTGGCTTCGGAGAGTTTGTGGATAAGGTCGATGGTCGAGTAGACCAGGTCTTTGCGTCCTGTCGCGATCGCGCCTTTGAGTGTATATTCATTGTCCACACCAAACCACCAAGGATAGTCGGGCATGCCTGCCGCCAATCCTCGGCCGATTTCCGGTACATCGCGCACCAGCCATTCGGTATTGTACTTAACCCATTCGAAAGCCTTTTCAAGATCTTTGTCCGGGATGCTGACTTTTGCGGTGGCAGCGATCGTTTCGTAGTACTTTCTTTTTGCCAAAAGGTCCAGTTCCGCATTTGCTTTTAGGTCAGCGAGCGTGGATTCCAGCTCAGCCTTGTTTTTATAGGATCCTGCGATAAAAAACCGGAGGTGTTGCGCTTCTTGTGGTTCAAGCGTTAATTCATAGCCCAATCTACCTGCAGTACCTTTGCCTTGGGGCTGATAGTCACAAGTCGCAGAGGGGCCCTCGGTGTATTTTGCCGGACGATCTCCGCCAAACATCACCCACCATTCATTTCCCTGATCCTTTCCGATCCAGGCATTGGACGCTTCATCAAAAACCAACTGATCGGGGTGATCTTCCAGGTTGAGCCTTTCCCCGAGCCAAACGGGCATCAGGTCGGTATGGCCCGTAAATTCAAACCCGATTGTTTTTGGACTTGATCCCGTGTTGACGATGGAAAACTCGACCACCAGTCCTTGTTTTCCGTCCGGTGCAAATTGGAAGCGCTGGATTTCCAGATCCGGTACCGCTGTGCTGAAAATATGCTTGTTGGCAAAGGGATAGTTGATAAATGCATCTGCATTGTCGAGGCAATAGGAATTGCCATCCACGCCGATGGCTGCCGTAAAGCCATCCATCAGCTTGATGGGATGGTTCCAAATCCCGCCCATTTCTCCCTGCACATGCCAGCCAAGGTCGGGAAAGCTGCCGTCTTGATGGCCCACCATATAGACCCTGTCCCCAGCCGTAACGAAGGGAGACGATTTGTATTCGGCTTTGCCTTCCAAGCCTTCGGTATCTTCAATCAGCGAAAAAAGCTGGGTTTGGCCGCTGGGCTTGGTACAGGAAAAGCCGCCAAGGAGCAGCATTCCCACCATGCCATGCGCAAAAACACGTTTCATAGGTTGACTTTTTGGATCATCAAAAATAAAGGTAGGATTTTTATCCCAGCGACTCCAAAAAACCGCTACATCATGGCACCAAGTTCACCAAAATAGCAGGTGTCTTGATCACTTTCCCATCTGCTAGCCGCAGTTCCATGAGGAGTGAGTGCATTTTTGCTTCTGCCGGGCGCCTCGAAAAAGTGAAATAGTAGCTGCTGATGTTAGTTTGATTCAGGATTTCCTCCATGAAGACTTCCTTGGACATTAAGGCCTTCAGGTCTGTAAAGGCAATGATTTCTGACAGGTCCGTACCTGCCGGATGCTCGGTATCGAAATCCTGATTGCTCAGCAAGGTAAGTTCCGACACGGGATTATTGTTTTCAAATACGACGGGGCAGTTGGGATTTGCGGTAAAGAAAACCTGCACAGGTTTGGTAAATTCCAGCTTCACCAGCAGTCTATCGATGGAGAGCCCTGCACTGTTTAGCCAAAGCGCATTTCCGGTATTTGCTGGATCGAGGGTTCTTGGGAAGGCCTCGATTTCCTTCAACTCAAACAGGGTTTCTTTGCAGTTTTCTTCGCAGGAAGTCTGCATCAAGACGATAGAAATGACCAGGCAGCAGATGCCGATCCGAGTGGAAAATTTCATGTGAATCTTGTTTGCGAGATGAATAAGTTGATTTGAAACTAGTAAAACCGAATGAAAAAAAGAAATTCGATGGAGCTTTCGAGAGGCTTTGCCTGCAGGCTTGCCTGACCTCTTTACAGCTTGAAAGCCAGTTTTTTGCCTTTGGAAGAAATACGATTGAAGTTGGTCGGCCAAAAACCCATTTTTTCCTGAATTGAATCTTATTGGATTAATTTTGCCAAAATCCCAAATCTCCATGCCAGTTATGCCGCGTTCCCTTTCCCAATTGATTGCCCTCCGGCAGGAACTCCACCGCTTCCCGGAATTGTCCGGCGAGGAGTCAGCAACCGCCCAACGGATAAGTGCATTTTTTGCTCAAATGTCTTACACGAAACTCATCCCGAAATTGGGAGGAACGGGACTTGCCTTTGTTTGGGAAGGGGAAAAGGAAGGGCCGACGACCTTGTTCCGCTGTGAATTGGACGGTTTGCCCATCTTGGAGAAAGGCGAGGTTCCATACAGAAGCGAAATGGTCGGCAAATCCCACGTTTGCGGACATGATGGGCACATGGCAATCTTGTCTGGATTGGGCCTTTACCTGGACCAGAGTCCGCCGATGCGGGGAAAAGTGGTGCTGCTTTTCCAACCAGCCGAGGAGACCGGTGATGGGGCAAGGGCTGTTTTGGCGGATCCGAGATTCGCGGAAATAAGACCCGATTATGCCTTTGCACTCCACAATCTTCCGGGCTTTCCCCTCCACCAAATCGTCGCCAAGCCAGGAAGTTTTGCGGCTTCCTCGGTCGGGATGAGTATTTTCCTGCACGGGCGCAATGCCCACTCGGCGCATCCTGAAGCTGGCAACAGTCCCGCCCAAGCCATGGCTGAAATCATTAAAATGTTGGAAAAGCTGCCAAAGGATTTTGAAGATTTTACCCTGGTGACGGTTATCCATGCCGAATTGGGTCAAATTGCCTTTGGAACCACGCCGGGCGAGGCGGTAGTTCGGGCAACGATGCGGGCATTTGACAATGCGGTGAAGGCAAGGCTTGTTGCGGTGGCGGAAATGAAGTCTTCTGAAATTGCCGGAAAATACGGGCTGGGGATAGAGTTTAGGTACCAAGAGGATTTTGCCGCGAGCCATAACCATCCCGAGGGATTTGAAATCCTCAGGCAGGTAGCCGAGGATTTGAATTTGGACTTGAAGGAAGTGGCCGTTCCCTTCCGTTGGTCTGAGGATTTTGGATTATTCTCGGATTACGCGAAGTCGATGTTGTTTGGCTTGGGTTCTGGTTTGGAACAGCCCCAATTGCATGAGCCGAATTTTGATTTTCCGGATCAGTTGATTCCCACGGGTATTTCCATTTTTTTCAAAATCATCCAAAAACTGAACCATTGAAGATGATCGATTTACCTGATTTTCATACCCACACCCCGGGGAAGTCCTTGGGTATACTGAATTTGGGAATACCGGAAAGCCCATCGACGGGGATCTATTCCATGGGTTTGCATCCTTGGTATTTAAATGGAAATTGGGAGAAAGCGCTTGAGATATTGACCAAAAAACTCGAGGATCCGCGCATCGTTGCCGTCGGGGAATGCGGCTTTGACGGGATCAGAGGTCCGGGATTGGCGATTCAAAAAGCTGCCTTTGAAGCACAGGCTGCTTTGGCAAAATCCCTAGGTTTGCCCATCATCCTGCATTGTGTCAAAGGGCTTCATCTTTTGCAGGAATTCCTGAAAAAGCATTCCCAGCCCATCATTTGGCATGGATTCAATCTTCATCCGGATGCCGGAAAAAGTCTCCTCGGCCAACCGGTGTATTTTTCTTTTGGCAAGCATATCCTCGTCGCAGGTACCCAGGCCCAAGCCTGGCTCAAAATCTGTCCACTGGACAAAGTATTTTTCGAGACGGATGATTCAGGCCTTCCGATTGAAACCATATATCGGCAGGCTTCCTTAATTTTGGGCCTTCCAATCGAGCGGCTACGGGAAGTCGCATTGGGAAATTGGAACAGGATTTCAAGTCGAAAAATACATGGATGAATTTGCTTGGCTGTCGCGGACGGAATTGATTGTCGGTCGTGCGGGATTGGAGAAATTGGCCAAAAAACACGTGCTTGTCGTAGGCATGGGTGGCGTGGGTTCGTTTGCCGCGGAGTTTATATGCCGGGCAGGCATCGGCGAAATGACCATCATCGATGGCGATATCGTTGACATCAGCAACTGCAACCGACAGCTTCCTGCGACCCAAAAAAATGTGGGTCAGGCCAAAGTCGAATGGATGGAAGAACGCCTCCTCAGCATCAATCCAAACCTCAAGATCCATGTCATCCGGGAGTTTCTTATGCCCCATGATATGACAGCACTGTTGGCTGAAAACCACTATGACTTTGTCGTCGATTGCATTGACAGCTTCACGCCTAAGTTGCACCTGATCGATGGGGCACTCAAGCGGGGATTTCCTTTGGTGAGTTCGATGGGCGCGGGTGGCAAAGTAGACCCCACGCAAATCAAGATCGGCGATATATCCGAAACGTACCATTGCAGGTTTGCCAAGATGGTGCGCAAGCGCCTGAAAAAAAAGCAGATTTCGAAGGGATTCAAAGCGGTGTTTTCCTCTGAACTTGTGATCCGGGAAAGCCTGATGATGACTGATGGGCGTAATTTCAAAAAATCAGCTTATGGTACAATGTCATTCTTGCCCGCTGCATTCGGCTGTGCCTGTGCATCGGTGGTCGTCAATGACCTATTGGCAAGTTGATATTACTGAAAGTGGAGGTACAAGGTGATGGATTTGCGCCGCATTTCTGAAATTGCATCACGGAAAGCAGGATTGGTAGCCTCGGCCCTGTACATATTCAGCAGGCCATGGGAAAAGCGTACTTCTGGGGAGAATTTGAAATATTTGAAATAAAAGTCAAAACCCAGACCCAAATCGACGGTAACGTCTCGGCCCAAAGTGGCGATGTCCTCGATATCGGCTTCCTCCTGTTCTTTGGTTCGGAACATGTAGGAACCCCCTCCAGTGAAGAACATGCGGGTATTATTGAAGCGTTGTGCTTTGTATTTGAATAGCAGGGGGAATTCGACCATGGTGGCCTCGTTGACGTAGGTTTCGGTGTTGCGCAGAAAGTTATTCTCACCATTTCCTGGCTGGGAGACTGAAAATGTGTTCACATCGGTTCGAAACTCGTAAAAGCCTACTTTCGGCGTGAAGAGGATGTTTGCCTGGTCGTGCAGGCGGAAGGTCACTAAGAATCCCAAGGAAAAGCCAGCGGTGTAGACCGGGACGATGCTTTGGATATCCCTTAGCTCTGTATTGTTGGGGTCCAAAAAGGCGTCTGAATATTTCAATCGCCAGTAGTTGGTATGCGTCGCCAGAAAAAACCCATAGGAAACCAACTTGTCGTCCTGTCCCGCCTTGCTGATTTCCCCATACCTTGCCTGCCCCAACGTCGGGACGGTCAAAAGCAGGGTGAACAGGAGGACAAGGCTTATTTTTGCCCGATATAGATGGAACTGATGCCGAAAGTGAGCGGTTTGCATTGCGTGTTTTTAAAGCCGACTTTTTTCAATACTGCCAGGAAATCTTCTCCATCCGGGAAAGCTTGGACGGATTCGGGTAGGTAAGTATAGGCCGCATTGTCTTTGGAGACAATCTTCCCGATTTGAGGCAGAATATATTTGAAATAAAAGTTATATCCTTGCTTCATCGGGAATTTTTTGGGCTTGGAAAACTCCACGATTACCGTCTTTCCTCCAGGCTTGAGCACCCGGTACATATCCCTGAGTCCTTTTTCCAGATTTTCAAAATTCCTGACACCGAAGGAAACGATCACGGCATCAAATTTATTATCCTCAAAAAGCAACCTTTCCGAATCTCCTGTCTGCAGCTCGATTCGGTCGTCGAGTTTTCGCTTTTTGAGTTTTTTCCTTCCCTCAGCAAGCATGCCTTCCGAGATGTCCACACCGATGATTTTGTCGGGATTGAGGGCCAAGGCCTCAATGGCAAAATCCCCCGTCCCAGTCGCAATGTCCAATATAAGCTTGGGCTTGTCGGCAGCGAGCATTTTGACTGCTTTCTTCCGCCAGGTAATGTCGATGCCCAAACTTAGAAAGTGGTTCAAAAAATCATACTTTTTGCTGATGTTGTTGAACATCTCGGCTACTTGTTCCTTTTTGCCTTCCTGCTTGTCTTTGTAGGGTACTACTGCCATGAATCTTTGAAAATGAAGCACAATATTACTGAAGAAACCCGAGCAATCTAAAATTGTTGGCGATTATGGCAAATCACAAGGATTTCTTTGGGACTGGGGCCGAAGGGGGATTTCTGGCCAAAAGCCGTACCTTTGGACCTCAAACAAAAGTGCCATGATCAAGAAAGCCATTTTTTCCGTCAGCAACTCCGATTATACCAAATGCCCTAAAACGGATAAACCCGAGATCGCATTCATCGGCAGATCAAATGTCGGCAAGAGTTCCCTGATCAATATGCTGGCGGGTGTCAAGGACCTCGCCAAGACATCCGGCAAGCCAGGCAAGACCCAGCTCATCAACCATTTTGAAATAGATGGCAGGTGGTACATGGTCGATTTGCCTGGGTACGGCTATGCGGTCGTCAGCAAGTCAACAAAGTCATCTTGGGAAAAGATGATCCGAGGTTATCTGACCAACCGCGACAATCTAATTGCCGTGATGGTCTTGATCGACAGCAGGCTGGAGCCGCAGAAGATTGATTTGGAGTTTATCACTTGGTGTGGTGAACATGATGTTCCCTTTGTCTTGGCTTTTACCAAAGCAGATAAGCTCGGGTTGGAAAAAACCAAGGTCAGCATTCAAAGATTTCTGGATGCGGCAAAGGAGATTTTCGGGGAAGAACCCCAGTATTTTATTACGTCCGCCAACAAAAGAGAAGGAAAGGAAGAGCTGATTAAGTTTTTCGAGGCCGAAATATCAGAATATTATGAGGCACTTGGCTGATTCTTGGGCATTCGACGGGATGTCTTATATTTGCAGGCCTTAACCAACAAGAAACATGAAATTCAACGAAATAGCCACCATTTCAGGCAAGCCTGGTCTTTACAGAGTACTAAAACCCTCACGCGGAGGGGCAATTTTGGAATCTTTGGACGAAAAGAAGACAAAGCTTGTAGTTGGTGCCAACCATCGGGTTTCCATTTTGGCAGAAATCTCCATTTACACCATGACCGAAGAGGGCGCAACCCCGCTGTACGACGTGATGAAGAAAGTCCATGAGGAATTCAACGGAGACCCCGGACTGGACGCCAATGCTGATGCGGAGGAGCTGAGGGCTTTTCTGAAGCATGTTTTGCCTGACTTTGACCAGGAAAAGGTGTATCCTTCCGATATCAAGAAATTGGTGGCATGGTATAAAATCATCAGCTCCCATGCACCTGAGGCATTTGCGGAGTCGAAGGAAGAAGCAAGCGAGGAAACGGCGGCTGAATAAAAGCTTTGCAAAAGAAAGCCCCCAAGGTTATTGGAATCTTGGGGGCTTATTCATTTCGATTACATCAGGGTCGTAAGCGCATTGTACACCATGGAAAATGAGAACCGGGAGTTGTTGAAAGAAGCCGCAGGTCTGATTTCCTCTGATCTCCAAACGCCGATTTCCATGCAGGACTGGGATGAAGAAGCGCTTGTCCGGTACCTTACCCCGCTGGTCCGCGGCATGTTGGATCGGGATTTCAACAGGTTTCTCCAAATCTGCTATCGGATAGACCTCGGGGAGAAAAAGCTCAAAACCATCCTTGCCGAAGCCCCACCTGAGACACTCGCCGAAACACTTGCCCGGGAATTGGTGGCACGCCAGGTACAAAAGATACTCCTGAGGAGGAAGTACTCGGGTCACTGAACCAAGACTCCTTTTCTAGCTACTGTCGTGGCATTTTTCTTTAGGAAATTCCCCGCTTCATCTACCATGTTTTTCGAGCCGATAAAGAGCGGTGTTCTTTGGTGCAGCGCTGTTGGTTGAATGTCCAATATCCGGCCGTGTCCATCCGTAGCTTTTCCGCCTGCTTGCTCTGCGATAAAGGAAAGCGCATTGGCTTCGTAAAGCAACCTCAACTTGCCATTGGGGGACTTTTGTGTCGCGGGATAAATATAAATTCCCCCTTTCAACAAGTTTCTATGAAAATCCGCTACGAGTGATCCAATGTACCGCGCGCTGTAGAATTTCGCCTTGCAGTGTTCTATATACTCTTGCAATCCAGCTTCAAATTGGTAATAGCTTCCCTCATTGACGCTGTAGATATTTCCGTCGGAAGGAGCGACCATGTTTTGGTGGGAAAGAAAAAACTCTCCCAAGGACGGCTCGTAGGTGAAGCCGTTGACACCGTGGCCCGTGGTGTAGACCAGCATCGTGGAGGAGCCATACAGTACATATCCTGCTGCAACTTGTTGATTGCCGGGCTGCATGATATCTTCGGGTTGAATGGGGCTACCGATGGGTGTCACGCGTCTGTAGATGGAGAAAATGGTCCCGATCGAGATGTTCACGTCGATGTTGGAGGAGCCGTCGAGGGGATCAATTGCCACGACATACTTTCCGGAGCCATTTTGCAAGTCGATCACTTCGTCGTCTTCTTCCGATACGATCGCACAGACTTCTCCGCCTTTTGTCAGGGCTCTGGTGAATCGGATATTGGCAATGACGTCCAATTTTTGTTGCTCCTCTCCTTGGACGTTGGTTTGACCAAATGCACCACCGATATTTGCCAATCCGGCGCGGTTTGTTTCCCGGTTGACGATCTTTGCTGCAAGCGCGATGTCCCTCAACAACTGGGAGAGTTCACCGGATGCGAACTGGAACTCCTCCTGTTTCAGCTTGATGAATCTGTCCAAAGTGGTGCCCACTGGATAGGCAAGCGACGAGGTGTTGGGTGAATAAAGTTTTGTTTTCATAAAATTGGAAAAATACAATATTTGGGTTTATATAGGGAAAATTACAAATAATTTCGGATGTCAAAAATTTTTGTTTTCAAATTTGGAGGTGCCTCTGTAAAAGATGCTGCATCCATTCAAAACCTTCGCAACATTTTGCACAATCGATTGCGAAATCCAACCGTCATCGTCGTGTCAGCCATGGGGAAAACGACAAATGCCTTGGAAGAAATCCTCGGGCTGAAACTAGCAGGAGCGGATTTTTCTTTGAAAAGTACAACGTTGAAGAACTATCACTTGGGGATATGTGCCGGGCTTTTTGACAAGGAGCACAGGGTTTTTTCGGTCGTCGAGAATTACTTCTCACAGCTCGAGCGATTCCTACATAAGAAGCTCAGCAAGGAAAACTACGACGAGTATTATGATCAGGTGGTATCGTTTGGAGAACTCATATCCTCCCGGATCGTGCAGGAATACCTTTGCGAGTCGGGGATTTTTTGCGTTTGGCAGGATGCCAGGGAAGTGGTCATGACCAATGAAGACTATCGATTTGCGAAGATCCATTGGGAAAAGACTGCCCAACTTTGCCAAAAGATACTCAGGCCGATCTTGGAACAATACCCAATCGTGACACAGGGATTTATCGGAAGTGAACCTGGCGGAAAGACCACTACCTTGGGTCGCGAAGGCTCAGACTTCACGGCGGCGATATTGGCTTCCGGTCTGAAAGCGGCTTCCGTGACGATCTGGAAGGACGTAGACGGGGTATTGAACGCTGATCCCAAGCGATTTCCAAACACCGTCAAGTTTGACGAACTGGATTACCGCGAGGCTGCCGAACTTACATATTATGGTGCGTCGGTCATCCATCCCAAGACCATCAAGCCGCTCGCCAACATGGGCATTCCGCTGTTTGTGAAGTCATTTATCCATCCTGAGGGAAGTGGAACCAAGATACACCAAGTGGATAGGGCCAATACCGTTCCCTGTATCGTCGTCAAGGATTCCCAAATCCTCGTCAGCTTCAAAGTCACTGATTTTACTTTCATCAATGAAGCCCACATCCATCAAGTGTATTCTGAATTGGAGCGGCTCAAACTGCGTGTCAACCTACTTCAGACTTCTGCGATCAGCATTTCGATCGTTATCGACAAGGAGCTTTTCAAATTGGAAAAACTTATCGCGGCACTGACCAAGGACTTTGAAATCAGGTACAATGAAGGCTTGCAATTGATCACAGTCAAAAACCATCAACCCGAAATCATGGCAGAATTGGTGGCTGGAAAGGAGGTCTTGCTGGAGCAAATTACCAGGACTACTTTTCAGATCGTGGTAAAACCTTCAGCCAACTAGGTATTTGACGGTCTTTTCGATCGGAGGCAGGTAGCTTGTTCCAAACAATAGCAGGTGAACCAAAAGTGGATACAGGTTATAGACCGCTTCCCTTTCTTCAAATCCCGGTTCGAGGGGAAACACCTCATCGTAGCGATTGTAGAATCGCTCGGAGAATCCCCCAAAAAGCTTGCTGAATGCGATGTCCATTTCACGGTGGCCGAAATACACAGCCGGGTCTATCAGCGCAGGGTTGCCCTTTGCATCTGTCATCACATTACCCGACCATAGGTCGCCGTGAATCAAAGCTGGTTTTTCTTTTGGGAAAATTCCCTGCAACTTTGGGTAGATCGACTGAAATTTTCTTAAGAAAGGCGCATCAATCATGCCCTTGTAAAAGGCCTTTCCGACGAGCGGTTCCAATCTGTTGGAAATAAAAAAACCGCGCCAATCCTCTTGAATTGAATTGATCTGTGGCAATGAAGCGATGTAATTGTCTTCCTGTAGCCCAAACTGTTTTTGGGTAGCCATGTGCAACTCGGCCAAGCCCTCGCCCAGGTTTTCCCAATACAAATCCGCATTGCGACCAGACTCAACCCATTCCATCAGCAGGAAGTTTTGATCCTGCTCCCTGCCAAAAGCGATTACTTCCGGAACGGTGAGAGAGGTATTGGATTTTAACAGCCGTAGTCCCTCCGCCTCTCTGAGGAAAATATCAGCGGATGGCTCAAAATTTGTTTTAAGAAAAAATCTCCCCGACGAGGTGCCCACAAATATGCCTTGATTGATATTCCCAGCCGCAATCAGTCTGAGGTTTACACCACCCGAAACATCTCCTAGGCATTTTGAAAGGATTTTGTCGATCAAATCCTGTTGCTCAAACATAGATATTATGCTCGCTTTTGAGGTGCTCCATGAAGTGGTCGATGGATTCATCCAATATTCGGAAAACATCGTCGAAACTATCGTCACCTCCGTAGTAGGGATCGGGGACTTCCAATTGATCGGGGTTTGGGTGGAACTCCCGCATGAGGTACACGCGTTGATTTCCTTTGCCAAATCGGTTTACGAGTGTATTGATGTTGCGCTTGTTGGAATGATCCATCGCAATGATGTAGTGGAACTCCCGAATGTCCACCCGATTGATTTGACGGGCGCGGTGATTGATCGGGATATTGTTGCGTCCTGCACAGGCAATGGTACGTTCGTCAGGAAGTTCACCGATATGGTAATCGGACGTGCCGCAGCTGTCACAGGTGAATTTTCCATGCAGGCCTTGGGAATGAACCTTGTGGTTAAAAATCGCCTCAGCCAATGGAGAACGACAAATATTTCCTAGGCAAACAAACAATACTTTTACCATACAACGGGCTTATCTTAAAGGTCTGATAAAGATACAATTTAGCAACTTTTTGTATATGTGTAAGGCTTGGAGGGTGCAAGCAATTGATTGATAGGAAAAAATAGAAATATTATTTTGAACTAGCCATAGTTGAAGGGAAGAATTCCTCAAAAATCCGAGAATCAGTCACTTTTTGAAGAGAAAAGAACATTTCCTGAACTTCTAACCAAACAATGTTCTGAAATTTTTTTTCTGCAAATTTCGCATCAAATGGAGGGATAGATAAAGTGGAGATTTTTGAACTTTTAAGTTTCGGCTTTTAGGCTTTCTCCTTTCATTATCCTGCATGACATTTTAGTTTCTCCATGCCCACTGGAGTTTGCATTTTATTTTGGAGACTTTAAGCGGTACCTTTGACGATCCAAACAATGATGCGGGCCATGCAGGATTCGACTTCGACAAAACCCTTGAAAAAAATCGCAGCCATCACCATGGCGCGCAATGATGATTTCTTTCTCACGCGTTGGATTGGCTATTATGGCCGGGAATTGGGCGAGGAGAATATCTTTATCTACCTGGACGGAGAGGATCAACCTATTCCGAATAATGCGGGAAAATCCAATGTCATCCACGAAAAGCGGGTGGTCGAACATGTCATTTCGGCCGAAAAACGCCGATTGGGCTTTTTGTCAACCGTTGCGAAATCACTTTTGGAGCAGTATGATATCATCATTGGTGTGGATGCGGATGAATTCCTTGTCGTGGACCCCAAACTCGGTAAAAGCCTTCGGGAATACCTCAGCGAAATCGAAATCAATCCCTCTGTATCCGGGCTTGGGATGGATGTGGGACAGCACCTTGATTTGGAGAAGACGCTCGACAAGAGTGCTCCATTTTTGACTCAGCGGTCCTATGCCTACCTGTCCTCCCGCTACACAAAGCCCTCCGTCATTTCGCAGCCAGTCAATTGGGGTTCTGGGTTCCATCGGGTAAAAGGCCGCAATTTCAAAATTGATCCAAATCTCTACCTTTTTCATTTTGGTTCGGTGGATTACAAGATGATTCAAGACAGATTCCTCGACAAAGACCGGATGGCGACGGGACGTGCCGGGCATATAAAAAAGCGCGCTAAAACGATCGATATCGTCACTCAATCGAAACCAAAGACTGAAGAAAAATGGCTGGCAATCGCCAGGAGAATGCAGACCTTCCTGCGGCCGGTGTATGCCTGGAACAAGCCTACGATGGCGAAATTAAAATGGGTAGTCAAGATTCCGGACCGGTTCAGAGGAATTGTTTGATTAGTCCGAAGCTGGGAAAAAGTCTTTTTATAATCCCGAGGCGATTTTAATCAGTCCTCTTCCTCCCGACTACGGCCGGTTTTTCCTCTTCCCTCGACTACAAGTACGATTTCGCCCTTGATGGGGTGATGTTGATAGTATTCCACCAATTCGTCGAGTGTGCCCCGGACGTTTTCTTCAAACATTTTGCTCAGTTCACGCGAAACGCTCGCCATCCTGCTGGGGCCAAATACTTCCGCAAACTGCTCCAAGGTTTTCATCAGTCTGTGGGGCGATTCATAAAAAACCATCGTGCGCGATTCGGTGGACAGTTCCTCCAAGCGTGTTTTTCTGCCTTTCTTGTGGGGCAAGAATCCTTCGAATGTGAATCGGTCATTTGGCAGTCCCGAGTTGACCAAGGCAGGGACAAAGGCGGTTGGACCTGGGAGGCAATTGACTTCCAATCCAGCTTCCTTGGCCGCTCTCACGAGCAGGAAGCCGGGGTCGGATATGCCCGGCGTACCTGCATCACTGACCAAGGCAATTACCTCGCCCTTCTTCATCCTGTCGACAAGTTTTTCCACTGTCTTGTGCTCGTTGAAGATATGGTAGGATTGCAGCGGCTTATTGATTTCAAGGTGCTTGAGTAGCATTCCGCTGGTCCGGGTGTCTTCCGCAAGTATCACGTCGACGGACTTGAGCGTCTCAATCGCTCGCAAGGTGATGTCCTTCAGATTGCCTATCGGCGTCGGAACGAGGTAAAGGCTTACGTTTTTTTCCTCACTCATTTCAAATAGCATCAATGGCTGCCGCCAATTTGTGGTCCTTTTCGGTCACAACGTTTCCTGCGTCATGGGTGGTGAGTTCTATCGTGACGGTATTGTACACGTTGCTCCAATTGGGATGGTGGTCGTGTTTTTCAGCCAAGAATGCGACTCTTGTCATAAAGGCAAATGCCTCTTGGAAATCCTTGAAGCGAAAGGTCTTTTTGAGCCTATTGTTTTCCTCCGTCCACATGGTTCAAGTTGGTTTTGTTAGAGTGAAATGACACCTTCTACCTCGGCGGCTTTGTCATACACTGCCAAAATCGCATCACTACTTGGCATCATGGCCCTGATTGTCGCCGACACGTAGGTTCCGTTGGATGAAGTTTTGAGGGTCATTTTGTTGTTGGGCAAAATCGCACCAATCTCGTTTTCTTTTCCACTAGGTACGATGAACTTGAACATATAGAGGGTGGGAAAAGAAGTTTGAGCTTCCAGTTTTTCCTTAAAGGCTGTTCTGTTGAAGGTATCTTTCATAGTCTGCAAATTTAAGGGTTAACAACCTTGAAAGAAAAATAAATCCCGAGCAACGTCTTTGGCTCTCTTTTCCTGAATTTACTGGGAATTGAAGAAAGAAAAAAACCCGAGGAATGCTCCACGGGTTCTTGCTTATTCAGTGTTTTCCGGATTTTAGAAGAATTTGTACCTGTAGTCTTTTACATCGGCCAATTCCTCCAAAGCCATCATGATCATGTAGGCGGTCCGTTGTGATGTGTTCAGGGTCAATTGTCTTTGATAGCTGCTATAGTCTGCTATTTCGCCTGCAGGAGTCAGGGTGTTGAGTTTGATAACGATAATTCCAACGTCCTCATGGATTGGCTTGCTGATATCGCCTGGGTTTTTCAAGCCAAAGGCTGCACCGATTGCTCTTGGAGCAAATCCAACGCCCGGCAATACGGAGGCATTCAGTCTCAAGTCAGGGCTTTTGTCCAAAGAGGATTCATTTGGAAACACAGCCTGCATCTCTTCCAAAGAAGCCTTGCCGTTGATTTTTTCCTTAATTATTTCTGCTTTCTTATCGTTTCGGACTTGTACCAAAACCTGTGCACGCACTTGGTCCAAAGTTGCCGTACCTTCTTCGTAGCGCGTCTTCAGCGTAGCAACGATGTAGGCATTGTCCAATTCAAATACAGGTGACACTGAGCCTTCAGAGGCATCATTGAATGCCCAACGGATCACTTCCCGCGCATTTTGGAGGTTGTTGAGGTTTCTGGCAAAAGCGTCTACATTGTTTGCTTGGATGATACGCAAGCCATCTTTTTCTGCGTTTGCTGTAAACTCACCAGCATTTCCTGTATTTGCTGCAAAGGAATCGGCTCTTCTGAACACGTCGTTGCGGGTGGCATCACTCGGACCCAACTCCAACTCGATGGTAGCGATCTTGTAGGAAGTGGTTTTAGGCAATTCGGTGATGCTGATGATGTGGTAACCATACTCTGTTTCTACCAGCCTATTGATCAATCCGGTGGATTTGGCTGCGAATGCTGCTTCGGCGAATGGTTCTACGAAATCAGCTTTCGCAAACCATCCCAAATCTCCGCCTCTTTGGGCTGTACCATCTTGTCCGTATTGGGCCGCCGCAGTCGCAAAGTTCAACCCATCTTGAATTTCTTTCAGCACCTTCTCGGCATTTTGCCTTACTTCCGCTTTGGCATCGTCGCTCAAACCCTGTGCGCTGAAGAGGATGTGTGCCGCTCTCATCCGTGGGGTCCCGTCAAATTTGGAAGTAACCTTGTGGCTGATATAGGTAGAGCGGTTGGTCAAGAAAGGACCGTAGGTTTCGCCGACCACGATGTTGTCGACATTGCTGGTCAAGGTAGCAGGAAGGTCTTCACCTGGGCCATAGGTCATAAATGGACCATTACCCTGTGAGTTTCTGATCGCAAAGGCAGAATCAGAAGCCGTGTTGCGAAGCTCCTCAGTCAATTTGGTGATTTCAGCGATCACCGCAGCAGAGTCTTCGCCGCTTGGAAGCAGATCGAAGGAAATGTATTCGAGGTCGGCCGCGTTTTTGACTTTGAACTTGTCCTTGTTCTTGGTAATGTAGGCTTTCAACTCATCGTCTGAAACCTTCACCGCCGTGTCGGAGATGGCGTAGAATGGAATGAACAAATGGTCCACATCCGCTACGCTATTGGCCATTTTGTGCTCGAGCTTGCCTTCTTTGGAAGTGGAATATTCAGAAGTTGATAGCAAGTTGTCATATTTGATCCTCAACCTGGCATTGGCAAAGGTTTTTTCCTGCTGTTCCCAAAACGCAACTTGTTCGGGGCTGGCTGTCTCCAATGACTGTAAGAAGCTGATCAACTGCGCCCTGTCAAACTCGCCAGTTTGTGGGTTGGTGAGTTGCTGACGAAGCTCGGCGACGATGTTTTTTCCTTGCACCATATCTACCAATTCAGGGTCGGATACAGTTAGTCCAAGTGCTTCATACTGTTTTGCAAAAACTTTGTCCACGATCAAGGCCTGCCAGGCTTGCTCGCGGATGCTATACATATCTGCTTCGGAAGGAGTTCTTCCGGTACTTTGTTGAAAGGAAAGCTTGATCTGTTCGATCTTTTGGATGTATTCTTCATAGGACACATCTTCACCTGCAATCTCCCCTACGTAATTCCTGCTGTTCCCCAAAAGGGTCGAGTTTGGACTCAAAATATCCCCTCCTACGAGGAAGAATATCAAGCCAACTGCGATTACACCGATTGCAAGACCTGTTCTCTGTCTGATTTTTTTAATTAAAGCCATTCGCCTTTTTTTTAAAGTGCCGCAAAATAATTCAATCTCCCCGTAAATTCAAAATAAAACCGCTGTCAATAAATTACTTAATGGGTTCACCGTCACCGTGGATTTTGAGCCTGAGTGTCTCAATCCGGTGCTCGAGTTTTGAGATGACAGTAAAAGTGTAGGAACCATAGGTGATGGATTCTCCTTTTTGGGGGATGTCTTCCGTGAGGGAAAGTATGAAACCAGAGAGGGTCTCAAAATCGCCATAAGGAAGAGACCAGCCGTATTTTTCGTTCAAATAATCGATCTCATGTCGGGCGCTCAAGAGATACTCGTGGTCCGAAATCTTCTGCTCGATCAGGTCGTCGCTGTCATATTCATCCTGGATTTCGCCGAATATTTCCTCAATGATATCTTCCATACTGACGATGCCCGATGTACCGCCAAACTCGTCCACCACCAAAGCCAAGCTCTTTCTTTCTTTGATAAATTGTATCAAGAGCTCATTGGCTAATGCCGATTCGGGTACAATGATAATGGGTGTGAGAATGTCAGCGATCTTTTTTGGCTTTTTGAATAGTTCAAGTTGGTGGCAATAGCCGACTACATTATCGATGCTTTCGCTGAAAACGATGATCTTGGTATGGCCACTTTCTGCAAATACCTGCTTGAGGTCGTCCATCGTATCATCGATTTCCACTGCTACAATATCTGTCCTTGGCACCATGCATTCACGGACTCGGATGGTCTTAAACTCGACCGCATTATCAAATATCCGCGTGTCCATATCGACTTTTACATCTTTCCCGCTGTGCCGCAGATTGTTTTGGATAAAACTGTTCAAGTCAGTGATCTTAAAAACCGGCTTGTCCTCGCTGTAATCATATCCCAATACCTTTGTGATAAAGAATCTACTTAGACCCACAACCAACCATACAATCGGGTACATGATCGTATAAATCACTTGAAAAGGCAGCGAGAAAGCCGACAGCAGGCTGTTTGGATTGAGCATGAAAATACTTTTTGGCAAAAACTCGGCAGTCACCAGAACCAAAATAGTCGACAAGAATGTCTGCAATAGCATCACTGAAGCCTGATTGTTCAGGCCAGGAAGGTACGATTGCAGCCAAGACTGTATCCACGGCTCAAGCAGGTTTGCCATAAAGATGCCGTAGACGACAAGGGCGATGGTATTGCCAATCAGGGTTGTGCCCAAAACCTGCCCGGTTTGCTTCACCATCCGAGAGAGGATTTTTCCTGATAGTAGACCTTGTTTGTTTTGCAGCTCGATTTGAAGGCGGTTGGCGGAGATATAGGCCATTTCCATTCCCGAAAAGAAAGCCGAGAAAATCAAGGTAATGACCACATAAATAAGGTATTGGCTTTCCATTATTTCCTTTTTTTGGTTTTGGGTAGCGCAGGCTTCTTAATGTCGCCGGTAGTCTCTTGCCCTGTGTTGTTTTTCCGATATTTATACCAAAATAGCAAAGCTACCGCCAACATAAAAATGGGGTAGGAAAAGGTGATGCCGCCCACTATAGTCTGATGTGTGCCCACGATTACCAGGGCAGCAGACAAAGAAAGCAAAAGAATATCCGTCAGTTTCATATTTGCTACAATCCTTCCCCGGGTAGTATCGTGCGGCTGTTGGTCACTTTGTACATTTTGTATTCGTTGAAACCCTCATCGGCCTCCATTCCCGTGCCGTTGAACACGGTTTCCTTCTCACGCACGGTTACGAATTTCTCAGTATAGATCTTTTTGGCATTGGGATCCCAAAATACCTCCTCTGATGCGAGACTTTGGTCTTTTTCAAAGTTTTCGACACGCACGTCACCTTCTCCCCTGTATAGGTTGGCATTCCGATCAAAATAGCCGCGATCCGCCCGCATGGTGGTCGTCGTATTTCCTTCTTTGTCAAAAAACTCAATCTCGATGCCCTCGGGAAACTCGATGTTGCCATTTTCGAATTCCATCTGCTTTTTGGCCTTCAGGTGCGTACGTACGATCGTGGAGTCGCTATGCACGAGGTCGATGTTATACGCCACGCTGACAGGTCCGGTGTATTTTTCCAAGAGACTCACGTCCACGGTCTCCCTGCAGCCAAACAGCGTCAGCGAAAACAGAATTAACAGGATCAATTTTGAATGTGATTTGATCATTGCGCTGCAAAGATACCAAAGTAGGGATTGCTATGAAAAAAGAAAGGCAGCGTTAGCGGCTGCCTTTCCATTAAATCAATCATTCAAGCTTAGTCCCTGGTTGCCAATGTGACTGTTTCTCCAATCCAGCATCCTGTGTTGATGGTTTCACCGGCCATCTTACCTTCGGTAAACAATTCCTCTTTGGACGGGAAGCGTGCACGTGCGTCACGCATGCCTTCGGAATTTCCTGCCTTTTGGAATGCATTGTAAGCAGCGATATAGACAGAGGAGTCTTTGGCGCGGCTTTCACCACCTTTGCAGTCATTGAAGGACATCATGTAAAGCTGACCGATCAGAGTATACGCCTCGGATACCCTTGATGGATCTAATTTTGCGGCTTCTTGCGCTGCCGAACGTGCAGCGGATTTCCTGCCTGCCTGTCCATGTACCCTAGCAAGGTCCATATGTATTTCAGCCTTTTGGGCGTCATTTTCAGCTAATGTAAGCGCTTTTTCCAACACAGGCTGAGCTTTATCATACTCCCTAGCTTGCATGTAGCGCATCGCCCTCACTTGAGAAGTAGCGAAAGTTGGATTGGCATTGTCGATCACTTCCAAAGCGCTCAAGAACGCAGGAAGTTGAAGACATTTGTACTGTACAGAATATTTGAAGATCTGCTGTGCCACCACCATGTTGGTTGGGTCAGCTGCCAATCTTGGGCCCAAGGTTTTCTCGATAAAGTCACAGTTGATCAACTCCATGGCTACCAAAAGGGCTTCCACGTTTGATTTTGGAGTCGTTACGTCCTTTCCTTGTGCTTCTGCTTCATCCAGAAGTTTGGATATTTTGCTGTGGATATCAAGTACTTGCTCGGCGGTATAAGCCTTGTTGAGCAGGTAATGTCTCCTTACCAAGTCAAAATAAGCAGCAGTATAAGCTGGGTTGATGCTTCCGTTTACTTCGAACGCCCGATCATAGTATCCAATTGCTTCGGCAAGCTTGGTCTTGTCTTCGCGGAAATACTGGTATCCATAATAAGCTTTATTCTCGATCCACTTGGGCTCGTTGTCGTAGTTGGCCTTCCTCAACTCGTACACTTTCATGACAGAATCTTGATAGACCCTTTTTTGAGCAGCGTCTGTAGTTTTTCCTGCCGCACCATGGTAGATGGTTACACCGTTGATATAGATGGACTCATTGAGTTTGGGCACATTCACCAAAAGCCAATGCAAAGGCTTGGTGGCCTCGACAAACTGCTCTGACTTCATGTAATCCACATAGGCAGCATTGTATTCCCTTGCCTTCGCTTCCAAGGCTGGATCGCTAGGGAAGTTGAACTCCTGTGCCTGAACGGTGCCTACCATGGCTAGGGCCATCAGCCCTACAAGTGCGTGTTTCAGTTTCATAGTTATTAGTGTTAATCAAATACTCGTTTATAGAACCAAGTGTTATCATTCAAGGAAAATCCAAGGCTGAATCCAAAGAAATCTTCCTGAAGCAGACCATTCTCCGTTGTCCCTCTCCTTCCGACTTTGAATGCAAAATTGAGAAGAGAAAGACTGTTTACAGGAACCGAAGCTCCAAAATTGATGCCAATGTCATTGATACTCGTTTCGTTGACTACGTAGGGAGTCTGTTGGTAAAATACTCCAAAACGGAAAGTTGACCTTTTGAAGATATTTTCCACTGAGGTATAGTCCGGTACGATTTGTCCGCCAAAAGCCACCCTGATATTCTCTTTAAGGGAACTGGTATTTCCCTCAAAGGTTCGGTATTGTGTAAAATCCTGTCTTTGAGCCTCTAGGCCTAGTACAAATTTATTGATTTTCTCGTAACTAATACCGAAGCCAATATTTTGCGGCACGTAGACCGAGCCTTTCACATTATTGCTCAAGATATCCCCATCCGTATTGGGCCTGCTAGCTTGACCAAATTCGGCAAGCTTCGCAAAATCTTTTCCATTAATATTTCCAAAAGCATTATAAATGGCTCCAAGATGGATATTGCTTCTTTTTCCCGCTTTAAAGAAATAATACACGCCGGTTTTGAAGGATACGTCGCTGACGGTAAACCGCTGGTAGTATTCCGTGCTTATGCCTGTCGGGGCGCCGTTATTGATCAGTGAGAGTTGATTGGTCCTTATGGTGGAGCCAAAAAGGTAGGAGCCGTGCAAGCCGATGCTCAGGTTTTTTGCCACCTCAAGACCACCCGATAGGTAGGCCTCAGACACGCCACCTTCTCCATCGATTCTATTGATGAAATTGTAGTCAGAATTGGTCACATCCCCATTCACCACAATACTGTAGTTGACCGAAGTGATCTGATTGAGGCCAAGGCCGAGTGAGCTTTTGCCCGATTTGATGGGAAGAGACATTGCAGCGTAGGAAAGTCCTCCACCATCCACCGTTGTACTGCCACTGGTAGAAGAAACTCCCAGCCTGTTGTAGTTAAAAGCTGCTTGGAAATTGAAAATCGTGTTGCGGGTGCTGAGTGCCGGATTCATGTAGTTGACACCCCATCCAGTACCGAAACTGATGCCCAAGCCTCCCATGGCCTGGTTTTGGGTAAGACCCGCATAATTGAATTCACCGATACCCAATGAGGTATAGGTGGAAGCACTTGATTGTGAAAAAGCCTCTGAAAATATGATAAAGGCACCTAGGGTGCCCAGCAATCTCAACCTATTGGTAATGGACATTGTAGCTTAATATTCGATTCAGCCCATAGAGGACCAAATTGGGGATTACAAATATGTGGTCTTTTGTCAAGCTTTCAAAGATTTTAGAGTCACCGCCACAAATTATGACTTTCAAATCCGGGTATTTGGCCCTGTAAGCCTCGATCATGCCCTGTATTTCATAGTGAATCCCAAAATAAACACCGCTTTGCATGCAGGATTCTGTGCTATCCCCAATCAGCTCCGGCTGTTGTTTTTCTGGCATCCCGACCAAAGGCAGGCGTGCGGTCTGCTGATGCATCGCGCGGAACCTCATTTGCAGCCCAGGGCTTATTCCTCCACCCAAATATTGGTCTTGCCTATCCAGCAAATCATAGGTAATGCAGCTTCCCAAATCGATTGCCAAAACGTCGTCTTTGGGGAATTTACACCGTGCACCCATGACGGCGGCCTTTCTGTCCACTCCCAATGTATGCGGCGTGGCATATAAATTCTTGAATGGGATTTTCGTTTCTCGGCTTAGAAATAGGAAATTGAAGGGCAATTTCTCCTTCAAATCAGCCTCCGAAAGGGTTACCGAACTGATGATACAGGCTTCGAAATCAACGCTTTCCGAAAACTCAGCGATATCGTGGATGTCAATAAATAACTTTTCCTCCACGAATGCCTCATCTTCAAAAACCGCTGTTTTGATCCGGGTATTGCCGATATCTACGATTAGTCTTTTCACCTTACAATTATTCCTAAAAAAGCCGGATATGTTGTGTCAGCGAAGTTACAGAAATTAGGTCCGCACCGATTTTGATTAAAATAAAATTAACTTTAGCAAAGAATTTTTAACATCATTTAACCCATGGAGCAGACGATATACTATAAAATGATTGGGCTGATGTCGGGCACCTCCGGCGACGGCTTGGATATAGCTTATTGTGAATTTGAGAAGAAAGAAACTTGGGCATATGCCATTCAAACCGCCGAAACAGTTCCTTTTCCAAAGAAATTGGGCAAGAAACTGAAAAAAGCCCATACGCTCAATGGATTGAAACTGACCAAGCTCGATGTGGACTTTGGGCGGTGGATGGGTGAACAGGTCAAAGAATTTGTCAGCAGGCATGGACTGGAACCCGAAGCGGTAGCCTCTCACGGACACACTGTGTTCCACCAACCCCAAAACGGAATCTCCCTCCAAATCGGTAACGGATGGTCGCTGCGGCAGGCTTGCGGCCTCACGGTCATCAATGACTTCAGGATGCTCGATGTCCAATTGGGTGGGCAAGGTGCGCCTTTGGTCCCGATCGGCGATCAATTGTTGTTTGGTTCCTATGACTATTGCATCAATCTTGGTGGCATTGCCAATATCAGTATGGACCGCGGCGGGAAAAGACTGGCCTTTGACGTGTGTTTTTTTAATCTTTTGCTCAATCACTTTGCAGAGGCCTGTGGCAAACCTTATGACAAGGACGGGAAGTTGGCGGCAAAAGGAAAGGTACTAAAAAGGGTACTGAAGCAATTGAATAAGTTGCCTTATTATAATATAGAAGGAGCGAAATCGCTCGGTCGGGAAGATTTGGATGCTTATCTCAAGATACTCGAATGGTCAGAAGCCCATAAGCCTGCCAATATACTGCATACGTTGGTAGTGCATTTTGCCCAACAACTCCAGCGGGTTTTGGAGCCCATGGAAGGCCGGCAGACATCGGTCCTGATCACCGGTGGTGGTGCCAAAAACCTGTTTTTTATCGAAAAGCTGAAAGAATCAATTGGGCCGGAGTTCGTCATTGTGCCCGCGGGTGACATGCTTGTGGATTTCAAAGAGGCGCTTGTGTTTGCTTTTTTGGGCGTTTTGCGGCTGAGGGGCGAAACAAATACCCTTGCTTCGGTTACAGGTGCTTCCCGGGACAATTGTGGTGGAGTAATCTTTAACGAAGCCTAGCGGGGTTTTCCAGCCGAAGAATATTTCTATTTTTGCCGGCGATAAACCCAAAATAGAGATGAAAGATTTATTGAAAAAATTTGAAAACAAGCAGCCGGAGATTGTTTTTGAATGGAGTGACAACGAGTCCGAGGCAGAAGGCTGGGTTGTGATCAATTCCCTTCGCGGCGGAGCGGCAGGTGGAGGCACTCGGATGCGTAAAGGCTTGGACAAGCGGGAGGTAGAAAGTCTCGCGAAAACCATGGAGGTGAAGTTCACAGTATCCGGTCCTGCAATCGGTGGAGCGAAGTCGGGGATCAATTTTGACCCACGGGATCCTAGAAAACCAGAAGTGCTCAAACGTTGGTACAAAGCCGTGATGCCGCTATTGAAAAACTACTACGGCACCGGTGGCGACCTCAATGTGGACGAAATCCATGAAGTGATACCCATCACAGAAGATTATGGGCTTTGGCACCCGCAAGAGGGCATCGTCAACGGACATTTTCATGCCAGCGAGCCAGAAAAGATCAGGAAGATTGGCCAATTGAGACAAGGAGTTTCAAAGGTTTTGGAGGATCCACATTACACACCTAACGGTCCAAAGAAATATACTGTAGCAGATATGATCACCGGCTTTGGCGTCGCTGAGGCTGTTCGTCATTATTATCACATTTGGGGAGGAAAAATCGCGGGCAAGAGGGCAATTATCCAAGGCTGGGGAAATGTGGGTGCAGCAGCAGCGTGTTTCCTTACTGTAGAGGGGGTCAAAATCGTAGGGATCATCGACCGGGTTGGAGGGTTGATTAAGGAGGATGGATTTACGCTGGACGAGATCAGGGAATTGTTTTTGAACCGGGAGGGGAATACACTCGTGTCCGATTACCTTATTCCATTTGAAGAAATGCAAGAACGCGTTTGGGATTTGTCCGCTGAAATATTCATTCCCGCGGCCGCGTCAAGGCTATTGACCCAAAACCAAGTGGAAAGAATGGTACGGTCCGGACTCGAGGTAATCAGCTGCGGCGCCAACGTCCCCTTTGCGGATTCAGCGATATTTTTGGGACCCATTGGCGAGTGGGTCGACGATCGAATTTCGGTGTTGCCGGATTTCATTGCCAATTGCGGTATGGCCCGCGTGTTTGCGTATCTGATGTCAGAAAAGGCGTCGGTTACGGACCAAGCTATTTTTTCTGACGTGAGCAAGACAATTTCGAAGGCCCTGAAAAATGTCCACCAAAAGAATCCAACCAAGACTAGGATTGCACAAACTGCACTGGAGATCGCCTTGAAACAGTTGGTATAAACATTTTACCAATCATCAGCCAAGAGGGGTGACATTTAAATTAATTCCTCTTGGCGCTAGGTCTTCATATAGTCTGTTTCATTCAAAATAGGTAGTTTAGCGGAAATAAAGTCCAATTTTGTATATTGGATTGTTGATTTTGAGTGGTGTTTTTTTCAAACCAGCATTGTTGAAAAAATTTGCTAAACTGACCTGAATGAAGAATCTATTCGCTGTTTTTGTATTGGTTTGTGGAGTTATCCTTTTGTTGGGAATCTCTACTGCCTATTCCCAAACAGACCTATCCGTACAGCAAGATACAATCGAACAGAATGACCACGATCAGCATGCGGCTGAGGCGCCTGATGTACATGAAGGTCACCACGGCGCTGCACCGGTTTGGCTAGTAATTCCCTTTGTGGCTTTGTTGTTGATGATAGCCACAGGTCCGCTTTTTTACGAACATTTCTGGCACCACAATTATCCCAAAATCGCTGTAGGCCTCGCCATTTTGGTGGTGTTCTATTACCTTTTTGCATTGCACAATGTGCACGGACCAGTACATGCATTGGCGGAATATATTCAGTTTATCGCGTTGTTGGCCTCTTTGTTTATTGCCTCTGGTGGGATTTTGATTGAGATTGATAAAAAGGCGACGCCAATCGCCAACGTATCGCTACTCGTGATTGGAGCCTTGGTGTCAAACCTCATTGGAACCACAGGGGCATCGATGCTGCTAATTCGTCCGTTTATTCGACTCAACAAAGGCAATATCCAGGCATACCATATTATTTTCTTCATATTTATGGTAAGCAATATCGGTGGCTCATTGACCCCAATCGGCGATCCGCCTCTGTTTTTGGGCTTCTTGAAGGGCGTACCATTCTTTTGGACATTTACCCATAATTTTCCAGCTTGGCTGTTAGCACTGGTTGCTTTGGCGGTCATTTTTTATGTCATTGATCGCAAGTTCGGAAGTGTCAACGAGGATGATTTGGAGGATGTCGTTTACACGAACAAATTCGAGATGAAAGGCTCAAGGAATTTCTTTTGGCTATTGATCATCATCCTCTCCGTTTTCTTGGATCCAAACGTATTGGATTGGGTGCCAGCAATACATTATGATGGACAGAAGTTCTCCTTCATTCGTGAAATAATCATGTTCTCAGTTGCCTTCTTCAGCTTTAGGTTTGCGGATAAAGCGGCACTCAAAGGCAACGAGTTCAATTTTGAGCCGATCCGAGAAGTTGCATTTATATTTATCGGAATCTTCGGTACGATGATGCCGGCATTGGAACTGGTGGGAAACTTTGCCAAATCTCCCGAAGGATCGGCTTTGATCACACACAACACTCTTTATTGGGGTACTGGAGCACTGTCAGGGGTCTTGGACAACGCGCCAACCTATCTCAATTTCCTAGCCGCGGCAATGGCGTCTCAGGGTGCTGAGATTAGCAATATCCAAATGGTGCGGGATTTCGCGATGGACAAGTATGATGACTCTGCTTTTGAACTCATGGCAATCTCTGTCGCGTCAGTGTTCTTTGGGGCGATGACCTATATCGGAAACGGGCCAAACTTCATGGTGAAATCCATCGCAGAACAAAGCGGGATCAAGATGCCGTCGTTTTTCGGATATGTGATCCGGTTTTCGGTGCCGATTCTTTTGCCAATACTCTTCCTAGTATGGTTGGTTTTCTTCGCGTTTGTGTGATAAGGAGTACGAGTCAACACTAAAAAATTCAAAAACCCCGAAAATCACTTCCGGGGTTTTTGTTTGAAAGCCAATCAGAGGCAAGCTTGATTTTGATTTTTTTTCGTCTGAATTCAAGTAGAATGAAGTGCCTGTTTCGGAAATTCAAATCAATTATTGATTGATGCGCGAATGACCATTCGATTCGGCTTCATAAAGACGACTTTTTGGTAGCTGTCTAGTACGTAGTGATCCAAATTGCCGGTAGTGCTGCGATTGAAGATCGCGCCACGGGTTTCGCTTTTATAAAATGGGTTTTCTGATTTTGCGTGGAAACTCAACTCCTTGATAATCCCATCTTCGTAACGCACGACGATTTTCTGGATTTTGGCTTTTTCGCCCGGTTTCAGTTCGTGGATGAGGTATTCCTCGGAGCGCTTGGTTTCATAACTTTTTGCCAAGCTAGGCCGATTGAGGTCTGCCTGTGTAAACAATTCCAGTTCCTTGATCCAATCCGCCGTACCCATGATTTTTTCCATCCGTTCCTTTTCACCGTTGATGGTGATTTCCTTGACCACCAAGGTGCTGTCGAGGTCTTGGGATTTGACCTCAATGTAATCTTTGAGAGGGAAGTAAATTGTTTCCTCCGATTGTTTACTTTCATTTCCGCCGCAAGACCATATGATCAAAGGAGCGACAGCAAACAGTATACGTATGTTTTTCATAGGGTGATTTTGAGAACTCAATGTGGAAGCCAAACCAGGATACGTTTAATGCTAGGTTGTCATTGTGGCTTTGGATCAGTTCAATAGCACATTGCCGGTCATTTCTGTGGGAACTTCAAGCCCCATAAGCGTGAGGATTGTAGGGGCCAAGTCGCCAAGCTTGCCGTTTTTTACTTCCAAGCGATTTTTGTCATCTACCATAATGCACGGCACGAGATTGGTTGTATGGGCCGTATTGGGAGTACCGTCCTCGTTGATCATCACGTCACAGTTGCCGTGGTCTGCAATGACGATGGTTGTATAGCCGCTTTCCAAAGCCTGCGTGATGACCTGCTTGGCACATTCATCGACAGTTTCACAAGCCTTGACGGCAGCTTCAAAAACACCGGTATGCCCAACCATGTCAGGGTTGGCAAAGTTGAGACAGACGAAGTCAGGATTCTTTTTCTTTAGTTCGGGCTTGATTTTGCTGGCGATCTCAAATGCACTCATTTCGGGCTTGAGGTCATAGGTAGCCACTTTTGGAGAGGGGCAAAGGATTCTACTTTCTCCTTCGAACTCTTTTTCTCGGCCACCAGAAAAGAAGAATGTGACGTGGGGATACTTTTCTGTTTCGGCGATCCGGATTTGCTTCTTTCCGTTTCTGGCGATCACCTCACCGAGCGTGTTGTTCAGGTTGTCTTTTTCAAACAGCACCTTCACACCTTTGAAGGTTTCATCATAGTTGGAGAAGGTAACGTAGTGTAGGTTGAGTTTTTTCATGTTGAAATCCTCAAAATCCTGCTGGGTGAGCACCTGGGTAATTTCCCGGCCCCGGTCCGTCCTGAAGTTGAAGCAAATGACCACGTCCCCCTCGGCAATGGTGGCCAAGGGTTTGCCGTTTCCGTTTACTTGGATAATCGGGCGGATAAACTCGTCCGTAACGTCATTCGCGTAGGATTTGACCATAGAGGCGATGAAATCTTTGGACATCTCTCCTACGCCGTGTACCATGGCATCATAGGCTAATTTTACCCTTTCCCATCTTTTGTCCCTGTCCATCGCATAGTAGCGGCCAACGACAGAGGCTACTTTGCCAACAGAGTGTTGTAGGTGTTCCTTCAATTCATTCAGGTAATTGATCCCACTTTTCGGATCTGTATCGCGGCCATCGGTGAAGGCATGGATGAATACTTGGCTCAACTCGTGGTGCTTGGCTGCATCACACAGTCCTTTGAGATGGTTGATGTGTGCATGCACGCCACCATCGGATACTAGCCCGATGAAATGGACTTTTTTGTTTTCTTTTTTGGCGTAGTCGAATGCCTCCACCAATACAGGATGGGTGTTGAGGTCGCCTTCTTCCACGGCTTTGTTGATTTTGACAAGGTCTTGGTAGACGATACGGCCGGCACCGATATTCATATGGCCTACCTCTGAATTACCCATTTGCCCCTCAGGTAGGCCAACTGCCAATCCTGATGCCTCCAGTTTTGAATGGGGATATTTTTGATAAAGGCTGTCGATAAAGGGCGTTTTGGCCTTGGCAATGGCGGAAACTTCCGGATTGGTACCTAAGCCCCATCCGTCCAATATCATCAATATTACCTTTTTGTTCATGAGTCAGTCGGCTATCGTTAAATGTATAAAAATTTCTAATCACAAATTGGGCTGTAAAAATGCCTATTCTTTGGCAAGGGGACAAAATTCGACAGATAATATTTTTTTGACTATGGCGAAAGCGCGATTAGATAACGGCAAATCCCGGTCAGTGAAATGGAAGCCACTTTCATTTCGAGTGATTAGGGAGGGGCGGGTGTCCACTTGATCTCACGATATTGTTTAGAATGGATTTAATTCTTATACGAATCAGGAATCACCTAAGAGTTGGCGCAGTATTTGATATTGGTCAGTCGCATGAATAAAATACTCCTTCTCGTTTTTTTGGCAAGCCTGTTTTTTGTCCCTTCCCGTGTTTTGGAAGATAGGGATACTGCTGCCGTTTTCAATCAGGTTTTGGCCTCGTTTCGAACGGGATCAAGTAAAGAGTTGGCGAAGCATTTTGAACCATCGATTTTGCTCAATTTGAATGGCCAAAACGGAAATTATTCCAAGACCCAGGCTGAATTCATCCTCAAGGATTTTTTCAGGAAAAACCCACCAAAGGATTTTAGCATTTTGCACAAAGGTGGCAACGGAAATGCCTCACTCTATTATGTGGGCACTTACCTCTCCGAAAATTCACAGTTTAGGGTGTTGATCAAGGGCAATCCAAAGGATGATGGTTTTAGGATTTTCAGCATGGAGATCCTCCAGATGAACAGTTACTCTACGACGCGTCTTCGCGATTAGTCAGTAGGATTGTCTTTTCCCTATCGCAATCCATTTTGCGGTAGAGGCCAAGTGCCCGCAGGTTTACGAGCGGTTCTTTTGGTATACGCGATCTTTCCTATTTTTGGCATGTGAAAAACATTCCATATCTATCCCCCGAAAAAATTTCTGCCTTTATCAGCGAAGCCTTGGCTGAGGACGTCGGACCAGGTGATTACTCCACCTTGGGTTCCGTTCCTGCAGAGGCCAAGGGACGGGCACGGTTGATCATCAAGGAACCGGGAGTCATTGCCGGATTGGAATTGGCATCAATGATTTTTAAACAATACGATGCTGATTTGAAGGTGCAACTGTTGGAGAAAGATGGGGCGAAGGTTTCGGAAGGCACCATTGGTTTGGTAGTAAGCGGTCGGGCACGTTCGATTCTCACCACCGAGAGGCTGGTACTCAACTGCCTGCAGCGGATGTCGGGTATTGCTACAAGGACTGCCCAACTCACAGCATTGATTTCCCATACCAAAGCCAGGCTCATGGACACAAGAAAGACCACCCCGAATTTCCGAATGATGGAAAAATGGGCCGTACTACTTGGGGGAGGACTCAACCACCGGTTTGCGCTCTATGACATGGTCATGCTCAAGGATAACCACGTGGACTTTGCAGGAGGCATCCGAAAAGCGATTTTATCCTCCAGGGCTTTCTTGAAGTCAAAGGGCCTGGACCTAAAGATCGAAATCGAAACGCGAACCTTGGAAGAAGTCGAGGAAGTGCTGGCAGTGGGAGGTGTGGACATCATTATGCTCGACAACATGGATGAGGTTACCATGAGGAAGGCGGTCGCACTTGTGAATGGGCGCTATCCACTCGAAGCCTCTGGTGGGATTACGGAGGAAAACCTCCGTGCAGTGGCCGAGTGTGGGGTGGATTACATTTCTGTCGGCGCATTGACGCATCAAGTAAAAAGCTTGGACATCAGTCTGAAGGCGTTTTAAAAAGCTTTCTTTCTCTTTGAATTCGTCAGGACTTGCAACCATGAAATATTTAGAAACTGAATTTGGAACCCATGAAATTTTCTCGTTTGCCCAAAGCGATTCTCTTTGACATGGACGGCACATTGGTGGATAGCATCCCATTTCACCAAGAGGCTTGGCTCAGGTTTTTGGAAAGTCACGGGATACACCTAGGTCCAGATGAATTCCACGCCCAAAACCACGGGACCATTGATGAGATGATCCGCAGGTTTTTCCCAGCAGTCCAGGATTCCACAGCCCTGTATGCCCTCGGCCAGGAAAAGGAAAAAATGTACCGGGAAATCTACAAACCGCATATCCACGAGGTTGCTGGCCTGACTCCGTTTTTGGAGCGAATTCACACCTTGGGTATTCAAGCCCACCTCGCCACTATGGGTGACCGACCGAATATCGATTTTGTTTTGGATGGACTTGGGATCAGATCATTCTTTTCCTCCATCACAGGTGCGGAAGAGGTAAGCAAGGGGAAGCCCAATCCAGAGGTTTTCCTTCGAAGTATCGAAAAGGCTAAAGTCCACGCCTCTGATTGCTGGGTCCTTGAGGATTCCAAAGGTGGGATCTTGGCTGGAGCGGCAGCTGGCTGTTTGGTAATCGGGATCACTACCAGTCATTCTCCCGAAGAATTGATTTCCTATGGCGCCGATAGGACTGTAGTTGACTTTTTGGAACTTATGGAAGAGTTTTGCTAAAGACTGCATCTTCAATCCCCTAAAGGCAACTCGACTTCCTCGCCCCACACGTACTTCGCAAACCAAACCCAATTGTGCCAAGTCGCCGCGAGCCTTTCCTTGGGCTTTGTGATCCCATGCCCAAATCCTTTGTAAACCACCAACTCAGCTGGGACGCCTTGGTCCCTGAGTCCTTGAAGCAGCTCATAGGCATTGGGTATGGGTACACGCCTGTCAAATTCGCCATGTTGGATTAGCGTTGGGGTTTTGGCATTTTTGATGTTAGTCATGGGTGAGGTTTTTCGATAGATATCCTCATCGTCCCAAGGAGTGGCCTTTAGGTACTGGCGGGTAAATGGATGGATGTCCGTATTGACATAGTATGTCATCCAGTTGGATATGCCAGCACCGACCGAGACGGCTTTGAATTTATCTGAATTGGTCGTGAGAAATGCGGAAATGTAGCCGCCTTGGCTCCAACCCATCACGCCGATTTTTGTGCTGTCAACCATTCCTTTTGCAATCAAGTAGTCCACGCCGCTGACTACGTCCCAAGCATCACCGACACCCAGATTTTTGACGTTGAGTGAGCGGAAAGCCTCCCCATATCCTGCAGATCCACGGTAGTTGGGACGCAGGACCAGGCAGCCTTTGTTGAGCCACTGGACAATCGGGTACACGTATCCTGGCACGGGCGAGGGTGTGTCGATGCCTGTGGGTCCGCCGTGGATTACGACCATCAAGGGGTATTTTTTCGTCGGATCATAATCCATGGGCTTATGTAAAACACCCTCGATCAGGGCATCGTCCTTGCTTCTCCACATGACTAGTTCACTTTCGGCCACTTTCCAGTCCGCAATCTGCTGGGTGAAATTGCTGACCTGGCGCAGGGCGGGTTTTTGCATCGGGGTGATCCAGATTTCGGCAAGTTGATTTCCGTTTCGGGCGTTGAGCAGCATTTTGTCTGCAATCATAGAAAAGGCAAAAGCCTGAACCTGCTCCGGCATCCCGGGTATTTTGGCGAAGCTTCCATCTTTCGGTTCGATCCGGTAGATGTCCCTAGCTGTTTTGTTCCAAAACAAACCATAGATGCCGCGGGGGTTCCACTGTAACATTCCCGGGTTTTCGTCCAGTTTCTCGGCGAGGCGTTTATTGTTTTGTCCGTCGATTTGGATGCTGAAAATCTGGGCATTGCGATAAAAGTTTGAAACCGTATCATCAACAAAGCTCGTGTACAGTATGCTCTTCGAATCCGGCGACCAGTCTTCAAAGCTGTCCGAGCTCGGGTTGCCGACCAAAAGTGTGACTTCTTTGGTCGCTAGGCTAAGTATCGAAATGTCGGATTTGACAAAGGAGTTGATCAAAGGATCTGGCTGATGGGAAAAAGCAACCCTTTGTCCGTCGGGGGAGATCTTGAAGTCATTGATGGTGAAAGCGCCTTCCGTCAAACGAAGGGCTTTCGGTTTGGTGATGCAGTTTTCCACTACGCGCAGCGAATCGGTGGCCGCATAGCAAGGAAGCTCGGAAGGTTCTTTTCCATCGAGATCCAAGCTGATTTCCCAAAGATGCTGTAGGGTATATTCCTTGTCATCCATTTCAAATGCCCCGTAGCGTTTTTGTTTTTCTTTGTTTTCCTTAGGCTCCTTTTCTTGCTTAAGGAATAATATGCGCTTGCCATCGGGATGCCATTCGAAAGTAGACACTCCTTCACTTTCATCAGTGAGGGCAATGGGTTCGCCGCCATTGACACGCATGGCAAAAACCTGCATCTTGTTGCCGCGGTCGGAGAGGAACGCCAGCCATTTATTGTCAGGAGAAAAGACAGGAAATACGCTGCTGCCTTTTGGATTGTTGGTGAATTGATAGGGTTCCGAGCCGTTTTTTACCATCCAGATTTCAGAATCAAAGCGATTGTCTGTCCAATCGGTTTTTTGAACAACAAATGCACCCAGTTCACCATTGGGGGATATAGTCACGTAGCCGGCACCACGCAGGGAAATGATTTCTTCAAAACTTGGATTTCGTTTGGACTCCTGTGCCCAAGCGCCATGCAAAGACAGAATTACAAGCAAGGTTAAACATGCTTTTTTCATAGTGATCGTGTAGGATAGGGTAAAAATCTGTGCTTATTCTTCCAATTTAATACAGCGACTTGGTATTTCATACGGATTTGATGTTAAGGATAATCCAAGGAAACACTGATTTTCGAAATTTAAATTGTTGAATAATCATAAAAATAATTTGATTATTAAAAATAATGTAAATATTTAATATCAACATTGAAATTATTTCAACATAATAGATGTTTTATTAACTTTGAAACATCAAACAAAGACAAAAGGTCTTCTCACACTGTAGGATGTTGAAATTGGCAGACAAGCCCTCCTGTCTCGGGGGTGGGGATTACGGCACAAAGCAAACATGGAGCTCGTGTTTTGCCTAACTGCCCCGTGGAGGTTCGAATCCTTCTCCTACAGCAACCATTGATTGGAAAAGCACAAGGTTTTTCCCCAGTAATTGAAGGTTTTATACTGTAGGGTGTTGAAATTGGCAGACATGCCCCCCTGTCTCGGGGGTGGGGATCACAGTACAAAGCAAACATGGAGCTCGTGTTTTGCCTAACTGCCCCGTGGAGGTTCGAATCCTTCTCCTACAGCTGGTTATTTTGGGTTTATTGTTAATTGACTAAAGCTGTGAGATTCTGTTTCACAGCTTTTTGTGTTTTTAGATTTCTGTAGGTCTGACTTTGGAGGCGATCCAAGCAGGCCTGAAAGAAGCCAGAAAAGTGATGGCGATGACGGCCAATGTTGTCCACAAGAAATCCGTCCAAATCATTTTCACGGGATAGCTCTCCACAATCGATGAGGCAATTCCCAATGAGACGATGCCAAACTGGTCCTGTGCCCAACAGGTGAAAAAACCAACCACAAGTCCAATTGCAGCACCAGTCAGGGCAATGACTGCGCCTTGTTTGAGGTAAATTTTTCGAATGAGCGATTGTCGTGCGCCCATAGCTACCATGACCGCGGTGTCCTTTTTCTTTTCGATGGCAAGCATGGATAGCGAGAAGAAAATGTTGAAGGAAGCTACGGCGAGGATAAAACTGAGCGTGAGAAACACAAAAAGCTTTTCAATCTTGATCGTCCGGAGGATTTCAGCATGCTGCTCGTCGGTGTCTTTTACCGTAAAATCATTTCCCAAAAGGGTTTTCAATCGTGTTTTGACTTGTTGGATGTTTTCGCCTTCCCTCACTTTCACTTCCAAAGCGGTGCGCTTTTGTCCATAGTTGAGCAGATCGCTGACAAACCAAATGGGGGCCAAAATGTAATTGTCGTCAAATTCCTTTTCGACACTGAAGAACGCACCAGGTTTCAGACTCGCCCGGCTGTAAAGTTGGTTGGGGTCGATCGTACCGGCACTTCTAGGCGCTTTTGGATAATATACTTGCAACAGATCGACTGGATTGTCCAAATCCACAGAGAGAAAGAAAGCTACACCTCTTCCCAAAATCGCCATCGGCCTTGTCTCCGAGCCGAAATCCAACTGCCCCCATATATATCCTTTCTCAAAGCGGCCTTGCTGCAAGTAATTGTCACTGACGCCTTTGATGCGTGCGAGGTGTTGGTAGTCCCGGTAGCGAAAGAGCGCATTGTCTTCAATCACTTCGGTCAGCACTTCCACACCTTCTACCGATTCGATTTCTTTCAGCCAATTAGGTTCAGCCAGAAATGATTTCCCTTTTGCTGCTTCGATTTTGATCTCGGCGTCAAAGGACGCATACAGGCTTTTGACCAAATCCTCCAGGCCATTGAATACAGACAGTACGATCACCAGCGCCGCAGTCCCGACAGCCACTCCCACCATCGAGATCCGCGACAGAACCGTGATGAAGTTCCGTTTCTTTTTGCTTTTGAAATACCGGTAGGCAATGAAAAATGAAAGGTTCAAAACAGCTTGGGGTTGGGTTTAATTCTCTTCTTCGTCCTCTTCGCTAGCCTCGGGGATGTCCAAAGAACTGATTACTTTGTCCATGTGCTGTGCATAGGAACCGGATTCATCCATGAACAAGGCCAATTCTGGTACGATTCTGGCTGATTTCCCGATTCGGTTGCCCAAGTGCTTGCGGATTTCGCTTTTTCGGTCTTCGATTGTGTCGAAGACTTTTTTGTCTTTGTCCAAGAGAAAACTTAAATAAACCCTCGCTACACTCAAGTCCGGGCTGATGATGACCCGGGATACGGTCAAAAATGCATTGCCGATCATATGCTTAGCCTCACGTTGAAAAATCTCCCCCAATTCCTTTTGAATGAGTTTATTGTATTTCTGCTGTCTTTTGCTTTCCATGATTCTAATTGTTGTTGCAAATTTAGTGATTTAAAAATGGAAGCCTTAATTTCGGCCCTGTAGTTTAACCCGTCCTTCAATTCAGAAGTCTTGATCAGTTTTTTCCGAATCAACGATCCCTTCAGGCTATTTGCCGTCATGGCTATCCTGGTTTTTTTGACTGGTATTTACATTTGGGTATTGGAGGTTCCGATGTTGCAACCGGAAATGACCTGGCTGCTTATCGGGGAAAGAATGGCCGAAGGCAAAGCGATGTACATTGACATTGTCGACGACACAGGCCCCTTGTCCGCGGCAGTTTATTGGCTTTGTCATTTGGCATTCGGTAGGTCTTGGTTGGCCTTGAAGATTTTGGCCCTGGTTTTGGCGATGTTCCAGATCACCTACCTCAACGGGATTTTCATCTATTACAAGTCCTTCAAAGAGAATACCTACATCCCTGCGCTGCTCTTGGTGATTTTGTTCCATTTGTCCTTTGATTTGCTGACGCTTTCACCGGCCTTGATGGGAAGTACCTTCTTGGTATTGGCGCTGCGGCACCTTTTTTCCCAAACCGTGCTACAGAAAGAAGGCTCCGATTCCATTCTTTTGATCGGGTTGTTTGGCGGAATCGCGGCATGTTTTCATTTTCCTTTGGTCACCTTTTTGCCATTCATGTTGATTTCGGGCGTAATTGTGAGTGGGTTTTCCTTTAGGCAGTTGGTCCTTTCAATGATCGCCTACTCGCTGCCGTTTACCATCATTGCGCTTTTTTATTTCTGGAATGATTCGCTTTGGATTTTTTTCGAGGAGTTTGTCATTGATCCGCGGAGGGTGGACAGGTACGCACATGTGGGCCTGAGGGATTTGTTGGTCTTGTTTTTACCCGGAATGGTTTTTTCTGTGATGGGATTTGTGGTCGGTGCTGTGTTGCAATCACAGACGGTCAATCAACAGAAGCAATTTCAGTTGATGTTCCTTTTTGTTCTGTTTGGTATGGGGTCATTGTTTTTGAGTAATCGCATCACACCCTATCAGTTGGTGATGATTTTGCCAGGAATGGCCTATTTTGGGACTCAGCTGTTTGCGGCCTATGAAAAAGGCCCTTTCATGAAGGCACTGTCTTGGATTTTTATCTTGGGGATCCCTTTTGGTGGCTTTCTGTGGATTGTATTGAAATCAAACTCAGGGGAAATCAATACCTACGCGATTGAATTTATGGAAAAACACGCATCCACCCGGGGAAAACGAATCCTGGTTTTGGGCGAAGACTTGGGGTATTATCAGGATGCATCGCTTGGGAGTCGGTATTTGAATTACAGCTTGACCAAAAACATTCTGAACGACACGACAGACCTGCGGAATTCCGCCGAGGTCTTTAGGGTTTTTTCAACCGAAAGGCCACAAATCATCATCGATGAGGATGGTTTGTTTGAAAACCTTTCCAACCGCCTTTCGCCGCTGAAGGAAATCTATCAAAAGCAAGGTGAAGGAAGATTTGAATTGAAGTAGAAAAATTAAGTCTTGATTAAGAAATAGTTTTTATTTGTTTAATTCAATTAATTTAATTTTTAATAATCGACTTTTTCAATTTTTGTCGTTAAATTTATAATTCCTCGTACTTGAAGCTTTTTTGTTCCTGGGAAAAAAGGGCGGTCAAAATCGTTATCCTTCCGATTTTTGGCAGTACCAGGATGGTTTTAGGAAGAGGTATATTTTAGATTCTTTCACTTTTCAACCCAATTACCATGGAGCAGCATTGTATCATTGGCGAAAACACCTTACTCTCCAAAGGCCTGCAAAATTACCTTGAGATTCAGCGGAAGGCTGAGGTAAACCTCTTGTCCACGAAGGAACTCAAGTCGCTCGAGTCGGGAGTTTTCCGGAATATCCAATACGTGTGGATAGACGTCATGCAGGAAATCGATTCCCTTCTCAAACTCTCCCAACGCATTCTGCGGCAACAGGCCAAGACGAAGGTGTTTGTGTTTGGTGAGTTCCGTGATGCCCAAACCATCAAGGCGATTTTCAAGACGGGCATTGTAGGGTATTTTCTCCCCAACTGCGGCATCAAGCAGATCAAGGAGGCAATAGTGAAGGCTGGGTCTGGAAATACCTACCTTGACCCGCAGCTCGCCAAGATTTTTGTCCAAGATCTGCTCCAATCCAATACCTCGCAGGAAGCCAAACACAACCTTACCAAGCGCGAAAAGCAGATTTTGCAGCTCATCGTTGAGGAACATACCACTCAGGAAATTGCGAATAAGCTCTTCATAAGTTTTTGTACCGTAGAAACTCACCGCCTACATCTCATTCAAAAAATGGGCGTCCGAAATACCGCCGGACTCGTCAGGGAAGCCATTTCATCCAACTTGCTGGGCTGATATCCATGAAAACCATGAGTTTTGAAAATCAATGTTTTCATGGATTTTAATGCGGGTTTAATTGGTCAATTTTGAAATAGGAGTCATGCTGTGTCGCAGCATCAGTGCTTCTTGTTTCAACGATTTTTAGCTCAGACGTCTCGCAACATGATAGATCAAGTATTGACAGCGATTGTTGGTTTTTTGAACACCCATATCGGGACCATGGCCCCCGATGTAGTTCTTGGAAACCTTTCGCTGACTGAATCCCCCCAAGACGAGGGTACCAACATCAATGATAGCGTGGTGGTATCTGTGGTGAACATCCAACAGGAAAGTACCTTGAGAAACCTTCCCGCCAATCGACAAATCATGGATGTGAATGGTTTGCCTCGGGGTGTCGCACGTCATCCCCCACTGCTGCTCAATGTCTTCGTATTGATCGGAGCAAACAAAAGGCAATATGACGTCGGGCTACAGCGTGTTTCCCAAGTGCTTTCTTTTTTCCAAGCCAATCCAATTTTCACAGAAGCGGAAATACCGGGTCTACCGGCAATGGGCCTCGAAAAGATCATCTTCGACCTGCATTCCACCAGTTTTGAGGAACTGAACCAGCTATGGTCGATTATGGGGGGAAAGTACATTCCCTCCGTGATTTACAAAATGCGCATGGCCTATATCGATTCCATAGAGGAGGATATGGAAGTTCCGCTCGTCAAGTCCATCGAAGCCACATTCAAAAACAAAACCAAGTAGCCATGGACCGAATCATCTCGAGGTACGAGAAACTGTTTTCAATCCATTTTTCCCATCCGGAGTATCCCTCCTCGGGACCTTCGGGAGGGGTTTTGGGTGGGCTTCTCTCCTTGCAGCCCGATGAAACGACGAGGAAATTGTTCAAGGTACATGAAATCCACTTCAAGGTCCGCCAAGATTATCTTCTCTGTTTTGTGCGAATCAGAACTGATGCCGATATACCCTATTTCCGCTTGCCGAGTGCTTTTTCGGCTAGGTTTCTCTTGCAGTTGCGGGAGGATTTGGCCAGACAAACGGAGGTGCATGACACCCAAGGAAAAGAAAACATGTATCGGTTTCGGATAAACGTACGCGCTTCGGCCAATGCGATGAACCTAACTGGCGCAAGTTTGGGTACAATTCTTTCCCGCGATCCTGTAAGGGAATTTACAGAAGGGGAACCTGGTACTTGGACTACCACCTTTTCCAATCTCAGCGGGCATTTTGGGGCCATCGATATCGTCACGGAGGGATCGAGCACCCATAGACTTTACACAGACGTAACCAACCAAGTCCTTAATTATACGCCAGCCAACGGTCGTGAGCATGAGCACCTGTTCACCATTCAGTTCAGTATGTGAGAGAATCATCAACATTTAAAAGTGTAAACCATGTCACAAATCAATGAATCCGCCATCAAGACCCCGGGAGTGTATATCAACGAAATCCCGCTCTTCCCGCCATCGGTAGCCCAAGTGGAGACCGCCATTCCGGCCTTTATCGGCTATACCCAGATCGCCATCAACGAGATCGGAGAATCCTTGGAAAACGTACCGACCAAGATATTCTCGCTCAAGGAGTATGAGAATTATTTTGGGAAAGCTGAAAACGAAGAGGGAATCACCGTATCCGTCGAGATTACTACCCAAAGTGGTGTAAGGGTCTCCATGACAGGCGATGCAGCCATCGCCAACCCATCAGACTTCACCATGTACTATCACATGAGGATGTACTTCATTAATGGCGGCGGGCCCTGCTACATTATTTCAATAGGAAGCTCTTCCGGAACCGCGGATCCAAATGATTACACAGCTGGCCTTACCGCTTGTGCCGCTGAGGACGAGCCAACGATTATCGTGTTTCCGGATGCGATCAATACGCTGACCGAAGCGCAGTACTATACTTTGGTTTCCTCGGCTATCGATCAATGCGCCAGCCTGCAGGATCGGTTCACCTTGGTGGATGTACATACTCCTGGTACAAACAATACGACCACCATCAGCGGATTTAGGACAGCGTTTTCGAAGAATGACTCACTCAACTATGCCGCTTCCTATTATCCCTCGCTGAAAACCACGTTCGATTTCATCTATGACGATGATGACGTGGATGTAACCATTACGACTGATGGAACGGCCGCGGCAGCTGTGGCGCTGTCCACATTGGAGACCAGCGAGACCGCAATCTATAACTTCTGTATCGCCAAAATCCGCGAAAAACTCAGTCCCACGCTCAATCCTTGCTCGGCGATGGCGGGAGTGTATGCGCGCGTGGACGGATCGAGGGGTGTTTGGAAAGCACCTGCGAATGTGTCCTTGAATGCAGTCTATGACCTCACTGCCAAAATCAGTGACGCAGAACAAGGATCTATGAATATTGATCCCACCTCGGGAAAGTCCGTCAACGCGATCCGTCTTTTTCAAGGAAAAGGATTTTTGGTTTGGGGAGCGAGGACACTTGCGGGCAACGATAACGAGTGGCGCTACGTCAACGTCAGGAGGTTTTTCATCATGGTTGAGGAATCATCTAAAAAAGCCACCATGCAGTTTGTATTCGAACCCAACGACGCCAACACCTGGGTCAAAATCAGGGCGATGCTGGAAAACTACCTCACCCTGCTTTGGAGACAGGGCGCATTGGCGGGAGCGAAACCCGAACATGCGTTTTATGTCCGCTGCGGATTGGGGCAAACCATGTCCGCGATCGATATTCTCGAGGGGAGATTAATCGTCGAAATAGGAATGGCAGCCGTCAGGCCCGCCGAGTTCATCATCCTTCGTTTCTCACACAAAATGCAGGAATCCTAATGCAGTGCAGTGTTTAGTCCTCAACATTTTAACAAAGACAATCATGGCAAATTATCCTCTTCCCAAGTTTCACTTCCAAGTTGATTGGGGTGGAACCAAAATCGGATTCAGCGAAGTGTCAGGCCTCGAAGTGACCATCGAGCCCATCGAATACAGAGACGGCGCAAGTCCGGAATACCACAAAATCAAAATGCCGGGTATGCAGAGCTTTTCGAATATCACACTCAAGCGCGGCATTTTCAAAGGAGACAACGAATTCTACACATGGTGGAATACCGTCGCGCTCAATACCATCGAGCGTCGGGACCTCATTATTTCCCTCCTTGATGAGAGCCACGCCCCGGTGGTCGTGTGGCGGGTCAAAAATGCCTGGCCCATCAAAGTGCAATCCACCGACCTCAATGCTACCGGCAATGAAGTCGCCATCGAGACGATGGAGGTCGCACACGAAGGTCTCACCATGATCAATGAATAGGCATGTTCACCTACCCACCTGTTGGTTTTCATTTCTCGGTCGTGTTCCAGTTGTTTCCACAGACTCCCAATGACTTCCGCTTTCAGGAGGTCAGCGGATTGGATATGGAAATGCAGATGGAAACCTTTGCCGAAGGAGGCCAAAACCGCTTTGATTGGCAGCTACCGGTCAAAGCGAGGTACACGGACATTGTGCTGAAGCGCGGCATGTTTATCGGCTCGGGTATCCTGATGTGGTGCAAAAACGCCTTCGAAAACTTCGTCTTCGAACCGGTCAACATCATCATCAGCCTCCTCAACGAGAACCACATCCCGATCCAATCCTGGTATGTGGTCAATGCCATCCCGAAGAAATGGTCCGTGTCCAGTTTCAACGCGGAGCAAAGTTCCATCGTGGTGGAGTCGATTACACTCAGCTATCAGTATTTCAACATCATCAGCGTGGATTCCGCGCTATCGATGGCAGGAAGTGTAAGCGCATCGGGAAGCATCGGTATCTAAATTCATGTAGAAAAAAATGCCACTAGAAATCAGGGAACTCCAAATCAGGGCCGCCGTCGGTCCAAGGGAAACGCCGTCGGAAATCCCGTCGGCCAGTTCCACGGATTTGGAGGGAATGAAGCAGGAGATCGTCCGTGAAGTCACGGAGGAGGTTTTGAAGATGATCCAACTCAAACTCGAACGATAATGATTGACTTGGGGCAAAAAGCCGAAAAACTCTACGTACAAGCCTACAGCGACGCGGAATTCCAGAATCCCGTACCTGACAACAAGTTCAGTGCGCTGATCAATCCAGCCACCTACAAGGTGAGCTACAGGTACGAATTTGACTCCTCCCAAGCCCCAGGGACCTCTGCCGCGAATCTCCGGTTTAACCGAATCCTTCCTCAGGATTTCAATTTTGATTTTCTCTTTGATGCCACAGGTGTGGTAAAGGATATGTCGGTGCTGAGCCTTGGGATCGCCAATCCTTTCGAAAAGCCTGCAACCGTTACCGACCAGATTGAAAGCTTCAAGCAGAAAATCATCAATTACCAATCCGATCAGCATCGGCCCTACTATTTGAAAATCCATTGGGGAGAGCTACTCTTCAAGGGCGTGCTCAAGCAAATGGATATCGAGTACAAGGTCTTTGCGCCGGATGGAAAGCCGATCCGGGCAGTCGCCAAATGCCAGTTTTATGGGAGTGTGGATGACAATACCCGTGCCTTGCAGGAAAACAGACAAAGCCCGGATATCACCCACGAAAGGATTTTCAAAACGACCGATCGGATCGACCGCATGTCGGAGTCCATTTATGAAAAGGATAGCCACTATATCCACATTGCCGAGGTCAATGGGCTTGACAGTTTCAGGAATATTACCCCAGGTTCAAAACTCTTTTTTCCACCACTTTCCAAATAGAAACACGCCATGATAGCAACCGAAATTGGGGACTTGGTTACCACTAGGATCCTTTTGGGAACTGGCTCCGGTGCTCCTGCAACCCAGGAGGTTTCCGGGGAGGTAAATGTCATGTCCATTTCGGTATACCATGAGCTCAATAAAATCCCCACCGCGATTGTCAAGATCGCTGATGGGGAGCTGAGTGATGCAAGTTTCCCGGTAGGTGATAGTGGGGAATTTGCTTTGGGAAAAAGTATCGACATCCAAGCAGGATACAACTCCCAAGACACCTCCCTCTTCAAGGGAATCATCAGCTGCAACAGCCACGGCCTTCAGGCAGGTATCTCGCAACTCCAAATGACCTGCAAACACGATGTGGTTAAGATGACGGTGGGAAAGAAAAACCGCCATTTCAATGAGCTGAGTGACAGTGATATTGTCGAAAGCATCCTTCAGGAAAACGGAATCACGGATTTGGATGTCCCTGCGTTTGGAAGTACGCATGAGCAATTGCTTCAGGCCAATGTCAGTGATTGGGATTTTATCCTCAGCAGAATCGACTCCAATGGTATGGCCTGCAGGATGGAGGGGACAAAATTTGTGGTGTTCAGGCCGGACCCGTCTTTGGATGCAGTCCTTGCCTTGACCTATGGCGCGGATATTTTTTCCTTTCAATCCGAATCCGATATACGCTCCCAAGCGGCGGAAGTGAAGTTCAAGGCTTGGGATTACGCCAACCAGACGGTCCTGGAGGCAAGCGCAACCGATGCCATCGGTGACAACGCCGGAAATTTTTCGACTTCGGATATGGCGGGGATTCATGGTCAGGGTTTTGAAGTCGGGACGCCATCCCATTTAAAAACCGAGAGCTTGCAGGCTTTTGCCGATTCCAAAAAGCAAAAAATGTCGCTTTCAAAAATCCGTGGGAAAATCATTTTTCAGGGAACTTCAAATGTAAAACCCGGGGATTGGATCGAATTGGTAGGCGTTGGCGAGCAGTTTACGGGAAAGGTTTTTGTCAGTGCCGTCAGGCATGACATCTATGCAGGCAGGTGGATGACCGAAGCCAATATCGGTTGGGAGACGGATTTTTTCACGGAAAAAGTCAACCCCTCCGCCATCAGCGCCGAAAGCGGTCAGTTTTCCCGCATCCAAGGCTTGCATATCGGTATCGTCACCGATATCGTGGATCCTTTGGGCGAGGGTAGGGTACGGGTACGGCTTCCCATGGTCAATGCCGCGGATGCAGGGCTTTGGGCGAGGGTGGCCAGTTTGGATGCCGGAAACAACAGGGGTACTTTTTTCCGGCCTGAGATCGAGGATGAAGTCATAGTGGGGTTCATGAACGATGATCCCTCTTTCCCTGTGGTGCTCGGTATGTTGCACAGCAGCGCCAAGCCTACCCCTTTTGAGCCAGAGGAATCCAATGACAAAAAGGGATACGTCTCTCGCTCCGAAATCAAGATTACGATCCATGACGGTGACCGTAGCATTGTGATTGAAACCCCGGGCGGTAGGAAGTTCACAATGGATGATGAGGCAGGAATCATTCAGGTGGAGGATGCGGTCGGCAATATCCTCACGATGAACGATAGCGGAATTACCTGTGAATCTCCACAGGATATATCAGTCAGTTCTTCCACCAAAATCAGCCTTGCAGCTCCTGAGATCGAGATCAAGGCAGACATGAGTGTTACGATGGAGGGTTCTGCCAGTGTCAGTGTAAAAAGCAGCGGTACCACAGATATCGAAGGTTCCATGGTCAATATCAAAGGAAGTCTTGTAAAAATCAATTGATAAAGATATGCCCCCAGCAGCAAGAATCACCGATATGCATCTTTGCCCGATGGTCACAGGCACGGTCCCACATGTAGGTGGTCCGATTTTACCCGCGGGTGAACCGACTGTCTTGATCGGTGGATTGCCTGCGGCTAGGGTGGGTGATATGGCTGTTTGTGTTGGTCCTCCGGACACAATTGTCTCGGGTTCCGGTTCGGTGCTCATCGGCGGTAAACCCGCAGCGAGAATGGGCGATTCTACAGCCCATGGTGGCACCATTATCATAGGATGTGCAACAGTCATTATAGGAGGGTAGCGCTATGGAAAACATACAGAAGTCTTTTCTCGGTACAGGATGGAGTTTCCCGCCCCAGTTTGATCAGGGCGGTTGTAAAACCCATATGCTTAGCGATGAGGCGGATATCCAAAGCAGTCTGGAGATACTCCTTGCGACCAAAAGGGGTGAGCGGGTGATGCGCTTAGACTATGGTTGTGACCTGCACGAGTTGTTGTTTGAGCCACTTACTACCACTTTTAAAACCTATATCGTAGACCTCATCCGCACCGCAATCCTTTACCACGAACCAAGAATCGAAGTGGAAAAAATCGACCTCAACGATACGGGCGAACTGGAAGGCAGGATCATCATTACCATTACCTACAAGGTACGCTCCACCAATTCGAGATTCAATTTTGTATTCCCTTTTTTCAAAAACGAGGCAAATACACCAATCTAAATCCACATGGCCTGCACGGACAAAAACCCACTTACCAGAGAAGGTACCAACCATCAGTCAAGATCCTTGACTGCGCTGCGGCCTGATTTTGCACAGGTGGACGAAAGGTCCGTGGAGGATTTGATGCTTTTTGCTCGGAGGTATGCGGCCTATATCAAGTACAAAAACCAAAACAACGCCGAGCAGGGTACTTGGGAGCCTTTGATGCAGCAGGATGTATCGGTCGTATTGGCAATGCTGCTTTCGATCGACACGATCCAAGTTTCGGATTACATCAAGCTGCTCTACAAGAAGATCAAATTGGCCATCGCAGCGGCAGATGACACAGAGGCGCAGTTGCAGTTCAAGTATTTGTTTGATGCCGTTTTCACTTTGGTGAAAAATGTGGACGAGCAGTGTAGCCTACTCAAAAAAGAACCGGATTACCAAAAAACGCTGCTTTCGCTGATTCAGACCAAATTGAACCAGCCCTTTTGGCGCTTGTTCAATTTCAAAAATGAAAACGCAGCCTTGGTCTCTTCATCCCATCAGATGGACGCTGAGGCACCTTTCACTCCGGTGGATTCCAACTTGCCGCTCAATCTGACACAGTTTACCCCTACCGCTGACAAACTGAAGATTACCATGGTGGGCAGTACCGCTACAGAGCAAATCAGCCATGTGGTCAACCATAACCTTTTCAACAGCCAGATTACGCTGTTGCTAAGCGGTCTAGCCAGTGTGCTCCAAAATGCCCAGGCGCTGTTCCAAAAATCCTTGACCGAATATGACAACCATGAGCCTCACTATGGGCTTTTTGTCGCTTTTCTGAGACTTTTCAAGGAAGCCCAAGATAGCCTCAACGAGTTTACCGGCAAGCATTTGGATTTTTACTACAAAGATGTCCTCCGGCTAAAAAAGAAGCCTGCTGTCGCGGACCAAGCCCATGTTGCAGTCACCCTCCAAAAACATATCCCTCAGCATCTACTCAAACAGGGGACAATCTTCAAAGGAGGCAAAGATCCAAACGGCAAAGAGCGACAATACAGCCTTACAGATGACGTGGTTTTCAACCAAGCAGAGGTACAGTCGCTGAAGGCTTTCCAAATATTCCAAAAAAGGCTTCTGGCATATCCTCAAATCAACAGTTCCGATGGGATGGGCGGAAAATTCGAGGGTGAAGACAAGAGTTGGTTTGCATTTGGAGACAGGAAGATGGCACCGACTACGGAGGCAGGATTTGGAATTGCTTCGAACCTGCTCTTTCTCAACGAAGGAAAAAGGACGGTTACACTGAGTATGGAATTCGCAAACCCCTTGAAATCCGGTATCGCTTTTTCCAAGTTCAATCCATTCGGTACCAAAAAAACGATACCTTTTTCCGTATCCTTAACGGGGGAAAAGGCATGGATCGACAAAGCTGTCATTGCCACATTCAGCCAAAATTCCACGATTTTGGAACTCCAATTTGTGTTGGAGGTTGATGAACCTGCCGTGGTTCCCTATCAGGAAAAGACCCATCAGAAAGGCTTTGCCACCAACCTACCTTTGCTTATCGCAAAGCTCAACCAAGCCGCAGGCAATATGCCTTATGCGAACCTGATGAACAATCCGCTATTATCGCTCCGTCTGACGGTAGATGTGGAGGGTGTCAAGAATCTTGCCCTCAGCAGTGATGGCGGCTCGATAGATGCTGCAAAGCCATTCAAACCCTTTGGGGATTTTCCAAAGCTCAATGCCAGTTTCTACATCGGCTCGCGGGAGATTTTTCAGAAGGAATTGGAAAGCCTCACGGTCAATTTCCCGGTCAACGAGCCCATGACATGCCAATACTTGCACGGCAATGTTTGGGATGACTATCCCTTTTCAAAGACTAGTGATGGTGGGTATCTGATCCAGAAAAACATCTCCGGCAATTACCTCAAGCCAACCTTGGTGAATTTTGGCGCACCTGAATTGTTGAAGGCCACGGCTTTTGAAGGGTACCTGAGATTTCGGTTGAATACGGGCAAATATTCCCTCGCTTCCCATATGGCGGAAGTGAACAAAGCGCTCGACAACATCGTCGTCAACTCCCAACAAGGCAATTTCCAATTAAAAGCCGCAGAAGGCTCTCCTGCCTCTGAGATCTCAGCCAAGGTTGACCTTGGGAACTTGGCGATCAAGGAAATAGATACCGTGAAGTTTGAGAAGATTGGAGAAATAGCCGCGCTCACTACCATCTCGGGTAATTCGGTTCCTGTTCCCAAAGAAGTCATTTCCGAAACGTTTTCCATTGACTATACCGCTTCATCCCTGATTCCGATTACCGCATCGGGAAATCAAAGACATGCACTGTATCACCTTACGCCTTTTGGGCATTTTCAGCCGATTTCGGGTGGGGAATCGTCGCTTGTCCCCAGGTTCAGCCAGGAAGGGGAGCTATTGATCGGACTGGCAAAGGTCCAAGTACCCAGTACGGTCAACTTGCTTTTCCTTTTGGCTGACGGCAGTTCCAATCCTTTGAAGAGTCAAGAATCGGTTGCCTGGTCTTTTTTGAATGCGTCCGGGACATGGTCGGAATTCGAGAAGGGCAAGGTGATCGATGGGACAATCAACCTGACGAGAACAGGCATTGTCACGCTGAATATTCCGGTTGACGCGACTTTTTCACATACTGCACTTCAGACAGGATTGGTTTGGGTCAGGGCGTCTGTCTTGGAGAATACGGATGCAGTTTGTAGAATCATTGAAGTCAAAGCCCAAGGCGCCTTGGTCGAGTTGCTTCAGGAAGACAAGGGAGGAACGGCATTCTTGGAACACGCCCCGGCGGGTACGATTTCCAAATTGAAATTGTCTGACAATGCCATCAAGTCCATCTCCCAACCCGCCGATTCCAAAGGCGGGAAAACGGAGGAAAAAAGTCCGGATTTCTACCGTCGTGTCAGCGAGCGCCTCAGACACAAACAACGTGCGGCGACGATTTGGGATTTTGAACATTTGGTGTTGCAGGAATTTCCCGAAATCCACCAAATCAAATGCCTTAACCATACCGGTTTTTATGAGAAGAGCGGGGAGAAAGTCTTTTGTGAAAATTTCCCAGGACACGTCACGCTAATCTGCATTCCCGACTTGCAGCACAAATCCAACCGCAATCCGCTACGGCCCTACACGCCCATCGGAACCCTGACCGATATTGACCTATTCCTTCAAAAGATCAAGAATACCTTTGTCCAGCTCCATGTCGTCAACCCAAGGTTTGAAGAAGTGCAAGTGGAATTCGAAGTGCACTTCCATGACAACATGGACGAGACCTTTTATAGAAACCTCCTGGATCTCGAAATCGAGCAGTTCCTCTGTCCTTGGGCTTGGGATCTGAACCAAAAGCTGGTCCTCGGTGGGAAAATCAATAAGTCTACGCTGATCAATTTTGTGGAGGAAAGGCCCTACGTCGATTTTGTCAGCTGCTTCAAGTTGCACCATATCCTTCGTGACGACAGCGGTGCCATCGTCGGCAAGTTCACAGACCTCGAGGAAGTCGCGGCTTCGAGTGCACGGTCCGTGCTTGTGTCACATTTTGACGAAGCCAATTTGGCTGCGCCCCGCCATTTGATCGAAGTAGTCCAAACCTGTAACTGCTGATGAAAGCCTCTCCGACCATACCAAAGAATCCGGCGCTCCCATCTTCCATGGACTTTGAGCAACTGCGCCAATTGGGGCTTCAGCAAATCGAACGCCTGTCCAGTGCCTATTGGACCGACTACAACTCACATGACCCGGGCATTACCATTCTCGAGGCGCTTTGCTATGCAATTACCGAACTCGGCTACCGCGCAAAATTCGAAATCAAGGACCTGCTCGCTGATGCAAGTGGTCAAACGTTTTTCATGGCCCGACAGATATTGACCTCAGCGCCATGGACGATTGCCGACTACCGGAAGCTCTTGGTGGACATAAAGGGCGTCAACAATGCTTGGCTGCTGCCAGAGGGCAAGCAAGAGGTACCTGTTTTCATCCATTGTGAAAAAGACCAACTCCAATACGAAATCACAGACCAGCCGCTTTTGCTGAAAGGTCTCTATACCGTCCTTTTGGATTTGGAAATTGACTTGGAATCCGGCGATTTGAACACCGGCGATATTGAGATGGAGAATATCGCATTTCCATTTTCCCCGATGGTAGGCATCGAGGCGGGCGAGTTTCAGGTGAAGTTTGAATTGCCTAGTGTCAGGGAAATTGCGCCAAAAGTGCTCAAAGAGGAAGTTTCGTCCATCGCAATCGTCAAAAATGCCGAGAAAAACTGGCACTACAGTTTTAAGGTCGAATGGGCCGACGGCGACACCGCTGCGATTCCATTTAGGGTGAGCATTGCCAAGAATCCCAAGAAAGGAAAGGTCCAGGATAGTCATGTTTGGCTGATGCTGCAGGACAGTACCTATGCGGAAGCGATTTGGCAGGGGTATTTGGAAAAAATCCTCAAGGCCCATACGATTATCCAAAAAGCCATCAAGACGCTCCACGAAAACCGCAATATCTGCGAGGATTTTGTCAAGGTCGAGCCTATCAGCAGTGAGGAGATCGCGTTTTGCTTTGACGTGGATGCCAGGCCTGAGGCAGACATCGAGCGGATACAGGCCGAGATATACTTTGCGATCCAAAATTACCTCAATCCACCCATTCGGTTTTATACGCTTCGCGAATTGACCGAACAGGGGGTTCCCTCGGAGGAGATTTTTGAAGGACCGGCGCTGGGTCATGGCTTTATCAAAAGCGATGAAATCGAGCAATCCCAACTGCGGTCGGTAATCTATGCATCCGACATCATCAGTTTGTTGATGGATATCGATGGCGTTTTGGGTGTGCGGAATTTCCTGATGACCAAGTATGACAAAGAAGGGAAACCGGTGGCTGGAGAGAAGGGGATCTCTTGGTGCATGTCGGTAACGCCTTTGCACAAGCCGGTGATGAGTGAGAGTTTTTCCAAGATCCTTTTCTTCAAGGATGGCTTTCCCTTCCTTTCCCGATATGAGGAAGTAAAGGATACCGTCCAATTGCTCCATGCCCAAAATACGATAGGAAAATTGGTGGCAACATTCGAAGACTTACCGGTCCCTAAGGGTAGACGGCGCGATACCCTGAGTCATTGGCCGGTACAATACGACCTGCCGATGGTATATGGCGTGGGTGAATTTGGATTGCCGACAAATGCGGATTCGCTCCGCAAGGCGCAACAACAGCAGTTGAAAGGATATCTGATGTTTTTTGAGCAATTGCTGGCAGACTTCTTTGCCCAATTGACCAATGCCAAAACCCTCTTTTCCACCGACCCGATCAGACAGACGTACTTTGCACAATACCTTGGCAGCATCAAGGAAACGGAAGAAATCCTCCATCTTGATCTCGAAAAGGCCATTGCCAATGATCCCCTAGATACGGCAAGTCAGGAACTGTGGCGCCGACTGTACGAAAACCAACCCGCATTTTTTGAGCGCAGAAACAGGTTTTTGGACCATCTCCTCGCGCGATTTGGGGAGTCGTTCAATGACTTTGCCCTGCTGATGTACCGGATCAACTTGGAAAACATCAGCTTGGAAAAAGTCGAGCCTCAGGAACTGCTGGATATCAAGATCAATACCTTGGAGACTTACGCCGAGGTTTCGCACGCGAGAAACCTTGCTTTCAATTATTTCCCCCAAACTGAAGCTTTTGAATTGAATGAAGGCAGGCTTTGGGATACAGACAACGTCTCCGGCTTGGAGAAAAGGATCAGCTATCTGACCGGAATCCGGGATTTTACGAGAAGGTTTCTCTATTGTATCAAAAACGTGGAAATCATCTGTGAAGAAAAAGAGGTTGGCGAGGAGATTCACTGCCAGCACCATTTTTCGATGGTTTCGCGCGCCGGGACCATCCTCGTGTCCAAGCAGTACCCAAGTAAATCCGAGGCCGAGTCGGTGTTGGCCGACGTATTGGAATTGGGGATCAACAAAGACAACTTCCACTACACCAACAAGAAGATCAAGCTCAAGAAAGGCAATACAATTTTGCTGACGAGTGAGCAAAACTTCCAGACAGAGGAGTTGGCATTGGCTGAAATCGATGCAATTGCGGAGGAAATTACGGCACCCTGCCCAGACCCTGAGGGACTGCACTTGGTCGAACACATTCTCTTGCGGCCCAAGAGTAAAAACTTCGATCTGTTGGAAGTCTGTCTTCAGGACTGCGATTGTCCCTGCGAATGGGACCCTTATTCCTTCAGGGCTTCGGTGGTGCTGCCGCATTGGCCAAAGCATTTTGACAATATGGCGTTCAGGAAATACTTCGAGGACAAAATCCGTGAACAGGCGCCCGCGCATATCCAACTGAAAATCTGCTGGGTCAGCAATGAGCAGCTCCGTGAGTTTGAAGTCCGTTACCAAAAATGGATACTGGAACTCGGCAAATTCAGAGCAGGGGCAGACAATCAGCCGACTTACCAGGAAGCAAACGACAAGATGGTCGAAATCCTGTCCATGCTCCACTCGGTCTATCCCAAGGCCACGCTCCACGACTGCGAGGAGAGTGATGCCGACAAAAACCCAGTCATGCTGGGCAAAACCATTCTAGGAACTCAAAAATTATAACCATGCAGGCTTTACAATCATATCCCGTCTTTGAAGCTGATCAGGTATTGTCCAATTCCCACCTGAACAACTTGTTGAACTACCTGGAACAGCAGGAACGGCTGACGCGCATCAAGCTCCTGGGTAGAGGTATCGTCTGCGGTTTGGAAATCAACAGCAGCAATTCCGCGATTGCCATCAGCAAGGGCTGCGGTCTCAGTTCCCAGGGTTTTCTCTTCCAGCTTTGCGATACGAACTACACGCATTTCGTTGGCTACACGCCGCCTGCCTTGCCGACTGACCTTTACTTTTTGACCCAATGCAGCACCGAAAATCGCGCCAGTGTACCATTCTACGGAGAAAAGGATTTACTCGAGCTGATCTCGGACAGCGATAGGGAAACTGAAGGGAAGCAACCGCTCACCTTGCTGAAGTTGCAGGATTATGTGGTTGTTGTTTTTCTGGAAGCCTCCCAAATTGACCTCAAAAACTGCGATACCCAAGACTGCAACGACAAGGGAAGCAGGCTGGACTTTGTCCAAAGGACACTTTTGGTGAAAAAGAAATTATCCACCTACATCCGGCAGTTGGGATTCAACTCCATTCTGCTGAAGAGGTTCAACGTGCCCGTCGCTGACATGAACACGGCAGAGGATGTTCTCAATGGCTTCCTTGCGATTACAGACGACAATACACTGAAAAGGCTTTCGGAAAACCTCGTTCGGAGTTGGGATAGGTTCGCACCGCTTTTGGGCCTTCCTTTGGAAAATCCCCTCGCAGGTCTCGACCTGATCGAAATCAAAAAGAAACTCTCTGGCAATACCACCCAGCGCATTTTCGTCCAATACTTCTATGACTTTGTGGATGACCTGCTCAAGGCCTATATTGAGTTTAGGGCCCAAACCCGGGAGGTGTTTGGAGAATGCTGCCCCGAGGAAATGGATTTCCCGCTGCATTTGAATCTCGGTTCGGCCCACGAAAATACCCGCTTGGGAAGAAGGAATAGCCAGCGGCATTATTTTGAGCCTTCGCCGATTTTGGATGGACAGGGAAAAAAAGCCGAGGAAGCCGCCATGCTGCTCGAACGATTGGTGGCCATGGTGCAGGCGTTTATCGGGGACAAGCTTCGGACCAACGAGGCCATCGCCATCACGCCAAGTACCCTTGGTGGCGATTACATTTCCTACAGGGCGATTCCTTATTACTACGATTGGGAGCGAGTCAACCCGCTTTGGTACTTCAGCCGTGCCTACAACGGCAACGAGCGCTTCACATTGGGATACCGCGCGGCGCTTCAATCCGATGCGCCTGAGCCTGTCAAAAACCCCTTGCTCTATGATATCGAGCGCTACAATGCCTTCCGAATCGAAGGACATATCGGGAAAAACTACAGGACTGCGCTCACAGAGATTCTCCGACAGCAAAAACGCTTCAATTTGCCCTTTGACGTGATCGCCCTGAATGCCGTGGACCTCTCTGCCATCCTCAATGGTAGGGATATCCGCTGCCATGTGGAGGATTTGGAATCTGACTTTCGGGTGATGATCACGGGCATCGTCTGCCAGCTACAACAAATCATTGCCTATGTAGGTAACCTCCGTCCCAAGCGTGCCATTATCCCCGACCGTGGAATCGCAGATTTGGTATCGAGAAAGAACTTCTACATCTCCAAAAACCTTGTGGATATGCAGAAGTCAATAAAATCGGACATTTCCAAAAACCAACCTATCAGCCTTTCCAATGTCGATATCATCAAAAACCTTGCGCTAAAAGATGTCGAAGAGGGTGAAAAACTCGCCGACTTCGTAGGCACGGATGTGGGACTGTTCATTGTCAACCAAAAGCCTTTCTACGACTACATCATCAAGCAGCCGGATTTGTTGGTGATTTTCTTGCAGCAATTGGCCGAGATCGTGAAATACTTGCTCGCGGTAGATCTACATACTTTCGAGGAAGACAGCTTCACAAAACTCTGGACGCCCTATTCCAAAACCGTCGAAAGTCTGATCAAGGAATCCGCCAACTCCGAAAACGAGGAGATCAAGAAATTTTTCACGGCCTCCAACCGGGAGTTGCTATTCAAATGTGCCAATGAAAAGCTTTTTGCACTCAAGGATGAGTATTTGTCGCGGATGGAAGCTTACCATGCTGCTGTCAATTTTGACAAGTACTTCAAAAAGCATCCCGGCATGGAGCACAAGGCAGGAGTCACCAAAGGAGGTACTTTTATTTTGGTCTACAATGGAGAGACCGAAAGAGTCTTGACACTTCCCGAACTGGCAAATCCGGGTCTGAATCTCAACCTCGATTTGATCCGGAACGCATTTGCCGGCTTGGCGATCAAGGAAGCGCAGCCGGCTACCACAAACTTGGCGAAATCAGCCAATATTGGTTCAAAACCAAGCGTTTCCAAAGAGATCGAATCGCTCAGCTTGGCTGCTGCGAAACGGACCGAGTTTGAGTTTGCTTCAGACCTCATCAAAGAGCTCAATCTCGGCGATGCATCCAAGGCGGTCTTGGATGCCTTGCGCAACAGGGACAAGGAAATCAAGGAACGGGCAACACCGATTCCAAAAGGAACGGTGATCGCTGATTTCTATTTGCCCTACATGATCAATAGCGACTGTCCGCCCATTGCCTATGTGATTCCGGAGGAAAAGGAACCCGAGAATCAAGGACCAACCGCAGACGCAGGAGCGGATAGAACGCTGGAAATGCCTGTCGATGGATTGGCAACAACGACACTCGATGGCTCCAATTCAAAGGATCCGGAAGGAGCGGCTCTTTTGTTTTCATGGGCGCAGTCCTCAGGTCCCGTTGCGCAGATTGTGAATCCAAATTCTGCAATCACTGAAGCCAGACTCCAATCTCCCGGTGTATATGTATTTGGGCTTACGGTACGTGACGACAAGGCCGCTTCGGCCCAAGATACGGTTACAATCACCGTCAATGCCCGGCCAAATACAGCACCGATAGCCAATGCTGGTCCGGATCAAACGGTCACGCTCACGTTCAATAGACCCACTTCTACGGTTTTGGATGGCTCTGCTTCAAGTGACCCTGACGGTCAACTGGTGGCGTTTTCTTGGACACAGGTGAGTGGGCCTAGCGCGACGATACAGACTCCAAATACAGTCGCAACAACGGTGATTGTGCCAGCCCTTGGCGAGTATGAATTTTCACTCAAAGTCACCGATGATAAGGGCCTGTCAGCACAAGATGCCGTGAAAGTAACGGTTGTGGGAAGACAAAACCAGCCACCCACTGCCAATGCCGGACAGGACCAAAGTATCTTGATCCCCAATCCCAACAGTCCAGGAAGGGCGATTCTGGATGGCAGCGCATCGGCTGATCCTGAGGGTGCTGCACTTAGCTTTGAATGGAAACAGGAGGATGGGCCGATAACCGCGATCATTTCAACACCGAATCAAGCAAGGACGGACGTTTCGGGACTTATGCCCGGAGAATATACATTTGGCCTGAAGGTGACTGATAATGCCGGCAATTTCACTTCGGACACAGTCCGAATTTCTGTAGCCATTAGGGTAATTGACGATGGACCGCGGGAGAAAAACTGCGGGTCTTTGGAAGAGATCATTAGGCTCTTTGAATCGTTTGATAAAGGAGGTACCACGGACCAGTTCAAGCGGTTTGTGGAAATGTTCCAATCCTATGGGCAGGTCAAGGAGTTTTTTGCAGAGCTGCGCAAGGTTTCGGGAGCGAATATTGATGATCAAATCAAGTTCCTGCGCGAAGTATTCGGCGATGGGGGATTCGAAAAAACCCTGATCACCTGGCTGAATCAGCTGCAGAACATCATTATGGAATCCAAAGAACTGAGGGGGCTGGCACTCCAACTCTATAGGATTCTCACATTACTGTTGATGTATATTGTATGCGTCCAAAAAGGAGATTTTGATCGAGGCGAACTTCCCTTGGCAAATGTATTTGAGGTGATGTTAAGGCACGCCCGGGATTGGGCAGCGCTACGCGAAAGGGGGCAATTGGGCCGATTGGAGGCACAAATCCTCAGCAGGATAGGCAATGACATCGCCGTAGCGATTGCCCAGACTGAACAAAACGGCGAAGTCAGCGCCAAACCAAACTACCTGAACTTGCTGAAAAAATGGGGAGAAATCCTCTAAAGGATGAATAGAGCCCAAAACCATAAAATCCATACAGCCTCCCTCCAAGTCCAATTTGAAGGAATGGAGGGGGCTTTGGGTTTGCAGGATAATTTGGGATTGTTGTTTTACGAAAAGGTTGAACCCCTCTTGCAAAAGGCTTTTGACCGGTCTGCCGATCCTCGCGCGACGATCGTGTTGGACAAGCTTATTTTGGACTGCGGGAAACTCTCTGGTGAAAATTGGGAAGAGGAAATGCTGCAGGCTATCTCCAAGCTGTTGGAAGAGAAACTCCAAAGTGTCCGCATGAATCCCAGGTATGAAAAGACCATCAAGCAGCAGGCCGAAGAGGTAATGGTATTTTTCCTCGAGAAAGGCTATTTCCCATGGAACAGTCCCTTTTCTGCGCCGATGGAATTGGAAAAGGGTCTTGACATGACTACTTCCCAAGCCCTCAAACTCGCCGCGTTTTTGAGGAAGTCCTCGGTCTTTCGCATGCGTTTTCATCGGGGTTTTTCATTGGCTTTTCGATGGGATTTCGTAAACCGCCTAGCAGATAACCCGCCTCCAGAGATCAGGGATTTCTTGGATTTTGCCGCACAAAAAGCCCACGTCAACCGATTCTTTTTTGAGTCAGTTTTTGAAGTCATTGTTTCGGTTCCTATGGTTTCCAGTACCGCCTGGCTGCAGTTCTTTCAAAGGATCATCGAGGTGCAACCTGAATCTCAGGTGCCGGTACTGGCCGAGTTTTTTTCAGTACATTGGATGGAAAATCCGGGTAGAATTTGGGAATTTTTTAATTTCAATGGCCAAGAAACTCAGGTTGGGTTTTTGGAAAGAGTAGGCCAATTGGTGCAGAAGGTAGCTGCCACGCAGCCCGTATTGGCGAAGGACTTGGGTAAAGCATTTTCCAATTTTGAGAAACAAAAGATGAATCAAAGCCCTGATACCGGTTCAAATGCCAGTACTGCGGATAAACTGCAGGCTTCCAAGGCAGACCCAAGTTCATCCCCCAACACAGCACAAACGCCTATAATGCCCCAGAAAGATGGACCTCACGAGGAAGTATTGGAGGACATATATGTTTCCAATGCGGGCTTGGTACTCCTGCACCCCTTTGTTCCGGCACTTTTGGATACCCTGGGATTGCAAAAAGAGGGGCATTTCATCTCTCCTGACGCGCAAATGGCAGCAGCGAAAGTCCTACAGTTTTTGGTTTGGGGCGAAAATGCGCTGAGTGAAAATCATTTCCCGTTGATCAAAGTCCTACTCGGGATTCCCCTGCACCAGGTTTTGGAACTTGAGATTGAGTTGCCCGACGCTTGGAAAATGGAATGCGAAGCAATGCTTTCGGAGGTAATCCAGCATTGGGCTGTTTTGAAAAACACCAGTAATGCGGGTCTGCGGGAGACTTTTCTCCAGCGGGAAGGCAAGATAATTCCCGCTACAAATGGATGGAAACTTCAGATCGAGCGCAAGACCGTGGATGTACTTCTCGGCAAGTTGCCTTGGGAAATTGGCATCATCAAGTTGCCTTGGATGAACGAAATAATGTACGTGGATTGGAGTTAAAACGAAGAGATTATGGCTTCCACCGCTTCAAAAAAAGAATCCTTATCGGGGAACAATGCCCAAAGGAGATCGCCATTTTTTCAGGCAAAACTCACCGTGAATGCCCCTAATGATGAGTACGAGCAAGAAGCTGATACCATCGCCGACAGAGTCCTCGCTACAGAGGGGAAGTCTGTACATGAACTTGGCGGGGTTGGCGGACTTTTCATTTCACAGATTCAAAGAAAATGCGCGGAATGCGAAGAAGAGGAAAAAGTGCAGATGAAGGGATTTTCCAAAGGCGGGGAAGCAGATGGCGAAGTGGAATCCGCCATCCGGTCTGAGTCAGGTGGAGGTGAAGCTTTGGGAAAGGATACGCGCTCCTGGATGGAGTCCCGGTTCGGAACAGGCTTTGGAAACGTCAGGATTCACGACAACCACCAGTCCCATCAAATCAATAGAAAACTGAACGCACGGGCATTTACCCATCAAAACCATATTTTTTTCAACTCGGGACAATACAACCCGGAATCTAGTTCAGGAAAAAAGCTCTTGGCCCATGAACTGACGCATGTCGTCCAGCAGACAGGCGGTGGTGGATTTGCAGAGCAGCTTGACGAGGAAGTTGGGATTGGGGGAAATATGATCCAGCGTGATTTGATGGTCGAGCCACCCAATCCGACGGCAGAGGCGAGGGAATTGACTGAGGCCGAGATTCAAACAGCAATCAGGTATAACGAGACGCGGTTTCATGATCCATACAATATCATGAACGTGCGGGATGTGATCGGCATTGCACAATATCCCGCAGTAATCGACCAGGAATTTGTCGAAGCGGTGGTCCGGTGGCAAGCCATGTTTGACTTGGAGCAGGATGGAAAAATGGGCGCAGATACCACCCAAACCATCCTTGCAGAATTGAACGCCGCCGGCGCTACCCATGAAGCGGAGACTTTGGCTGTCGACAATACCGTCACCACCGTCGACGTGGTGCCGCGGACTTACAACACCTGTGCACCCGGCTTGCCGTTTGAGTTCAACTGGCAGGTTGGATTCCGAACCACCATGCGCAACGGATTCATCATCCAGCGGATCGACAACACTTTCAATGCTACAATGTGCGATGGATCTGCCTACACCGGATGGCAACCGATTCGCAGGTATTGGGAGGCATGGAGCGTGGATGGCAATGGTAACGTAAGACCGATCCTCGGCGGCGTAAATGATATGTTTACCCGTCCACTTCGTGCAGGCTCGAGGGGTAATTGGGTGATGCGCGGAACCCTTTATACGACCAAGACGCTTCCTTCCTCCTTTGTGGCGAGTTCGGTCGCTGACGCCGGAATTCTCAGGGCCACATTGACCAATCCAGGCGACGATTTCCTCGGCTATGTAGCCAATACCAGAAGAGTCGGTGGCACTTGGGACTGCTGCGCGGCCACACCGACACATACGCCTTCCTAATCGAACCTCTATGAAAAGTACATTCATTCCTGCTTTTTCATTTTTGGAGCAAGCCATCCGCAACCGGCTTGACCATTTTTTTCATGAAAAACCGTTTCACAAGCCAGAGTTTGTATTGGAGGAAAATACCGAAAGCGACCCACTGTTGGCCTTTTTCAGACATTACCAGCTAAGCGACGAAAACATCATTCTGCTTACTGCGGCGATCGTGCCCCACTTGGTGCCGGGCTTTTTTGAACGGCTGATCCGGGATTACCTTCCACAGGGTGGTGAATTTCCTGAGTTTGGTGGGACAAAGGGGGAGAATTCACGGGGAATGGTAGCGACGGGAGAAACAGTGATGTTCATTTTGGCCGGGATGAACCTGGAACGGCGGTTGAGTTTTCTTCCGCTTTTCGACCAGGACAATCCGCTGGTGAAGCACCGGGTACTGTACCTCGAGCCCGTCAAAAATGGAGAACCCAAGCTCAGCGGCAGGCTTTCCATCGATCCCGAATATGTGGAAGTACTGATGACCGGAAAAATCAGCCTGCCGACGCTCAGCATCAATTTCCCCGCAGAACACCTCCAATCCAACATGTCTTGGGAGGATTTGGTCTTGCCACCACAGGTATGGCAACAGATCGAAGAACTGCAGGCTTGGCTTAGGCACAAAGATACCATTCTCCGCGAATGGGATATTGGACGGCGGATTAAACCCGGCTACCGCGCCTTGTTTTACGGTCCGCCCGGAACGGGAAAAACCGTCACGGCGGCGCTCTTGGGAAAATATACAGGTCGGGATGTATTCAAGATAGACCTGTCGATGGTGGTTTCTAAGTATATCGGGGAAACGGAGAAGAACCTCGCCACGCTGTTTGACAAGGCCGAAAACAAGGACTGGATTCTCTTCTTCGATGAGGGGGATTCACTCTTCGGAAAGCGGACAGGCGTACGTGACGCCCATGACAAGTACGCCAACCAAGAGGTATCCTACCTGCTGCAAAGGATAGAATCCTACAATGGACTTGTCATTTTGGCCTCCAATTTCAAAAACAATATCGATGCGGCATTTATCCGCCGATTCAATGCACTGATCTATTTCCCGCTTCCGAGGACAGAGGATAGATTGGCTTTGTGGAAAAAATCCCTCCCAAGCCAGCTTCAAGCCAGTAGGGAACTCCATTTGCCCGAGATTGCGGAGCGCTACGAACTGACGGGTTCGCATATCGTGAACATTGTCCAATACCTTTCTCTCACCAGCCTGGAAACGGGGAATTATGTGCTTTCCAAGGAACAGCTACTGCGCGGTATCAGGCGGGAATTGGAAAAGGAGGGGAAGTAAATTTTGAAGTAAGACAAATGATGAATCCGCAAAAAGAAGGGACAGATGAAAGAGCAGAAAACCACAACGCAACCCAAAAATTTCACCCGGAAGGGGGATTTTTTTTCGTCCAATCAGATCAGCAAGGATACGAAAGTGAGCCTGCCCTCCGACCAGCGTGAGACGGCGGCGGCAGATTTGGCAGGGCAAATCATGGGATCGACCAGAGAGGCCGCGACGCCACATCCAGGACCGGCATTCATTTCCGATGCAAAGTCTTCCAACGGAACCGCGCTTCCAAAGGATGCAAAGACGCAAATGGAGCGTTCGTTTGGCCGGAATTTTTCGGACGTACGGATTCATACCGACGATCATGCCACCCAATTGAGCAAGGATATCAACGCCAAGGCATTCACGCTTGGTTCGGATATATTCTTTCAGAAAAAGTATTTTGATCCAAGGGGTGGATTGGGCAAGCGGTTATTGGCCCATGAACTCGCCCACACGATCCAGCAAAAAGAACTTTCGGGACACAATTTTATCCAAAGGGAAGGGGAGGAACAAAAGGATAAAGCAAAGGAAACCCCAAAAGTCGAAACGAAGGTAGAGGTGGTGACCGAGCAAAACATTACAAAAGGGGAAACCAAAGGAAAAGCGACGACAACCCGCTCGACGGAGCAATCTGTTGGGGAGGGAGTTACCGCAAAAGCTTCGGAAAAAACCACAGGAGATGCTCGGACAGCATCTGCTGAGTTGGCGGCAAAAGACAAAGGGACAGGACTGTCGGCGTCTACAGGGATAAAGGCGGAAGAGTCAACCTCTGATCCAACCCAGCCCGACAAAACAAAAGGATTTATCAAGGTGGGTGGGAGTTGGACATTGTTTGACGCCCGGCTGAAGTTGGAGTCGGGTATTTCTGCCGAAACGGATTTCAAGTACAAACCCTCAGTGTCTATAGACGGCAAGGCGGTCTTTTTCCCCAATGGGAGACTTTCGCCTGAGCTTGCGGGGAAATTCCTCTATGGAAAGGATGGTCCCTCCGGGCAAATCACACCTGGATTGAACTTCAAGATTACCGATGCACTTTCAGCCAAAGCAGGAGTCCCCATCACAATTGATTCTTCCGGAAAGGTCGGCGCCTCCGTTGGACTTGGCTTTGTGATCAAGTTCCCCTAGGTGAGAATGGGAATTGCTTAATGTCTAATTCACGCGCTGACATTGTCTGCTTGGTGAGTGCTCCCCACCCAAACTCCCAACAGGAGATATTCCGTATATGAATTTTAGATACTCCGTATACCCAGTTTACATATTCCATGTCTGCGGCATAGGATGCTTCTCATGGAGATATCCTTGAGCAGGTGGAGGGATTGGGTGGAACGAATTTGAATGCTGTATGTGATTTACTTTTTGTTAGTCTTGACAGTCATATTCTAAATATTATTCTAAAAATTCACTAAATTTATCAATCTCTATCTATCGCTTTTTACACATTGATTTTTACGCTATGGAAAGCAGACATGGATTCACAAAAATGACCCTGGCCGAGTTCGGAACCTGGCTTGGACAACAGCGCGTCGGACGGACGATCCTTCACATCCAACAACACCACACCTGGAACCCAAGCTATGCGCATTTCGACGGGAGAAACCACTTTGAGCGGCAGCAGGCGATGAGGAATCACCATATCGGCGCCAACGGTTGGGCGGACATCGGTCAGCATTTTACCACTTTCCCGGATGGAACGATCCTCACTGGCAGGCCCTTGGAGCGTGTCCCGGCGTGCATATACGGGCAAAATTCGAATGCCATCTGTCTGGAGCATTTCGGGAATTTTGATAGGGGTGGTGACAATATGACTCCCCAGCAACGCGATACCATCGTCAAGATGACGGCCATGCTTTGCAAGCGGTTCAACCTGCCAGTCAATGTGTATTCCATCGTGTACCACCATTGGTTTGATCTGAGTTCGGGCGTGCGCAACAACGGCGGCAGGAATACCAAGTCCTGTCCGGGTACCAATTTCTTTGGCGGCAACTCCGTCTATGATGCCACCAAGCACTTTTTGCCCTTGGTGCAGCGGGAGTTGGATGGATATCAGCCCGCCACCTCCAGTCCCAACTTGAAGGGATACGCAGTCGTAACCGCCTCACGGCTCAATATCCGCGACGCTCCTACCACTACGGCATTGGTCGTGGCGGACCGTGAACCCCTACTGACCGGCTCTATCCTGCGGGTCTACGACGAGCAAAACGGCTGGTCCAGGATTTCCAATTCCCAATCGCATTGGGTGGCCACCAGATTTACCCAACCTGTTAAGTATGCCATCGTCAAGGCTGATGTCCTCCGTGTACGCAGTGGCCCGCAAAATACCTATGCGATGGTTGGCACCGTCGGGAAGGGGGAGGAACTCTTTGTCGTAGAAGATAACAACGGATGGAGCAAGATCAGCCTGGAAGACCGCTGGGTCAACTCAGGATTTTTAAATTTTCCCTAAAGAAAAGGTTATACTCTAAATCACAATGGGAGGGCGAGAGCCTTCCTTTTTTGCTTTCTTACAACGGCTTGGGATGACTTCTCTGCTTTTTCGATCGAAGGATGCATGTGAAAAAAATTTTCATTGAGTTTAGATTAGATTAAATCTAAATAAAATAAATTTTCTTTACTTTTGTGCCTTTCAGGATCTTGTATGTGGAAAGTCGTTCGTAAAGTCTTCCAAAAAATCCACCTCTACGCGGGGCTCACCGCGGGCTTGGTGGTGATCGCCGTTTGCTTGAGCGGCACGATTTACGTCTACAACACCGAAATCCGCGAGTGGTCAGACAAGGATCGGTACGTGGTGAAGCCGGGCTCGGAGAGAGTTCCGCTGGATCATCTGAAGACACAGCTGGAAAGCAGTCTGGAGGGGGAAGTGACTTCTGTGCAGATTTATGGCAGCGAAGACCGCAGCGTCATCTTTTCACTAAAAAGGACTGAGGAAGAACTCCCCATCAATTATTATGTAGATCCCTATACCGGAGATATTCTGGCATCCAACAAAGACAAGACCACTGCCGAAACTTGGATGGGTTATATGTTTTCGCTTCACAGATGGCTGCTGCTTGATCAGGTAAAAGAGCCCATCCTATCCTCCATGAGCAATATGGAATTGGGGCGCTTGATCAATGGAATCGCAACGATGCTTTTTTTGATCGGGGTTTTGACGGGTATTGTAATCTGGTTTCCGCAAAAAATAAACGGTTGGAGACAAGGGCTGAAAATCAAATGGTCAGGCAATTGGAAGCGGATCAACCATGACTTGCACAATACTCTCGCCTTTTATTCATTGGTGTTCCTTTTTATCATGTCCGTGACCGGACCGTTCTGGTCATTCCAATGGTACAAGGAGGGCTGGCAAAAGACTTGGGACACTTTCCAAGCCCCCAAATCAGAACCGAAAGCTGAAATCGAAGCACCGAAATTACCTACGGCTGATTTTTCACTGGATGAAGTATTTTCAAAAACACAGGCGCAGCTTTCCTACCCCGGGAACGTCAGGATTTCCATTCCTCCTTACGCTGACGAGCCCATCAGCGTCAGCAAGTCCCGGACAGGTTTCTGGGCAAGGGCGGGCGCTGACCAACTTTCATTTGAACAATCGCGTCTCGAGCTTGTCGAAGCCAAGCTTTTTGCCGATTTGAGTTTTCGGCAACAAATCGGCCGCTCCGTGAAGAGCCTACATACTGGGGAGATTTTTGGGCAGGCGACCAAGTTCGTTTGGTTTTTGGCTTGTCTCGTGGCGACGTCGTTGCCAATCACAGGTACGTTGATTTGGTGGAACAGAAGGACGAAAAAGAAGCAAAAGAGATCCCGCCGCATGAATCTTTCCCAAAAGCCGGTCTTGGAGACGTCTGTCTCCTGAGCACAATTGCCTTCTTGGAAATCCCTTTTCGCGGATGTTGGGTCAAATGAAATCCATGCCCAAGCGTTACGATTTCTTGGAATTGGCGACAGGTTGGTTGGATTTAAGAAAATTTAGGTAATTTTCCATTCCCAGCCCACACGCAAACACTCCATCAAGATGGCTCAAGCCTCCAAATCATTGCAAGACAAGAAAAGAAAGATTTACATTTTTCTGGCTTTGATAGTCGTACTGACTACCGCTCTTGTTATCAAGAAAATTTACCATCGAGTAAGCAGCGAAGGAACAGTTTCTGACACGCAGGTTTCCAATCAGGAAAGCCCCTACGAAAAACAACTCCACCTGCTTTCGGAGGAAATCAACAAGGGCTGTCCGATGCAGGTAGATCAACAGACCCGCTTGGATAATACAGAAATCGTGGGAAAGAACGAGTTTCGCTACAATTACACGCTGACGAATCTGGAAAAGGGGAATTTTGACGAGGCGGACCTAAAGCAATACCTTTCCGCCCAGATCTTGGCAAATCTAAAAGATAACGAGGGCATGCGCTTGTTTCGTGAACAAAAGACCAGACTTTCCTACCATTATAAAGACCGAACCGGACAGCCACTTTTTGAACTGAATTTTGGGGAAGGGGATTACAACTGAGCTTCGGTTCCAGGATTTGGGCAAGAAAAGTGATGTAAAGCTTTGTCTACCGAGCTGCGTTATTTTGCACGAATTTTTTCTTTATTTTTAAGGTAAACTTATTGAAACCATGAAGCTTTTTTGGATCGTTACGTTTATCCTCGCGGCTTGCGGGGGAGGTAGCCTGGATGTTCCAACCAGTGAAATCATCAATGATGATGCAATAGTCGAAGTTCCGAGTACCGGACAGCCCGCTCCTTTCGCCTCAGAATCCAATCTCGAAGAACCAGCCCCTGTCGAAAAGAAAATCCGGAAGTCCGGGAATATTTCTTTCCAATCCCAGGATTTGGACAAGGACTACGCACAAATCAAAGGCCTCCTGCCACGGTACAAGGCGTACATCGAGAATGAAAACCAATCCAATGATCAGTATCGCAGAAACTACCAACTGAGCATCCGGGTGGAGGGCGCCTATTTTGATAGCCTTTTGAATGCAATCTCTGCACTAGCCTGGCGCATTGAATACAAAACTGCCAATATTGATGACGTGACTGCGCAGTACTATGACTTCAAAACCCGCATCGAAAACAAAAATGCTTTGGAGCAGCGGTATAGGGAGCTCTTGACAAAAGCCAACGAGATAAAGGACATTTTGGAAATTGAAAAAAACATCAACGAGGTACGCACCGATATCGAAATGATGCAGGGCCAATTCAATTACCTCAGCAGCCAGATCCAATATAGTTCCCTGAATGTCACATTCTACGAAGAGCTCCCCTACGCCGTCAATTCCGCCCAAAAGAAAGGATTTGGTAACAGGATTCTGAATGCACTCAGCAATGGTTGGAATGGAATGCTGACGATATTGGTCGGATTCGTGACGATTTGGCCATTCTATCTGATAGGATTCGGGATCTTTTTATTGATCAGGTTTTTGAGAAAAAAAGTCAATAAAAACCCATGAAAGCCCGATTGATTCCAGTGATTTTGATGCTGTCGATGGCCTGCACCACGATTCATGAACCTACGCTTTATACCAGGAATAGGGACAATAACTGTTACAAACAATACTATTACAACTATCACGAGGACGAAATCCCGGCACCTATCCATAGTGTCGAACTTGCCCCTGTCGTCGCTGAAAACTTTTCCTTTTCAAGTATCAATATCGCCCATGCCATGGGCATGTTGGAGCTACTGAATGTCTATCTGGCCAGCCTCGAGTCGTTTGAAAGAAATCCAAGTTTGGAAAATCGCCTACGGCATTTGGAGCGGTTCCAGCAGCTTTCCCAACAAATCGAATTTGCTGAACTGGAAATCTCATCTGTCGTTTCTGAAATCAACTGTGAAGAGGAGCGGATATATCAAGTTGCTAACTACCTCAGGGGTAAGGAAAATGAGAAGACTTCCAGACTGACCATTGCCTCCATTGTCGTGGGAGGTGTGGGCGCGATCATGGCTGTAGCCTTGGTAGGACAGGGCAAGGCGCCAGAATTGGTCGGTTTGGGTACAGGTATCACAGAGGCTTCCCTCGGTTTGCTGATGTTGTTCAACGAGAAGGAAATTGAGTTTTCCCATGAAAGGAACCATCTAAGGGAAATATGGGAAGCCCCGACTGTGTCAAAGGTTTTTCCCGCTCCGGTTTGGTACTATCTCAATTATGTCGCTGACAATCCTGATGCAGAACCCGCCAAGAGAGAGCAGATTATCAAAAATTGGAGAAGTTTGGCCTTCTATGACGAGGTAAAGGAAAAACATCGGGCCGAATTAAGGGATAGGTTTTTTGGCACCGGAGGGCGCTACAACAGTGATGAATTGACCGATCGGGCGAATATGTACGAGCAACTCAATTCCGAGATCAACCTGATGCTTCAAGACTTGAAAGATCTTTCTTTCGAAATCGAAAAGGTCCAGTCAAAAAAATTGAAAGAATGGGTTGATAGCAACAAGAGCAGCATTTAGACCTGGGAGGCGATTTTTTTCAGTGCTTCTACCAATCGATCCAGATCAGAAAGTTTGGTGTACACATGTGGCGATACCCGGACCAAGTGGATATTTTCGACTGAAATCGGGGAGGTATGGATCTTGTATTTTAGCATCAATTCCCGCTCAAGTTCCCACGGAGTCAATCCTTCTACCGATACCCCTGCCAAAGCACAGGAAAACTCTGCGTTGAGGGAAGTATGAATGTGGACACCCGGGATTTCCTTGGCTTTCAGCGCCCAATAATCTTTGAGGTAGCGCACACGCTCCTCTTTCCGTTTTGTTCCGATAGCATTGTGAAAGTTGAGTGCCTCGCCGATCCCTTGCTCGATGGGGAAGCTACGGGTTCCGAGATTCTCAAACTTCCGGATATCCCCGCTTTTTGGGTCACCCGCACAGACCAATGGCCAAACCTTGCCGATTTTCTCCTTTCTGATCCACAGCATCCCGCTGCCAATCGGGGCCGACAGGTACTTGTGCAGACTTGTGCCAAAATAATCCCCGCCCAAGTCCGGAATCTTGAAATCCAATAGGCCGTAGGAATGTGCCCCATCAATGATGACCTCGATACCTTGGGCATGTGCCATGTCGCAGATTTTTCTGACGGGCATGATCTGACCGTTCCAATTGACCACATGGGTGAGATGGATCAGTTTGGTTTTGGACGTGATGGCTTTGCGGTAGGCTTCCACGATGATGTCATCGTTTTCGATTGGAAAGTCAAAAGTGAGTTGCTTGTACACAATTCCTTCCCGCATTGCACGCTGCTTCCAAGCCTGCATCATGTTCGGATAGTCTTGTGTAGAACCGATTACCTCGTCCCCATTTTGGAGGTCTAGTCCATAAATGACGGTCACTAAGGCCTCGGTGGAATTCCTGTTGATCGCTACTTCCTCGGGGTCGCAGCCTCCTAATTGCGCCAATGCCGCCCTTAGGTTTTCCCGGCCTTGGTCGAGAATTTTCCACATATAGTAGGACGGGCCTTGGTTGGCCATCGTGTTGAACCTTTCTACGGCTTGCTGCACCACAATCGGGCTGGGCGATACGCCGCCGTTGTTGAGGATAATGACCGGAGAGGCGGAGGCCGAATATCCCTGTTGGATGACAGCCCAATAGTCCTCGTTTTGGGCCATTTCCAAGGGCTCCAAATGCCGGTAACGTTCCTCCAATTCGCTCCAAGTTGCAGCATGCAGCTCTTGGAATAGGCTGTGTGCCGAAAACGCACTTACAAGCGCTCCGGCCTTTTTGAGGAAGGCTCGTCTGTTATCCATGATTGGGTTGGGGGGTATTTTCAAGGAAACTAGTGAATATTCGAATTGGAAACTGGTAAAAAATGACAGTTGGGCAAAAAATGATTCAGACAAAGTGATAAAAAAATGAACCTAGAGGAAAAAAGACAGATGTCGCGTTTTTGGCATTTGTCATCATTGAAGCAAATATGACAAACGCGAGACAATGAAAGAGAAGTGTCTGCCATTGATATGTTACTTTTTGTGTCCTTTAATTCAACATAACCTTTTACTAATTATGAGAAGATTAACCTTATTGTTTTTTCTGCTGGCAGGCGTGGTTCCACTTAGTCAGGCACAAGCCCAAAAGAAACCCAATATATTGGTGATCTGGGGCGACGACATCGGAACCTGGAACATCAGTCACAATAACCGTGGCATGATGGGGTATCGCACACCCAACATCGATCGGATTGCTAAGGAGGGGATTGCATTTACGGATTATTATGCACAGCAGTCCTGTACCGCTGGACGGGCGGCATTTATCAGTGGATCTGTTCCGGTGCGTTCGGGGATGACCAAAGTCGGTTTGCCCGGTGCAAAAGAAGGCTGGCAAAAAACCGACGTAACCATGGCAACTGTGTTGAAAGCCCAAGGCTATGCCACCGGGCAATTTGGCAAAAACCACCAAGGCGACAGGGACGAACATTTGCCCACGATGCATGGCTTTGATGAGTTTATGGGAAGCCTGTACCACCTCAATGCCGAAGAAGAGCCCGAAAATAGGGACTACCCAAAAGATATGGTTCTGGCAAATGGCAAGACCTTTTATGAGACATTCAAGCCACGTGGAATTCTGCATACCAAATCAGATGGCAAAGGTGGACAAACCATCAAGGAGCTTGGACCGCTGACCAAAAAGCGTATGGAGACCATCGACGATGAGACCGTCGCCGCGGCAAAGGAATTTATCAAAAAACAGGTAGCAGCAGGTAAGCCTTTCTTCACCTGGTGGAACGGTACCCGCATGCACTTCCGCACCCATGTGAAAGATGAGCACATCGGTATTTCTGGACAGGACGAATATGGTGATGGCATGGTCGAGCACGATATGCATGTGGGCGAATTGCTCAAACTTCTAGACGAGTTGGGAATCGCGGACAATACCCTTGTGATGTATTCTACCGACAATGGCCCCCATTACAATACTTGGCCGGATGCAGGTACCACTCCTTTCCGCTCCGAAAAGAACTCCAACTGGGAAGGTGCTTACCGGGTTCCCACATTTGTACGCTGGCCCGGCAAATTCCCCGCAGGAATCACACTCAACGGCATCGTGTCCCACGAAGATTGGCTGCCGACCTTTGCCGCAATCGCAGGCGACACCAATGTGAAGGACAGGCTCCTCAAAGGGACTACCATCAATGGCCGTACTTACAAGAACTATATCGATGGATACAATCAGCTCGACTATCTGACTGGAAAAAGCCAGGTGTCTCCGAGAAATGAGTTTTGGTATGTCAATGACGATGGCCAAGTGGTGGCTGCACGCTATGGTGACTGGAAAGTTGTGTTTTTGGAAAACAGGGGCGAAGCCTTTGGCGTGTGGCGGGAGCCTTTCGTTGAGCTTCGTGCGCCTTTGCTCTTCAATCTGCGGAGAGATCCATTCGAGAAAGCGCAACACAATTCCAATACCTACAACGATTGGTTCTTGGACCGTCCTTTTGTGATCGTGCCAATTCAAGGACTTGCGGCGAAGTTTCTAATGACAATGAAAGATTATCCACCTTCACAAACTCCTGGTTCATTCAACCTAACCAAAATCGAAGAGATGTTGAGAAGTGCTGGCGGAGGTCGATAGCAGATGATTTATCACTGAGCAGTCCTTTCGGGTTGCTCAGTTTTTTCCACTTTTCAATTGAAGGATGCTTGGAGGTTTGGCGTGGCCTTCAACAAGGTCCTAGGAAGAATGTGATTTTTTAAGCGTTCATCTCATTCTGGGGGAAAAAGACATCTCCCTTTGATTTGAACGTTTTTTCCTCCAATTTTCATCTTTTGAATTTTGGGATGGAAATCGTCATTCACTTCAAGGATCTGGTTTATTTGGGTTCCCATTTGTTTGGGATGGTGATTTCCGCCGTGTTGCTTTATGTTGGAGTGCGTAAATATGCCCCAAACGTCTTTTTGGGTTTCTCATTCTTCACTTTGACATACGGTACCTTCATCGCTTGGCTGGTTTCCTCCGGAAATTTCGTCCATTTTCCGGCACTTTATCGGACCGGCAATATCGCAGGACTGTTATTTCCTGCCTTTTTCTACCTGTACATCAGGGCCGTGCTTTATCCAAACTCACATTCAAAGAGGGACCTGCTTTTTTTCCTTCCGGCGTTTCTCTTTGTGGTGGACTATTCCCACGTGCTATTTGGGATGTCAATTGCGGAGAAAAGAGCGCTAATCATGCAAGAGATCTATGATCCGCAGCTATTTGTGGCGTATAACCAATCATTGTTTCTCCCCAAAAATTTCCACACGCTCTTTCGGACCTTTGTCATTCTTATCTATTTGTTTCTTTGCGTTCGACTGTTGGTTCAGCGATATAGGGGAAAGGAAATTCCGCAATTCGAGCGGCCCTGGCTCAATTGGATGGTCATCTACTTGGCTTTTCTGTCCTTGATGGTCTTTCCGTATTTGGCGGCCAATCTGTTAAAAATGGGAAATCTTCAATATGATCTTTCCCATCTTACCGCCTCCGTTTTGATATTGGGGTCGGGATTCGCCATTTTGTTTTTCCCAAAGGTGCTCTATGGCCACAATGAATTTGAATACCTCCGCGTGGTGCAGGAGGAGCAAGCCGAACAAGACCCAAAAACAACAGAAGTATGGCCAGCTGAGAAATCAGCGTTATTGGATGGGAAACTGAAAGAAGTTTTGAATATCAAAAAGGCTACACACTCGCCGACTTGGCAAAGGACACCAAGATCCCTGCTTACCAACTCACCTACTACATCAACCAAATCCAAGATTCAACTTTTCACGATTTGATCAACAGACATCGGATCGATGAGACCTGCCGTATTATCCAATCAGGACAATTCCAGTACCTCACACTAGAGGCTCTGGCTGAGAAAAGCGGCTTCAATAACCGGAATTCCTTTTCTGTCGCTTTCAAAAAATTCAAGGGAATGAAGCCCTCTGAGTTTTTGAAAGAATTCCAGCGTGGTTAATTGGTATTGAAAAGGTCACGAAGGCAGGATTTTATCTCATGTTCGCTTCCTCCATCAGCCTTTTCGCCTCCGGTTTTTGGCTGCGTTGGAGGGCGTCTTTCGCTTTGTCGATTTCCCCCTGCTTGAGCCAAGTCAGTCCTAGATACCACCAAGCGTCATCGGCAAAGATGCTGTTTTGACTTTCCAACGCTGTCTGGAAATAGGCTGCGGCTTTGTCACCTTGCTCCGAAGCCAAGTAGGATGCTCCCAAAAAGTAATTCAGCGTGTCGTTTTTTGGCTTTTGTTGCAGTAGTTTTTCCCAACGGTTGATAGCGGATTGGTATTGGCCCATTTTGTAATCGACCATTCCCCGGTCAAATTCGTACTGATCACTGACGCCCATGGCCGTCACTAATCCCGGATCGGGCTCAAAGTAGGCGGTAAAGAGGCGTTCGTTTTCGGACTGTCCACCACCCACAAGTACCCACAGGCCCAAGGCAAGTATAAGCGATGCGGCCACCGCCCAGGGGATCCAGGCAAGTTTCTTGGACTGCAAGGATAGGGGTACTGTTTTTGTTGCAGCAATCTCTTCGTGGAATCTGTCCAGCGTATGGCGGAGATTGGTCGTTTCGACTTCCTCAAGGATGATCTTGATTTCCTTTACGTATTGACGTAGGGAGCCGTCGGCGGCCATTTGCTGTTCAAATGCAAGTCGCTCCGCCTCCGGCATTTCCCCGATGAGGTAGCGCTCGATCCTTTCAAACTCTTCTTGCGATATGTGGTTGGAATTTTCCAATGTCTAGGATTTTATTTGGGTCTTTACTTTTTCTCTCAGGCGCTGTATGCAGCGGTATTTGGTGTTGCGGGCTGTCGCTTCCGTCCATTGAAAGGCCTTGGCGATCAGCTCCATGGATTCCTTGGCGAAGTAAAACCGCCGCAGGATTTCCCGGCAGTTGTCCCCGAGGTTATTGATCTCTGTGGCTACCAATGTCCGGTACTGCATCCAGTCGTTGTCTTCCTCCTCGTCGATCTTGTCATGCTCCGTTTGGAGGAGGACGGTTTTCTTGAATTGCGAGGACCGGAGGAAGTCCAACCATTTGTTTTTGGCAATCTGGTACAAGTATCCCGTGAGGGCGCTGCCGTTTTCGGGCTGGAATTTATTGTCTTTGATATTGCCCCAAAAGGCAATAAATGCTTCTTGGAAAAGGTCCTTGGCTTGGTCCTCGTCGCCATTATTGTCGAGGACAAACTTCCGTACCTTGGGGTATTGGGATTGGTAAAGCCAGCGCAGGATAGCGGCATCATTGGCGCGGACGCCATCGACCAACTGCTCCTGTGTGTAAAAAGTATCTTTCTGCATGTTAGCAGAAATATACTCAATTCTGGCTTTGAATCAATTTCTTTGCCTAGTACCGATACATCGGGCTGGCAGGGAGATGTCATCAGCATAAATTCAGAAAATTATTGCCAGGTGGGGTTGATAGCTGATTGCTTTGAAATCCATCGAAAAGTAAATGCCATTCATCATTTGGGTAGGGGAAATGAATCATCGAGAATTTGGTTAAATTTGAAATATGGGACAAGCTGTTGACATAGAGTCCAAACTTCAACAATTGAAGCCACTTTTGGCAGATCGGTTTCATGTTAGCAAAATCGGGTATTTCGGTTCCTATGCTGCTGGACAACAGACGGAAAGAAGTGATTTGGATTTGTTGGTTGAGTTTTCCCAACCGATTGGGTGGGAATTTTTTACACTGGAGAAATTCCTCGAAAAGGAATTCGGACTTAGCATCGACTTGGTGACTAAAGAAGCATTGAAAGAAAGGATAAAAAGACCAATCCTAGACCAAGTAAAATACATTTGAAACCTAGCAAGCGAGACAACATCTTGTATCTTGAAGACATCGTATTGGCGATGGAGCGAATTCAAGAATATATCCATGGCTTAGACTTCAATTCTTTCAAACGGGATTACAAAACAGTTGACGCAGTGATCCGGAATTTTGAGGTAATTGGAGAAGCCAGTAAAAACATATCCAAAAAAATCAAGGACAGCTACCCCAATGTTCCCTGGGAAGAAATGTACAGGCTAAGGAACAGGATTTCCCATGAGTATTTTGGAGTTGATTATCGCATAATTTGGGATATTATTTCCAGGAATCTACCTGGCAACCTTACTGAAGTCAAGGATATTATAGAAAAGGAACGTTTGAAGGAATAAGATACAGGTGGCATAGCGCAAGAGATCCCTTTGTCCTCTACAGATACATCGGGTTGACTGGGAGATGTCATCACACTTTCTGAGAAAATCAGCCGAGGATCCCCCCGGCTGATCGTAGCTGCCTCAAATGAAAAAATCAAAACTGGTCGATGTTTTGGTACACCGTAAGATTGTTGGTGAGCAAATCCACCAAGAGGGCCTGGTGGGCCTGCACAAAGGCATTGTTGGCGGCCGCATTGGTATAATCTGCATTGCCGTTGAAGATAAGCGCGACTGCCATTCCATTGCTTTCCGTCATGTAGGACGACCTGGTTCCAGGCAAAGCCCCATAGAAATACAGCCTACTTCCCCATCTGACGATGCCATTTCCAAAGTCTGGACTGAGGGGTGCCGGGCCTGAACCCTGCAGAAATTGGCTGTAGGTCGAGGCATTCAGAATGTCGGGTCTGGTAGGCAAGCCATCGATGGCGGTTACGAATTTGAGTAGATCACTCGCGTTGATCACCAAGCCGCCGTCACCATCCCTTCGCTCCAAAGCGATGTTGTACTCAAATCCCTTTGTCCCACCTTGCCCATAGTATTTGACTTCGTTGGGGTGTCTTCCGCTGAGCGTGCCTTTGCCCATGATGGCGCTGCCGATTCCAAGTGGGTCCAGGAAGTCATCCTTCATGAATTGATAGAAGGACTTGCCCGATACTTTTTCTATCACCCTCGCGGCGACAAAATAGTTGGTATTGATGTACCAAAAACGGGAACCTGGATCGTGTTTGAGCAGGGTATTGTCCAGCATCCAATCAAAAAAGGCCTTGTTGTTCATCGCAGGATTGGAATCTATCGCATCGCGGTCGTTGGACAATACCCAGCCACCGGTCGTCATTTGTAACAAGTGCCTTACAGTCACATTGAGAACCCGCACGCTGTAGGCCTTGGTGCCGAATTCTGTTCCCAGAATTCCTCCAGGCCCAAATACTTTGTCGTCGAGTGTAAGTTTACCGGCCTGCACGAGGCGCATAATCGCGACTCCCGTAAAGGTCTTGGAAACACTGGCGACTCTAAACCGGTGCTCAGTGGTCATGTCCACATTCGCTTCTACATCTGCTTTGCCGTAGGCCTTTTTGTACACGAGCTTACCGTTTTTGGAAATCGCCAAAGAAGCTCCCGGGATTTTGTGGGTAGTCAAAAACGTATTGATCTTGGCATCGATTACCTCAATATCCTTTTGGGTTTCGGGAGTTGGGGTGATAGGCGTGGGGTCTTCCTCCTTGGGACTACAGGCAATGCAAATCAAAAGAAAAGCGAGCATGAATGTGCCCAATGTGCTGAATCTGAAACTGTTCGAGGTTTTCATCTTTTTGGTATTTGGTTGGAAAATAGGCTGCAAAACAATTTGGGGATCATGTTTCCCAAATGCATGGGGATTTGGGAATCAGATACATTCGTACATCGGGAGGATTGGAACTTGTCATCATATTCTCAAAAAAAAAATCAGCCGAGGAATCCCCCGGCTGACCGTATTTGCCTCAAATGAAAAAATCAAAACTGGTCGATGTCTTTGTAGGCATTCGTGTTGGTGGTGAGCAGTTCAACCAGCAGGTTTTGGTGGGCGGTCGCAAAGGGATTGTACACCGCGGGATTGAAGTAATCCAATCCCCCATTGAAGATCAGTGCGACGGCCATGCCGTTGGGATCGGTCATGTAGGATGAGCGGGTTCCCGGTAGTGCTCCGTAGAAGTAAATTCTCTGTCCCCAGAGTGCGACTCCGTTGGCAAAGTTTGGACTCAGGGGTGCGGGGCCGGAAGGGCTTTTGAAGGCAGTCATCGTGTTGGCATTCAGGATATCAGGCCGGCTTGGCGAGCCATCGATCGCGAGGACGAATTTCAACAGGTCGACCGAATTGATGACAAGTCCACCGTCACCATCCCTGCGCTCGAGTGGAAATCCATACTCCCTGCCTTGCAGTCCACCTTGTCCATAATATTTTACCTCATCAGCATGTCGGTCAGCGAGGTTGCCACGTCCCATGACGGCCGAGTTGATGCCCAAGGGAGTAAGAAAATCATCCTTCATAAACTGGTAAAAAGACTTGCCAGAGACCTTTTCGATCACTCTGGCTGCGATGAAATAGTTGGTATTGATGTACCAATGGCGGGTGCCCGGATCATGTTTGAGGACTGCATTGTCCATCAGCCAAGTAAAATATTGAGCGTTGTTCATAGCGGGGTTTGCACCGATCGGATCACTGTCATTGGCAAGGACGAAGCCCCCCGTCGTCATCTGCAGGAGATGTTTGACTGTCACGTTCAAGACCCGCGCACTGTAGGCCTTGGTGCCATATTCGGTACCTAGAATGCCACCCATGCCGAATACCTTGTCATCCAGGTTCAGTTTGCCCTCTTGGACAAGGCGCATGATCGCGACTCCCGTGAAAGTCTTCGTCACGCTTGCGACCCGGAACCGATGGGTAGGCGTCATGTCCACATTGGCTTCCTTGTCGGCCTTTCCGTAGGCTTTTTTATAAACCAACTTCCCGTTTTTGCTGATGGCAAGGGATGCACCCGGGATGTTGTAAGTCGTCAGGAATGCGGTGATCTTCGAGTCAATCGCGGCAATATCCTCCTGCGTGACCACCGGCGGCGGAGTTGGTGTGGGCTCTTCTTTTGGATCGCAACTGGACCAGAGTATGGCAATCAGCATTACCATGCACAGAACTGATAGGTGGGGTTTGAATGGGAACTTCATAATCGGTGTGTTTTTGATGGAAAAATGAATGAAAATGAATTGAGGCAAGTCACTAGACTAATTTAGAAATCCGACTCTTCGCTTGAAGAGCGTACCGACGCCACCAAATCAACCCCGCAAGTGTGAGGATTGCGAGGGCCAACAAGGTGTATTTCCACCAAGGAATATTGGTGTCCAATGCTATCGGGCTGGGATCCCCGATCAGTACAATCCCGGCCCAAAACTCCGGGGATAGTGCCCTTCCGCTGGCATGGGCAAGATAATGCAACTTGGCAGCCCGCAGTGCCGAGGGCTTATCCATGCCTTCCGCCAGCTTCTGGTAAAATATCTCAGTGATTTGGCTGCTCGCCTTTTCATCAATCTTCCACAGGCCTACCAAAAGGCTTTGGCTTCCGGCATAGGTGAAGGCATGGGCGAGCGACAGCATGCCTTCGCCAGGAGCTACTGTACTTTTGCCCGTTTCGCAGGCAGTCAAGACGGCCATCTGCGCGCGGAGGTTGAGCTTGTATATATCAAAGGCGAAGAGTTCGTTGCTTCCTTCCAGACTGGCAGGATCTCCGGATTTTGAAAAAATCAACTTCGAAAAATCGGGGCTGAGGTTGTTGGATTCGGCATGGGTACCAATGTGCAGGATACGGTTGTCCCCGGCCGAACCAATAAAGTTTTGGATTGTGGACTGGGTTTCCGTAAACGTTTTTCCGCCAAGTAATCTCTTCATCCTTGACACTAGTTCTTGGGTAAAAGGCTGCGGAACCAAAGTCAGGTAGGCGCGGTCCAAGTACAGGGAATCACGCACTCGGCTGAGGTAATCGATTTTCATTTGATCCGAAAAGCCCGGTGCAAAGGCCACGTAATTGGACTGATATGATTGTGGACTTCTGCCGGACCTCAGCAGATGCGAATGGAAATGGTAGCTGATGCTGTGTTTTGACAACAGACAGCCGTTTGCGAATTCACTGTAGTCATTGAGCCGTGTCGGAGTGAGCAATTCAAAACTGAGGTTATACAAATCACCATCCGGGATGATGATCACTTTCTCATGCCTGAGTTTGGGTAAAATCGGCTGCCAAAGATGGGTATACAATTGGTTTAGGATTGCTAGGCAAACCTGGGGTTGATTCCAGTTTTCCGTCAGCGTAGCGATGTGGTTTGCGACTTTTCCATAATCTAATTTGACCAGGTCCCTGGAATCGGCATCCATGACGATTGCGGTGAGGTCGTTGCCGACAAACATGTAGCGAATTAGGCTGGTCCCGGCGGGAATGGTCTTTTGGATATCATCCAAACTGGCTTCGAGATTTCCATACCTGAATTGGTAATAATCAGGAAACTTTGTCTTCAGGGTTTCCAAGAAACCTTCCCAAGCACTGTTTGCAATGAGGTAAGATTCAAATCCCTCGCCATCCATTTGCAGCGATTGGGCCAAGTCGGTCTTGAGTTGCAGTTCGGTTTCCTGGATATCAGAAGGCACATTGGCAAAGCGCAGGTTGTCGAAGCGCTGCAAGCGTGAGCGAAGGCGGTTGAACACCGAGGATTCATGACGGGAGAGGAGCGATTCCATGTACCGTTTTTCTCCCGTGATTTCGAAAAGCTCCAGATCAAGCTTCTTTGCAAAATCATACAATTCCTGGTTGTCGGCGATGAGCAAGCCCATGTCCTGGTCGGATTGAAGGACGGTTTTTCTCCGCTCGACCGCATCGATCGCTTCATCCAGCATCGCGATGGATTTTTCGAGAAAAACTTGGTCCCTTTGGGTTTCCAGAAAATAGGATGACTTCACTTGTATCAGGATAGCCTTTGGTTTTTGGGTCTCGATTTGGATGGAATCCAACCAAGACCGCTCTCCCCTCAGAAAATCCTCCTTGAAAGTTTCCAAAGCAGTTCTGCTCATTCGCAGTGATTCGCTGTAGGACTTGAGCAGAAAATGAACCTCCGCCAGGTTGATTTGGTGGTTGAAATCAAGCAGCGTTCCTGCGCCTTGGTTGGCGCGCACATACTTCAAACCTTTTTCCGCTGCATTCAAAGCCTCCTTTTTCAGTCCCGCTGCTGCAAAGAATGTGGATGCACTGGTCAGAAAATCCAAGTAAATAAAATCATAATCACCTCCGAGGATTTTCTGGTATTCGGCATCGGCCTTTAGGTACCAGTTCTTGGCCGAATCGGTATTCCCGCGTGACTCTTCCAACCTTGCCAAAGTCCCAAAGGCATCGGCTTTCCAATCTATATAGTCCCCCTCAAACTGATCCATCAATCCAAGCCCTTGGCGCAAATGCAACTCCGCCTGGTCATATTCTCGAAGCGCAAAGTAGATCTGCCCCAACAATATCTGCGACTTAAAGACCTCCGCGCTTTCGGGCCCAAACGTGCTTTTCTTTTGCTCATAGGCATACTCGAGCAATTCCCGGGCTTTGGAATAGTTGCCGAGACCCTTGTGCATACCAGCCAAGTTGTCGATGGCTTGGTAGAGGAATTCTTGGCCTTTGGCGATTTCCAATGGATCGGACATGGCCTCGATAAAATCACTCAGGTGGCGGATGGTCATTTCCATCGATTGGATGCCGGCCGAGGTTTTGCCCAAGACCGCCTGTACGCCAGCGAGGTTGTTGAGTACCATGGCAGGGCGGTAATGTTGGTTTCTGGGTGTGGCTTCCATTTCTGGGAATTGCTTCAAAGCTTCCGTGAAGTAATATTCCGCGGAGTCGAACCGCGACCCAAACCAATTGATATTACCGAGCGCGTTGTAACTCAGGTACATGGACTCAGGATCGAGTTTGGGTTCCTTGCGATAGAGCGCAATGGCCTTAAATGAATGTTCTTTGGCTTGCTCCCTTTTTCCCAAATAGAGTGAATAGCTGGCTAGGTTGTTTTGGATTCTCCCCCGTTCCTTGAAGCTGGTTTTCGAATCTTTGCTGGCCCAGTCATAGGCTTTGATGTTTGCCTCGTAGGCCAATGCAGTAGCTCCGATATATTCAAAATATCCGGCTGCTTCCCGAAAGGCCTGTTTGTTAAGATTTGGGGAAAGGCCCTTTTCCAGGAATTCGTCGACAAAGCGATTCACCGCTTCGATACCTTTGGCATCGCCACCTTTTTCCCCTGCGATCCTTCCCACGTAGGCCACATACAGGGGAAGGGAGTCGTCCATTCCTTCGGCTGCAGCGAGTTTCAGTTGCGCCTTGAGCGCAGAATCTGCCTTCGATACTTGATTATTCTCAAGAGCATTTTCGATCCAAACCAAGCCTGATTGTCCTACTTGGGCAACAGTTTCCTGCCGGCCCAGCCAAAAAATCAGAATCAAACCGGTGAAAAATCTGGCTGACATGCTGTGTGGTTTTTGACGGAAAAAGGGGGAGCTCAAGTCCCTGAAAAAGAAAGGCTTTCCCTCCCCGCTGAATTGTGAAATTTAAAGATTTTTAAAGACTATTTGAAGTGTCTAATCCGTGATTTCGATGACGATGTTTGCCCGGCCGCCGAGTGGCTTATAGACTTCTATGTAGTGGTCAAGCTTCGATAGGCAATCGTCCCGTTTTGGACCATCGCTCCATGATCTACTGATCGTAAAGTAGTACTGATTATTGACGATCTGATTGGGTCCCGCACCCGGATACCCATATTCCACAGGAGGTGTTTGCCCGGGTCTCCAGGTAGATGTTCTATTGTCCCAGCGGAACGGTTTCTTGAAGCCGTAGAAAGTAACTGTGTACTTGATGGCTTTGGGATGTACTGGAACGACGGCCATAAAATTTCCCCCAACGTTGCACCTTGTCGCAGTGCTGATGTCCCATGTCCGTACTTCTAGGGCAACATCCAATACAATCTTCTTGGGGTCGTTGGCTACTGTCAGTTCGCCTTTGACAATCTCCCGAAGGGTCCATTCCGTATCAGATTTGCCTTTGAAATATACGCGGGCGATGAAGGTTTCCTTGCCTTCTTTGACCTCCTTATCCAGCACCTCATAGTTCAAGGCATTCCCCATGGTCGTGGCGCTTTTGAGTGTGCCATTGAATTTTCCGTATTTCCCGGAAGTCTCCCATTCGACTTTATAGTCCAATGCGTCGTTTTGAACTATGTCATTTACCCCATCTGTCCTTTCAAGGTAAAGCCTCACGCTTTGCCCACCCATCAGGGTGATTTTTTCGGGCTTCATGACTAGCTTGAGTTTTTTTACGTTGATGGTGGTCTTGCCCTCTCCTACCAAAGTCAGCGTGGTGCCAGACTTGATGTATACCTCAACGGTCACGGTTTCGAAATTATCTTCTTGCAAATCCGCAGTCTTGCTTTCACTTCTGAAGTTGACTGTGTTGGTACTGGTTTCGATGGATGCTCCTTTCTGGCTTCCAGATTGAACTACCCCATATTTTCCGGTTGTCGACCATTTATAGACGAAAGTCTGACCGGCTGAAAGTTGGGTTTTTGTATCTGCTTTTAATGCCAGATTGGAAAATGGCACTACCGAAGATTCCTGTGGTGAAATTGTGACATCGCTGCGAATCGACTTAGCGGTAAAGACGTCGATTCTGTTCGACATTCCTATTTCAGCCGTAAGTTTTGCCATATCCAGCAGTTTTACGGTCAGTTCGACAGCCTTGATCAGTTTGGTGTATTTCTCAACGGAAGACGCATTGTTGTAATCCCGGTCAAGGTCGATCCACGTAGGAGTAGGTAGGTTCTTGTATTTGTCGACGAGGAGGGTGATGAACTTCTTTTGGAGCTCCTGACCAGCTTTATCGACCAAGAGGTACTTGACTGTTTCTGTGGCTGCATTCTTCCAATCTCCTTTTTCCAGCAGTTGCCAAATCGCAGGAGATTGGCTGAGAAAATACTCAAATGCCTCGAATCCAAAACTTGTATCCTGATTTCCTTTGATTTCTGAAAACATTTCGGTCAGGATGGGTGCTATAAAATCAAGGTAAAACTGCTTTACCATGAGTTTTTCCCATGTTTTTTTCTCATCGGCGGTCATTGGGAAAAGTTCTGGATAGAACGCTGTTCCTACTACCCTGACTTTGTATGTGGCCTCGTCCTCATTATCACCCAAGGGCAAATTGATTGGGCCCGTTTCTTTTCTAGCATACTCAATTCCGTTATTCATTGCCCAATCGACAATTGTTCCCAGCGTGCTGCTGAAAGCATTTGTAGGTTCTATTTCCGCGGAAACTACAGCTTTTTCCCCTGCGCCGATGTTGGATAGCAAAACAGTCTCGTCCTTAGATCCCTTGGACTTGTAGGCGGTTTTGTAGAAAAACGCATGGGCACGCCTGCGATAGGTATTTGCCAATTTCACCGATAGGGCATCATTCTCGAAAATCTGAATTCCACTTTGGAATCCCGTCGGGTTGACATTGATTTGTCTCGCGCGAATATCTATGGGGTCAACAGCCTTGGAGAATTCAGTGAGATATGCGGCCAAGGGTGCTTCAAAAGCACCCTTGGCAATTAATCCGATATCATCTTTGATCATTTGGGTGATTTTTTCTTTGAATGCGGGCATTCCAGGCAGGGTCGAAGCAGCCGTTAGGTATTCTCTAATGATGGGTTCAGGACGGAAGTAAATACCCGCGCCGAGGTAAAACAGAGCTTCTGCGGTAGTTTCCGCATCGAGCTTTTTGTTTTGGTCGTGTAGGATTCCCATCAGCAGGATTCTATTGCTTTCATCGAGTAAATATGCCATTCGGTATATCCCATCGGGAAGAACGGCTTTTGATTTTCCGGAAGCATCCACATTGAAATCCATCAATCCGGTACTCAGCTTAGTTTTGCTCAGATCGATAGATACGCCTTGAGGAAGAGTGACGTTGACATCAACCGTTTTCGCCAAAGGCTTGGAGGCAACGGGTGGATTCGGATTCGGATTGGGGTTCGGATTCTGCTCTTCCTGGCATGAAAATACCAGCGACAGTATCAAAGTCAGCAGTAGGGGAAAAGTGTATTTTTTCATGGCGGCAGGCGGTTTTTCAAAGACATCGAAGCGAATCGAATTTGTCATCAAAAATGATTCGCGATTTTTTCAAAAAATTTTTGTCAGCTAAGCTGAAACAGCGACCAATCGCCCCGAAAGCAAGAAATCCCCGTTTTTCGGGGATTTCTCTAAAGGATTTCAGGTAACTCTAATCCCTTATTTCGATTTCGACATTGGCATAGCCGCCCCAGCCTTTGTAGAAAGCATGGTAGCCAGGAATATTGGGGTTACAATCAACCGGTTGCCCGGAGCGCCAGGTGCTGCTGACCGACAGGTGGTATTGGTTACCCACGATTCCGGTTTGGCCTCCCGGAGGATAAAGCCAATCGGAGGGGGCTTCCTTGCCAGCCTGCCAGGTCCAGATTTTTGTCGGGGAAATATTCCCTTGTTTGAGCCCATATATTTTGACGGTGTATTTCACGGCTTTTTCATGGATAGGTACCGGGGCGATTAGGTTGACTCCGGCTGTATAGCCTCCACCTTGGCTAGTATTCCAGTCCCGGGTAATGAGGGGCACGTTCAGGACGATTTTCTTGGGGTCGTTGACAACCGTCAGTTCACCTTTTACCGTTTCGCGCAATGTCCATTCGAAATCCGACTTAGCTTTGAAGTAAACCCTCGCGACGATTGTTTCCTTTCCTTCCTTAACATCCTTGTCTAATGCCTCATAATTCATGGCGTTGCCTACGGTAGTTGCACTTCGCAAGGTTCCGTTGAATTTTCCGTAGACGCCTGGAGTTTCCCATTCGACTTTGTAGTCCAAGGCTGCATTGGGTACGATGTCATTGACCCTGTCGTTACGCTCTAGGTAAAGCCTGATACTTTCTCCTCCGCTGATCGAGATTTTTTCCGGCTTCATAACCAGCTTGAGTTTCTTCACATTGACCACGGCTTTGGCGTCTCCGATCCTGGATAGCGTGGTGCCCTTTTTTGTGAACACTTCCACTTTTACAGTGTCAATATTGGCATCGTCAGATAGATCGGCCGGATTCGCCTCACTTCGATAGGCAATTGTCGCGTTGGACGTTTCAAAGAAGTTCTTCTTTTGGTTTTGGTAAAACAGGAAGCCGTATTTCCCAGTGGTTGACCACTTGAACACAAAAGTTTCCCCCTCAGCCAAAACAGTTTTAGTTTCAACTTTCAGATTATGGTTTGTAAAAGGAACAATAGCCTCATCCTTCGGAGTCAGTACAAGGTCATCTGCCTTGACTTTGGCGGTGAATTCGACCAGATAGTCGGACAAAGCAATATGGTCCAAAAGGAACTTGTAATCTCCTGCCTTGAGGACATAGTCAACCAGCTTTATCGCATTTAGGGCTGACTTCACCTTTTTGGTTACTTCCTCGGGAGTCTCTGTGACAAGACCTGGTTTTTTGGCCTTGAGGATCTTCAGTCCATCCAGTGCCAAATCCTCAACCATATCATCAAATTTTTTGCTTGGATATTCTGATATCCCCATCCAAATGGTCTCCTTGAATGTCTTGATGTAATCCCCTTCTTTAAGGGCCTGTTCAATCGCGGGGGAGGACTTTACGAAAACGTCAATGGTCCAGAGGATGTCTTTAAACTCATCGGATTGGGTTCCAAACAAAGCATCATCCATGCTCAATACATCAAATATGAAGGGCACTAAAAAGTCAAGTGCAAACGTCTCAATTATCAACCGATCGAGCTTTTCCTTTTCTGCATTGGTGAGGTCCAAACCTGAAATGTTTCCCATTCCAGGACCAACGACCCTTACCTTGTACGTAGCTTCAGATTCTGATTCCTTCATGGGGAGGTTGACCGGGCCATTTTCAGTCATGGCAAATTCAGGTTCCTTTTCCATGATTTTTCCCATCATCCATTCTTTCAAAGTTCCTGAAAATGAGGTGATCCCGATTCTCGGATTGATAGCAATATCTTTTTCGGAAACATCGGCTCCACCAATTTTTTGTTTAATGGTGGTTTCCAAACCCTCTTTGTCTTTGAATGCGGTTTTGTAAGTAAACGCATGAGCCCTCCTTCTTCTCTCATTTCGAATATTTACGTTTTGGTGGTCCAATTCATAGACCTGAATTCCGCTTTTAAACCCCTTAGTATCCACATCGATCTGTTTTGCCCGAATGTCAATAGTATCTGATGGAGCAAATGTTGAGAGGTACGCTGTCAGGGAATTCATGAATTTCCCGGTCTTTAGCATATCTGGGCTGGTTGAAAATTCATTCGATAAAGACTGGCTGAATTCAGACATGCCGTCCAATGTTGAAAATCCTTCCAAGTATTTCTTCTTGATTTCGTGGGGCTGAAATGAAATCCCCATACCGAAGTATACCAATACCGAAGCGGTCGTGGCAATGGAAATTTCCTTGTTGGTATCCGTTATAAATCCAGCCAACAGGGTGTTGCCCGCTTCGTCGACCAGAAAAGCTAATTTGGAGCCGCCGGCAGCAAACCTGACTTTGGATTTGCCTGTGTTTTCTACCGGATACTCAGCAAAACCTGAAAGTAGTTTCGTTTTGGAAAGATCAAGGGTACTGCCTGTAGGCAGGACGATGTTCACGTCCGTCGTCGGGAAGACAGTTTGTACAGGATCAGTGCCTGGGTTTGTTCCGGGACTTTCCTCTTCTTGGCATGAAAAGAAGAAAGCCAATAGGAAAGTCAATACAAGGCGAAAAGATGAAGTTTTCATTGCGCAGCTATTTGGATGTAAATCCCCATCGAATTGGATTCAAAACATCATCAAAAAACACAGAGATTTTCTCAGAAAAATTTTGGAGCTTGGGTTTCCGAAAACCGCAAGCCAGATGATGAGATTCCTCGTTTTTCCCCTTCTTATTCTAGCCGCCTGTACCCAATCCGTACCGACGCCCCCCGCAGCCGTCGAGCCTGTTCCCTCCGAACACCAACTTGCTTGGCATGAGCTGGAATACTACGCTTTTGTCCATTTCAATATGAACACCTTTTCAGATATGGAATGGGGTATGGGAGACGAGTCACCGGCCGCTTTCAACCCGACCGAATTGGATGCCAAGCAATGGGCGAGGGTCGCCCGGGATGCGGGGATGAAAGGGATCATCATCACAGCCAAGCACCACGATGGATTTTGCCTGTGGCCTTCGGCGTACACCGAGCATTCAGTCAAAAATTCCCCTTGGCGCGACGGAAAAGGTGACCTGATCCGTGAACTGCGGGAGGCCTGCGACGAATACGGCCTCAAAATGGGAATCTACTACTCCCCTTGGGACCGCAACCATCCTGACTACGGCAAGCCCGAGTACATCACCTACATGCGCAATCAGCTCACCGAACTGCTGACCAACTATGGCGACATCTTCGAAGTATGGTTTGACGGGGCCAATGGCGGCACAGGCTACTATGGCGGTGCCAATGAAGACCGCAAAGTGGATAAGTTTACCTACTACGATTGGCCCAATACCTATGCACTCGTGCGGGAGTTGCAGCCGGGTGCGGTGATGTTCAGCGATGGCGGGCCGGATGTCCGCTGGGTTGGCAATGAGGAAGGTTTTGCCTATGAGACTACTTGGGGCAACTTGATGCGGGATTCCGTCTACGCAGGCATGCCCGAATACCCCGAAAAATACGCTTCCGGGCAGGAAAACGGGACACATTGGGTACCCGCCGAAGCGGATGTGTCGATCCGTCCCGGATGGTATTACCATGCCTATGAAGACCACAAGGTCAAATCGCTCGCCCAACTCGTGGATATCTACTACAACAGCATTGGCCGCAACAGCGCCCTCCTGATCAATTTCCCGGTAGATCGCAGAGGTCTGATCCATGAAAAGGACGTCGAACAGATCATGAAACTCAAAACCAAAATCGACGAGGATTTCGCAGAAGACTTGGCGCTCAATGCACAGATCGAAGCCAGTAATGAGCGAGGTAAGGGTTTTGAAATCGGGAATGTGCTTGATGGAAAAAAGGAAACCTATTGGGCAAGTGCGGACGGGGTGATTGAAAATACGATTACGCTGGATTTTGGAAAGCCGAAAAGGTTCAACAGGTTTTTGGTACAAGAACACATCGCCCTCGGCCAAAGGATCAAGGGCTTCGTTTTGGAAGCCGAAACGGCGGAAGGCTGGAAGGAAATCCATAAAGGTACCACGGTGGGTATCAAGCGGATCTTGCGGTTTGACGATGTAGAAGCCAGTAAATTGAAATTTACCATCTCGGATGCCAAGGCGAGCCCAAACCTTGCCAGGATCGGCGTTTTCCATGCGCCGAAGTTGGTTGTCGAACCCGATGTTATCCGCGATAAAAGCGGCCAAGTCAACATCCAAGTACCGGAAAAGTCCGTGGATGTTTTATATACTCTGGACGGAACGGAACCAGGCGCGGAAAGCCAACGGTTTGAGAATGCGTTTTTGGTCGAAAAGCCTGCTGTATTGAAGGCTGTCGCTATCGACAAAGAGTCCGGGAGGAAATCGGAAACCGTGGTCCGGTACCTCGATATCCCCAAAGCGACGTGGATGGTCGTTTCCAATGACAGCATCGCCGCAAGGGCAATTGATGAGGATAAGAACACATTTTGGAAAAGTGCCAACAATGAAATTGTGATCGACTTGGGGGCGGAGACAGCGTTGCGGGGCTTCACTTATTGGCCACCCCAAAACAGGTATATGAGCGGGGTGATTTCCGCCTATGTTTTCGAGGGAAGTATGGATGGGAAAAACTGGAAAACACTCGCGCGCGGCGAATTTTCCAATATCCAAAATAATCCGATCGAGCAGACCGTACGATTCCCGGAGGCAAGGGCGAAGTACATTCGCCTCAAGTCACTCAAGACCACCGATGGCAATCCGGCTTCCTTTGCGGAGGTGGGCGTGATCACTGTGGAATAACTTGACGGGGAACTCAGGCTACCTTTCGGGTTGGTAATCAAACGGCAATAGATCAGCGATTTTCTCCCATCCCATGTACCCTTCCAAAAGGATATCGTAGGGATGGAAGTAGCTGCCGTTATCGAACACCTGCACCGCTTTGGCCCGCATGGTAAGCTTGCTGATTTGGACCGAATTCATTTTTGTCACTCCCGGGCGTGTCTCAGATACCGAGGGGTGAAGATTGAAGAAGCTATACTGTTGGAAAGGCTCGAGCTCCGGTTCCTTGGTGAAGTACACAAAAAACGGTTCTGGGTTGGTGATGAAGGTTTTTCCATCGGTGGTTTGCTGGATGATTTTTTCGAGCTGAAGCGGCTCTTTTCCAGGTATGTACAAGGTATCGACGCCTGGTTTGATGTTCAGTTTGAGATCTTCCACCCGCTTCATGGTCGGATCTCCGCCGAGCATCGCATCACTCACGAATCTCGTTACTGTTATTTTCTCAGCTGGGAAAAACACGAAGTTGCTGGAATCGGCGCTGTTGCTATGGAAAGTCCGCATCAAATGCATGATGCTCCCTTCATAGGCTTCCTTTCTGTTTTGAAATACTTTGGATTGCCGTCGTTTGGGGAGATTGTCTTCGACAAAAAACGGATATCCTGCATATGCGACCTGCTTTGCCTGTTTGTCAAAAGCAAAAGCCTTGAGCACGTATTTGATTTGGTAGCCCAAGTTGGGGTTGTCGATGATGAGCATATCCGTCGCCCTTGCGGTCAGCACATTTGGGTCTGATTCAGCGTCCAAGATCAGGACTTCTGGGTTTTGGATCACACATTTGGCTGCGTTGGGGGAGCTTCCCAAAAAGTACCTAGAGAATTCCTCAAAATTCTTGTACCAGGATTCGTCCCGTTTGGCTTCTACCGACAACTCGCTGAGATCAACTACCTCTGGCGCTATCCTAAATTCGTAGAAATTTCTCAGCGCCTTGGTCGAGAAGGAGTAGGTGAAAGGCTGGAATCCCACGTGGCTGATGACAAGTTCGTGATCTCCCTCTGGAATTTCGAAGGAAAAGGAACCGTCAAGTTCTGTGATATCCCCAAAACTGGTGTTGTTCAGAAAAACGGTAGAGAAGGGCACGGGTTCCAGGCTTTCGCCGTTGAGTACCCGTCCCTTGATTTGGTATTGGGCAAAGGCTTCCTGGGAAAGTAGTGCCAAGATCAAAATTGTGACCAACTTTAAGTAGCCCGCCATTGCCATCCGCTATTTCACTTTGAAAACATAGGAACCAAACACAGGCTCGTTTTCTTTGGACAAACCTTCTACAAGGACCCGCACCTGGGGATTCCCTTCTGTGAGTCGGAATGCAATTGATCCTTTTCCATAAGCATCCGTCTTCACCATCGGCTGCCAAGAAATTGTAGAGCGATAATCCAATGCAACGGGTGAATTGATATCGGGGATTGCTGGCGGTGAGTAGAACTCGCGAATGGGAGCGTAGCCCTTGGTGATAAGTGTCGTATTTCCCAATATTTTAATTTCTGAAAAATCCCGATTGGGGTTCCCGGCTTTGGTAAGGATATTGACCACGCCACCTGCCCCTTCTGAACCAAATACTGCCCCTTTGCTCAATCCACGAAGCACATCGATCCGCTCGATGTCCGCAACGGGTAGTGCAGCAACAGTTCCAGGCATCGCCCTCATTCCATCTATGAACAATGTCGCACCGCCATTGCCCACAATGGAGGGAGCCCCTCCGCGAATGACTATGGTGGGGGGCGGACTGATGCTGAACACATCGCCGCGCACATCCACCCCGGGGAATCTCCCCCTCAATAACTGAAAGACATTCTGAAAATAGACGTGTTCTTTAGTCACGATAAATGCACCATCAGGCTCATTGTTGTACTGAATGGCACGATTGTCGGGCAGCAAATCACTTCTCTTTCCCGTGACCGTCACCTCTCCCAACTCTATTTCCTGGTTGAGCCGAAACTGCTCCATCATGTTTTTGGCTTCCTTGACCGTCACGAGATAATCGTCAAAATCGGCGTATTTCTTTCCCGGGACAAAATCCGTTGGGATGTAGAATCCTGGCATTGGAATTTCGACCCGGTAGATTGTCACCTCATTTTTCTTGAGTTGCTTGACTTGTCCTGCCTTTTTTTCCTTTTCCGTATACGCCTGCATAAAGACTACAACCGAATCCTGATAGTCCATTCCCGTGAATGCAAAGTTGCCGAGACTGTCGGTGATACCCTCGTAAAGGATCGGCATTCCATACAGGTTGGAAACCAGCATCGTAAGCTTATGCGGTTCTTTTGTGGGTTTTTCGCTCACGGAGTGGACTCTCCCGACTAAGCTCAGCCCAGGTTCAAACCCATATTCTGGCCCTTTTTCTAACCTTGAAAGATGGCTCCAGGAAAACCGCCTCCATCCCTGCGTCAATAGCAGGTTGTCGAGGTGTTTTTCAGCATCCTTGTTTTCAGGATTGAAATAGTAGGAGGGCATCTCCACGGTCCCCTTCACTTCGGAGACTAGCTGCAGGTAGGAGAAAATGTTCTGGGTTCCTTCTTGGTAGTTTACCTGAAAGTCGTCGATCACGGCAACTGAGAATTCGCCTTCTATTGGACTTCCAAACTCATCCTTGATTTCGAATTGAAGCTCCACTTCCTCTTTGGGTCTAAAGGACTCCTTGTTGGGCGAAAAATCAATTGAACTTTGGGCAAACGGATGGAAATACACCAAGCGTTCTGCGAGCAAATGCGTTTCGTCGTCCATCAGGGTAAAGGTGACCACGCCTGGCAGGAAATCATCCTTGGAAGCAGTCCATTGCATTTTGCCGTTTTTCGGTGATAATTGTTTTTCATACACCAACCTGCCTTTTGAAAGTCCAATCAACTTGAGTGTCTCAGGCAGCACTTCAGGTTGGATATTCACATGGCTGACCTCAAAGCTTACATTTTCGGTGTCGGCGTTGGCATCGATATGGAGGACATACCCGGTAGGTTCGATTTTGGAGAAATTGAATGTTTCCCAAAAGCCCCTGGCTGTTCGAGCCTTCACTTCGTATTTTTCCCCGGCTTGAGGAGTGAATTCAAAGCTTCCCATGCCGAGGTGCTCGGATTCAAAACGACGGATCGTATCTCCTTTTGAATTGAGTATCAAACCAATAAAATCTGCTCCACGGCCATATTCATCCACGGCCTTGAATCCCACTTTGTTTTTGAGGCCTGTGACGAGATAGCCACCTTCGGGAAAAAATTTCAAGTCAAACTTTGGGTTGGTGTTTGCAAAGTCATATGCCTCCCCGAGCGGCCCGATCCAAATGTGCTTTTCAAAAAAAGCCTCCTCCCCAAAATTCTTCATCCAATTCGTGTAGGCTCGGATGGTGAAGATTCCCGGCTTCAGGTTTTTGGGCAGTGGGATATCCCCCCGCCCGCTTCCCGAGTCCAATTTGATGATAACCTCGTCCACCAAGCGATCGAAAGAACGCTCGATCAAATCGACATAAAGCGGAATAGATTTGCTTTTTCCCACCGATTCGCTGCCATCCTCCAGGATCGCATAGGCCTTGATCCAGATCGTATCCCGGAGTTCATAGTGCGGCTTGTCGGTGTGGAGGTAGACGCGTTCCCAAGGGTATTTTTGGGAGTAGGAGGAGATGGACTCCGACAGTTGCTGTTTGGTGTCCTGCCCAAAGCTATTTGAAGCTAAAGCGGCGAGGACCGAAAGGCAAACGATATACTTTGGCAGGAACATTGACATAGATGTGAATTTAGGGAAAGAACGTAAAACATCAAGAGAAGAGTTTTTGATGGAAACCGAAGTTGGTACTTGCAAACTCTGTCAATTCCCGGCCGGGATAATCACTTTTCAACCAAATAACGGCTGCGATAGTCATAAGTTTTTTAAATGTTAAAAAAAGATTAAGATAAGCGTTTTTAATTAATTATGTCTATCATAAAAGAAAATTATCCGACAGTCCAGTACCAACCCAAGACTGTCAAAAAAGAGAGGGGGATACCCACTCCGACGAGGAGCGATGCCAGCTTGGGCTCCAGGTCATGGCTGATGGCAATGATCGAACCTGTAATCATCGGCGCCATCGCTGTCTCTACCACCGAGACTTGGAATAATAGACCATCCAATCCAAAAAGGTACCTGTACAAAAGGAAGATGATTGCCGGGATAAGCAGTAGCTTATATCCTAGCCCCATCCAAAGATACCGATTGCTGAGGGCGGAAAAACGAAGGTTCAACTGCATTCCCACGGCCGTGAGTGCCACGGGCGTTAACATGGCTGTCAGCACGTCCACCACAGGGAGTACAAATTCCGGGACTTTCCATCCCTGCACATTTATCAAAATGGCGAAACAGAAAAAAATGAAGGGCGGAAAACCGAGGATCTTTTTGGTGATGTCGCGTTTGCGTTTTTTCCCTTTTCCATAGATGTTGGCAACGATGATGGCCACGCTACTGACGATGATGAACGATCCTGCTTGGTCAATCAAGAACGCCAATTGAACCGCCTCGGTGCCATAAAGCGCATTGACCATCGGAATGCCGACAAAAGAAGTATTTGCCAAACCCGCCACGATAATCAGACAGCCTGTAAGTGACCGTTTCCATTGGAGTTTCCTCCCGAGGGTTCCGAAAAGGAGCCAGGATACCCCAAAATTGATCCACGCGGTGAGAACGGGCAGGAGGAGTTTTTTCTCCAATTGGATATTTGGCATGTATTTCAAAGCCAAAGCAGGGAGAATCACGTAGATCAAAAATTTATTGAGGTAAAAGGAAGCATTCTCCGGCACGAAACTCCAGCGGCGGGAGACAATCCCAAAAACCAAGAAGAAGAGGATCAGAAAAAGCTGTAGCATTCGCGGGGATTTTTGAAAATGGCTTTAGATTCCTAAATAAGCCCAAAATCTAAAATTAACACAAGGGTAAATTTACAATAACTCCCTTGTCAGAATTTTGCGTTTCTTTTGTATATACCAAACGAAAGCAGCATGAGACTGATACCCATGGTTGTAAACGGCCAAAAAATAGTCCAACTCTCCCAACTCACGATCGATCAAGCGAACGACCTTCGGAGTTGGTTGCCGCCTCAGTCCATCCAAAAGGTGAGATTCCAGGGCATGGACCTCAATGACTGTATCCCTTTCGAGACTTACGACTACTGGTTCAAAACGCACCACATCCAGACTTTCACCTACGAAACGATTCTGGATTTTTAGTTTGGGGATTCTCTTGTTGACTAAAATACGAGCATCGTATTTCCGAATGTTCTATTGCATCTTTCTTCAATCTAGTCCCAGTCTTTTTCGCTTGGAAAAAAAATAGTCACCAAGTCCGGGATAGAAATCACTCGCAGCCTCCGGTATTCCCAACAGCGTCAGTTCAAGGTTTCCTGCAGGGTTTTCGTCGGCAGGTTTCATCGTTTCAATCATACAGATCATCTTCTTGAGTAGCAGCGGTTGCTGCGAAGTGCTTGGTTCAAGCACAATGTCATTGCCATAAAAGTCGCTAGCTTCAAAGGCAAAGCCCTCTTCGGTTTCTGTCACATAAAGTGATATGTCTTCTCCCCATTGGCTTTCGGGGTAGTGCAACTTGGCGATGAGGACGGGCTGGTATTTTTCGCCACCGTAGCTTAGTGGTTGAAAATCAGGATCAATCATGTATTTTTTTCAATTTATCAGTCATTATTCCCGCCCGTAAAATAAACCAAAGTCTCCCGTTGTGAGTTATCGATTTTATTATATTTGCCCTGTTTAATTGAAAAATTCGCATTGTGAGCACGTTTAGACGAATACTGCCTGCATTCAGCCACTTCTGCTTAGCATTGATGTTGAGCGTGTTGGCCAACGGCGTATTGTTTTTTCACTCGCATGAGTTAGCCAACGGAAAGATCATCACCCATGCCCACCCGATTCTGACCGAAGAGCAGGAATCTTTACCGGACCACGGGCATACGGAGACGGAATTGATCACGCTGGATCTGATTTCGGATGCGGAATACGACTTCTTTGTTTTAGAGATTCCGGTGCCGGAAATAGTCCTTACTCCTGTGGTTCCAGGTTCCGTTATTTTTACATCGGATATTGACCTTCAAACTCAGGTCGGATTTGAACACCGAGGCCCACCCGCCAGGGCTTGATTGTTTTTTGGGTTGATCCTGTGAAAGGCAATCCTCGTTTTTTCCATCCCCAATTTATTTGTTCATTTCCAAGCAATGAGAATTATACTGGCTTTAGCCATGGTGTTCATTACATTGAGCGCTTTGGCTGCACAAGATTTAAAATTATCGGGTCGGGTAGTCGATAAAACAAGCAACTCCCCAATCCCAGGCGTTACTGTATTTATTCCCGAGCTCAACAGGGGTGCCGTAACTGACCTCGACGGGACATTTACGATCACATCCTTGCCACAAAAAAACCTTACGGTCCAAGTTTCCTTTGTGGGTTATGGGACGATTGTGAAGAGGATAGAAGCAAAGGCAAACATGGATGAAATCGTCATCCAACTCGAGGAAGACATCGCCAACATGGACGAAGTGGTAATTTCCGGCGCCTATGTCATGAGCAAAGAAAGCTCGCCAATTTCGATCGAAAAAGTTGGCAGAGCGGATATCCTCAAAGCGCCTGCACCGAGTTTAATGACGGCATTGACAAGGACTCCCGGCGTGAGTGAGATATCACTTGGACCTGGAATCAGCAAGCCTGTCATCAGGGGACTTTCATTCAGTCGGGTATTGTCTGTGTATCAAGGAGGAAGGTTCGAGAACCAACAATGGGGAGCCGACCATGGTTTGGGCCTTAGTGAAACAGGGATCGGAAATGTTGAAATGATCAAAGGCCCTGCGTCGCTGATTTACGGTTCGGGCGCGATGGCCGGAGTAGTCAATTTGATCGAGGAAAAAGACGCTGCCCTCGGCGATGTCGAAGGCGACGTTAACCTGCGCGCCTACAGCAATTCCCTCGGGCTTCGCTCTGATTTGGGTGTCAAGGGAGCTACCACTAACGGCTTTGTGTGGTCCGCAAGGGGTGCAGTAGAATCCCATGCAGACTACTTGGATGGCGATGGGCGGGCCATTGGAAATACGCGATTCAATACCCAAAACTTCAAAACTGGCGTTGGTTTGCAGAAAAAATGGGGAGATACACGCTTGAGGTATACCTATCTAAAACAAAAACTCGGCATCATGGAGCCGGACATTTTGGATGAACTGGTGACCACACGGGGAGACCGCAAATCACAAGTGCCCTACCAAGATGTCACTGACCATTTTTTCAATTCCGAAACAAATGTGTTTTTGGGAGAAGACAAGCTCAAGGCCACCTTCGGATATCACATGAACTTCCGCGAAGAAGTAGAAAGCGGCCCAGATGTAGTGGATTTGGGATTGAAGATCAACAACTTCCTTTATGACATCAAATACTTCAAGTCTATCAATCCCCATTTGGAAGCGATCGTTGGTGTACAGGGTTTCTACTTCAAAAATATCAATTATGCCAACGCCCAGGAGTTTCTGATTCCAGATGCCACGAAGGACGACAGGTCTTTGTACGGATTGTTGAATTACAACAAAGACAAATGGGTCATACAGGGTGGATTGCGCTATGACTACCGAAAAGTTGTGGCAGACGCTTCGGCGCAGCATTTCATTGATTTCGGATTTATACTTCCCGGAGAACCTGAGGATAGACGCTTGACACGGGAGTTTGACGGCTTCACTGCAAGCGGTGGCGCTACTTTCCGACCCAACAACCATTGGAGATTCAGAGCCAATGTGGCCCAAGGTTTCCGTGCGCCTGATTTGGCGGAGCTGTTCTCAAACGGCGTACATCCCGGCACCAGCAGGTTTGAGCGGGGAAATGCTTCTTTCCAACGCGAGCAGAATATCCAAACCGACTTTGGGATCCGCTATGCCGGAAAGGGCTTCGCACTTTCGGGGGAGGTTTTCTACAATTTTATCGACAATTACATCTTCTTTGCGCCTACCGGGGAAATGGAAGGCAACCTCGATATCTGGGAGTTTGAGCAGGCGGATGCGAGGCTATATGGCTCTGAGTTGGAGTTTGAGCTGAACCCAACCCAAGCCAAATGGTTTGGATTCACGACTTCGTACAGCATGGTCATCGGTCAAAGAAGGGATGACTGGAGCTATTTGCCCTACATTCCTGCATTCCGCTGGATCCAATCGGTGGATTTCAGGCTGCAGGATATGGGAGCGATCAAGCGTCCTTATATCAGCGTTTTGGGCTCATGGATTTTTGACCAGAACAGGGCCGCGCCATTGGAAGAAGCGACGCCCGGATATTATCTATTGGGGATGAACGTGGGGGGCAACATTGAGATTGGTAAAAATACGCTGGATGTGTATTTGTCTGGCACCAACTTGCTCAACAAAACTTACCTCGACCACATGTCCCTTTTCCGCCCTTTCGGCATCAACCAAATGGGTAGAAACATTGCGCTGAATGTGAGGATACCGTTTTGATCAATTGTCAAGTCCTTTCCGAATCCCACCTTCTTTTTGGACGGAGGGATTCTTGTTTTCTTTCATTGGATTATCCATTGGTTAAAGCTATTTTTGGCGCTGAATTGAAATTTCCCCCATGAAAAGAGACCAAGTGATTTTTGACCTCATCTCGAAGGAAGAAAACCGTCAACGAAGAGGCATTGAATTGATTGCATCCGAAAACTTCGTGTCCAAGCAGGTAATGGAAGCCGCAGGGACCGTGTTGACCAACAAATATGCGGAAGGCTTGCCCGGAAAGCGGTATTATGGGGGTTGCGAAGTAGTCGATGAAATCGAGCAGATTGCCATTGACCGGGCCAAACAGCTCTTTGGCGCGACTTGGGCCAATGTGCAGCCGCACTCAGGAGCACAGGCCAATGCAGCAGTTTTCCTTGCCTGCCTCAATCCAGGTGATGCGATCCTCGGTTTTGATCTTTCACATGGTGGGCACTTGACCCACGGTTCACCGGTCAATTTCTCCGGGAAACTTTACCAGCCACATTTTTATGGCGTGGAGGAAGAAACGGGCGTCATCGACTATGACAAGGTGGAGGCAAAAGCCTTGGCCGTAAAGCCAAAAATGATCATCTGCGGGGCGTCTGCATACAGCAGGGATTGGGATTACGAGAGACTCCGGGACATCGCTGACCAAGTGGGCGCATTGCTTTTGGCGGATATTTCCCATCCATCGGGATTGATTGCGAGAGGATTGTTGAATGACCCCTTGGATCATTGCCATATCGTCACGACTACCACGCACAAGACTTTGAGGGGACCAAGAGGCGGATTGATCCTGATGAGGGATGATTTTGACAATCCTTTTGGGCTAAAAACCCCAAAAGGCGAGTTGAGGAAAATGTCTTCACTTTTGGATTCCGGCGTGTTTCCAGGTACCCAAGGTGGACCGTTGGAGCATATCATCGCGGCGAAAGCCGTTGCCTTTGAGGAGGCTTTGTCGGACGACTACATGGCCTACATCCTCCAAGTGAAAAAGAATGCCGCTGTCATGGCGCAGACTTTTGTAAGCTTGGGCTACCAGATTATTTCCGGAGGTACTGACAACCACTTGATGCTGATTGACCTCCGCAACAAAGACCTCACCGGAAAACTGGCTGAGGAGACGCTCGGCAAAGTCGATATTACGATCAATAAAAATATGGTTCCTTTTGATACCCGTTCACCGTTCGTTACTTCAGGCATGAGGGTCGGTTCGGCTGCCGTCACCACGCGGGGGCTGAAAGAGGAAGATATGAAGAAGATCGTCCACCTGATTGACAAGGCACTCCACAATCACGCTGATGATAGTGTCCTCGCTTCTATCAAGAAGGAAGTGAATGATTGGATGATCCAGTTTCCGTTGTATTAATTATATCCTTCATCTGTGGCGCTAGATCAGTATAAAGACGAGGAAGAGGAAGGCATGTCCTTTTTGGACCATTTGGAGGAATTGCGTTGGCATCTCTTAAGATCGCTGGCTGCGATTTTGATTCTGACCATTGTTGCGTTCCTTTCTAAGAGCATTGTCTTTGGGCAAGTTATCCTTGGACCGTCCAAAGTCGATTTTGTCACTTACAGACTACTGTGTCAAGTGGCTGATTATTTTGGGATTACTGCATTGTGTATCGATACGCTTCCATTTACGATCCAAAGCCGTCAGATGACAGGCCAATTTTCCATGCACCTGACCTCGAGTATGGTGGTGGGATTGGTGATTTCGTTCCCCTATATTTTTTGGGAGTTTTGGAAATTCATCAGCCCTGGCCTTTACAGTAAAGAAAAGCAGGCAGCGAGAGGCGCGGTGTTTTTTGTCAGTTTGCTATTCTTTGCAGGTGCAGCATTTGGCTATTTTATCCTAGCGCCGCTTTCCATCAACTTCCTCGCCAACTACCAGTTGGATCCCACGATCCTCAACGAATTTGATATTACATCTTATGTCAATACGTTGGTAATGCTGGTTTTGGCATCAGCGATCATGTTCCAACTTCCAGTGGTAATCTATTTCCTGTCCATGTCGGGCTTGGTGACTTCAGCGATGTTGAAAACTTATCGACGTCATTCGATTGTTGTAATCCTAATAGTGGCGGCAATTATCACACCGCCGGATGTGATTTCACAGTTGTTGATTGCAATGCCAATTTTGGTACTTTACGAAGTCGGGATTATGATTGCCAAGAGACTGGAAAAAAAGAGAGCGGAGAAAGAACGCTTGGAGAACCTCAAATACAATGACAATGCCTAAGAAAATCGCCATCGGGGGTGACCACGCCGGATTCGAGTACAAGAATAAAATGATTCTTGCATTGCAGGAGACTGGATACGAGGTCAAGGATTTTGGACCCTTTTCCAATGCCTCCGTGGACTATCCGGATTATGTGCACCCTTTGGCAACGGCGATAGAACAGGGAGAGTTTGATCTTGGCATCGTCATTTGCGGAAGTGGCAACGGCGTCGCCATTACGGCCAACAAACACCAAGGAATCCGCGCCGCGCTCTGTTGGAACGAGGACTTGGCAGCGCTTGCCCGTCAGCACAACGACGCCAATGTGATCGCGATTCCCGCTAGGTTTGTTGCGTATGACTTGGCTGAAAAGATGGCGAAAGTCTTTATCCAAACAGAATTTGAGGGCGGAAGGCACGAGAATCGGGTGAAGAAGATTGCTTGTCAATAAAGATTTGAAAACCCTCGGAGGAATCCGGGGGTTTTTGTTTTTTGAACGTTGGAGATGAATAAAACCGCCTTCGGGATTTTTTTCTACCATTTGAAATCAGGCACTAAGTCCGACAATACCACCAATCCTCCATTTTTTGTTCCCCAGCTTTGCGTTTCTCTTTACCTTTCCCAAAAATTCCACCCATGAAGTATTGGTTTATTTTCTGTTTGTTCATTTTGAATTGGAGTGCTTTTGCCCAGACCCTGTTGACATTGCGGGATGCACAGTCGAAGGAAACGATTCCCGGCGTCGTGGTCAAAATCCAAGGAGGCTCCAACCAGATTTCCGATCAAAATGGGCAAGTAATTTTGAATATTTCCTCATCGGTTGCCGTCACTTTTTCACATATCGCTTATCAGACTTACAGTATGCAAATTGACCCAAATCAGGGTCAAATGGAGATATCGCTTTCTCCCGCAATGAATTCCCTCGGCGAGGTGATTGTGCAGGGTTTTGAATCTGAAAGGCCCATTACACATCAAGCAGGTGCCATCAGCAAGGTGCGAGAAATGGAATTGTACCGCTTCAATGAGAATTCGTTCCTTTCTGCTTTCAACACCAAACCGGGCATTCGGGTGGAAGAAAGGTCCCCGGCGAGTGTCCGTATCTCGATTCGGGGAAGTGCCCTGCGCTCGCCATTTGGCGTTCGTAATGTAAAGGTTTATTGGAACGACATACCTTTTACCGCTCCTGATGGAACCACGGCCATGAACCTGCTGGATCTTTCCAACATCCAAAACACGGAGATCATCAAAGGCCCTGCGGGAAGTATCTTCGGAGCGGGGAATGGCGGCGTCATCAGCATGGAAAGCAGGAAGCTGGTTGAGCAAAATCTGATTTCGACGGATTTTGGAATTGGGGATTTTGGATTGAGGAGGTACAGGATTGGCATTGACCAAAAAACTGAGAAAGGTGGCATCAGCGCTTCTTTTGTTTCCCAAAAATCAGACGGTTATCGGGAACATAGCGCCGTGGACCGGAAGGTTTTCCAACTCGCATTGCACAGCAATCCTTCGGAAAGGCAATCCATTTCTACCCAAATCCTGTACGCAGATTTGTTTTACCAAATACCCGGAGCGCTCAACCAAACGCAGGTGAATGAAAACCGCCAACAGGCGAGACCGGGTTCAGTGGCACAAAACAGTTCCATTGCACAAAAAACCCTTTACGGTACGCTCAGCCATCGGTATCGACTGACTGACAAAGTCCAAAATACCACGGCGCTTTACATCAACACCAACGATTTTGAAAACCCTTTTATCCTTGACTACAAGAAAGAAACGGGTTTCAGCTACGGCGGCCGTACCAAATTCAACTTTGAGGACAGATGGGCTGGGATGCCCGTGAGGTTTGTGGTAGGAGCAGAATACCAATTGGGGAAAACATCTGCCCAGAATTTTGGCAACCGCGGCGGTCAGGCGGATACGATCCGTTTTTCGGACGAGCTGCAGACCACGCAGGCATTTCTTTTCCAGCAGTTTGAGATTGATTGGACCCAAAAGCTGATCATGACGCTGGGCTTTAGCGAGAATTTTACCCGCTACAATATCAATCGTACCGTTGATGCCGGCCCCAACGATCCATCCAACAACACCAAAAAGTTTGACCCGGCTTTCATCCCCCGCTTGGCATTTGTCTATAAGCTCAACGAGCTTTCTGGAATCCATGCCAGTGTGAGTTCGGGATTTTCGCCGCCGACTGTTGCAGAAGTTCGTACCAATGAGGGAAGCATCAACCTGGACCTGCAAGCCGAGCGCGGCATCAATTATGAACTGGGCTATCGAAGCTCATTTGGGATTTTCAACCTGGATGCGACCGCATTTTATTTCAGGCTTTCGGAAACCATCACTTCCTATACCAATGACCAAGGCGTGGTCTTGTTTCGAAACGCCGGGGCAACCGACCAAAAAGGCGTGGAGGTTTCTTTAGACTATGCGCTGCTGAGAAATCAAGCGACAAGGATCCAAGAGATCAAGTTGGTCCATGCGTTCACGGGCCATTATTTCTATTTTGCAGACTACGAAAGTGGGGGCAATGATTTCTCGGGCAACCAACTGACTGGTGTTGCTCCAAATTCCTTGGTCAATATGTTGGATATCAGGAGCAGGTTTGGATTATATGCCAATGTCACCCACCATTACGTGGACACGATTCCGCTCAATGATGCGAATACCGTATTTCAGGATTCCTACAACCTTCTTGGTGCGCGTTTGGGATGGAGGTATCTGTTGGGTGCGAGCTGGGACTTGGAGCTGTATGCCGGGGTGGATAATTTACTGGATGAAGCCTACAGTCTTGGCAATGACCTGAATGCCTTGGCAGGAAGATTCTTCCAGCCCGCGCCAGGGAGAAATTACTATGGTGGGCTGAAACTGGGATTTAGGTACTAAGTTGTCAGCGAATCAAGCTTCGAAAATCCGCAATGCCTTTTTGCTCGGCCAGTTTCAACAGCTTCATCAGGAGTTGGGCGGTGAGAAAAGCATCCCCCGCTGCTGTATGCCGATCGTCCAGCGGGATTCCATATCGGGCACAAACTTCGTCCAAGGCATATTCTCCAGGCTTCATGGGTATTTTTTGGGCGAAGGGACCTTTCTCCAAGCGAAATGCCAAGCCATGTGTATCGAGCAAGGGATTCAGGATTTTGGCGAGCCCAAATGGGCGAAGCGTTTTTTCCAGCATTTGGATATCAAATCCAAGATGATGGCCCACCAAGATATCCGTCCCGATATATGCCAAAAAAGCCTCTGCAAATCCGAGTTTTGACAGGGTATCTGATGGATTCAAGATTTGGTGGACGGCAACGGATTCTTTTTTGAATTTCTCCGTATCCAAATAGAGTTCGATAGAATCCTTTACCTCAATCAGGTATCCTTTCACCTTTACCGCTCCAAAAGAAAGAATCTCATCCCTGCGGATATCCAAACCTGTGGTTTCCGTATCCAAAACGGTAAATTGGAGTTGGGGTATTTTCCGTAGCGGTGGAATGGGTTTTGAGAACGCATCTTCGTAATGCCGAACAAAATCGGCTTTATGGATTCTTTTTGGAAAAAGGAAGTCGAGCAAGCCCATATCAGCCCTTGAAAAAATCCAGTTGGTACCGAACCTGCACGATCTTCTGCAGCTCATCGATCGGGGCAAAAGCATTTTTCAACAGCTGCCGTTGCAATTTCCCAAGGCTTCCCGGGTCAATATAGCGGCCATCAGTTTGGGTGTTCAGACCCTCGATGGCCCGCATCCGCATGAGTATTTCATAGGCTTTGCCTGATTCCTGCATCAATTCGACATAATTGGGTTCGAGTTCAGCCAACTTTTCAAAGCGCTTGAAGGTGTTGTTGATACCCACCACCCGGTGGCTCAATACCAGCAACCGCGCAATGTCGGCCAATGGCATCATTGCCCGCAATTTGATATCGAACTTGTCTTTTTGTTCCCCCGATTTCTCGACGAGGAAGTTTTTGAAAAAGCCCAAGGGTGGGGGATTCGTGAGCGCGTTTTTTGCCAAAAAATTGAGGAAAATACTTCGATCCGCGATCTCTTGGTAGATATGGGAGCTTAGTGCTGTCGCCAGGGACGTTTCCCCGTACACCGGCCTGAAGTCAAAGAAGATCGTGGCGTTGAGTAAAGCTTTTTGATTTGGGCTGAGGATCCAGTCGGAGAAATACTTTTTCCAAGCGGAAACAGGTTGGCACCATTGGGGATTATTGGCCATCATTTCAGCGGGACAGGCTCGAAATCCGCATGCCATCAGACTTTCTATCACTTCCTGCCCGATCAGCTGCATGAAGGCCTGCGCTTTTTCGGCATCCGAATCAGCCACATCCTCGTAGACAATCGCGTTGTCCAAGTCAGTTCGGAGCAGCTGCTCTTCCCTGCCTTCACTGCCCAGGGACAGGAAACAGAATTTGAGATCAGCGAATTCTGAATATCCAACAGCGTGTTTTTCGACCGCTAATTGCACCGATCTTTGGATGATCGTATCGTTGACCTCAGTGATCACACTTGCCACAAAGTCCATAGAGACTTCATTTTCGAGGTAATACTTCAGCAGCTTTTCGGCTTGGTCGCGGATTTTTGCCATTTCTTGGATGTCCCAGGTATTCATCAGGGCATGAATCAGGACAGCGGGGCTATTTCCCTGCGAAAGCAAGATATCGTGGTCGGAAAGGATTCCACAAACCGGACTGCTGTCAGTTCCGTCTTGGGTGATGATGAGGTGGTGCAGCCTGTTTTTGATCATGCTGAGGTACAGGTCTGAAAAACCTGCGTCTTGGCTTTTGGTCAGTACCGGGCTGCTCATCAGTTTTTCGACAGGTGTCGCCATGCTAAGGCCTTGTGCGACTACCTTGTTGCGCAGGTCCTTGTCGGTAATGATGCCGAGGGGATGGTGGGATTCGTTGACTACGACAATCGAACCGACGCCGCGTTCGGCCATCAATCGGGCAGCGTTTTGGATAGCTAGTCCGCTTGGGCAGGTAAGAACCTCTTTCGAAAACCGCCAATCAGATTGGCCGGTGAAAATCATCAATCCGTTGTCTTTGGAGATGTCTTGGAATGCCGTCCGCGCCTTTTGTGACTGGGAAAGGTCCTTGCGCACAACCAACTGACCCGAGGCGAATCCAGCCGCAAAGAATAGGGCTACTCGGCTGTTTTCCTGCAATATCTTCTCAAAAACTGCTACCGGAACCGCATAAACCAAGCTGTCCTCGATCGCCAAGGCATCGAGGATGTAGGGGCGCTTTCCAAGCAGTGCCAAGACACCAAAGACGTCACCTTCATCACATACCTCTGCGACCTTTGTCGACATTCCATCCTGCGCCAAAAGATGTACCTGTCCCTCTTTCAGCACAAAAAAGAACTGTTGGGCGGGTTCGCCCCTGCGAAACAGGTATTCCCCTCGGCCATGGTAGCGAACTTCGACAGCACTGGCGACCACGGTTAGCGACCGTTCATCGAGGAAGTAGAACGGCGGAAACCTTTTGAGGAATTCCTGGACGCGGTTGATGATGACGTTGGACATTCGAGATAGGCCGTCTTTGTTGACACTTAGCCAATTTGGCAGGTTTGGTTCTTGGCACTGTACTTGTTGACTTCAAAATCAAGATCTATCAAGCCATGAAGCTGTTCAGATTTCTCCAACCGGTGCGACGATTGTTTTGGGCACTCATCATAGCCTATATGGTCGGCATTCACAATTTTTACAAGCAGGAAATGGATTCACCTGATTCGATCGTGTCTTCGATAGAAACGGATAAAGAACAGGAAGACACGATGCCAAAAGCCTAGCTGAGATAATCCAGCCAGGCCTCTGTTTCCTCTTTGTTATTTCCTCCCAGCAATAATCTTTTCCACCACCTCAGGATCCAAAAGCGTAGAGGTATCTCCCATGTTGTCCAAGCTTCCTTCTGCAACCTTCCGCAGGATGCGGCGCATGATTTTTCCGGAGCGGGTTTTGGGAAGGCCGGGTACGATTTGGATTTTGTCAGGCTTGGCGATTGGACCAATGATTTTGCTGACGGTTTCCTTGATTTCATTGATCAGGTTTTCTTCTGTCCTGTGCGACATGTCGCAAATGACGTAAGCGTAGATTCCCTGTCCTTTGATTTCATGCGGATAGCCGACTACCGCCGATTCGATCACCAAGGGATGTTCGTTGATGGCGTTTTCGACCTCGGCAGTACCCATGCGGTGGCCAGAAACGTTGATCACATCATCGACACGACCCAATATCCGGTAGTAGCCGTCGTGGTCCCGCTTGACCCCGTCTCCGGTGAAGTACATGCCTTTGTAGGAGGCAAAGTAGGTTTGACGGCAGCGCTCATGGTCTCCCCAAGTCGTACGAATCATCGATGGCCAGGGGAACTTGATGCAGAGATTTCCCTCCACGGAGTTTCCTGTCAGTTCATTGCCCTCGGCATCCACGATGGCCAGTTGAATACCGGGGAGTGGCAAAGTCGCAAAGGCCGGTTTGGTGGGTGTGATCCCCGCAATCGGTGAAACCAAAATCCCTCCAGTTTCGGTTTGCCACCAAGTATCGACAATCGGGCAGCGGGATTTGCCGATATGGGTATAATACCAGCGCCAAGCTTCCTCGTTAATGGGTTCGCCAACCGACCCCAATACTTTGAGGGAGTCCAAATTGTAGGGCTCGATGGGGTCCGTGCCGTAGGCTTGTAGCGCGCGTATCGCGGTAGGTGCGGTATAGAATTGGTTGACCTTGTGTTTTTCGATTACCGCCCAAAATCTCCCCGCATCGGGATAGGTCGGCACACCCTCAAACATCAGCGTGGTCGCCCCAGCCAGCAAGGGCCCGTAGACGATGTAGGAATGTCCTGTGATCCAGCCGATATCTGCCGTGCACCAGTAGACATCTCCGGGTGCATATTGGAATACATTCTCGAAGGAATATTTGGTATAAACCATGTAGCCTCCTGTGGTATGGACGACGCCTTTTGGCTTGCCCGTGGATCCAGACGTATAAAGGATGAAGAGTGGATCTTCGCTGTCCATTTCTTCCGCTACATGTTTTTCGGAAGTACCTTCCAAAGTTTCATGCCACCAAAAATCCCTTCCGGGTTTCATGGTGATCTCTTGGCCAGTCCTTCTGCAAACGATGACCGTCTCGACGGAAGATTTTTCCAAAGCCTCATCGACCACGGCCTTGACAGGGATTTTTTTGTTGCCACGGAAATTGCCATCCGAAGTAAGGATCGCTTTGGCTTCGCAGTCATTGATCCTGTCCGAAAGCGCGTTCGAACTGAATCCAGCAAACACCACCGAATGGATTGCCCCGATCCGTGCACAGGCAAGCATCGCCACGGCTGCTTCCGGAATCATGGGCATATAGATGATTACCCGGTCACCTTTACCGATTCCTTTTGAGAGCAGTGCGTTCGAAAACCTGCAGACTTCGCGGTACAATTCTGCATACGTGATATGGCGCGCTGATTCTCCTGGCTCGCTGGGCTCCCAAATGATCGCGGTCCGGTCTCCGTTGGTGAAGAGGTTTTTCTCGAAGATATTCTCTGTGATATTCAACTTGGCGTTGACAAACCACTTGACGCTCGGCCCTTCAAAATTCCACTTGAGTATTTTGTCCCATCTCTTCCTCCAATAAAAGGAATCGGCGATTCTCGCCCAAAAGTTTTCGGGCTCGGTGACGGATTTTTGATATTCGTAAAAATAGCCGCTCAGCGTATGTATTCTATCACTCATGGTGTCTGGTATTTTGGTTATTGTTAAGGCTGGATGCTAAAATAAGGGATTTGTAGGCAAAATCTGGACAAATTTCACCCAAAGGACAGAATCAATGGATCAAATAAGTGTGGGGGATCAATGTCCCGTAGCCTGTCCGGCGCCTCTCGGAATCCGAATTTCCTCTACCATCTTTTGGACTTCCTGTGGGGGTGCCGGGGTAAATCTCGAAACGAGCATACACACGACGAAATTGATCAACATGCCGATAGAGCCAATCCCCTCCGGCGATATGCCAAACCACCAGTTTTCGGCGCTGTTCATTTCAGGAGCCACAAACTTGAAGTAAACGATATAGGCCATCGTGAACACTAGCCCGCAAAGCATTCCCGCGATTGCTCCTTCCTTGGTCATTCGGGAGGAAAAAATTCCCATGATGATCACGGGAAAGAACGATGCCGCCGCCAGTCCAAAGGCAAAAGCCACCACTTCCGCCACAAAGCCTGGAGGATTTACGCCAAAATACCCCGCCAAAATTACGGCCCCTGCCGCTGCAAGCCGGGCGATTCGGAGTTCTTTCTTTTCGGACATTTTTGGGTTGAAGGTGCGGAACAAATCCCTGGAAACCGATGTGGAAATGACCAAAAGCAAGCCGGCAGCCGTGGATAATGCAGCAGCCATCGCGCCCGCAGCCACCAATCCTACGACCCAATTGGGTAAATTCGCTATTTCGGGATTTGCGAGTACCATGATGTCCTTGTCAATCGACAGCTCGTTGGCAGCGGGGTCAGCAAGGTATTGGACGACGCCGTCACCGTTTTTGTCGTCCACTTTGATCAGGTTTGTTTTTTGCCAGTTGGTCACCCATGCTGGTAGTTCGTCGATCGGTTTTTCGGCAACGGTATCAATGGCATTGTAAATTCCAAATGCCGCTACCGCCGGGGCCGTCGTATACAAAATGGCGATGAAAATCAACGCGTAGCCTGCCGATAATCTGGCGTCTTTGACCCTTGGCACCGTGAAAAACCTTACGATCACATGAGGCAGCCCCGCAGTACCAACCATCAGTGCAAGGGTAATTGCCAACATATCCACCATTCCTTTTCGGCCGGAAGTGTAAGCTGCAAAGCCCAATTCCTGAAGCACCCCGTCGAGCTTGTCCAGGAGTGCGCTGCCGTCAGCCACCGTGCCACCCAGTCCTATTTGGGGAATGGGATTGCCGGTCAGTTGCATGGACACAAAAATCGCCGGAACCATGTAGGCGAAAATTAAGACGCAGTATTGTGCAACTTGGGTGTATGTGATGCCTTTCATCCCGCCCAAAACCGCGTAAAAGAAGACGATGCACATCCCGATAATCACGCCTGTGTTGATATCCACCTCAAGGTATCTTGAGAAAACAATTCCCACGCCGCGCATTTGACCTGCTACATAAATGAAAGAAATGAACAAGGCACAGATCACAGCCACCACACGGGCCTTGTTGGAATAGTACCGATCCCCGACAAAATCCGGCACAGTGAATTTTCCGAATTTCCGAAGGTACGGTGCCAACAGCAATGCCAACAACACATATCCACCCGTCCAGCCCATCAAGTACACCGAGCCATCATAGCCAGCAAATGATATGATTCCTGCCATCGAGATAAAGGAAGCGGCCGACATCCAATCCGCCGCGGTCGCCATGCCGTTTGCCAAAGGAGAAACGCCGCCACCGGCCACGTAGAATTCCTTTGTCGAGCCTGCGCGGGTCCAAATGGCAATGCCGATGTAGAGTGCAAACGAAGCACCAACGAGTATATAGGTCCAGGTGATGATATCCATATCGAAGTAGCGGTGCCTTAGTTTTCGTTTACGTCAAATTCCTTGTCCAGCCTGTCCATCCGGTACACGTAGACAAAAATCAAGATCACGAAGCTGTAAATCGAGCCCTGCTGTGCAAACCAAAACCCGAGCTTGAATCCCCCCAGTTTGATGGCATTCAAGTATTCGACCAAAATAATCCCAAACCCAAACGAGACTACGAACCAAATCAGGAGCAGGGAAAACAGCGTTTGAAGGTTTTTGCGCCAATAAAGCTTCTTGGAGGTATTTTGATCCATGGTATCGGTAAGGATTGGTTTAAAAACAATATCCAATCGGTAATTTTCCTTCTAAATTCGATATTTCCAAATGAAATGGGATGGGGAGTCGTTCCAGGGGAAATAATCCCTTGGCAAATGTTCCCTTGGCCTGTTTTTACTTTGGACTATTTGGATTTGCAAAAAACAAAGGTTGCTCCTAATCTTTCGCCGGGTGTTTTCAGGAGGAAATGGCGGGTACCGGAAAACAGATCAAACCACCATCTCCAGCGCCACTGCCAAAGCAAAAGCCGCCATGCTGAGCAAAACCTTGTTGAGATAGAAGCGATGGTCGGGACTGCTTTCGAAAAATATCGTGGTGGAAATATGCAGGAATCCCCCGGCGACCATGCCGTAGAAAATATTCAAGGCCTCTTTTTCCATTATCTTGCTTTCGTAAAGAAAATTACTCAGCAACATACCGAGCGGGGAAGCCAAGGCAAATACGACCAACAATGCGAATACCCAACGCTTCTTGATGCTGCTCATCAGCACGGCGACAAGGGCAAATGCCTCGGGGCCCTTGTGCAGCAAGATGCCCAACAGGAGATTCCCATTACCATGGCTGTGATGGTGGTGATGTCCTTCGTGGTCGTGATCATGGGAATGACCCAGTATTTCGCCGGTTTCAGTCAGGAGCGTGCCTTCCAAAAATGCATGGAGAAAAAGCCCGATCATGATTGTCCAAACCCCCACCTGCACGCCGTGGTGATGGGCATGGTCGGGATGGTGGATATGCCCATGCTCCACGCCTGTCGACAGCAAGGCCAAAATCTGCTGCAATAAGAAACCCAATAGGATGTACAAACCCATCCGCGTCGGATCGGATGATTCCATGAACAGCTCTGGCAAAATATGCAATACCGTAATCGCAAACAGATATGAGCCAGCAAATACGAGCACAAGTTTGAAGTATCGCTCCTCCCAACTCGGGATGAAGTATGCCAAGCCACCAGCTAGCAGCGCAGTAAAAAACAATAGGAGGAAATTGAACAGCATCTAGGTTTGGTTCAATAGGTAATGGGTAGGTGTCAATTTGTAGGAAATGAAAGATAGGGTTTCATCCCTTCGCTTGCGTGAAATTGCATTTGGCCGAGGGAGTCGTTGAAGATCAGGAAGATTTCAAAATCCTTCAATTGTTCTTGCAGCGCGATGGCTCTTTCTGTTCCCACGACCATCATAGCCGTGGCCATGGCGTCTGCACGCATGCAGTTTTCCGCCACCACGGTTGCGCTGAGCAATCCATGCGACACAGGTCTGCCGGTTGCCGGATTGATCGTATGGGATATTTTCAGTCCGTCCACTTCGTAGTAGTTGCGGTAGTTTCCCGAGGTGGCCATTCCTTGGTTGTTGAGTGCGAGAATGCTGAACAGGTCATCTGACCGTCCCAATTCTTCCGGCTTATTGACTCCGACTTTCCAGAGTTCGCCTTTTTCATTGGTGCCCCTCGCGACAAGCTCTCCCCCGATTTCGACCAAGAAATTTGATATGCCATTATTTGCGAGAAAATCCCCGACCACATCCACACCGTAGCCTTTTGCGATGGCCGAAAAGTCCAGGTAAATCCCCGGTTTTGTTTTCCGGACTGAAATGGAATCAAACTGGATACCGTTAAAGCCAACGAGTTTGAGGATCTCATCGATATTGACACTATCCTTGAGTTGAGGGCCTCCTGGCCCAAATCCCCAAAGATTTACCAATGGACCGACCGTTGGGTCAAATGCGCCTCCTGTTTCCTCAAAGACCTTTTTGCTCTCAATTAGCACCGGCAGAAAATAGGGCAGTCCAAAGCGCAATGAATCGCCCTGATTTAGGCGGCTCAGCTCCGAGTCCGGAATGTAGGTTGATAATGATTGGTTGAAAACACCAAGGAGCGAATCGATTGCCTGTTGGAAATTGCGCTCTTCTGCATCCAAATACACGATTCGATAGGTAGTGCCCATGGTGTTTCCTGTGAGCGTCACCTTTCCGGTAATGGTCTCTTGTTCTTCCGATGCAGGCTTTTCCTGCTTGTTTTGTCTGTAAAGCCAAACGATGGCTACCAAAAACAAGAGGATTATGGAATAAATGATGTTCTTGTTGGCGTTGGAACGCATGACATGGAATTTTCTCGAAAGTTAAGGCTTATTTTCCAAACAAAGTTCCAAATCCAAACATCAAATGCAATTCGATTGCAGAATGTCGGACGAGGAAATGGTAGGCAGCAGCTTGCCCCGATTTTTCTATATTTGCAGATAGGCCAACCGGAAGTATGAGAGAAGATTATTTGAGTGGGGACAAAAGTAAAATGAATTCCTCTGACCGGGAGATAGAACGGGCATTGCGCCCCTTGAGCTTTGATGACTTCACTGGTCAGTATAAAATTGTAGAGAACCTCAAGGTTTTTGTCTTGGCTGCAAAGCGGAGAAATGAACCGCTCGACCACGTACTCTTGCATGGACCTCCCGGCTTGGGAAAAACCACCCTGAGCCATATCATTGCCAACGAGCTCGAAGCGGGTATCAAAATCACTTCAGGGCCTGTTCTTGACAAACCCTCCGATTTGGCCGGCTTACTCACCAACCTTGAGGAAGGAGACGTACTCTTCATTGACGAGATCCACCGCCTCAATCCCGTCGTAGAGGAATACCTCTACTCGGCAATGGAGGATTTCAGGATTGACATCATGTTGGACTCAGGTCCCAATGCCCGCTCTGTGCAGATTTCCCTGAATCCCTTTACGCTGATAGGTGCCACGACGCGTTCGGGTTTGCTGACTTCTCCGTTGAGGGCAAGGTTTGGGATCAATTCAAGGCTGGAGTATTATGATGCCAAGTTGCTGACGGACATCGTGACGCGGTCTGCGGGGATTTTGCAAACACCGATCGATGAGGTAGCTGCTTTTGAGATTGCGAGAAGAAGCCGGGGGACACCACGCATCGCGAATATGCTCCTGCGTCGGACCAGGGATTTCGCCGAAATCAAAGGCAACGGGAAGATTACCCTGGAGATCGCCAAGATTGCGCTACAGGCACTCGATGTGGATGAAAATGGCCTTGATGAAATGGACAACAGAATCCTTTTGACGATCATCGAAAAGTTCAAGGGCGGACCGGTTGGACTAGGCACCATCGCTACTGCCTGCGGCGAGGAATCCGAAACGATCGAGGAGGTATATGAACCGTTTTTGATCCAAGAAGGATACCTGAAGCGGACTTCCCGGGGACGGATGGCTACCGAATTGGCATATAAACACCTCAAAATCAAACCCAATTTTGGAGGAGGAATGGGGACCTTGTTTGACCCAGAGATATAGAAAAAGATGAACGGCCTGTCCGAAAAATATGCCCAAATCGTCAAGACCCAAGCCAAAAGCTTGGGCTTTGATTTTTGTGGCATTGCCAAGGCGGGTTTTTTAGAGGAGGAGGCGCCAAAGTTGGAAGTCTGGCTCAACAAGAATTACCACGGTCAGATGTCCTACATGGCCAACCACTTTGACAAGCGACTAGATCCGACCAAGCTGGTCGAGGGCGCCAAGTCCGTGATTTCATTGATTTACAATTATTTCCCTGGAAAGAGGCTTCCCGAGGGCCCCGAAGACCTCAAGATCGCCAAGTATGCGTATGGACAAGACTACCACCTGGTGGTCAAAGACCGACTCAAGACCCTGATGGAAAACCTCCGAAAGGAAATCGGTGAGATTGGTGGAAGGGCCTTTATCGACTCCGCGCCGGTAATGGAACGTCAGTGGGCGCAGAAGTCAGGATTGGGTTGGGTGGGAAAAAACAGCCTGCTGCTCAATAGGGATATGGGGAGCTTTTTTTTCCTCGCAGAGTTGATCGTCGATGTGGAAATCAGCCCCGACCCGCCAATGGTCAAGGACTATTGCGGCACTTGCACCCGCTGCATCGATGCTTGTCCGACGGATGCCATCGTTGCGGATGGTGTGGTGGACGCATCCAAATGCATTTCTTACCTGACCATCGAGCTGAAGGAAAACATCCCCGCCGAGTTCAAGGGGAAAATGGAGAACTGGATTTTTGGCTGCGATATCTGTCAGGATGTCTGTCCATGGAACAGGTTTTCGAAGCCGCACAGGGAGCCGCTTTTTGAGATGAGCCCCGATTTGGCCAATATGGGCAAGCGTGAATGGCAGGAAATCACCGAAGAAGTATTCCAGCAGGTCTTCGCCAAATCCCCCCTCAAGCGTAGCAAATGGAGCGGCTTGAGGAGGAATGTTTGGTTTGTTGAAAGCAGGGAAGGTTAGTCAAGTAGTCTGTGTAGTTCGAATTGTTCTGGATAGACCCTGGCATCAGGAAGGCCGAAAAAGACATTTCCTTCGATCACAAATAGTTTTCCTCTCCTCTTTTCTGCAAAAGGGATTGATTGCAAGGGTGTCAATTTGTTGTCTGGGAGGTTTAATCTGAAGATTTCTCTGCTTCCATCCGATATAAATAATTGATTTTGAAATCCAACCATGGAAGGCTGACCATCTCTATCATACCATGTACCGGATGACACAGGGATGGGTTCCGTTCCGATCGTCAAAGAACGAATAATCAACTGGCTTTGCTCGAAGGATCGACCCAAAAAATAGACTCTATTATTAGCGATGGCATATGCTTGGGAATCTTTGAATTCTTGTGGTACTAAAATACCCGTGTCGATCCAGGTTTGATTCGAAGGATTGAAATAAAAGTAACTTTCCCTGTTTAGAAATACGACGTAAATGAGTCCGTTTAACTCAAAAATCTTATTTACAAAAGTGGGTCCCTCAGACATGTCAGGCAGTTTTGTCCATTTCTTTGAATCCAAATCAAACTTGTGAAAGTCAGTATATCTGAGCACATCTTCGGAGTTTACCGGATAGTATCCCCCAAGACCATAATAGATCGCATTTTCGTTTCTTAAATACAAAAATCCATAGCCGGCTATATTTCTCGGTTTTGGATTCTCGGGTAGTCGACAGCAAAACGATAAATTTCCGGACAAGTGATCAAAAAAACTTACGGTAGATTGGTCTTGATTCACCCCAAATACAGTTTCTCCGAAGTTTTCGAAATGGGTGAAGTGGTGGGTATTTGGGTCTATCGTCGCCGCCAACTCCCAGCTTGACAAAACAGTTATGGGTTCAGGATATTCTACGAAGTCCTCCCATAGTATCGGCTTTAGTCTGAGTTTGTACTTTCCTGCTTTGAGGTTTGGAAATGTGAATGAGTAATTGTTTTGTCCAGATACTTCGACCGTTATGCCGATAGATCCGAATCCTTCCTCCGGTACCAATTGTGCGTTGTTGACCCATTCCGTTGGTTCAGACGTAGAAAAACTTACTGTTTCACCCACTTTGACTGAGGTCTTGTCTACAGATACAATTGTCGGCGCATCCAGTTCGAAGACTCCGGGAAATCTGAATGCCGATCCATACAAACGGAGCACCAAGTCGAATTTTTCTCCGAATAACTCTGTAGGAAAGGCCTGACTACCAATTCGATTCGCTTCAAATACAATTTTCTTCCTTTCGCTTGAAATCACTTTGATCTGAAACAACTCTTCTAATCCCTGAATCTTAACCTCAACTTGGCGCGGATCAGAAGGGAAAAAGTCCCCTTCAATCGTCACCTCGTGCCATGCAAGCAAGCGACTTGGAGAAACAGATGTCACGCTAGCATCCTTTATTCCTTTACTGGTAAATTCAAGCGCCTCGCCTCGAATCATTTGTTGTCCTTTTCTAACAAAAGGAGTCACTACATATACTTGATCTTTGACTAAGTCGTACTTTAATCTAATGCGGTTTATTGATTTTGGGCTGCCGGTGTTTTCCTCGGTAAATGTAAAGTTGTCATAGGCTGCTTGAGAACGATACTCCACCCCGTACGCGTCCACACTCGCCTTTCCTTCTTTTAAAATCTCAAACTCCACCGTCGCACCGGTACCGTCAATTTCCGTGACGGCGAGGCTTTTGATCAGCGGATAATCCCGCTCCGTGACGGTCGAATCCAATTGGCACCCGCCAATTACCAGCCATAGGCTGATGATGAAATAGCTGATTCTCTTTTCCATATACTTAGAATCTATATCCTATCTGTAAATTGATGAAGGTGATTTTGCTATCAATCTTCTGTCCTGTTAGGGAATTGCTCTTGATGCCGACGTGTGCCTTGAGCGGAATGATATCAAGGCCAATTCCGTAAACCATTCCTCGGTGCTGCTCGGCAATGGATACGGGTCTGTTGTCCATTCGCACCTCTGCGGGCTTGACCAAGGCCCCGGTTTGGATAGACTGTTGGCTGAGGGTCATGGAGAGCGTATAACCGACTTCAGCATAAAGCCGCAGCACCTGGGGCTTGAGGTCAAGGTAGTACCGTGCCGAAATTGGAAGCTGAACACCGATCCAAGTCAGGCTGATGTTTGTTTCAAATACTTCATTTGGCCTGACGGTCATCGTATGAAAGCCAGTCGAATTTAAGCCTGCTAGATACGGCATAAAGGAAACCGACAGATTGCGCCGAAAATTGGGGAAAGCTTCTACGCCTATCCCGCCCGTCAGCAGCATCATTGATTGCTCGACTGTGGCGTTCTGAAATTCAATCGGTATTTGGACATTTCCAGACCCGGTTCCTACGAAGGGTACGACCGAAATCGGCTTTGAAAACGTCCGCGGCTTGGTGACCTTGTGGTCGTTTTGAAGCAAATAGGGAAGCGAAAACTCATTCCGGTTGGTAAGTGCGATCAGATTTGCCACCAAAGGATTGTCGAGTTCCTCGGCAAGTGTTTCTTTGTAGCGCTCGTCCAGGAGCTTGAGTTCTCCGGATTTTGAATTCTCGATGTAATAGGAGGCGGTTTGACCTTGTCGACGGTAGATCCTAAAATTGGGGTTATCGGTCGGTAGGTATTCCAAGAATACCCTTTCGCCGTCGACGGTTCTTCGGAAAAAAAGCCGATCGTTATACCTGAACTCAGAGACGTCATCGATGCCGTAGGTAGTCGGAATATCCCTTTTAAATTTTTTGAAACTGATCTCGGAAAAAGCTTTGCTGGGCAATTTTTCGATGTATCCACTGAAGTGGACGGTGTCCATCAATAGGATGTAGTCGCTGTTTTTCTTTTCACGTTGCTGAGCCTTCGCCGGCAGGCACAAACCGACTAGCAATAATGTATACGTAAAAAATCGGCTGGCAAACAAGACTGTTTTGTAGGACGATTGGTGTGACATGGGTCAAGAGGAATTGAACGCAATAAAACTAATCCTGCTGCTATAACAAAAAATTTTATGCTTAATTTTAGTTTTATGTCGAAGAATATTTGATTTGACACGGGTTAGATGAAGCAAGGTGAAAATCAAGGTTAACCCAGATTTATTGGATAGATTTGTATCCCCAAGCACCACCCAATGAAACTGAGAGAAGTAAAGAATTCCAAGGACGAGCAAGATTTCTTGATGGCTCATGTCCGGATCAACCAGTCTTATCCCAATTGGATAAGGCCGTTTGACAAGGATATTTTGGAGGTTTTTGACCCGAAGAAAAATCGCCTGCTCCGTACCTCCAAGGCAGTACGATGGGTGCTTGAAAATGAAAAGGGAGATCTTATAGGCAGGATTGCCGCATTTGTCAATCCCAAATACAAAAGTAAGGGAGACGATGTACCAGTTGGAGGTATTGGTTTTTTTGATTCGGTGGATTCACAGGAAGTGGCGAATCTGTTGTTTGACACAGCGAAGAATTGGCTGGCCGGACACGGCATGGAGGCCATGGACGGTCCCATCAACCTCGGCGAGCGCGACAAATGGTGGGGTCTTTTGGTGGAGGGATTTGAGCCGCCCATCTACAATACCAACTACAATCCCCCTTACTATCAGCGTTTGTTTGAAAATTACGGATTCAAGGTTTTCTTCAATCAAATATGTTGGGGACTCAAAGTGGCAGATTCAGCCAGTCAGCTGGATTCGAAGTTTTATGAGGCCCACAGAAAAATCGCTGACACAGGGGAGTATTATGTCAAGCACATCAACAAGTCCCAATTGCCACGGGCTGCCAAGGATCTAAGTATTGTGTACAACAAGGCCTGGGCGAAGCACCAAGGCAACAAGGAAATCACTCCAGAGATGGCGCTGAAAATGCTTAAATCCATGAGTGCGGTGATGGACGAATACCTGATTTGGTTTGCCTACCACCACGATGAGCCGATTGCGATGTGGGTCAATCTTCCTGACATCAACCAAATTGTCAAGCATCTCAATGGCCAATTCAACCTTTGGGCGAAGCTGAAGTTTTTCCTTATTCAGAAGTTTAGCAAGATGGAGAAGTTTGTTGGATTGGTTTTTGGTGTAGTGCCAGAGTTTCAGGGCAAGGGCGTAGATTATTTTATGATTGTGGAAGCCGAAAAAGTCATCAAAGCAAAAACCCATTACAAAGACCTCGAACTTTATTGGCAGGGTGATTTCAATCCCAAGATGCTGAATATCTCAAAAAATTTAGGGGCTAACCAAACCCGACGGATGGTCACCTACCGGTATTTGTTTGACCCCAATAAGCCTTTTGAGCGCCATCCAATTTTGGATTAAATGGCGCTTCAGTATGTATTAACCCGCCAAAGCGACAAAATACTTGTCTAATACCGGCTGATATTTTCTGGAAAATTTCTGGTAACACCATTCTTTAAACTCTTGGATTTCGGCGGGCATCAGAAGATTCAGCGCCTTCCTCAATTCTTTCTCGAATAGTTTTTTGTCGAAACTTACTTTCGTCAAAATTGTCTTCACGTACTCTAGCATATGTCAAACAGTTTAAGGTGAAAAGAATTGGCAACGCCTAGTTTTACGACACGTAAATAGGTTTGTTGCGTTTAAAATATAAAGCTATTTTGCAGGCCTTATTGATTTGCCTACCATGTTGAAAACGATTGTCGGTACTGTATTGGTATTATTTTGGGTGTTAAATTTTGCCCAGGCCCAAGAGGTGACGATTGAACTGGGACCGAGCGAAATAGGTCTAAACGAGACTTTCAGCATTAAGGTCACTATTTCAAATGACAAAATCAAGTCCTACGACGAATTTCCCGACATTCCGAGTTTCCAAAAGCAGGGCTTGTCGCAATCTTCCTCGATGAATGTCATCAATGGACAGGTGAGCAGCACCAATTCCATTATTCAATATTACAAACCCACCAAGAAAGGGGAATTTACCTTGGGTCGATTTAGCATCAAGATTAATGGTGCTGATTATACTTCCCCCGGCAAGACAATCACGGTCGGCGACCCCCGTGGGGCCCAGCGCCAGTCCAATGTATTTGATCCTTTCAATGACCTTTTTGGAGCTACGCCCGAGGAGCCGGAATTTATCGAAATTGAGGATGATGCATTTTTTGCGTCCACGGTGGACAAGGAGGAGATATTTGTAGGGGAGGGTTTGAACGTTAGTCTGGCATTCTACATGTCTGAGACCAACCAGGCTCCATTCCAGTTCTATGAGCCCGGAAGGCAACTGGATGAGATTTTGAAAAAAATGAAGCCTTCCAATGCTTGGGAGGAAAACTTCAACATAACCAATATCCAACCCGAACGTGTTAGCTTCAACGGCAAAAATTGGATCAAGTATAAGGTGTACGAGGCCACCTTTTTCCCTTTTTCCGAAGGAGAAATCACCATTCCGGCCATTTCTTGGGAAATGATCAAGTACAAAGTAGCGAAGAACCCGACTTTCTTTGGAGCCAACCGCTTGGAGGATTTCAAGAAGTTTTATTCCTCAGCCAAAAAGATCAAGGTGAAGCCACTTCCCCCTCATCCACTTCGCAATGAGGTTAGTGTCGGCGTTTTCCAACTTAGGGAAAATATTCAGGAATTTGAAGCCCAAACCGGAGAAGGGTTCACGTACAATTTTGGTATCAGTGGGGAAGGAAACATCAATTCCATCAATCCCCCGAAAACAAAACAAATCCATCTTCTCAATACCTACGACCCCAACGTCCGACAGCAAATCAACCGCGGCAACGGGCGTGTCACAGGAATCAAGGAGTTTAATTACTATATGACCATCAATGAACCGGGCCAAGTGAAATTGGAGGACTATTTTGACTGGATATACTTCAATCCGGTGACCGCCAAGTACGATACCCTCAGGCCTACGGCAATCGTCAACGTCAGCGGGGAGTCAAAAGTCAACCAAGCCATCTCCAATCAGCGCTTGGGCGGTATCTATGATTTGATCGATGTGGAAAACAACAAACTTTCAAACAAGCGATATAAGTACTATTTTTCAGTTTTGATGAATTTATTATTGGTCGGATCGGTGATTTTGCTGGCCGTCCTGATTATGAGAAAAGGCAATGGGTAATTCATTTGGGAGAATTTTCAGAATCAGCACCTTTGGGGAATCCCACGGATTGGGCCTTGGAGTCATTATTGAAGGCTGTCCAGCAGGCCTGCCGATTGATGAGGATTTTATCCGCGAAGAAATGCAGCGGCGAAAGCCCGGTCAGTCCAAAATCACAACACAAAGAAAAGAGGAGGACGAATTCCAGATCCTTTCCGGGGTATTTGAGGGCAAAAGCACGGGTACGCCCATAGGCTTGGTTATCATGAATACCGACCAGAAAAGTAAAGACTATAGCCATATTGCCGACAAATTCAGACCTTCCCATGCAGATTTCACCTACTTTGAAAAGTATGGTATCCGTGATTACCGAGGTGGAGGTCGCAGCAGTGCAAGGGAAACGGCCGCTCGGGTAGCTGCAGGAGCTATCGCTAAGTTGTTTCTAACGCACTATGGAATCACCGTTCAGGCTTTCGTAAGCCAAGTCGGTGACTTGAAATTAGGAAAGTCTTACCAAGAATTGGATTTAGCAAAGACCGAGGATAATATCGTTCGTTGTCCTGACCCGGAGACGGCCGATCGGATGATCGAGCTGATTGACCAAGTGAGGAAGGATAGGGATACCATTGGCGGTATCGTGAGTTGCGTGGTCAAGGGTACACCGGTAGGTTTGGGAGAGCCGGTTTTTGACCGTCTCCATGCAGATATGGGGAAAGCCATGCTGAGTATCAATGCCGTAAAGGGCTTTGAATACGGTAGCGGCTTCGAAGGCGTGAAGATGCGTGGGTCTCAACATAACGACGCCTTTTACCAAGAAGGAAACCGTGTCCGAACCCGAACCAACCACTCGGGTGGCATCCAAGGCGGTATCTCCAACGGCGAGGATATTTATTTCAATGTGGCATTTAAGCCTGTTGCCACGATTATGCAGGATCAGGAGTCCGTTAGCGAATCCGGAGAATCTGTGGTAGTTTCCGGAAAAGGGAGACATGACCCTTGCGTAGTGCCGCGGGCGGTCCCGATCGTAGAAGCGATGGCGGCGCTCGTTTTGGCTGATCATCTGCTGATCAGCCGTACCAATAAGCTTTAAACCAACATTTCGACATGTTCAAGAAAATCTCCCTCCCTACCCAGATCATCATTGGCCTCGTGCTCGGACTCGTATTTGGTTTGGTCATCATCAAGTTTGGATTGGATCCTTCTTTCACCCTTGATTTTATCAAACCCGTCGGGACAATTTTCATCAATTCATTGAAAATGATCGCGGTGCCCTTGGTCTTTGCTTCATTGGTGATCGGCGTATCTAATTTGGGGGATATCTCCAAATTGTCCCGGATTGGTGGAAAAACACTATTTGCCTATCTCGTGACAACAATCATTGCGATATCGGTAGGTTTGTTGTTGGTGAATTTGCTTCGCCCCGGCGAAAGTCTTCCGCAATCCACCCGTGACAATTTGCTATCACTCTATGACGATACCGTTGGCACAAAGGCGAGCCAAGCAGCCCAGGTAAATCAACAGGGCCCTCTCCAGCCGATTATAGATATGGTTCCCGAAAATATCGTGAAAGCCGCCGCTGACAATGGCAGTATGCTCCAGGTTGTGTTTTTTGCCATCATCGTCGGCATTGCCTTGCTGCAGATTCCAAAAGAGAAAGCCAAGAGTTTCACCTCATTTTTTGATGCGTTCAATGATGTCATTATCAAAATCGTCGAATACATCATGCTCATAGCGCCTTACGGTGTGTTTGCATTGATGGCCTCTCTGATCGTGGAGATCGCTGGCGAAAATCCCGATTCGGCTGTTGAATTGCTTTTTGCGCTGGCCAAATATTCCCTCATTGTCATAGGAGGGTTGGTCTTGGTCGTCGCCGGGGTGTATGTGGTTATTTTGAAGAGTTTCACCAAGTTGCCCGTTAAGGATTTCTTCAAAGCGATTCGTCCTGCGATGTTGCTGGGATTCTCTACCTCTTCAAGTAATGCTACGCTGCCCGTGACCATGCGTCAGGTGGAAAACGAGATAGGTGTCTCTGAGGAGATCAGCAGCTTTGTGCTTCCTTTGGGTGCGACCGTTAACATGAATGGGACAAGCCTTTACCAAGCGGTGGCGGCGGTCTTTATCGCTCAAGCCTTGGGTATGGACCTGACACTTTCACAGCAATTGACAATAGTACTTACCGCGACTTTGGCGGCAATTGGCTCAGCTGGTGTCCCTGGCGCCGGCTTGATTATGCTGATTATCGTACTGGAGGCTATTGGCGTGCCCGGTGCTGGAGTAGCGCTGATCATCGCCCCGGATCGGATTTTGGACATGTTCCGTACGGTGGTCAATATCACGGGCGACGTCGTGGTGTGCGTCGCGGTAGCATCTACCGAAGGTGAACTTCCCGATGGGCTTATCCGGCAGTCCAATCCGTTTACTCCGAATCTGGAAAACAAGGAGTAGCGCTGCAAAGACGCTGCTAAAGGGCTGGAATTCTTTTCCTCTAAATCCTTAAGGGGGTGCTGAAATAGGGGTGTTTTCCCCTATATTCAGGATCATGAAATTGATCGGCATTCAAAATCCTCCAACTTCGCTGAAACATAGGCTCGGTTTTTTGGGGCCAGGATTGATTTTGTCGGCTTCGATCGTAGGTTCTGGAGAATTGATCGCCACCACGGTCCTAGGTGCAAAGGCTGGGTTCGTGACTTTTTGGGTGATTTTGTTGAGCTGTCTAGTGAAAGTAGCCGTCCAACTTGAGTTTGGGAAAAACGCCATCCTTTCAGGGCGGCCCTTGATGGAGGAATTCAACCATTTCGAGGGCCCCCGTCTTGGAAAAGCGAATTGGGCAGTCTGGTCTGTTTTTGCTCTTACCCTATTCAAAATCCTGCAATTAGGCGGTATGCTGGGTGGAGCGAGCATCATTCTCAGCCTTGTTTTTCCGCCTATCCCTGTCGCGGTTTGGGTGGTTTTGTCCGGTTTGTCGCTGAGCCTTTTTGTTTACAAAAACAAATACTTCCTGATCGAAAAGACAGCAACCGTGCTGGTATTTGGTTTTACGATTTTCACATTAGTCTCTCTGGTAGCACTCTTTTTCACGCCATTTGCATTCAGTTGGGAGGAAGTGCACTCTGGATTGGAATTTAAACTTCCCCGCGAGGCGATATGGGTGGCAATTGGGGCATTCGGTATCACGGGCGTGGCGAGTGATGAGATTATTGCCTATACTTATTGGTGCCAGGAAAAAGGATATTCGAAATATGTGGGGCCAAATGATGGCAGTGAGGCTTGGCGAAATCGTGCCGATGGCTGGCTGAGGGTGATGTACCTGGATTCGTTTTTGGCCATGTTGGTGTACACGATTGTCACGGCTGCTTTTTATTTGTTGGGTGCGGCGGTATTGCATGGGGAGGAAAGCATTCCCGACGGCAACGATTTGATTTTGGCTTTGGCGGGAATCTATACCGAAACGCTGGGAACTGGTGCCAAGTTGGGGTATTTGGCAGGAGGGTTTTTCGCACTTTACTCAAGTGTGTTTGCTACCTTGGCCTACTGGTCCCGCTTGCTGCCGGATGTTTTTGCCCAATTTGGCTGGATAAAGGCATCCAAAGATCGGGGTAAATGGGTAGCTATTTTGGCTTGGGCGTTGCCCGCTATTTGGGCGCTTACCTTCCTTTTCGTCAAATTACCCGGGGTCATGATCATTTCGGGTGGCGTAGTCGGTTCGGTTTTGCTATGGGTAGTCGTTTGGGCAGCGATCAAGTTTCGTGCTAAGAACCGCTCTTTGAAACTATTGACGGGACCTTGGACCGAGGCATTTTTTTGGGTGAGTGTAGCGGCTATTTTGGCAGTCTCCGTATATGGCTTGAGCAAGTTGTGGTGAGTGACCGCATGGATTGCGAGGAGCATTGCTATCATTTTTCCATTCGTTTGCAAATCCAACGTTATTGCGTAAATTGCGTTACGTAAAATGCGTTACGTAATTTGCGCAATAAAATCTCTGATTTGAAAATAATATGAAAACCCCCGACAATCCATTCGTACTGCATACCTATCACGGTAAGAAATACTTCTGTGACAGGGAACATGACATCGAGAAATTGCAGGAGCACATCCAAAACGGGCGAAATGTGGTCTTGTATGCTTGGAGGCGATTGGGGAAGACAGCCTTGATCCAGCGGTTTTTCGATCTGCTCGAAGAGGAGGGAGAGCACGAGACGATTTTTGTGGATTTTTTGGCCTGTCATTCGATCGATGAAGCGGTACAGGCCATTGCCAGTTCACTGTATGATCGGTATGGGAAATTGGAGACGGGTTTTTCCGCTTCCTTTCAAAAACTACTGGCTTCGATAGGGGCAACGCTTAGCTTTAGTCCACTTACCGGTGCTCCTGAGCTAAGTGTGGGCGTGCGCCCTCCGGACAGTGAACCCAAGTCATTGACGGCCTTGGGCGAGTTTCTGCGCGAAAGGAAAAAGAAAATCGTGCTTTGTATGGATGAGTTCCAGCAAATCGCCCATTTTGAAGAAGCCAAAGCGGAGGCTGTCTTTCGGTTTTGGACACAGCAATTTCCCGATATCCGCTTTATCTTCAGTGGAAGTCACCGCACGATGATGGTCGAAATGTTTGCATCGGCAAGTCGCCCTTTTTACCAAAGTGCCCAACTGCTTTCCCTGAAGCCTATCCCTTTGGACCGATATACCGATTTTATCCAAGGACATTTTGCTGAAGCTGGGAAATCCATTTCCAAAGAACAAATTGAGAGAGTCTACACTTGGGCAAGGTCGCAGACTTACACCATCCAGTTGGTTTGCAACTATTTGTATTCCCGGTCGACCGTCGTCGAAGATGCCGAAATCGAACAAGTTTTGGTAGAAATCTTGGAGCAGCAGCAGGCGGTATTTGCCAATTTCTCCAAAATCCTCACCCATACCCAATGGCGGGTCCTCAAGGCAATAGCCAAAGCAGAACCTTTGCACAATCCGCTGAGCAAGGATTTTCTCCAAAAGTATCGTTTGGGTGCGGCGAGTTCGGTCAGCACAGCCCTGAAGGCCCTCCAAAAGTCCGAAATGGTCGTAGTAGATGAGGGTGCCTACTTGGTGCACGAAGTTTTGCTCGCTCGTTGGATGGCAAGACTTTAGGACGTTTTATTTGTGGTCTTCTTCTTCGAAAAGAATCTTCAGATAGCTTTCGTACCGATAAGGATGGATGTATCCTTCCTCTACTTTTTGCAGGACAATACAGCCAGGTTCGTTGACATGGCGGCAGTTGTTGTAGCGGCACTGCCCTAAGTAGGCGCGCATTTCGACGAAATAGTGGGAAAGTTCAAATTCGTCGATATCCAAAATCCCAAATTCCTTGATGCCCGGCGTATCGATCAAGTACCCATCGCCCTCCCATTCAAACATCTCGGCAAAAGTGGTTGTATGAACGCCCTTTGAGCTGAATTTGGAAATCTCCTTGGTACTTTGTTGTGCCGCGGGGATCAGTTGATTGAGCAATGTGGATTTTCCTACGCCCGAATGTCCTGATAGCAACGTTGATTTTCCATCCAGCAATTTTCCCAATTTTGATTTCAGGTCACGATCGTTCAGTGCGGATACTTCAATCACAGGATATCCGAGTGGGTCGTAGATCTCGTGAAGTATTCCGAGAAAATCACGGTCTTTTTCAGATTGAATCAAATCTGCCTTGTTGACAATGATCGTCACCGGTATCCTAAAGCTCTCCGTGCTGACCAAAAAACGGTCAATGAAACCGAGTGAAGTCCGAGGCTGCGACACGGTCACGATCAGAAATGCCTGGTCGATATTGGAAGCGATAATGTGGGAGAAGTGGGTCTTTCTGGTGGATTTGCGGATGATGTAATTCTCACGGGGCAAAATCTCCATAATGACCATGCTGCTGGAATTTTCCTCTTTCTCCATTTCCACCTCATCACCTACCGCAATCGGATTCGTCAGTTTGAGATCGTCTTGCTTGAATTTTCCGCGTAGCCTTGCCTGCACATATCCAGCCGGCGTCTTGACAGTGTACCAGCTTCCGGTTGATTTGATGACCTTTCCGAACATGGATTATTTTTGTCCAAAAATAGCTGATTTCACCATCTTTTCTTTGCGAAAAAATGCCCGCTACGCCGATCATAAAATCTGACGCAGCGGGTTAGAGAAACTATCACTCAGATTGCGAACTACCCTTGATGTTGTACCAGTCGATGTTGCGGGTGATGTACATTGTCGCGGCCAAGATTACAAATAAGCCAACGCTTCCCATCAAGAGTGCATAATCTTCCATTTGTAAGGTCACGAAAATGAACCCAAAGGTTCCCAGCAAAACACCTCCCAAAGCGAGGGTATATTTTTTCGATTTGAATAGCGGCAGGGAATACATGCATATAGTGATGATCACCGCGGACATCGCCACCAAGTATGCGAAGTTGAAATTACTGTGCTCAGAAATCGCGATGAGTAACACGTAAAAAAGGCAAATAGAAAGGCCTACCATCAGGTATTGGAATGGGTGGATGTTTTTCTTTCCGAGGATTTCTACCAAGAAAAACATCAGGAAAGTAAGCGAAATGGTCAGGAGTGCGTACTTGGCGGAGCGAAGGGATTTTTGGTAATCCTCCATGGGGGAGAGCAATTCCACGCCAAAAGCTGCACCTTTCAGTTGCGCGTTAAAAGCTTCGTTTTTCCATCGTTGCGGAAAATTCCGGTTGAGTTCGAGGATTTTCCAGGAAGCTTCAAATCCATTTTCGTCCAGTTTCCGGTCATTGGGCAGAAATTTTCCGTCAAATTTTGGTGAAGGCCAAGCCGAACTCAGCTTGATTTCGGTGGTTTGGCCGACCGGGATGAAGTAAATGCTTTCGCTTCCCCGCAGTTTCAATTGAATCGAAAAAGGGATCTCAGCTCCGGGGCTAAGCTTTTCCATGGGCAATGCCACGTGGAACCCCGCCGTTTGGAGGTCGGGAATGGTGGATCCTGGAGACACGGCGAATGTTTCGGTCCCCCATTTGAGATTCACCACTTCTTCGACGCCACGAAGGTCGCCGAGCCCCACGTTGATTGTGGCCTTTTCCCCCTTGATGCCGACAAAGTGCGCTTCGTCAAATGCGGCGGGTACCTGAAAAGTCCCCCTGATCTCGATATCTGACCGATATACGATCGCGGTGAATATGCCCCTTTTCAGCTGTTCGGGGTATATCGTACCGGTTACCTTTAGGTCATCCGGCAAGACATGGAGGTGCTCCACATAACTGCTCGTTTTCTGGTTTTCGTTTTTTTCAAACTGCATCGGAAAGGTCAGGATCGGACCTGAAATCAACTGGGCTTCGGCCCATTTGCTGCCGATTTCGGCAACGGCGGTTTGCTTGAGCATTTCCCGTTCGTGAATTAATTCCTGGATCATGACAGAAGGAATGAGCAGAAGAATCGCCATAAATCCAATTACGATGAGTTTGAACGTGATTGCAAACTTCGACAGGAAGGCGAAAGGGGAGGCGTTTGTTGTTTCCATTTTTATTGAGGTGAAAGTACTTTGTGATTCAAAGTGAGTGGATAAATTTTTTTATCTTAAGAGTTTTTCGATTGCGTTGAGGTGTTTGACGAAGGCGGTTTTTCCGGCATCGGTCGCGGCATATTTGGTATTGGGCTTGCGGTCTACAAATTCCTTCTGAAACCTGACATACCCTTCTTTTTCCAACATTTTCAAATGGGTTGCCAGATTGCCATCGGTCGCGCCGAGTAGGTCCTTGAGGCTGTTGAAGTCCAGGAAATCATTGACCATCAGGGCGGACATAATCCCCAACCGCAGCCGGTTTTCAAAAGCTTTGTCTAAATCCTGCAGTAAATCTTTCACGACCCGTATTTCAAATGCATCCTGACTCCGTAGATGATATGCAAGACTCCAAATCCCAAAGCCCAAAACAACAAACCATAGCCCACAAAATAGGCGGCCAATAATCCCAAAGCCACCTGCATCAAACCCAAAGCGCGCACTTCCGATAGCGTGTATTTGCTGGCATTGACCAAAGCAAGTCCATAAAATACCAAGGTGAGCGGGGCGACGATGCCCACATACCCGCGCAACAAAAATATCAGGCACAAAATCCCTCCTGCCGCAAGCGGAATCATCAGGTTGGAAATGAGCCGTTTGGTCTGTAGGTCCCAAAGTTTCTGCTTGGTCTTTTCGGCTTTTCTTTTGGTGAAAAATACGCCGGCTCCCAAGGCCAATACCAAAATCACTGTGGCCAGAATCAACAATTGGCTGATGGTCTGGGGAGTAAGCACGACCATCCGGTAGCCGTAAAAGGCATGGTCTATATAAATGTACTCGTAGGCGATATAGGCGCCCACGAGGGCAATGATGCCTGCCACGATACCCGACATCCCGCTCAGGGATATAAACCGCGAGGATTTGTCCATGATCTCACGGATTTCCTTCAAGTCATCCAGATATTTTTCTTTGTTCATAAAAAGTACTTTGTATGTCAAAGTAAAATAATTAAATCGAAAGCGGCAACAGCTTTTGGAATTTTTAACAAACTCAATTGCAAAATCCTATTCCTTTGATTTCAAAGCCCACTTCATCAATGGACCGCTTGTCATGGAGGTAACTAGTGCCATCACCACCAAGGCCACAAAAAGCTTTTCATTGATCAGTCCAGCTTCCAATGCGATCAAACCAAGGATGATTTCCATAGCTCCACGGGCATTCATCCCAAAACCGATGGCTAGGGATTCTTTCTTTTGAAACCCGCCACGAAATGCCCCATATCCACTTCCAAGAATTTTCCCGGCAAATGAAATAGCCAAAATGGCCAACGTGAGCATGAGGTCAAAATTGGCGACAAAGTTGATCTTTAGCCCGATAGAGACGAAGAAAAGCGGAGCGAAGATGTTGTTGATAAATTGGTGAACGATTTCTTTGGCCCGCTCAGACATATGGTCCGAGTCCCCCAAGGCCACACCTAAGAGAAAAGCGCCGAATATCGCATGAATACCCAACCATTCGGTGAACGCAGCCAAAAGGAAACAAAAAGCCATTGAAACGGAAAGTACCCCTCCTGGCCAAGCCATCTTCTTATTGACCCAGGGGAGGGATTTGTTGATGAGGAATTTTCCCAAGGTCAGCATAAAGAAGGTGAAGATCAGTGTGATGCCGATGGTATTGACCATGGACAGGTTGCTGCTTTTTCCCATTAGAGAAAGAATCACCGAAAAAATCAGCCATCCAATGATATCATTGACCATGGCGGATGCGACGATTAGCATGCCCATTTTGGTCTTAAAGAGATTCGTATCCATCAATATCCTTACCACCACGGGCAGTGCAGTGATCGACATGGCGGTACCCATAAAGAGTGAAAAGAGCAGACGATCCCCATCAGCCAATCCGAAGAAATCTGGAAAAAAATAAGGAAAAACAAAACCGAAAATAAACGGCACCACCAAGCCAAGGAAACTTATATTAATTGCCGACTTTCCTTGTGACCAGACAAGATGGAGCTCTACTTCAAGGCCCGCAATAAAAAGTAAAAGCACAACCGCCACTTGTACAAAACCGTCCAGAGCAAGATTTGCCTGCTGATTACTCATGAAAAGATACTCGTGAATTTCTGGTAGGAAGGTTCCCAAAATCGTCGGCCCCAACAATATGCCCGCGATCAGTTCCCCTACTACGGCGGGTTGTTTGAATTTCTGCGCCACTTCTGCAAAAACTCGCGCAAGCATCAGCATGGCAGCTAACTGCAACAAAAGGTTGACGACTTCTTGGTGTGTCAGGTTCTCCATGCAGCCCTAGGATTTTTTGATGATCAGAAGGTTACACGGCAGGTTGCTCAAAATTTCTTCCAAATCATGGGGGAAAAGCCTGTCCAGAAAGCCGAGCTTTCCCTCATCACCCACGATCAGGAGATCGGCTTTGATATCTTCTGCAAATTTGGCCAGTTCAACTGCCCATTTCCCACAGGTGATCTTGACATTTACCTTAAGAGAGCCTTTGTCCATCGTTTTGAGGATATCTTCCACGTAGGCGATTTCCTCGGCCACAAGTTTCTTGCGTACGGAGGACACCTCCTCTTCCGAGCCTTCTCCTGCAGTAGCCATCTTCATCCCGTACATTTTGATCTCGTTGACGACATGTACTTGCTTCGCGCCGTCGATTTTGCACCATTCCAGGCCCTTTTCGATCACGAAGGGTGTCTGTTCATGTTGGGTTCCGTTGATGACGACTTTGCTGAAAGGCGTGGGTTTTTCCAAAGGCTCGATCAAAGTCAACACAGCGCATTTCGATTTTCGGATGATTTTTCGGGCGATTGATCCGATGTAATAATTGACAAAACTTTCGCTTTTCAGTGCCCCTGCTACCAGCAAATCGACCTGCTCAGCTTCGCACATTTGGAGGATCTTCTTGGCGGGCTTGCCTGTTTCCCAAATCACCTTCACGCCATCGATCGGCAATCCAATTTTGTCGAGCGTGGCGTTAAGCTTTGATTCAAGTGCATCCGTTTTCTCGCCGACATGGATCAATACTAGTTGGGCGCCAAAGATGTCTTTGATGCGTTTTGACTCGGCGATCAATGCTTCCATTCTGGGGGAAAAAGCAATGGCGAGGGCGATTTTTTGGTACATGGCTGTTATTGACTGGAAATGAAAAGTACAGATTTTTTCTCAAAACCAGTCCCATAAATTCCTGAAGTGGCGAAAAGTACCCACGTCTAAACACCGAGCGGATTACTTTTTTACCTAACAGAATCCGATTGCGTATTCCTTGATTCTTATTTACCTCGTAACCTCTCAAGTCTCAAATCTTTAATCTCAAATCTCTTTTCCCCCCATTTATCCACAGCCTTAGCCTTCCAAAACCACGGTTTCCAATAGGCGAAATGATTGCTGCATTTACAAGTTTATTTTTTGTAACATAGGCGGCTCAAAAGGCACATATGCTTTGCCTTTTCAAAAACTAAACCTGATATACTTTATGAAGAAAATGTACCTATCTCTGATGGCCGGGGCAGGATTACTGCTTACCGTGCAATCAGCAGTCTTGGCACAGGGCGACTATCCGACCCTCAGCCAAGTGGGCCAAAGGCTACAAGCTGTGGCCAATGGCAGCGGGGGCTCGGCCAAGCTCAGTTCCCTCACCAAAACCGCCGGGGGCAAAGACATTTGGGTCCTCAAAGTCGGTAAAGGAGATCTCGACAACAAGCCCGCGATTGCGGTCGTAGGCGGCGTGGAAGGATTCCATGTACTCAGCGTGGAGTTGGCTGTACAGTTTGCCGAAAGACTCGTCAAGGAACATGGCAACGCTTTGGACAATACGACTTTCTACATTTTCCCCAACATGTCTCCGGATGCTTATGAGCAGTATCATGCTGCACTCAAGTACGAGAGAAGGGGCAATGCGGCCAAGGTTGACCACGACAGGGACGGTCAGGTATCCGAGGACGGATATGAGGACCTCAACAAAGACGGATTGATCACGATGATGCGGGTAGAGAGTCCAATGGGCGATTATGTCGCACACGACAAAGATCCAAAGATAATGGTCAAAGCTGACCGTGCCAAAGGTCAAAAGGGAACGCATCTGGTGATGTCAGAGACCCGCGACAAAGACAAGGATGGAAAGTTTGGGGAGGACTTGGAAGAGGGAATCGCCTTCAACCGAAACCAAACCTACAAATTCCCGATTTTCACGCCACTCGCAGGGGATTACGCAGTTTCGCAGGCGGAAAGCCGTGCGACGCTCGATTACCTTTTTGAGCAGTGGAATATTTTCGCCTTCGTGACTTTTGGGCCCTCCAATAACCTGTCTGCACCGTTGAAGTTCAGCGCAGCGGATGCGAGAAAGCGGGTAATTACCTCTATGCTTGAAAAGGACGTCGCGATCAACGCCATGGTATCTGGCATCTACAATGAAACCGTGAGTCAAAAGGCCTTCAACCAAAGCAACCAAGGTACCGACGGTGATTTCTTCCAATGGGCATATTTCCACTTTGGGAGATTGAGTTTCAGTACACCAGGATGGTGGGTTCCTGAAGTAAAAGGTGAAGATGGAAAATCCAATTCAAACGCTGAAGCCAATTTCCTGGCTTGGGCGGAAAAAGAGGGAATCCAAAATGCCTTCATCCCTTGGGCCCCTGTCAGCCATCCTGATTTTCCCAACCAGAAAGTGGAAGTGGGCGGTATCCGTCCTTTTGTAATGCACAATCCTCCCTATGCGAAAGTGGGTGATATAGCCAAAGAGCACACGGATTTCATTTTGAAACTGGCTGGAATGGCTCCCAAGTTGGAGTTTCACAATGTGCAATCAGAAAAACTCGGCAACGGATTAACCCGCATTACGGCCGATTTGTATAACAACTCGCCACTGCCGACCCATTCGGAAATGGGTGAAAAGTCCAGGTGGCTTCGCAGTATCCGAATAGACATCAACCGTGACCCAAAGGATATCGTGTCAGGCGACAAGATCAAGCTAATCGAAAAGTTGGGGGCTTACGAAAAGACCACGCTCAGCTGGATTGTCAAGGGAACTGGTTCTGTGGACATCAAAGCAGGTGCAGCCCATACTGGATTTGCGACACTTAACGTGAAACTTTAAACCAACAAGAAGATGAAATTCAATAATTGGATATATACTACATTCCTTGGGTTGGCCTTGAGTTTGGCCGGCTTGCAGGAGGGCATTGCGCAGGAGAAATATTTCCGCGCGATTGGGACGCCCCATAATCCCAAGGTGCAGGTTTCATGGAATCGCTACCATTCCAACATTGCATTGGAGGAAATCATGAAAAACATGGCCAAAAGCCATCCTGATATCGTAAAGCTCGAAAGCATCGGCAAGTCCTACCAAGGCCGCGACATTTGGGTCTTGACCATTACGGATTTTAAGTCTGGAAAGGCGGAGGACAAGCCCGCAATCTGGATCGATGGCAACATCCACTCCAACGAAATCCAAGGGACAGAGTTTGTGCTCTATACGGCTTGGTACCTTTCTGAAATGTACGGGGACTTGGACTTTATCACCCAGCTACTGAAGGATAAGACTTTTTACCTTGCTCCGACGATCAACCCAGACGCCCATGATAATTTTATCTATGAACCCAACACGCTCAACTCTCCAAGATCGGGCATGATCAATATGGACGACGATGGTGACGGTGTCATCGGGGAAGACGGCTTCGACGACTTCAATAAGGACGGTCATATCACCATGATGATCCGCAAATCGCCGACCGGCAGGTATGTGAAGGACCAATTGGACCCAAGAAAGCTTGTCATGGTCGCTCCAGATCAAAAAGGTGAATATGAAATGCTCGGTTTTGAAGGGATGGACAATGATGGCGATGGTTCTGTCAATGAAGATGCAATCGGATATTATGATCCCAATAGGGATTGGGCGTGGAACTGGCAGCCTGACTACGTGCAGCGTGGCGCTTGGAAGTATCCATTCTCAGTACCGGAAAACAGGGCAGTGATGGAATTTGTCATGAAACATCCCAATATCGCCGCCGCCCAATCCTATCACAACTACGGTGGCATGATTTTGCGCGGGCCGGGTGCAGAAGAGGATTTGGGAACTTATAATCAAACCGATATCCGGATATATGATGCGATCGGTAAAAAAGGAGAAGAGTTTATGCCGGGCTACAAATACCTCGTGGTCTACAAAGATCTTTATTCAGTATTTGGTGGCCAGTTGGATTGGTTCTACGGCGGACGAGGCATATTCACATACTCCAATGAATTGATGACTTCCTACCTCTATTTCCACCAAAACGCCGGTAGGGGTAATCAGGACGAGCAAATGAAAGTAGATACTTATCTAACATTCGGCGACGCCTTTGTGGACTGGAAAGAATTCGACCATCCACAGTATGGAAAAATCGAAGTGGGCGGTTTCAAAAAGAACTTTGGGCGTTTGCATCCGGGATTTTTGTTGGAAACGGATGGCCATCGAAACGCGGCCTTTACCATCCTCCACGCCTACCATACGCCAAAGCTGAGCGTGATGGACGTGAAGGAAGAAGACTTGGGCGGCGGCATGAAAGCGGTCACGGCGACGATCTACAACGAGCGCTTGATTCCGACACACTCATCCCAAGACCTTAAGTACAAAATCGAAAGGCCGGATTTTGTGACGATCTCCGGTGCGAAGGTCTTGGCAGGATTTGTGGTCGAGAATGAGGATTTCAAGAAGTACGCTGAACAAAAGGTCAATCCTGAGAAAATTGCTGTAGAAAATATCCCGGGCATGGGCGCGGTGAAGGTACGATGGATTGTTTCCGGCGGCGGAAATTACAGCATCACGGTCGACTCTGCCAAAGGCGGCAAAGCATCCTGGAAAAAGCAGTAGTGATACCAATTTGAATTCAAAAAGAAACGGCGGGCTTCAGGACCGCCGTTTTTTTTTGGGTATCTGAAATTTTGCCATCAAAACACTACAACATTGGTCTAGCATCTCGTATCTCGTTTCTAATGTCTCAAAACGCCTCTCCGATAAACAAATAGAACCCGCTTCCTTCTTCGGTAAACGCCACATCGAAGCGGGTGTAGATATCTTTTTTAGGGAAAAGCAGAAACCTCAGCCCACCGCCTGCCGACCAGACAACTTTGTTGATAGCGGCTCTGGAAAAATCCGGGAAAACCGTACCGGTCCCAGCAAACACCGCCGCACCGATCCGTTTCGAAAAACCAAGCGGGAGTGGAAGCATACGGAATTCCAGTTGGGTAGCGATCTGGTTTTTGTCGCGAAAACGTCCAAGATAATACCCCCGCATCATGCTGTCTCCACCCAAAAGTGCAAGCTGATTGAATGGAACATTTCCCGAATAAAACTGTCCGATACCCTGCCAAGCGAGGACGTTGTTTTTGCCAATAGGTTTGAAAATCCGGGCATCGGCAGTGATTCCTTCAAATCCAAAAGTACTCCATGCTTCATTGTAATTGAGGTAAGCCAATTCGGCAAAGAAACCTTTGCGCACGTTGAGGACATTGTGGCGGTTGTCATATACCAAGCCAAGGCCCAATCCGAGGTTCGTCGAGCCTTCATATCCCAATGGCAATTCAAAATTTGGGGCGCTTTCGGACCGTTGGAAGTCTACACGGGACATCCGCTGAAAGTCCGTTTCGAGTCCAACGTAGAAATCCTTCCTGATTTCCCGCAGGACCCTTTCTTTTATCAAGATCTGATTGGCATCCACCAAGGCAAGGTATTCTTCGGGAGAATCCATGCCGATACCATGGTACTTCAAGGGGAAACTTTGTAGCCGAATCCGACCCAGAAAAAACCATTTGCTTTGATCTGAATACAGCGCATGGTCAAACCAGAGCCCGTATTGACTTTCCAAGGTGATGAAAGTAAATCCACTGATTTCACTTAGGCGATTTTCGATATTTCCCTTGGCGTGGTACACATAAAGTGTGGAAAAGCCGATTTCCCAACTCGTTTCCGGGGCATAGGCCAAGGTGGGGTAAATCACAAACTTTGGTTTTGCTGATTCGGTAGTGTCGTTGAGGATGCTGTTGAGGTATTTCCTTACCAAGGTTTGCGAGAAAACCTGGGAAGTGGACAAGTATAGGAATAGGAAAAAAAGCAGTCTTTTGAGAAGCATATGCGGATTAACTCAAACGGTATCCCGAAAGTTCTGATCCCAAAAGTTTCAGCAAATTTTAACAAAAATCTGTAGCCCCGAGCCTTATTGCCACAAACTGCCAAACAAGCGCTGACAGTTTTTGTACGCCAACTTCTCCAGTTGGCTTGCGCTGAGGCTTTTGGAGAGTGTTTCCAATATCGCCGGATATTTGGATGCGTCTTCCACGATTGGGAAGTAGAAGGGAAAACGCTTGGGATCGGGGAAATCCTTGGTGTAGAAAAAGTCCGCTCCAAAGCAGATGTTTTCCTCTCCGCCCAGGTCAAAGCCGTAGAGGAAATGTTCAAAAATCCGCTCGGGATGTTTGTCGTCCAGAAAAGCCCGTAGGAAATTGATCCCAATGATGCCCTTACGGCGGATAATTTCCTTGGCAAACTCATCGTTGAGGTTGCGCTTGTGGTCCCAGATTTTCCGAAAATTGGAATGGCTCGCAATCACCGGAACATCCAAGGAAAGCGAGTCGATATGGTCGAGAATGCCCTCGGCCAGCCAATCCGAGGTATGGGAGAGGTCGATGGCGATCTTTTTCCCGGAGATGTAGTCCAAGAGCTTTTTCCCGTCGTCCCTAAGGCCTATTTTTTCGGTATAGTTGCCACCGCCAAACCTGTTTTCGGTATGGTGGGTGAGGCTGATATAGGCGATGCGCTTGGTGAGCTTCAGGATCAGGTCGAGTTGTTCAAAGGCTTTCCCGATCGGAACGCCCTCTTCCGCCAGACCTGCGGCATTTTCCACGGCAGTCACCAAACCGATTTTTTCCTGCATTTCCAGATTCCTGACGAATTCCCCATCTGCTTGGCAGACGTTTTTTGGATATTTCATAAGCATTTCGCGGTAGGCGTATGCCTGCTTTGTAGCCAAATCCATACTTCCGGGCTTCACGTCCGTGTAAATCGCACAGATCTGCAGCCGGACATGTCCAGACTCCAACAATGGAACGGCACAGGCAATATCCTCGGATTTCAGGGGGGAGGCACCGGGGATTTTTGCCAAGTAGGACAATAGGTCGCAATGGGTATCAACAATCGGGAATTTCATCGGAAGGACTGTTTAAGCCTCAAATTAAACCAAAATAAAGGGAGTTTTTTGATACTTTTACCGTGAAGCCAAAATCTGAATTCCCCATGCCAGTAGCCAAGCCCATCAATTTCCTGAAGTGGATAGAGGAAAACCGCCATCTCCTCAAGCCCCCGATCGGCAACCAAGTGATTTACAAAGGAAACGATGATTTTATCGTGATGGTCGTCGGTGGGCCCAACTCACGCAAGGACTTCCACTATGACGAAGGCGAGGAGTTTTTCTACCAAATCGAAGGCAACATCACCCTCAAGGTCGTGGACGAAGGCGTCGTGAAGGATATCGAAATAAAGGAAGGGGAAATGTTTCTCTTGCCCGCGCGCATGCCGCATTCGCCGCGTCGGCCCGCCAATACGATCGGATTGGTGATGGAACGCTACAGAAGGCCGGGAGAGAAGGATGGGTTTATATGGCACTGTGAAAACTGCGGCAACAAGCTCTATGAGGAATTTGCCGAGATCACCGATATCGTCAGCCAACTGCCGCCAATCATGGAACGCTTTTGGGGCAATCCGGAAAACACCACCTGTAAAAAATGCGGAACGGTGATGCAAAAATGATTCTTGAGACTCAGACTCGCTTTAAAAAGTCTCACCTATTGCGAAATAAAAACCCCTTGATCCGTTTTGTCCAAAGGCCATATCTATTGCCAGATTCAGTCTCCCGGTCTTATTGAGCATTACCCGTCCTCCAAATCCCGCTGCTGGTCTTGTGGCTTCGAATAAATTCAGCTTTGGTTGGTCAATGTCAAAAATCTGGAGCGCATTCCTGGAAGTTGTCGTTAAACTTCCAAAAACGACCCCACCAAACAAACCGTTTCTGCTAATTGGAAACCTGTATTCACCTTCTGCTGACACCCAGCTGGGACCTCTAAACCTGCCCGCTACGTAGCCCCGGCCCATCCTGTTTCGCATGTCGCTGGCATTGAAAGGAAGATGCATGTAAGGGACTTCTCCTGACAAAATGAAGTGCCCGATACCCCAAAACGCAAGGATATGTCTGGGTCTACTTGGCGATAGGGTTTTAAAAAGCCTGGTTTCCAAATACAACTGGTCAAAATCTGTAGTGGATGCGAGAAATCTTGAATTCACCCGATAGGATACCTGTATAAAGTTTCCCGAGTAAGTGTTGACGGTATGGTCGCGGCTGTCAAGTACAAAATTGACACTTGTGCCGGAGGTCCTGTAGCCAGTGGGGTCGATACCATTTAACCTCGAATACCCATAATGACTCGTAATGACAGGTTCGGGTGCCTCCAAGTCAAGTAAAAGATCCTTTATATTGATGTGGCCATCGAGGTGGTATCCAATTCCGGCATAAATCTTATTTCCAATGGCCCTCAGCGCTGTATAATGGAACCTTAGTTGATTGAATTCAAGTGGTTGGGATCCTTCGATTCCCGTGGTCACGATCTCTCCGATATGCCACCCTTCCTGTATTGGCTGATTGTAGTCACTGCCCAATCCATAGGTATTTTCTGTGAAATCGGCATATTTGAAATCCACAAGCATCTCCCATTTGTTATCATTGGTCATGATTGTTCCCCGGATATTGGCAATGATTTGGTTTTTTGTGGTAAGGGAAATAGAACTGGTAATGTTGGAAACATTTGTTGTCTTCGGATCTCCCAAATACATGGCACCTGTGAAGCCAACGCCATAGAAAAATCCCAGCAAGGGATTTGAACCTATGGTCGGCACAAGAAAATACATGAGTTTTCCCTTTTGCGGAACTCCCGATGCTGCATCTTTTGCGGCTTTATTTCTTCTGATTACTTGAATAAGGTCCGTGGAGTCAACGTAATTTAAAATGTTTGGCTGAGTTTTGTTGACCTGTGCAAGAATTGGATTGAAACCACTGCCGATCACAAAAAATATCAACGCTCCAGCAAGGGAATGTATTCGGAGTTTGATTTTCCCAGTCCACATGGCTGCCTAGTTTATTGATAAAATTAACATTTAGATTTTTGGAAAAGTAGACATTTCCGTCTAGTCTCTTTTCACCGGCAGATTTACAGGACGTGTTGAAAGGACCCGCTTTTTTTATGCCATTTTATTTCTCCTTGTAGAGCCATGTTTTTTGCCAACCAACCGATAACGTGTTAAAATCTTTACCGATCCTAACCTGAACTCCAGTGCTGACCGCAACTTTCAATGAACTGGTTTTCCCTGTCGGGATCACCGCAGTTATCCCCAATCTGGTGTTTTCCACCCTATCATCATTGATTTGGTTGTTTATGGATGATTCGCCTCCGACATAATATGTTCCGTCAATAGCAATCCAAAATATGGGACCTATGTTGTAACTGAGGTGAGCCTGAAATGCCCCCATTGGGTTTTGAGTTCTGGTGAGGTTCCCCGGAAAAAAAGAAATGTTGTTGGTGAAAACCCAAACTCCTGAGTAGAAATCAAAAAGCCACCGTTTGCTTATGGGTTGGGAAATGGCAATTTCTGGCCTAAATGACCACCTATTTGTGCCAAGGTTAATCAGCTTGTCACTGAAAAACTGTCCTGTTGGTGCTATCAGATTAAGACTAACGCCAACAAGTGTGCTCCTCGGGGCGGCTTTGACCTCGGCAAGGTTTGCAGCCGGGGCACCAAATACCAAAACTGATATCCTTGCTCTCATATCAGCCATTCCCGACCTGTTTACGCTTTGTGATTGTTGGCCAACATCACCGGATACATTCGCCCAAGAATAAGGTAGTACTACCAGTATCTGCGAAGTCATTCCGAACAGGTCGAATGAATGGGAAGCTCCAACCGAGGTAGTATGGATGGTAGCTTCGATATTCTGGATAATCACTGTTGGGTCTGAGACCACGCCCCCTCTTGATCCCGCATATCCTAAAAATGCCGTGGTGGTTTTTACCGGAACTCTAATGTACGCCCTCGGATCAAGATCCTGCGCAGTGGAGTATCCCAAGGGAAAAACACCGCAGAGTAGAATAAAAAATCCTTTAAGGGAAGTTTTTGAAACCATTTTGCCGAAGGGTTTGGACAAATGAATATACAAAAGATTTGGCGGGAGTTTTATTCTAACGAGGGCCTGACTATTGGGAACCAGCTTAGAACCTCAACTCTCCCGTTTCCTTCCCTTTTACCAGAATCATGCTTTTGGGTTTTTTGTCCAGGTAGAAGTTGATGATATTCTGCTGGCCCTCGAAGTGGTCAAAAAGCAATGTGCTTTTGATTTCCACGGTTTTTGGTAGCGGGATTTCTGTTGCTTCCAGATAAAACCAAGCGGCGTCTTCCTCTATCTCGTAGCCGAGATATTCCAGCGCTACCACCTTTCCGTTGATTTTGATTTGGTTGTGGGATATGAGGTATTCGCGGATCAAACGGTCGAGTTCAGTTTTATTGGTAGGCTGCAGAAAGTTGACTTTTTGGCCGTTGTCCTTGGAAAGAGCCACTTCAAGGTCATCCCAAAATATCTTTTGCTCGATCTCCAAAGATTTTTGATCGGCCTTGTACCGAATCTCTGTCAGACTGATGTAAAAGGGGTGAAAAATCACCTTCCATCCCCAAATCAGCAGGAAAATAAAAGAGAATTGCATTCCGCGTGGTTGAAATTGTTTTCTTTGCAAATTACTCAATCTGACGAAGCTTGCTTACCTCGGCGGTACATTTATCCATTCACCCATGGGCCAGTTCCAACTCTATTTCCAACTAGGCATCCAACATATCCTTGATATCAAGGGCTTTGACCATATCCTCTTCGTGGTGGCACTATGCGCGATCTATATCACAAGGGATTGGAAAAAAATCCTGATTCTCGTCACGGCATTCACGATCGGACATTCGATTACCTTGGCTTTGGCCACGCTCAAGCTGGTAAAAGTGGATTCGGCTTGGGTCGAATTCTTGATTCCGACCACGATCGCAATCACAGCGGTGAGCAATATCTTCAAACCCAAGCCCAGCAGCGGCCGGGGAATCCAGATCAATTATTTCTTCGCGCTTTTCTTTGGCTTGATCCACGGCTTGGGCTTTTCCAATTACCTGCGGTCTTTGTTGGGAAAAGAAGCCTCCTTGTTTGAGCCATTATTGGCTTTCAACCTTGGCTTGGAAGTGGGGCAGTTGGTCATTGTGGCGATTTTCATGGTGGTTTCCGGCATTTTGGTGGGGATCGTGGGCATCAATCGGAAGGATTGGGCGCTTGTCATTTCCTCGATCGTATTGGGGATGGCGATCATGATGATGATCGATACGAAGTTTTGGTAAAAATTGGAAAATTGGAAAATTGGAAAA
>NZ_AMZY02000012.1 GCF_000330725.2 Mariniradius saccharolyticus AK6 | reverse complement strand
AAACTGTCAACTTTTTTCAGGACGGGTCAAAAAGCCGACACGACTCGCCTCGGAACCGACACGAGTCAGCAAAAAGCCTACATGAGTCACCTCGGAACCGACACGAGTCGGTAAAAAGCCGACACGAGTCGCCTCGGAACCGACATGAGTCGGCAAAAAGCCGACACGAGTCACCTCGGAACCGACATGAGTTAGCAAAAAGCCGACACGAGTGACCTCGGAACCGACATGAGTTAGTAAAAAGCCGGCACGAGTGACCTCGGAACCGACATGAGTTAGTAAAAAGCCGGCACGAGTCAATTGATAGGTTGTTTGGTTTACCCAGCCTGCCGACAAATGCAGGGTTGCACTTTTGGGAATCGGGATTACAAATCCCGAGAAACAAAAGGGTGGAATTGCAAATCCCACCCAGCCGGGGGCCTGCCTGCCGACAATTGCAGGGTTGAACTTTGGAATGTTGGAATTTCAAATGCCAACAGGCTTCCATTCCCCTCGTTTTTAATTCCGCCGAAATCTTCATTAATTGGAGGGTATTTTGCCATATAAATCAGTAAAGGAGTAAGCCGAGAAATGGAAATCAATTTTGACCTCGCCACCTTTACACATTTGGCCGCCTGTGTGTTGGGGGTTGTTTCGGGGATTGTATTGCTTTATCAGGGAATCAAAAGTAACCCGGTCAATCTGCCCTTAGCCTTTGGCCAGATTATTCTCGCGGTTGCCATTTGGGTAAGTTTTTTGGTGGTATCCGAATTGCTGGTCCACTGGCCCTTTTTGTTCCGAACGGGCAGTTTTTTTGGATTGCTGTTTGTACCGCTGCCTTTTCTTTACGTACGGTTCTATACCGAGAAGCGAACTTGGCGTTGGTATGATTTTCTGCACTTTATCCCTGCCTTGGTTTTTCTGGTCGATTTCTGGCCGATTTTCACACTTTCAAACCAAGAGAAGCTGGCTTTGATCCTCAAGGATATCGCCAATGAAAACCAATTTGCGCAAATGCGAGAAAGTCGATTTTTCCCTCCAGGCTTTCATCAGTCCTTTCGAACCATTTTGTTCAGTGTTTATTGGCTGCTGGAAATTAGGCTAGTATTCCGCTGGATCAAGGCAAAACCGAATTTGGGGTTCGAGGAGAGGATCTGGAAAAATTGGATGTTTGTCTATCTGGCTTTTCAGATGGCTATTTGGCTTCCTTTCTATCTCACTTTTATTTGGATCGACCCGGCGCTGACTTACCACATGGTCTACACCGCAGGTGCAGCTTGGCTGGTGGTTTCTTCTTTTCTTTTGCTCTTATATCCATCGCTTGTATATGGCCAAGCCAACAATAGGGGGCACCACAAGGCACCCAAGCAGAAACCAACGGAATTGGAGCAAGGTGCCGAGCTTTTGAAGTTGCAGGAAGTAAAGACAGCGATTGAGATAGCGATGGAAAAAGACGCTCTATTTCTGAAACCCGGCTATACGATCAATGATTTTTCGCGAGACATCGGCATCCCGGTGTATCAGATATCCAAATGTATCTCCCATTTTGAGGGCATCAGCTTTATAGACTTCATCAACCGAAAGCGTGTTGGATACTGTGCACAAAAGCTTGAGGCCGGCGAGTGGAGAAACCTCAAGATCGAAGCCTTGGCCTTGGAATGCGGCTTCAATAACCGAAATTCCTTTACCAATGCCTTCAAAAAGTTCAAAGGTATTTCCCCATCCGAGTTCATCGTCAAGCATAGGTAACCATCCACTGTAGAGGAGACCGTTCGAAAGTGTTTTTTTGATTTTGCCGCATAACAGGATTTAGAAAATAAATACCACTTTTCGAGACATCCTTTAATGGTCGTTTTCGTGCCAATCTTCGCCCAAGGATGGCCATGCGTAGCCCTTTTTCGCCCAGGTCACCCCAAGAAAGACTTACTTTTATGATCAGGCTACAATCTGGTTTGTTTCGATTCCACACGCCATGAAGCCGATTTTCATTCACCAAATTTTTGCTTTCAAAATATGAAGACCAACAAACTACTTGCCTTCTCAATCATCGCGGTCTTTAGCCTTGCGTTTGCGGGCAATGTCGATGCGCAAAGAAAGTCACGTGCCGCACAACCTGCTCCTGTACCTTTGGAAAAAGCTGGTTTAAAGGGAGATGAAAAAATCCAGACCCCTTATGGGGTGATGGAGCTGCAGCATAACTACCTCACGGACGAAAGCTCCCAAAAGCTTTTTGATGCCATGGACCTGCAGCGTGCCTCTCAGGCTTATATGTGGTCGACACCTTTGGTGAGTTTCGTGACTTGGAGGGAGGAGCAGAATAAGCACTACGGACCCAATGCCCGCGGCACGTTTGCGGTGTATGTGAGCTTTCGGGAGAAGCAGGGCATCGTCACCGCCAACTTGACAACTCCTTATTTTATTGCTTTCGATAACCTTTCGAATGGACCACTCTACATCGAGTATCCCGCTGGCATGACAGCAGGTGCCGCCCTTGATTTCTGGCAGCGTCCAGTTTGTGACCTGGGCCTCACTGGCCCGGATAGGGGCGAAGGTGGAACTTACATCATTGTGGGTCCGGAAGACAATCCTGAAAAATATGAGAAGAAGGGAGTCCATGTATTCCAGTCGGCTACCAACAACATCATGTGGGGATTTCGGATACTGGATACAAACCCGGCATTTAAAACCAATTTCGTGAAAGCCTTGAAGGTCTCCGCGCTCGGGGGTCAGCCTGTGCAGAACAAATTGATCGAAGGTTTGGATAAAACCTGGTCGGCGACCGCCTACCGGGGCATGGACTACTGGAAAGCCTTGCACAATGTCATCAACCAAGAGCCTGTGCGCGAGCAGGACAAGGCATGGATGGCGATGATCGAACCACTGGGAATTGTAAAAGGAAAGCCTTTTTCTCCGGATGCCCGTCAAACAAAAATTCTGACCGAAGGTGCAGCCCTGGGTGAGCTGATGGCGCGTAATCTGGCAACCAATCCACGTTTCATGGAGAATTACTGGCCGGAAAAACAATGGCACAATATGATAGCCTTCTCGATTCCGCAGATTACTTACAACAAGGTGGAACTGGACGAGCGGACCGTATGGTTTTATGATGCCGTTACCAGCAGCGAAGGCATGGTTAACCCATACATCGGAAAAGGTCAGGTTTACCTCGCTGCCAAGCGCGACAGTGAGGGCAATCTTTTCAGAGCTGACAAAACTTACCGCTTGCGCGTGCCGGCTGATGTGCCGGTTGCACAATTTTGGGCGGTGGATTTGTACAGTGCAGAAACAAGAAGGCACTACGAAAGCGGCTTAGGAACTGTAAGGTCGGTGGCTATTGATAGCAGGATGCCCGACATCAAGCGCAATGAAGATGGTTCGGTTGACTTATACATCGGAGCCAAAGCGCCAGAGGGATACGAAAGCAACTACATGAAGACGGTGGGTACTGATGGCTGGTTTGTGATCTTCAGGCTTTATGCACCGTTGCAGCCCTATTTCGATAAGACTTTTGTATTGCCTGATTTTGAGGAGGTGAATTAAATAGAAGAGTATAGAGAGGCTATACATGTAATCCGGAACACTTTAAACAAGATCATATGAATATCAAATTTTTGATTGGCCTAGGGTTAATAGCCTTTGTCCTTGGTTGCCAAAGTCCGAAAACCGAAGTGACGCCCGAAGAAGCAAGGAGAATTGCTAAGGAAGCGTACATCTACGGCTTCCCGCTTGTAGACAATATGCGGGTGCAATATGCCTATTTCATCGACAAGAACGATCCGGATTACAAAGCGCCTTACAATATCCTCTATAATATTCCCCGCGTTTTTACCTCCCAAGACAAAGCAATCCAAACGGCAAATTCGGACACTCCCTATTCGTGGATCGGCCTTGATTTGCGCACAGAACCGATTGTGTTCACTGTGCCGCCTATCGAAAAAGATCGGTACTGGAGTTTGCAGCTCATCGACCTGTACACACACAACTTCGACATACCGGGTACGCGCACAGATGGGAACAATGGCGGCAGTTTTCTGATTGCAGGTCCCAACTGGAAAGGGGAAATACCCGAAGGAATTACAAGGGTAATCCGTTGTGAGACTGAGATCGCATCTGCCCAGTTCCGGACTCAACTCTTTGATCCTGCCGATCTGGAGAATGTCAAGAAGATCCAGGAGCAGTATATTGTAAAGCCTTTATCGGCCTTCCTCAATCAGCCTGCTCCAAAGGCTGCCCCTGAGATCAACTTCCCCAAGCCGCTCACTCCGGAAACCCAGAGGACATCGTTGGAATTCTTCAGCCTGTTGAACTTCTACTTGCAGTTCTGCCCTACACATCCATCCGAAAAAGACCTCAGGGAGCAATTTGCTAAAATCGGCCTGGTACCCGGAAAGACCTTTGATACAGTATCATTGTCTCCCGAAATCAAAGATGCGCTGAATGCGGGTATAGAGGATGCCTGGAAAGAATTTGAGGCCTTCAATACGAACGAAATTAAAACCGGCAAAGTGGGTAGTGCTGAGGCGTTTGGCACCAGGGAGCATTTAAACAACAATTATATGTTTCGCATGGCCGGAGCGGTATTGGGAATTTATGGCCTTTCAAAAGAAGAAGCGATCTACCCTATTTACCAGACTGATTCAGAAGGGCAGCCTTTGAATGCCGCTACCAACAAGTATACATTGACCATGAAGAGTGATGAAATGCCCCCGGTTAATGCATTTTGGTCATATACCATGTATGAGCTGCCGGCAAGAATTATGACGGAAAATCCGATTAACCGGTATTTGATAAATTCCGCCATGTTGCCAAATCTCAAGCGCAATCCAGACAATAGTATTACAATTTATATACAGCACGAATCTCCGGGTAAGGACAAGGAGTCGAATTGGCTTCCTGCGCCTAATGGGCCTTTCTTTTTCGTAAACCGCCTGTATTTGCCCAAACCTGAGGCCTTGAACGGTACGTGGAAGCCAAAGCCTTTGGTGCGGGTGCAATAAATCAAGGTTTTGATGAAGTAATGACTGATAAAATGAGAAAAATAAAAGTTGGCGTATTTACTGTCCTAGGTCTTATTGCTTTCTCCACGGCATGTCAGAGCCCGAAAAAGGAAACTCAAACAGATTTGGTTGCTGTGGCAAACGCAGAGAAGTCTTACGCTGATTTGCAGCAGCAAGTGATGCAATCGCGGGCGATAGAGGCGATGATCTGGGGAATGCCTGCGGTGAATCTTGACCTTATGTACCAGGCTATGCTCAATGAGACGGCCTGCCGGGAAAACCAGATGTTGTATTGGTCGCGCCTGCTCGATTGGAAGAACCAAACGCTTACGCCCAATACCGACGTGGTCTATTTCACGCCTTACTTTGATACCCGGGAAGTTGGCCCCATTGTGTTGGAGGTACCACCGGCTGATGAGGGTGCCATTGTGGGTACGATCATGGATGCCTGGCAAATGCCACTGGAGGACATTGGTGTGGCTGGCGCTGACCAGGGCAAGGGAGGGAAATACCTCATCCTGCCTCCAGGGCATGATGGCAAGGTACCGGCTGGATACATCGTGCTCCCTTCCCAGACCTACAAAGGATATGCCCTGATCCGGTCCGTCCTGAAGAGCGGAAGCGAGGAAGACCTGGCTAAGGCAGTCGCTTACGGCAAGCGCATGAAAATCTACCCGCTTTCTCAAGCAAACGCTCCATCCCCCACGGTTTATGTGGATGCTGCGGGCGTATTGTATGATGCCACGATCAAGTATGACATCCGGTTTTTCGAGTCGTTGGATCGCATCGTTCAGTATGAACCATGGCTGGAACGCGACCGGGCCATGATCGACAAGTTGCGTATGATCGGTATTGAAAAAGGCAAGCCATTTGCACCAGATGCTGCCCAAACCGAATTGCTCAATGAGGCAGCCGCGCAGGGTTTTACCTTCATTGATGGGATGTACAAGGAAGTGGTCAAGGGTGGTGCATTTGCAGAGGGCAGCAGGTGGTCATTTCCCCAGTCGATTGCCATGGTCTTCAAGGCATCGCAAGACCAATTCAAGGATCCGAACCTCTATCCTGTAGATGCACGTGGCCTGTTGTTTTCCTTTATTTTCTTCACCCCCAAGCGGATGGGAGAAGGCCAATTTTACCTGATGGCCCTGGAGGATAAAGATGGCCAACTGTTGGACGGCAGTAAGAATTATAAGCTTACCGTTCCTGCCAATGCACCCGTGCGTCAATATTGGTCGGCTACGCTTTACGATCTTCGTACGCATGCCCTCATTCGCGAAATGTCCCATGCAGGTCGCTCTTCCCAGAGCCCAGGATTGCAGGTCAATGCCGACGGCTCTGTGGATCTTTACTTTGGTCCCCAAGCCCCAGAGGGAAAAGAGTCCAACTGGACCCCGACAGATCCAAATGGGCAATTCGAGATATTGTTCAGATTCTATGGCCCGCTTCCATCCTTGTTTGATAAGACTTGGGTGTTGCCTGACATCGAGCCCGTAAAGTAAAAACTACCCCGTCATGGAACGGAGCCCTGAAACAAAAGTCCGCAAGACAAGGGCTCCGATTCCAGGGGGACTTGCCTTTCGGGAAAGGTCAGATTGAACTTTTGAGAATTGGGATTTCAGATACCAAAACAAGACACGGTGGAATTGCATCCCGAAGCCTGTCGCGGATCCACCCAGCCCTAGGGATTTCTAATGCCAACAGGCCTTCATTCCCATCGTTTTTTATTCAGCCGAAATCTTCTTTATTTGATGATCGTTTTCCAGGATAGTCTGTAAAGGAGCAAATCAAGCGATGGAAATCAATTTTGATTGGATCATCTTTGTGCATTTGGCAGCGGCAGTACTTGGGGTATTGTCGGCAGCGGTTATTTTTCGTTTTGCCGTAAAAAATAACCCTGCCTACCAGCCGCTGGCGATAGGGCAACTGAGTATTTCCTTGGCTGTATTTGTTGGATTCTCCAATGTATCCCAATTGACGATCTATTGGCCATTCATGTACCGGATGGGAAATCTATTTGCATTGATCTTCATACCGATGCCTTACCTGCACATGGTCTTTTTCACAAAGAAGCGGCTTTGGAGGTGGTATGATATCTTTCATTTGATTCCCCTTTTGGTGTATTTGGTAGACTATTGGCATGTGTTTTCGATGTCTTCTGCGCAAAAGGCCGAATTGATTGTCCGTGAGGTGCAGGATTTGAACCTCTTGGGTATGTTTGCCCAGAGCAAGTACTTTGGGCCAGGTTTCCACCAGGAGTTTCGTACGATATTATTTAGTTTGTATTGGATTGCCACGGTATGGCTCTTTTTGAAATGGAACAAAAGCCGCTCGGAGTCAAATTCCGATGCGAAAGGCTGGAGGAATTGGATGGTGATATTTCTGGGATGTCAGGTTTTTTTGTGGTTTCCGTTTTACCTCAGCATGTTGGGTTTGGAAATAATGACTACTTACCATATCGTCAATTCGTTTTCGGTGGTATGGCTGATGGTTTCGAGTCTGTCGCTATTTTTCTTTCCGTCTTTGCTTTATGGAGGATTGCTCCAGAACTCCGCCCAATCGCACCGACAAGGAAGAGTTCATGTCAAGCAGGAGTCAAATCCGGAGGAGGAGAAAAAATTGGAAGAGTTCATTCAAATCATTGAATCGGAGATGGATGGGAAGAAGTTTTTCCTCGAACGGGGCTACAGTATCAATGATTTTTCGAACGATATCCATATACCTGTGTATCAGATTTCAAAAAGCCTCAACACATTCCGAAGCATCAGTTTTATAGATTTTATCAATCTAAAAAGGATTCATCATTGTGTGGAAAACATTGAAAACGGGAAATGGTCGAACTATACGATTGAAGCGATTGCGAATGAGTGTGGCTTCAATAATCGAAACTCCTTTACCAATGCTTTCAAGAAGTTCATCGGAACCTCCCCGTCCGAATACCGGGAAAACATCAAGCATTGACATTGTCCCGCCGGAAATTCACTCATGAATTGAATTTTTCTTGATTATTATTGGCCAAGACGCCAGCGGGTTCATAAGGATTTTTTCGCTAATAAATTAGGTTTCGCCACTTTTTAGGGAATGCGTGCTGATACATGTGGCCTTGCGGATTGCCCTGAGCTACTTTTGGTCCAACTCGGCAATCTTGGCGACCAGAGGAAAAGAGGGAATTCTTTAGGGTGCATTCAAATATTCCCGAGGGTAGTTGGAAATAATGCGGGGCTTGAACTCTTGGAAAGAAGGATTAGATGCTTTAATGAGCAGTGATAGACTCTTTTTACAGCGTTGATCCGGCCAAGAAATTAATCGTTGCTTTGATGGAAGGGGGAAACTATTCGAACGTCAATATTCTATTTTCAAAAACTAATCAAACTTCTATGAGATCTAGGTCAAATTTCGCCATTAAGCTGTTTGCAATTTTACTCCTGCTGGTCACTGGCTGTAATCGGCAACAGTCAGAAACAGAAATAAATGAAGCAGATGCCCAAGAACTGACCATTGAAAAGAGTGGAACCTTCATGGGCAAACCTTATGAATTGGTTGAATTTCCCAATGGCGCATGGGCTAACAAAACCCTACAGACTGACTACAAAATGTTCAAAGTCCCATTATCGTCCAATTTCATCAAAAAGGAAGTTGCAAAAATTGCCGATGGTATCTACACCATCAACGGCTTGTTTGCATCATACATACCCGTGATCGAAACAAAAAATGGGGTGATCATCTACGATAGTGGTACCAGCCCGGAAATAGGACGGGAGATCCTGAAGATGCTGGAAACAGTAACCGAGAAGCCGGTGATTGCGGTTATCTATAGCCACTCACACTACATTTTCGGAAGTTCCGCAATCAAGGAAAAATACCCCAATGCCCAATTCATTGCCAACCCGAGATTGGCATCAAACCTGGCTTCCGGCCAAGGGGCAGGAAGCGTGTTTCCTGAGATTGGCCCCCTTTTGAACAGTGGTTTGGTACAGCAGTTTCATATGATGCTGCCACGAGAGGGCAAGGATGCGCCCTTTGGTGGATTCATCTCGTTTCCTGACTTCAGCGGATTCGTAAGGCCGACCACTGAGGTGACCGAAGGGCAGGTGCTCAATATTGATGGGGTAGATTTGCAGTTCTTCACCAATTTCAATGTGGACTCTGACGATCAATTGCTGGTATGGATTCCAAGTAAGAAAATAGTACTAAACAATGCATTCTGGGGATTTATGCCCAACATGTATTCTTTGCGGGGTTCCAACTTCAGAGATCCGGAAAACATCACGCAGGCATTATTCAAAATCAGGGACCTGGGTACTGAAATAATGCTGAGTACACACGGCACACCTATAGTGGGCAAACAGGCGGTCAAGGAAACCGTGGAGACCTATGCTGATTTTTACAATTTTGTGAAGGACCAGACTTTGAGGGCCATGCTGTTGGGTAGGGCCCCGCAGGACCTGGGCAAGTTTTTGAAATTGCCACAGCATTTTCGCGATGCGGAGTACTTGTGTGAAACCTATGGTCCGCTCGAGACATTTGCCGAACCTATCTATCATCACGGCCGAGGATGGTTTGACAACGATGCTGCCAATATTTTCAAACTTACAAGGGAAGATGAGGCAAGAAACCTGATCAAAGCAATGGGAGGTCCTGACCGGGTGGTGCAGCTGAGCGATCAGGCCATCAAAGAGGGTGACCAAATGTGGGCGCTGAAGCTGATCAACTATCTGTATGTAACCGAACCCACCAACCAAACTTACCGCACCAAAAAAGCGCAATTGCTTTACCAATTAGGAATGGTGCTCGAATCGCAAAATGCACGGAGTTGGTGCATCACACAGGCCTATGCGCTTACCAATAAATTGGCTTTGCCGCGGTTGGTATTGCCTGATGAGATCGTGAATAATATGAATCCAACCACGCTGCTCACGCAGTACAAGGTAAGGATTGACCCTGAAAAGGCCGGTACCACGAATTACCTGTTGGCTTTTGCCGTAGGCGATGGCAAAAAAGTCGGGCTTCATTGCCGCTTTGGCGTGGTTGAGTTTATTGATGATGTAGAAAAATACGGTCAAGCGCCCAATGCCACCCTTACCATGTCGCAAACCTCCTTGGTTGATCTTTTCATGAACAGAAAACCTGTTGGCCAAATTTTGTCAGAACAAGGCAACGCAGTTAAGGGAGACAGGAAGGAAGTGGAAAATTTCCTGTCGTATTTCGATGAAATATTTAGCCCCCAAGTGAATCAGGCTATACCCGTAGTGAAGAAATAGCCTATGAGGAGAGAAATGCCTGGCACATGGTTTTCAAATATGAATTCATTGTCACGCGATTGTTTCTTTTGCCAACTGATTGGCAACCATCTTCGCTAGCGCCTAGGTGCCCTTATTTAAAATGCTTCTTCCATGTCGAAAGGCTGTAATGTCGCATTCGAGAGCTTTCTAGGCCATTTCAAATGCTGAGATTGTCCAATATTTTACTTCGATGAAAGGCCGACGTATTTGTCGGCCTTTTTTTTCTACAAAGGTGATGCGGTGGTTGTAGTGCTTGGGTGGTTTACCTATCGGGTTGGTTTTGTCGGACCATTCAAAGCAAATCGATACCGTGGGAAATCCAAAACCTGATAAATATTGTATTTTTGGGCATTTACAAATTTTGCGTGATGCGGGGACTATTTAGCCTTCTGTTGTTTTTGATTTCTTTTTCGGCTTATTCCCAAAGAGAAGTATTGGATGACAATGAAAACTGGTGGGGGATACTTACCTCTGGTCAGATTGCGCCCAATTATGCCTTGTGGATGGACAGCCATTTTGTGAATGAAACGTTTTGGATCATTCGTTCTGGACTTACCTACCAAACCGACAATGGACTTTGGGCCATTACCGGCGGATATGCCTACTTGCGGCTTGGCGCACCGTTTTCCGAGGGCAAATTGGTAAGGCCGGAGCATCGCCCTTGGGGACAGGTCGTGTATCGGGTTCCGGGGAAAGGCCCTTTCACGGCTAGTTTCAGGTTCAGGTATGATGCACGATTCAGGGCAAACCTCGGTCCTACGGGTGTGGAAGAAGGCTATATGTTCAATAGTCGTTTCCGTTTCAACAATTCCCTTCGGTACAATTTCCGGGATGCCCTGAGTCCCCATTTCAATTTTGCGACTTCTCTACTCAACGAGAGCTTGATTACGACGGGACCGGCCCCCGTTACCAATGCTTTTGAGCACCGGATATTTTTTCTCCTGAATTTTCAAAAAAACAGCATTACGCTTTCTCCCGGATACCAAATGCGCTTTTTGGACTTTCAGCCTGATTTTCTCAGGTTCAGGCATGGATTCATTTTTTGGCTGACTTACAACTACCGCTTCAAGGACTTCAAAAGGAAGAACTTCGAGATTTTACCGACAGATAAAATGTAAAAAAGGGAACCAGTTCATCCACTAGCCCCCTTTTTTGTGAGAAGTTCAGGAAATGTTAGTTTTTCTGGATCACGCCTTCTTGCATCATTCTTTCCAAAACGACCTCCGCAAATTCCTTGGAGAATTTCTCCATGGACGAGGGATTCAAAGTTTTGGACTGACCGGTCCACACAAGGAGCTCGGAGCTTACATCGTAGATATTGATTTCGACGAAATACTTTCTGTCATTGACGATATGGCCGGGAGTCATCATCATGCCGTGGTGCATGCCCCAAAAGCCACCAAAACCTCCGGCGCCTCCCATTCCCCATCCTGGGCCCCACATCATCGGACCGCCCATCATGGCGCCTGGGATGTAGCGTTGCTCGTTTTGTACGTCGATGAGCGTCATGGTCATGATGGCGTCATTGCCGCGCTGATAGATGATGTTCATCATGGCGTTTTTGTCGAGATCGGTGCTCATCCAAAAATTTGGCTGAATGGTCGAACTGCTGGTGGTGGAATTGATACCGATATTGCCAAGGATGCGTTGCACATCATTTTCAAAACTCTGTCTCTTGGCCATGTCGCCAATCACTGCCGCTACGTAGAGGTTTTTGTAACCACCTGGATTCTTGGACGGGCTGGTCCATGATCTGGTGATCTTGGTAGCGGGAGAGCATGACACAACTGTCAGAAATATCATGAAAGCGTAAACGATATTCTTTTTCATCACTGTAGTTTGATTAATTTTTCTTGGTTTGTTATTTCTTGTTCAATCTATATTTATCTGCCAAATCCCCCGTGATGCGATTTCCGTCCATGTCAAGGTGGAAAAGCACATTTTCACCTACGAAATATTGGTTCGGAGCGGGTTCGCTATCCAGGGTAATCGTGTTTCCTTCGTCATTCCAGGAGAAAGTGCCCTGGGTTTCGATGACTTCGCTATTTTCCTTTCCCAGATAGGTAACCTTTTTTACATAAGAGTTGCCTACACCCAACTCGATCACCGTTTGGATGCCTTCACAGTCAGCACATGGGAGGACTCCCTCGTAGGTTCCCATGAAGTCCAAAGATGTCACCGCGTTGTGTTCATCTCCTTCAAACATTTCATCGGAAACGACAATCTCTTCTGTTTGCTGTTTTGTTTGGCAGGCGACCATCATCCCTCCGAAGGCTGCCAAAATCACCATAATTACCGCATTTAATCTCATTTTTTGCATCAGGTAAAATCCGGTTCAATATACAACCAATTTGCTACATTCATCCTCGTAGATTACGTTATTCGCCACGATTCAATGAAAAAGATCGGATTCTATCTGTTTTGTTTGCTTCGCGATTTGGTTAACTTTCGCGCTTGAAATTTTTGGTAAAGTTGAAATAAAATGAAAAAGAAAGTACTAGCGGATAAGGTCCAAGCCGACGCGACCAACGGCAATGGCAACGGACACTCACCGTATTTGGAGGATTCAAGGACAGGCTTGGGTGTGGATACGCTTAAAAGAGCGATCAGGAATAACCTGTTTTATGTGCAAGGCAAGTTTCCCGAAATTGCAACTCGAAACGATTATTATATGGCCATCGCATATGCGGTCAGGGACAGGCTTTTACAGCGATGGGTGGCTTCTGTCAAGCAATATATTCAGGAGAAACACAGGGTAGTTGCTTATTTATCCGCAGAATACCTGCTTGGGCCACATTTGGCCAATAACCTCATCAATCTTGGGATTTACAAGGAAACCGAACAGGCCTGTAAGGAATTGGGATTGGATTTGGAATGGCTGATCGAAAAAGAAGTTGAACCGGGTCTTGGAAATGGCGGTTTGGGTCGTTTGGCTGCCTGCTATATGGACTCTTTGGCCACCTTGGAAGTACCCGCTATCGGCTATGGCATCAGGTATCAGTTTGGGATTTTCGAACAGGATATCAGGGATGGCTGGCAAGTGGAGGATACTGACAACTGGCTGCGCCGTGGTAACCCTTGGGAAATCGCCCGCCGGGAGTTGAGCTATGACATCAAGTTTGGAGGTTATGTGCAGACCTATTTGGACCGAGCAGGAAAGCTTTGCTTCAACTGGATTCCCGAGTTGGTGGTGAAGGGTGTGGCTTACGATACACCAATTTTGGGTTACAAAGTAAACACAGCCAATACTCTAAGGCTTTGGAAATCAGAGGCTCCACACTCGTTTGATTTTCAGTCATTTAATGCAGGTGACTACAACAGTGCAGTGAACTCGAAGATCATTTGCGAAAACATCTCGAAGGTCCTTTATCCCAATGATGAACAAATAGAAGGTAAAAGGCTTAGGCTGCAGCAGCAGTATTTCTTTGTGTCCTGTTCGCTTCAGGATATGATTGGAATCCACTTGCGTCAAGGTGAGAAAATCCATGATTTCCACAAAAAGTTTGTGGTGCAGCTTAACGATACCCACCCTGCGATCGGAGTCGCGGAATTGATGCGTTTGCTGATGGATGTCCATCAGTTGGAATGGGAAGAGGCTTGGGATATCACTTCCAAGACATTTGCATACACCAACCATACACTGCTGCCCGAGGCCTTGGAGACTTGGGATTTGCAGCTATTCGGATCAGTCCTGCCACGGCACCTACAATTGATCTATGAAATCAACCGTAGGTTTGTAGACTATGCAACCATTAAGCTATATGGCAACCACCAGAAGATTTCCAGCCTTTCGTTGATCGGCGAAGGTCCTAGGAAATATATCAAAATGGCCAATTTGGCTTGTTTGGGGAGCTTTGCGATCAATGGCGTGGCGGCTTTGCACTCCGAATTGTTGAAGAAGACCGTCTTGAAGGATTGGTATGAACTGATGCCGCACAAGTTCCAGAATAAGACAAATGGGGTAACCCCGCGTCGCTGGATGGTGCTTGCCAATCCTGAATTGACAAATCTCATCAGCGGCAAGATAGGCGAGGGCTGGATCAAAAATCTCCACGAATTGAAGCAGCTGGAGCCATTTGCGGACGATCCGGAATTCAGAAAGGAATGGATGCAGGTCAAGTTCAATAAGAAGAAGGCATTGGCCAAGCGAATAAAGAAAAGACTTGGGGTGGATGTCGATCCCAATTCCATGTTTGACATCTTGGTGAAGCGTATCCATGAGTACAAGCGTCAGCATCTCAAGGTGCTGCACATCATTACGCTGTACAATCAAATCAAAAAGAATCCAAGTATGGACGTGGTTCCAAGGACGTTCATTTTTGCTGGAAAAGCTGCGCCCGGGTATAGAAAAGCAAAGCTGATGATCAAGTTGATCAACTCGGTTGGTGAAATCGTCAACAATGATCCTGATATCAATGGCCGCATCAAAGTGGTCTTCTATCCCAACTACAATGTCACCAACGCCCAAAAAATATATCCTGCCGCGGATGTTTCTGAGCAGATTTCGACAGCGGGCAAGGAGGCATCCGGAACAGGAAACATGAAATTGTCCCTAAATGGAGCCTTGACAGTAGGCACGTTAGATGGTGCAAATGTGGAAATCAGGGAATGTGTGGGCGAAGAAAACTTCTTCCTGTTCGGATTGACAGCGGACGAAGTTGCCAAAGTAAAATCCGAAGGCTACAAGCCCTGGGATTACTACAGCGAAAATCCGAATCTCAAAGAGGTCATCGACCAAATCAATTCAGGATATTTCTCGCATCTGGACAGCAAGGTGTTCAAGGAATTGACGGATTCCTTGTTGTATGACGACCAATACTTACTGTTTGCAGATTATCAATCCTATATCGATACCCAGGCCAAAGTCGAGGAGGCGTTCAAGGACCAAGACAAATGGGCCAGGATGTCGATTCTCAATACCGCTAGGATGGGCAAATTTTCATCAGATCGCAGTATTCGCGAATACTGTGATGAAATCTGGAAAGTGGAATCTGTCCCTGTCACATTGGACTAACCATAAAAAAATCCCGGTTTTAACAGCCGGGATTTTTTTTGACTTTGAAGATGCCGGATTGGTGATGCCTAGGATTGGCATTTAGATTTGAATACGGATCAGCGTGTGCCATACCTACGTTCTATCAACTCCATGTAAGGCAGGTGGAAATGGTGCATGAAGATTTTTTCGGGATCATCAGGATATTTTTCCAAATATGCCGCATCGGCAGTAAGGGAGATTGTGTTTCCTGCACGCGCGTAGTCCATCGTCCCCGCAAAGGTCGGTTTTTGGAATTCGGGCAGGTACCTCTGCACAAGTCCCGTAGCCTTGTCGCCCAGGAATTTTTCGAAATTCCGACTCGCTTTTCGGGTCGGCTTGTCCAGTTTGTTGTAGACATGTTTGAAAAGTAGCCGTTGCGAAAATTTCTGCTTTTTCAATATTTGATCAACATCCGAAAAAGGGTTCACCTTGTTGAAATCGGCAATCGTTTGGATGGAAAACGGAGTTTGCGGTACCCAATCAGATGCGTTGATGACATTGTAAGCCCATCCGTCTTGGGTCAGGTTTTCATAATCCATGGCGAAAAATAGATTTCCCGGCTTCGGGGCAGCACTACAATAAGTCTTGATTATCCAGTCTGAAGGGATTTTTCCATTGGCACGGTTGGTGAGTAAATAAGCTGTCAATAAGTAGGCAATTCCACCGCCCTGACTGTGGCCCATGATGAGTAGGTCTTTGGTGCCCGCTTGGTATAAGGAATCCATCTTCGGTCCAAGGTCCCTGGCGATGAAAGCAGTAGCCAAGAGCCAACCTACATGCACTGCTGCCCTTGGATTTGCCGCTACTTGATAGTCAAATCGGAAATCTTTTGCGATTTGGAGCGTGCCTGATGCTGGCACCATGCCTGAATAGAAATTTTCAAGCCAAGACGAGGGGTCCCCTGCGGTGCCACGAATGCTGACCAAGGCGGTGTTTGAGTCTTTGTCAAACCACAGTTGCCATTTGTTTTTCAAGCCCATCTCGGGGGAATCGTATATTTTCTCGAAGAATTCAGGCTCAGGAATTTTACTCAAGTAAAGGCTATCCTGGGCAAACTTGGCCGATACCTTCATCAGCTCAAGGTATTCTTTTGGACTGAATCCCGGTTTTAGACCCTGTGCCCGCAGGCCATTGACTGAGTAAAATGCCAAAAACAGCAATAAGGAGATCCTTCTCCAATTCCAACAAGGTGTATTTCTCATCCAAAAAATGTCTTGAGTTTAGGATAACCGATTTTTCAATTCTTCTAAACCTTCCTTCATGTCTTGGCCTTTGTTCTTGATTTTTTTGAGCCCAAGCGACAAGACGATGTTGAATAGACCGAGGGAAAAGAAAGCCATGGCTGTGAAAATCACGATTGTCAATCCGCCCAAGGTTGGGTTGAAAATGATCATAATGGCTAAAAGAATCGAGATAGAGCCTGAAAATAGGAGCCATCCCCATCGGCTGTCACCGTATCGCTTCATGTCAAAAGCAAACCCGAAAGTCGCGAATCCTTTGAATAGAAAATAGAACGCGACCAAGTAGGGGAGCACGGCCATTGTCAACGGCGGATGAAAAAACAGGATCGCACCGACTACGAAATCAAAGATCGCTCCTGTGAGGTGCCAGCCCCAATCCTCGATGTCTGCCCTATTGCTGATCGCAAAAATCAAATTGAAAATGCCGGAGACAAACATGAATGCCGCAAAGAAGATCGCCAAGGCCACAAAGCTGGCAACGGGCGTAGTGATCGTCCATATGCCCGCGATGATGAACATGATTCCGATAATCAATGGCATCCACCAATATTTTACAGCAGTTGTGGTTTTTTGGAGAATTGATTTCATAAAAGATTGATTAAGGATAAATTTTTGAAGTAAGCTTTTGAAAAATACAAAATTTTGTAATGTCCGAATGTTATGGTTTGTTGAATTTTAAAAAATCCCATTAGAAATGAATTTCCCGAAGGGATAGATGCCTCGGTAGAGTTTGGCGTTCAGCGTTTTACTCTTCTTTTCGATACAAAGTTTTTCGTTCCAGAAAATCGGTCAGCATTTTTTCCACTTGCTCCCAATTCATGTCCAGGAATTGATGGTCGATGTTAAGGAGGTTGAACTCAATGATCAGGTCGTCAAGGTCTTTGTCGGAAAGCTGATATTCATATTTCAAGGCTTGCATGACTGAATCTGATTGTATAAGGTCCAAATAGTCCTTTTGTCGGGCCAAGAAGGCGAGTTTTTTTGCGTAGGCACGCTTTTGTCGCTCACTTTTCATGAAGTAGGATATCGGGCCATCCAGCGTCAACCCCGGTTGGAGGCTTTGGTTGTTGCTCGTGCCGGCATATACTTTTCCGGGTCCGGCAGGCCGATCACTCAAAGCACGCATGGTGGAGAGATTTCCTGCCCGAAATGGAATCACGATCTCCTCCGCGTACAAGTCAAACCTCGGAAGCGTTCTCCCGTCCAAGAACACTTCCACAAGTATATGTTTCTCGGAACCAACGACATGGGCCTTGGGGATAAAGTAGTACCTCAAGAAAACGAGAGAATCGCCCTCTTGCGCCCGTACCCGAAAATAACCCCGTTCATTTGTGACGCTACTGTCACCATTTTGAAGGTTGACTACCAACACTTTGTCCAAAAAATTGCGATCCAATCCATCAAGGACATTTCCGGTCACTACTTGGGACATCGCGCTAAGCGGTCCAAAGACAAGGAAAATGCAGAGAAGGAAGAATCTATTCACGATGCAAAATTAAGGTAAGGCTCTGCCGTATAAAAATCCAAGCGGTTAAAAGATATTAATGGCCGAATAGTGGTGCAGTAAATGCCAGAGTGAGCATGTCCCCGAATTATCATGGGCGCGTTTTGAATTCAAGTGAGGTATGTCGTTAACTGGAGGCAGCCTTTTCGGGCTTTTGCAGTATCTTCGGTTTTCGATCAAATCAAAATGGAAAAAAGTAAACTGACACGCTACGCGCCCACTCCAAGTGGATTTTTGCACTTGGGGAATATCTATTCATTTATTCTGACATATCACCTCGCAAACAAGCAGGGAGCCAAGATACTCCTGAGGATCGATGACTTGGATAGTGACCGCATCAAACCCGCCTATATACAAGATATCTTTGACTGTCTTGATTTTTTGGAGTTGCCCTTTGACCTAGGTCCTCGGACTCCAAAGGAGTATGAAGCCGAGTTTTCCCAAAGACACCGGAAAGCCCTATATGTCCATGCTTTGGAGGTTTTGAAGGGGAAAGGAAAGTTGTTTGCGTGTGAATGTAGCCGTTCCAAAGTGGATCGTATGCATCCCTTGGGCTATTACACGGGACTATGTCGCGACAAAAAGCTACCGTTTGAGGCTAAAGACAACTCGTGGAGATTTCGTGCTGATATGCACCAGGAGGTACTCTTTAATGAACTTGGGAAAGGGCAGGTCCACGGAAAGCTACCGGGGATTTTGGCGGATTTTATTGTGAGGCGAAAGGATGGCTTGCCAGCTTACCAATTGACTTCTGTGGTGGATGACATACATTTTGGAGTGGACTTGGTGGTGAGAGGCAAGGACTTGTGGGGCTCGACGATCGCCCAGGTTTTGCTTTCCAAGTCGCTGGAAAAGAATGACTTTTCGAATACTTTATTTCACCATCATACCCTATTGAAAGGGCCTGGAGATCAAAAACTTTCCAAATCTGCGGGAGCAACTTCCATTTATCATCTGAGGAAAGAGGGTAAGACGAGGAAAGAGATATTTGGGTTGATTGGAAAAATGATCGGTCTGGAATATGTGGCCAATTTGGAGGATTTTGCTGAATTGGTGCCCGATAATGGGCCATCTGTGAAGCGCCAAAATGACAAGAGGAGAGGAAAATGATTCATTGTTTTGTGATTTCCTATCGTGGCGGTACCGCCCAATTTTGTTCAAAATCCTTTAATGGGTGAATCCAGCTACCACAAAACACCAAATTATCTGTTAAGCCTTCCAAACCGAAATTGAAAAGTAAAAAATCGTCACTTATTGAAATAACGGACAAAATTCCATATATTAGGGGACAATTTTCCGATTAAAGATATGGCAAGACGCATTTCAAAAGTAAGCGAACCGGCGATGGCCGTCTACCAGAAAGCCAAGCTTTCCCCAAATGATGTATTGGGAGTAGAAGAAGGGCTGCTCGATGAGCCACTTATGCGAATTGAGACATTCCGCAATGGCCTGTCCAAGGCTTCATTTGAACGCCTCAAAGAGTTATCAGGCCTCGACAACAACCTGCTTGCCAATGCCCTTTCCGTCTCCTCGAAGACACTTCAGCGTAAGGATGTGTTTGATACTGCGCAGTCCGAGCGAATGTATGAATTGGCAGAACTGTACGCCTTAGGTACCAATTATTTTGGCAGAGAAGGATTCCAACGGTGGATGGTTCGCCCAGTCTTCTCGATCGGGAATCGTATTCCGATTGAGTTGATCGATGTTTCTGAGGGCTTGGAGATACTTAAGACAGAGATCATGCGACTACAGCATGGGATAGCCGTCTAAGACCGATATGCGGATTTTTAGAATTGCCTTGACGGAGTATTGTGATACAAGCGGGGAAGGAGCGAGGGTATATGGCGGTAGATGGAATTTACGGAGACTTCCTGCGCTGTACGGAAGCGGCTCTGTTGCTTCCTGTTTGCTTGAGCGGCTTACGATTGATTCTGAGTTGTTTTCTTCAGAGCGGTATGTTTTTTATTCTGTGATGGAATTCACCGTTCCAGACCAATTGGTGGTAGTGCCACCGATTTCGGAGCTCCCACTAGATTGGGACGCGATTCCTCCCCAAAGAGCCTCGCAAGAGTTTGGCACACGCATGCTTTCGTCTGGGATGCTTTGTTTTGGGGTTCCTTCGGTCGTGGATCCTACTTCCATGAATTACGTCATAAATCCACTTTCCAAAGACTTTCCGCTTTTGACCTATCGTGTTTTTCCATTGGAATTGGACAAGCGGATACTGAGATAAGGTCGTCAAAATATTTAGGTCTGGAATTAAAAAAAAGGTAGCGAGTTATGCTCGCCACCTTTGTTGAATCTTACCTTGTTCAGAGCCTTTTTTCGATCAATAGAGTACTCTAAATCTGATTGTGCCAGGGATTGCCTTCATGACATCAATTACTTCAGGGGAGTAAGCCTTGTCGATATCCGTGATGACATAGCCTATCTTCTCGTTGGTTTTCAAATATTGCCCTACGATATTGATGTTGTAATTTGCAAGGCACTGATTGATTTTGGCCAATACCCCAGGCTCGTTGTGGTGCACATGTATCAATCGATGGGCATCCCTCAAGAACGGCAATTGGATGTTGGGGAAGTTGACGGAATTGTAGGTGTTTCCGGTATTTATGTACTCCATGATTTTTCCAGGAACAAACCTTGCGATGTTTTGCTGTGCCTCCAATGTTGATCCGCCGATATGCGGTGTCAAGATTGTATTTCTCATTCCAATCAATTCAGACACAAATGGTTCGTCGTTGTTTTTTGGTTCATGCGGGAAAACATCCACAGCTGTTCCTGCAATATGTCCTGATTCCAGGGCATCTTTCAAAGCCTTGATGTCTACAATATGACCGCGGCTTAGGTTGACCAAATAGGATCCCTTTTTCATGAGGGCCATTTTTTCCGCATCGATCAGGTTTTTGTTGTCCTTGCGGCCATCCACGTGGAGAGAAACGACATCACAGGTTCTGAGGAGTTCTTCCAATGAATCCAATTTTGTTGCGTTTCCGAGTGCCAATTTTTCGATGACATCGTAGTAATAGACATCCATCCCCATGTTTTCTGCAAGGACCGATAGCTGGGCGCCGATGTTTCCGTAGCCTACAATACCCAGCTTTTTGCCTCTGATCTCGAAGCTCCCGGAGGCAGATTTGTCCCATTTGCCTTGGTGCATTCCGAGACTCTTGTCCTGGAAATTTCTCATCAGGAAAATTATCTCCGCAATCGCCATTTCCACCACGGAGCGTGTGTTGCTGAAAGGCGCATTGAAGACCGCGATGCCTTTCTCAGTACAGGTTTCGAGGTCAATTTGATTGGTTCCTATACAAAAGGCTCCAATTGAAATAAGCCTATTGGCATTTTCCAGGACCTTTTTGGTGACGTTGGTTTTGGACCGAATGCCAAGGATACTGACGTTCTTGATTTTTTCGGCCAGTTCATCCTCATTGAGTGCAGAACTGATTACTTCCACATTGTATCCTTCATGTTTCATCAATTCCACGCCGATCGGGTGGACATTTTCGAGCAAAAGGACGTTGATACGGCTTTTTGGGTAAGAGAATTTCTTATTCATTTTGTTGATATATAGAATTTCATCGAGGCTGGGTGCCACATGGTCGGCTTTGGAGGTGACTTTTGGCCGGGCAACATTTTCAGTAAAGGCGTAGAATTTGTTGGCCATCCCGAAGGCTTTTATTTCATAATCCGTGTATCCATCCCCGATAACATACACATCGCCCTCAAGATTCAACCTTTTGATGGTTTCGGGTTTCCCACCGTTTTTTGAGAGGATATTCTCGCGGTCGAAATCTTTGATCTTTCCTGATTCATCGTAGATGAACTCGTTGGCGAAGACGTTTTCAGGCTTGATACCATAGTCACCGACGATCGGCACTATGAAATCCTTGAAACCATTGGAGATGATAATGATGTCTTCGGCGTTTTCTTTCAAAAATTCCTTGTTGCGCTGAAAAGATTTGGAGACTTTCTGCTTGAGGGCCGTAATTAGTTCCTCTATCTGTGGCTTGCTCGCCTGTAAAATTGCCAGCCTCCTTTCAAGACTCTCGCGGAAATTGAGGCTTCCATCCATTCCCAAGTCGGTGATGTGTTTGATGGCGTGCAACTTTTCTGACTTTTCGGGATCATCTTTCAGACTGATTTCACCAAGTACGTCCAAAGCCTCTACTTGGGTAAAAGTACTATCAAAGTCAATGATAAATTTTTTGCTGCTAGGCATTTCCGTAATAATATTTTTAGAATGCAAGGCCAAAATTAGAATTTTATCAAAAAAATCCGCCTTTTGTTAATAAAAATACTTCTTTAACGCCCTTCCTGTCCCGAGAAATCGATTGCGGATCAAGTTTTGGGAGATGTTTAAACCAGTTGTAATCCCTCGAGCTCTTCATACATGCGGATCAACTCTAAGTTTTCATTGAATTCCGCATTCAAGACAAATTTTTTCCCATCCAAAATCATCCTGTAGATATGCCAATCTGTTTTAGGTGTTGGAATATCCAGCAGGTTGTCAAAGCTGATCCATTCCAATGTCCCTTCATTACAATGTGGGGGAGCCATTTTCTCGATCTCGGCAAGGAATACATAATTGATCCAATTGTAGGATAGGGGCGAAGTTTCCGTCAATATCCCGCAAAACTGCATGTTTTCGAATTTGATTCCAGCCTCTTCACAAGTCTCCCGTAATGCACTTTGCAAAGGTGATTCGAAGGGATCCAATTTTCCTCCGATCGGCGTGTACATGTCTTTGTTCGGGTCTTTGAGCCGTTTGAGAAGCAAAAAGCTGTTGTGGTTTTTTAGAATACAAAGGGTTGCTGCCTTTTTCAGCCCAGTTGGAAATTGGTTCATGTGTTCACTAAATGTTGAAATCTTTCTACAAATAAGCCCACGTGATAACCATCCAACAGCGCATGATGCACATGAATCGATACAGGCATAGTCCATATGCCGTTGGTTTCGGTAATTTTTCCGAAACTGATTTTTGGGCAGGAATCTGGAAAGGAGAAGCTCCTTGCATGAGAAACGGAACTGAAGTCTAGCCAAGTGATTGCCGAAAAATGGATCACATTCTCGCCTGATATGGCTGGTTGGAGGCCAGTGCCCATTTTCACCTTTTCAATTTCCACCTTTGCTTTTTCGGCAAATTCATAAAAATCCTCTTCATAATTGAGATAGGAGAATCCAAAAGTTCCATCCGGCCTATTGATGGTTGGGGAAGCATGAACCCGGTCGTAAAGCCTGACTTCAGCGCCATTGATTCTCATTCTGAAATTTTCGACCTCATTTGCCGCTGTGAGTGCTGCATGCAGATAGAGAAGAAAAAGGGAATCGCCATTTTCCTTGGCTTTCCGATAAGCGTTGGTCATGTCCACCCTTACTGTAACACCAAAAAACGGTTCCTCAAATTGGCTGAAAAAAAGAAAGTGGTCTTTTCGGGACCACTTCTCTATCTCAATGATTTCAAACATGCTGCGTAGGTTATTTTATAGATTTGATCAGACGTTCGTTGAGTCCAACATAGTCAGGATTCTTGGCTTCTTTGGCCATTTCCATTGATTTGGTGGCACTTTCGATTGCTTCTTTTTTCTTTCCAAGCGCAAGTTCAATTTTTGCCTTCAGGTGCATCGTCCAGTATTTTGGATCGCTTTCTACGGACTTGACAATCCATTCGTAGGCTTGATTCATGTCCTTGTTATTCGTGAAATAGTAATTGGCGGCTTGGTAATACAGTCCAGGGTTCTGTGGATCTTTGTCGATTACCATTTCCTTGATCTGTTTCATCACGATGGTGTCCACCTCAGTTTCGATCCTGAATTTCACACGCACATTTTCCCATTTGATGGCGATGGATGCACCTGTGTCTGTCATGTCCACGAAGTTGATTTCCATCGTTTCATATTTCTGGCCTGTTTTACCAGGTTTCACCGTAAACCTCAACGCATCTTCGTCTTGGTTGTAGCCTACTGCCCCCCATAACTTGGTGTTTTTGGAGAAGATTATCGTCCAATCTGATTTGCCAGGAATCGAGTAGAGTGCATAGGATCCTGCAGGCAGATTATTTCCTTCGATTATTACAGGGGTGCTGAAAGTAATCACTGTCGCGGCATTTGCGCCAGTTCTCCAGACCTCACCGTATGTAACTAATTCCCCGAATATTTTTCTGCCCTTGGTGCTAGGGCGGCTATAGTCAATGGTAACATCAGTAAGTCCAATTTTTTGGCTGATCTTAGCGGTTGGGCTTGCTTGGGGCATTTGGATTTGTTGGGCGAGACCAAGGGAATAAATTCCGGCTATCAAAACGAAGGACAATAAAATAGATTTGCTTTTCATTTTTTTGTATGTAATTTAGTTGGAGTAGAAAATGAACGGCTAAAATTAACAATTAATTCCGATCATTGCGGGGGGTTTTTGAGATTGAGGTCTAAAGAAGCATTGAAAGGCATGCGCATCGTTTTTGCCGTTCAAAAAAATGTTTTTAATAGTTCAAACCAAACAAAGGATTTTAGCGAATCCAATCAAATTATCGACAAATGGGCTTTGCCATCATATCACCAGGACGAGACGTCACCAAATGGAAGGAAAGCTTGAAATGGCATATGCCAAATTTGGATATTCAGGTGTATCCCGAAATTTCTGCTCCTGAAAGGGTGGAGGCGGTACTTCTTTGGCAGCATCCAAAGGGAATATTGAGGGAGTTTCCAAACTTGAAGTTGATTTGTTCGATGGGCGCCGGTGTGGACCATATTCTTTCGGACAAAGACATAGACCCTTCCCTTCCAATCAGCAGGGTAGTGGACAAGGGGCTTACCAACCCAATGACCAACTATGTCCTGATGGGGATATTGGCATATCAACGGCAGCTATCCCGCTACCAAAAAAACCAAAAGACAAAGACTTGGGATATGAGCAATCCCGAATTGGATATCACCGTCGGTGTACTCGGCGTGGGCGCTTTGGGCGGAGATGTGGTGAAAAAGTTACAGGTTTTGGAAGTTCCGGTATTGGGGTATGGCAACTCACCGAAGAGTGTTTCTTCCTATCCTTATTATTATGGAACACAGCTACAGGATTTTCTGGATAAAGTCAACGTGATAGTCTGTATGCTTCCATTGACCGAAAAGACAACTGGTTTTCTTAATATTGATTTCTTCAGACGTTGTAGAAAAGGCACCTATCTCATTAATGTGGCGAGGGGAAACCACTTGGTAGAAGAGGATCTTTTGACTGCAATAAATGAGGGGTTTATTTCAGGGGCGATGCTGGATGTGTTTCGTAAAGAGCCCCTACCCAAGGAACACCCATTTTGGGAGACTCCCGAAATTACCGTAACTCCCCATATCGCCAGTGTGACCAATCCTGACGCAGCTGTGCCTCAGATTTTAGAGAATTATAATCGTATCAAATCCAATAAACCACTTCTAAACATCGTCGACAGAAATTTAGGCTATTGAAAAAAAGAAGATAAACCCATGACTCAAAATTTTGTAATTGTTTGTCCAACTGATTTTTCGGAATGTTCGCTTAATGCGATCGAATATGCGGCAAAGCTGGGAGAACTATATGCCGCTGATTTGTACCTATTCCATGTTCCGGACCATGATGACTATCAAAAACTCGCCTCACGAGACCACCATACTGGGGACCAATATTCCTTTATCCAGAGAAAATTGGAGAATCTTAGAGCGGTCGTTGAAAAGGAAAGTATTCCAAATGGTTTGAAATCCTGTCATGCCAGCTTCAAAGAGGGGAAAACCGTACAGACGATCTTGGAGTTCAGCGAGGAGATCAAAGCCAATTTAATCGTAATCGGCACAGAAGGTGTCAATGATTTCAAACTGAATTTTATCGGAACGAGGTCAAGCAAAATTGTGGAGAGGTCTGAGATCGACGTTTTGGTGGTCCCAAGACGGGTGTTTTTCAAGCCGCCTAAGAAATTTGTCTATGCCACGGATTACCTGGAAGAGGATAAAATCGCAATCCAAAAGGTAGTCGAATTGGCAAAGTTTTGGGAGAGCGAGATTGATATCGTCCACGTCAGCACCAGATTAAAGGCCATTGACAAATCGCTCCACATTACTATGGTACAGGAGATTAGGCCGTTTGTGAAATATGAAAAGGTGAACTACATACTCAAATCCTATCGGGATGAACCAGGACTGGGCTTGGAAAACTACCTAATCATCGCCAAGGGCGATATTCTCGTGACATTGAGTAAGAAAAAGTCTTGGTTCGAACAGATTTTTTCAAACAACCTTTCTAGGAAAATGTCCTATTTCATCAATAAGCCACTGTTGGTCATCAAGATGGCATAGCTGTTTTTCGAATCATTGTATTGTTCCGACCCGATTATTTTCGGCCCAATTTCTTTTTCAGAAAATCTTTAAATTCCTGCTGGGTTGCTTTGTCGGAGACGAGGCGATTTAGGGTCTCCATAAAATACCCGATGGTCAACTTTTTAGTGGTTTTTTGGGCTTTTTGGATCTCAGGCAATGGAATAGGCGATTGGCTTTCGGTTTCTTTGGACAAATTGCTTGGTTGTTCTGGCTTGTATCCAACCAGTTCATCTGCTTTTTCAAAGCTCTTTTTGGCTTTTGCCATGTAGCCAAGTTTCTCTTCTACGAGGCCTTTGTTGTTGTGGGATACCGCATCCTCAGGGTCCAGTTCAATGGCTTTTTCGTAATCCTCAATTGCGCCAAGTAAATCTCCGATCCGATCCTTAAAGTACGCACGGCTCGCAAACCTGTATGGATTTTTTGGATCGAGATTTAGCGCGCGGTCAAATTCCGCCATGGCCTCGTCATTTCTTTTCAAGAGGTGAAGCACCACAGCGCGGTCGTTGATAATGCTTGGATTGAATGGCTCCAAAGCATAGAGGTAATCAAAGTCCTCCAAAGCGCTATCAAAATTGCCAAGACGTGTGAAGATCCTCGCCCTCAGCGAAACATAGTCAGTCGATTTGCCTTCCTGACTAATGCAGGTTTCAATAAGTGCGAGCGACTGCTCAAACTTTCCGACACTGAATAATTCCAGACTTCTCTCCAAGCTCATACTTTCGGTTTTTTGGATTACTTTTTCAATACAAAAATAGAGGTCATAAAGTTTAGATTTAGCATGGTTGGTGATTCAAATGGTAGCTCCGAAAATCTATTTCTTTCTATATTTGGGCCGTAAACTTCAACCATGGCGAGCAAAGCAGAAGACGTACTGAAGGATTTGAAAGCCGGGAAATATGCTCCGGTTTATTTTTTGCAGGGGGAAGAGCCATTTTTCATCGACCAAATTTCCAGCTATATCGAGGCCAATGCGCTCCAACCGCACGACCGCGGATTCAATCAGCTGGTTGTATATGGAAAGGATGTCAGCATGATGGACATTCTGAACAATGCCCGGCGGTTTCCCATGATGTCTGACCGACAGGTGGTGATTGTGAAAGAGGCTCAAAACATCCTGAACCTTGGGAGGGAGGATATTGACAATCAGTTGATCAATTACCTGAAAAATCCACTTCCAAGCACCATTTTGGTGTTTGCCCATAAGTATAAAAGCCTTGATGGAAGAAAGCAGCTGTCAAAGGAATTGGACAAAGCTGCGGTTTTTGTGAAATCGGAAAAAATCAAGGATCATTTGCTTTCAGGTTGGATTGAGAGTTATGTGAAGTCAAAAGGTCATTCTATCGATAATCCAACAGCAGTGTTTTTGGCGGAAGCCATTGGAAACAACTTGGAGGTGATTTCCAATGAGGTGGACAAGATTATCATCAATTTTTCCAGTCCGTCGGCGATTACCAAGGAACTTATCCAAAAATACGTTGGCATCAATAAAGAGTACAACAACTTTGAACTCACCAAGGCAATTGGCGTGAGGGATACGCTCAAGGTGAACAAGATTATCGAGTACTTTTCCCAAAATCCAAAGAACCATCCGATCATCCCGATCGTAGCATTGATATTCTCATACTTTCAAAAGATCGCGCTTTTGCACCAAAACAAATCAGCCTCAGAAACTGAATTGGCGAGAATTCTCGGAATCAACCCATATTTCATCAAAGAATATAAAATAGCAGCCAACAATTACCGTTTAGGCAAAGTAATTGATTGCTTCTCCCATATTCGCGAGGCAGACCTCCGTTCCAAGGGTGTGGATGCATCAGGCTGGGAAGACAAGGAAATCCTGCGCGAATTGTTGTTCAAAATCATGCATTGAAAATGCCCATGAAAAAAATCCTCTCGGGTCTGTTGATTGCCACTTCTGCTTCCTTCGCAAGTGCCCAATCCAGCCTGTATCAAAATGGTCCGCAGCAAGAGTTGGACGAAAACCTTGAGTTATTTGACAAACACCAGTTCGCCGCGACCTCCTTCGGGTTCAGGCAAATCCGGGAAGGAGAAGTCGACGGAAACCAGGCAGTCACTTCCGAATTTCACCATGCGATCGCTGCTCTCAAAATAGAGCAGCCGGGTGGTTCAGATTGGGTCAGAAGATTCATCAGAAACCATCCCCAGCATCCAAGAAAGACTGAAGCGGCGTACGAACTAGGGAGTTTTTTCTTTGAAAAAAAGAACTACAAGGAGGCGATCGCTGGGTTCCAATTGATGGGGGATGGTTTGGTTACTCCTGAAGTACAATCCGAGGTGGCCTTCAAGATGGGCTATTCCTTTTTTCAATTGAAGAATTTTGCGGCTGCGTTGCCTTATTTCACCAGGGTAAAGGGACAAAAATCACCTTTCAGACCCGATGCACATTACTATTCAGGTTTTATCCAAAAGGAATCGGGCAAATTCGATTTGGCAATTGCGGATTTCTTGGAAGCAGAGAAAAATTCTTTCTATGCGCCCAAGGTTCCGTACATGATCGCAGGCTTGTATTACCAGCAACGGCAGTTTGATACCCTCATTCCCTATGCTGAAAGTGCCTTGAAGTCAGGAAAAACCTTGGATAGAAAAGAGGAAATCCATCTGTTTTTGGCGGAGGCTTATTTTGAAAAGCGGAATTTTCAGGGTGCTGCGAGCAATTATGACGCATTTGTCAATGCCAAGAAGCGTGACCTGGACCGCTCGCAGGTCTACAAGGCAGGCGTTGCCCAGTTTGAAACCGGAAATTTCCAGAGGGCTTCGGACTACTTCAAAGTTTCCGCGGTGCAGGACGACAGGATCGGGCAGGTGTCAAGTTACTATCTGGGGCATTCATACTTGAAGTTGAACAATCCGCAATTTGCATCCAATAGCTTCAACGCAGCCTATAAAAGCAATGCCGATCCAAACATTAAAGAGGACGCTCTGGTTAATTATGCCAAATTGAATCTGGAGCGTGGCAGTTTTCAGGAGGCGGTAAATGCGCTTGATGCCTATTTGGAGAATTATCCAAACGGCCGATATGCACGTCAGGCCGAAGACCTGCTGACAGACGCGCTCATCAACACGAGCAATTACCTTCGGGCAATAGACCATATAGAGAAACTTCCAAGGAAGTCCGAACGCATGCGTACCGCCTACCAGAAGATCGCTTTCTACCAAGGCGTGGTGTACTACAGGGACAAAAAGCACGACCTTGCAAATACCTATTTCGATAAGTCATTGAGTACGCCGAGCGATCGGGACTTGGTCGTTCAGACACATTTTTGGAAAGGGGAGAACAACGCCGCGGCGGACAGACTTCCCCAAGCTATCAAGTCCTACGAGACCTTGCAAGGGCTGAGGCCAAATGCCAGTGATCCGTTTCTGCTCAAATCCTATTATGGCCTCGGATACGCTTTTTTCAACACCCAACAATACCCAAAAGCTGAGGCACAGTTTCGACAATACATCGAAAAAGGAGGGAAGTCGGACAATCGGGAGCATTTTGACGAGGCTTTGGTGAGGTTGGGGGACGTTTACTTCGTCCAAAAGAAGTTTACAGAATCGCAGAATGCCTACCAGCGGGCGATCTCGGAGGGGGGGAGTTCGGTTGATTATGCCTATTTCAGATCGGGAGTTGTCTACAATTTCCAAAACAGGAACTCGGAAGCGATTGCCCAGTTGGACAGATTGATCACCGGCTATCCGAACAGCATATATTTCGAAGATGCGCTCTTCCAAAAATCCCAGATCAACATGGAAGAAATGCGGTATGCGGATGCAGTAGATGGATTCAGCAAATTGATCGCAGCCAGGCCCAACAGCCAGTTTGTTCCGCATGCCTTGGAAGGAAGGGCTGTAGCCAATTTCTCGCGTCAACAATACGACCAAACGATCGAGGACTACAAGCGGATATTGGATAGGTTCCCCAATTCCACGAATGCAGAAGCGGCCTTGGTTGGACTTCAGGAATCTTTGACCTTACAGGGAAGGTCCGCAGAGTTTTCCCAATACCTCGCCACCTACCGCAAGGCAAATCCAGGAAATACGAGCGTTCAAGGTTTAGAATATGAGGCTGCCAAAAACCTTTACCTGTCAGGTTCTTGGGAGCAATCGTATCGCGCTTTTGAGACTTATTTGAGAAATTACCCCCAGTCCGCCAATAAGCCTGAAGCGAGCTATTTTATGGCTGATGCGCAATACAGGTTGGGCAGAAAAGCACAGGCCTTGGAGCTTTTTTACCAGATTGATAGGGACAAAAATTCCGCTCAAAGAAGCCGTGCCGTGCAAAGGATAGCCTCCATCGAACTTGAAAACAAAAACTATAAGAAAGCCATCGGATATCTCAGGGAATCAATTAATTATTCCAGGAATCCTTTGGAAGAAAACGAGACATTCTCTGGGTTGATGCAAGCCTATCTGGAGACTGGAAAAATCGACTCCACGATCTTCTTCGCCGAAAAAGTGGTCAACTTGGGGAATGTGACACCTGACAATGTCCCCGCAGCCTTGTTGATCAAAGCAAAGGCATTACAGCAGCAGGCAAAGACGAATCAGGCTGAGGAAACCTTACGGGACCTGGTCAACGATTACAAATCCATACAAGGGGCAGAAGGCTTGTTTTTGCTGGCAGAAAGCCAAGCCAAACGCAAAAGCTACGACCAATCGAACAATACGATTTTCGATTTTTCAGCGCCGTTTTTCGAATATGATTACTGGTACGGGCGGGCTTTCGTGCTCTTGGCGGAAAATTATCTTGCCCTCGGCGAGACCTTCCAAGCCAAAGCGACCTTAGAGTCTATCGTAGAGAATTCCCCAAATGCTGAAATCAAAGCCTTGGCAAGCCAAAAATTGGCTACAATTCAATAGCAAAGACCATGAGATCTATTTATTCAAAAATATTTCAATATTCACTTGCAGGCATTTTGGGACTGTTCTTCGCTGCCGAAGGATTTTCTCAACAGACGGGTGAGGTGAAGGACCAAGAATTTATCATCCGCAAAGACAGGGTACTTACGCTTCCTGCCCAGCCCAGAAGGTTTGAGCGGCTACCTGTTCTTCCCAATCCCAAAAGTAGCAATGCATATACCTATGAGGTACAGCCCTATTTCCTGAACCTTGAACCAGTTGCCATCAAGTCGGAGGCCGCCCAGAAGAATTTCCCCAAAAAACAGGAGGAAATGTACCGGGGATTTGCAAGGTTTGGATTGGGGAACTATAATTCCCCTTTGTTGGAAGGAAGGTACAATCTATGGGAAGACGGTGACTACCAAGTTTCGGCAAAGATTTTTCACCATGGATTTTACTCAGGACCGACAGGTGATTCCAATTCAGCAGAGACAAAAACCAACGTGAAATTGGACGGGCGTCTGTACAAAGAGGTATATCAATTTTTCGGAGGCGTACATTATAACCGCCACATGGTCAATTTCTACGGTTTTGATTGGAACGATTTAAACTTGGCGGATTATGTTCCCGGACAAAATGTGCTGAATACCTTCCAGGTTATGGGAGGAATCGAGGACGTTGACAAAGTCGAAGGGCTGAATTATGAAGGGAGAGTTTTCATCCGAGCGTTTCATGACAATTATGAGGCCTCGGAAACAGAAATCGGGATCTTGGCAAAAACAGATTATTGGTTTGACGATGCGTTGAGGTTCGATTTTGACATGAATCTATCCCTGACTGGCCCCAAGGATGTTTTTTATGGTGATATCAACCGAAACTATTTCAAGATTCGACCATCTGTCGGCTATTTGACAGAAAGCATCAAGGTTGATGTTGGAGCCAATATTGTATTTGAAAACGATGTCACCAACAACAAATCTTCTGATTTCCATATTTTCCCAGCACTCTATGGACATTACATGTTGGCGAAGGAATTTGGTATTTATGCGCAATTTGAAGGTGACGTACTGCGGACAACCTATCAGGATTTTGTCCGGGAAAACCCATTTTTGGGGCCAAGTGATCGCCTGCTGAATACGATCCAAAATTTCAAAACGGGAGCCGGCGTTAAAGGAAATTTGCTCGACGAGTTGGTCTATGAAGTGGGTTTCAATGTCGGCAGGTACCGCAATATGTATTTCTTCGCCAACAGTGCTACCGATAGTACGCGATTCAATCTGCTTTACGATGATTTGACAAATGTGATCAACTATCGCGCGATGGCCTCATGGAAGTATGATACCTGGTATCAAGTTACCGGTTTGGTCAATTATTATAGTTATGACATGGGTACTTTGTCGGCAGCGTACCATCGTCCGGAGTGGGAGGTAAGTCTCAACAACCAAATCCAGCCGACAGAGAAGTGGTTGATACAGTTCAATGCCAACTTAATGGGTGGAATCCAAGGATTCAATCAGCAGTCGGATGTCTCGGTTAAGCTTCCCGCGGTTTTGGATCTCCAATTTAAGGCGGATTACAAAATCACGGATCGGTTTTCGGCATTTGCAATCGGCAATAATCTCCTGAATAGGACAAACCAGCGCTTTCTGAATTATCCCGTCAGGGGCATTCAAGGAATTCTTGGGGCAACATTCCAATTTTAATCCTAATATTGCGTAACTGATTACCCGAGTTTACGGCACCATTTTGACGGTGCGAGATCCATTTCTGAAAACAGCGGATTAAAAAAAGCATGGAAGAGAAAGAACAGGAAGCCCTTCGACGACAAGAAGACAAAGACTACGGTTTTCCGTTTGTTGACGTGAGGCCGCTCTCTTCCACAGAAAACCAGAAATCAGAACCTGCCCAGTCCGTAGACCCGGTAGCGGAATCGGCTACAATTGAACCAGAAACATCCGTCCCAGGCTCCCTTTCAAATCCGATTCATTTTGAGCGAAAGGAGACTCAGAAAAGAAACCAAACGCCCTTGCTTATTACATTGGTGTTTATGTTGGCTGTGATTTTGGCGGCGATGGCCTATTTTCTCTATTTTACCCCAGCAGAGGAAACTGTCAAAGAAGTCGCCGAGACACCACAACCAGAAGCTATGCAGGAAGTAGAGCCCGTTGTGGACGAGGTCGCTGCAGATACGGTCGAATTGGAAGTTCCTCTGACGCTAGAGAAAGAGGAAGAACCAGTGAAAGAAGCAGCTGCCCCTCCCGTCACCCAAACCCAACCTGCACCCACGGGCCCAATCGGTCAATTGCACTTGGTCGAATCAAAAGGCGAGCGGCCCATCTACCATTTGATTGTTGCCAGTTTACCGAATGAGAGAATTGCGCGGGAAGAAGCACAGGTATTTCTCAACAGCGGTAGGGATGTTTGGATGATTTTTCCGGTTGGGGATACCAAAAACTTCAGACTTTCCGTTGGAAGTTTCGGCAGCTTCAAATCCGCCTCAGAAGCACTTCCCCAAGCAAAAAATGACTTTGGCGAATCAACTTGGATTTTGAAATATTAAATATGGTTTTGTTACAAACACTCAGTACAGAAGGCCAGGTCATGGCCGATTCTTTGGTTTCACTCGATGGTGGACAAAAAAGCATAGGATTGCTGGATTTGCTGATCAAGGGAGGATACATGATGATTCCTTTGTACATCCTGTTCATCATGGCGATCTACATCTTCATTGAGAAGCTGATGACCCTCAAGAAGGCATCCAAATCACCCAAACACATGATGGATCAAGTCAAGATTTTGGTGCAAACGGGGAAAATCGAGCAGGCAAAGATGCTCTGTATGACAGAAAATTCACCCGTCGCCAATATGGTTTCCAAGGGTTTGGAGCGGATCGGAAGTCCATTGAAAAATATTGAGGTTTCCATCGAAAATGTGGGAAAAATCGAGATATACAAGCTTGAGAAGAATCTGGGTGTATTGGCAACAGTTGCAGGCGCTGCTCCCATGATTGGTTTCTTGGGGACGGTTACTGGTATGATACAGGCATTTATCGCTGTGGCCCAAGAGGAGGGAATGGTTTCCCCAAAATTGCTGTCTACGGGTATTTATGAAGCTATGATCACGACAGCGACAGGATTAGTTGTCGGTATCATTGCTTACCTTGGGTACAATTACTTGGTGACCCAGGTTTCCAAATTGGTACATAGCATGGAATATGCTTCGGTGGAATTCATTGATCTTTTGCAAGAAAAATAAGTATGGGCCTTCAATCCAAACATAAAGTTGATGCGTCGTTCAGCATGTCCTCCATGACCGATATCATCTTTCTTTTGTTGATATTCTTCATGTTGACTTCTTCCTTCATCACGCCATCTGGATTGCCCGTCAATCTGCCATCCAGCGAGACTTCGGACATTGTCATGCAGGAAGTGACCGTCACGGTAACCAAAGACCTGCGTTTTTCCGTTAACGATAAGGTAGTCACAAGAGAGGAAATCAAGGGAGAGCTTACGTCCCTGCTACAAGACAAGAAAGGGCAAGTTGTCCTGCATATCGACAAATCCGTTCCAGTTGAGTATTTGGTAGAGATTGGCGGGATTGCGGCCTCCTTGGAGGCGAATGTTTCCATCGCGACAGTTCCATTCAAATAGATAGAAATGCAGATCTGGGAAGCCGAGAAGACTGAGTCGGAAAACAAAAAAAAGGCAGCGATCATTACGGTGCTTGTCAATCTTCTTTTGCTGCTGGCGATCTATTTTATTGTGGTATGGAAGGAACACATTCCGCCCCTTCCAAAGTACGGGATGGAACTGAATCTTGGATTTACCGACACTGGCAGTGGTGATAGGCAGACCAATGCGCCGCCTTCAGAAGCACAGGCGCAAGCGGACAATGCACCCGCGCCAGGGGAACAATCACCTAAGCCGACGGAATCGGCTGTACCCGTTGCACAACCAAAGACAGAAACGGCAAAGCCAAAATCTACTCCAGCAAAGCCGGCCTATGAGGCGCCTGCCAAAACGAATAGCCCGGTAAAGGGCGCTGAAAATCCCAAGCCAGTAGTGAAGGAAACAAGCCCTGCCAAAAAAGAAAATGTCCCAAGTACACAGCCAGCCACATCGGAGGCTGAAAAAACTACCACAAAGGCTGAGGAAAAACCTAAAATAGACCAAAGAGCTATCTTTGGCGCAGGAGGTACATCAGGCACCGGAAACAAACCCGCAGCCGGTAGTTCTCAGGGTTCTTCGTCCAAAGCAGGCGATGAAGGAAAGCCCACAGGAACAGTAGATGGACGGGCAATCATGGGTTCGGGCACCGGTACGGGGAATCCAGGCCCAGCATCAGGCGTCGGGCTGGACTTGGCGGGATGGGAATTTGCTACGCAGCCAACCATTCGCGATAATGTTTCTACAAGAAATGGTAAGATAGTTTTCCGTATCACGGTAGATGATGCTGGCAAAATAGTGCAGGCAGTGCCAATAGAATACAACGTAACAAATGATGTATTGGCTTACTACCGGACTGTAGTAAACCAGGTAAAATTCAAACGCCAAAGCGGCAACGCTACTGCTGATTTTTCAACCGGGCGCATCACTTTTATTATCAAGGTTGATTGATGTCGATGACCTATAAGGAGACGTTGGACTATCTGTTCAATGCACTGCCGATGTTTCAGCGGATCGGTGCAGCGGCTTTCAAAAAAGACCTGACCAATACACTGGCACTTTGCGATCATCTCGGTAACCCCCAAAGAGCGTTTAAAAGTGTCCATGTCGCTGGCACCAACGGCAAGGGCAGTACCTCCCATGCCATGTGCTCTATCCTGATGGAGGCTGGATACAAGGTCGGACTCTACACGTCCCCGCATTTGAAATCATTCACCGAGCGAATAAAGATCAACGGTGAAGAAATTCCCGAAGGAGACGTGGTCACCTTCGTAGCCCAAAACAAGGCGTTTTTGGAAGAGTTAAGGCCGAGTTTCTTTGAAATGACAGTCGCCATGGCTTTTTGGTATTTTGCCAAGGAGCATGTCGATATCGCCGTGATCGAGGTTGGCATGGGAGGAAGATTGGACAGCACGAATGTTATTTTGCCTGAACTCTCCCTTATCACCAATATTGGCTACGACCATATGCAGTTTCTGGGAGATACACTTCCCTTGATCGCAGGTGAAAAAGCAGGGATCATTAAACAGGAGGTTCCCGTTGTTATCAGCCAAACGCAGTCGGAAACGCAGCCGGTATTCTTGGCCAAAGCCGCAGAAATGCATGCTCCAATATATTTTGCCGATCAGGTTTTCAGGGTCAAAGCGAGTAAACCTTCGGTCTCTGGAATGCAAACTTTCGAGTTCGAATCTAACCGTGGAATAGTTCAATACGATATGGACCTATTGGGGAGTTACCAGCGGTACAACTTACCAGGGATTTTGAATGCTTGCAAGGTTTTGAATACGCTCGGTTGGGAAATTCCGGAAACAGCCATTCGCCGAGGTTTATCGCGTATTGTAGCAAACACCGGACTGAAAGGTCGATGGCAAATACTTGGGAAGGCACCTTGGGTCATTTGTGATACTGGGCACAACGAGGATGGAATCCGCCTCATTCTGGATCAAATCGGAAAAATGACTTTTGGTCACCTTTGGATGGTGATCGGTATGGTACGTGACAAGGATATTTCAAAGATCCTTTCGATGCTACCCAGGGACGCATCCTATGTGTTTTGCGAAGCTAGCATTCCCAGGGCCTTGCCAGCCGCTGAGCTTTCCGCGGCGGCCTTAGGACATGGTTTGATGGGTGAAACTATCCCTGACGTGAATGATGCCATCGGCCGTGCCAAGCAATTGGCAAAAGAAAATGACTTGATCTTCATCGGAGGCAGTACTTTTGTCGTCGCCGAAATCGAAAATTTGTAATGAGCAGAAAGAAACTCCAAAGATTCAAGGAAAACGATGCCAATCGCAACGTAGTCCAAGCGGGGAAGCCGATATTTGAAACCATCAAAGGGAATTGGAACAAAGTCCAATTTCCAATCGCACAACCTATCGTCGTCGAACTTGCCTGCGGTAGGGGAGAGTTTACTGTAGGGCTTGCACGTGAATACCCACAGTCCAATTTTATAGGAGTGGATATAAAAGGTTCGAGAATATGGAAAGGCAGTACGATCGCCATTCAGGAAGGACTGGACAATGTGGCTTTTCTCAGAACCCAGATTCAGGAATTGGACAAATATTTTGACAATGGGGAGATTTCCGAGCTTTGGATCACTTTTCCAGACCCATTTCCGAGGGAAGGGGATGAGAAGAGACGATTGACCTCAGGCAAATTTTTGGATATGTACAAGCCACTCATCGCCATAGGAGGGGTGGTACATTTCAAGACCGACAACACTGGACTTTTTGATTATTCCCTTGAATTGCTCAAATCAAGGCAGGATGTGGAGCTTTTGTTATTTACCAATGATTTTTACCAATCTCCCTATCGGGATGAGCACCACGGTATCCAGACCCGATACGAAAAGATGTTCAGCGAAAAAGGTGAAAAGATCAAATACCTGAAATTTAAATTCATCGGATAGGACACAGTAAAGATCCCTTAAAGATCCATTTCCATCACAAAGTCGTCCATCACGAATCCGTTACCGATGTCGATCACCTCTTCTTTGGCTTTCCTCATGCCAATCCGCTCATAGAATTGGATTGCCTTTTCATTGAACTTGTTCACGTTGAGGTAAATAGCTGCTTGGTTTTTTCTCTTGGCCTGATCGACCACGTAGTTGATGAGAAGTCTTCCAAGCCCTTTTCCCTGTGTCTCGGGGAGTAGATAGATGCGATGGATTTTTGTCTTGTTGGATTGATTGGAGTCGTGTTCAAAGGAGCAAAAACCTAAATAACCCGTTTCATCCTTAGCCAGTATGTACTGATGGCCTTTTTCCAGCACGAGCGATTCCAATATAGGCAGGTCGTACATCGCTTCTAGCATGTAATCGATTTGTTCTTTGGTGAGGATTTTACTAAAGGTTGAGGGCCAGGTCTTATATGCGATCGATTTGACTTCAGGTAGCAAATCCACCGTGGCGGGGATAATCTCAATCATTGAGAAGGAGTGGGTTTTGTTCCTAGATACGTTTCAATACATTCAAGTTTAATAAACAGGACCAAAAAAAGAAACCCTTCCGAAGGAAGGGTTTTTTGGGTGATTAAGAAAATGACAAAAAGTTGCGAGATAGACGAGAATTCAAGGTTAAAAAAATGGAAGCTTTTCAAATGGGTGATGCTTGAAAAACGCGGGTGATTAAGTCGTTTTGTCGTTCAAGATGATTCAAAGCTAGGCAATTGATTTAATAAAAACAAAATAAAAAGTATGCGAAGATCTCAAATAATAAATATTATTAATTTTTTGTATGAAAAAACAGAATAATAATTTGAAATATAAAAAACTTGCCATCAAATACAGTTCTCTATGTTTTTGTCGTTTGGCGGGGTGTTGATGACTGTGGATTTTATGTTTACCAATACCATTTTTATTTCTATCTTTTATCTCCAAGACCTGAAAAAAATTCTGAAAAAGTTGAAAAAAAATTTTCTGCCCCTGGTTTTTCTGCTCGGTTTCTTGAGTTGCAGCCAAAATGCACCCGAAAAAGTCCAGTTTAGTTCAAAAGATGAGCCGATCTATGCGACCTACGCAGCCGGTTTGGAGCGTTCCCAATATCTGATCGACCAAGGCTATGAGTTCCAATATTTCGAAGCCCACAAGCCGCTCGGATTTAATTCACAAAAGGGAGGTCAAATGGGATTGGTTTTCAAAGTCGACGGCATATTGATTTCGGATATCGATCAATATTTCCGACAACCATCTATCAGCGAGAGCTTTCCTGACATGGTTAATTTTTCCTTTCAGCCAGCGCAGGGTTTAGAGATAAATGGTGATTTTTTTGTTTTTAGTTCAACTGTTGCGATACAACAATATGAACTCATGAATTCTAGCGGGAAACCAATGAAAATATCGTTGATTCCCTTTTTTCAGAACGATTATCGAACTGTCCGGGATCTGAAGACTTTCGCCCGAAATAACGCCTTTCACTTTTTTCATGAAAAATATCCCGACGGGTGGTCAGTCAACCAAAAGATACCGTACAAGGACAGTCTGCAGAGTGTTTTGGTTTTTTCAGACGCGGCAAAAGACTGGTCCTTTTTTAATTCAGCATCCGGAAGGGCTGCCCAGCCGGACTTTGCTTTTTTTGAAGATAGGAAGCAGAAGCTTCAGATCTATGGCCGGGCGTATGACAAAAAGGAGCGACTTGCCGAACCGAGAGGATCAGCGAGAATTCTCGTCAGAGACCCCGGAAATCCGAAATATATCTTAACGGAAAATGCACCTGTTTGGGGACTGCGGGCGCCTGCGATCGATGAAGATGGCTTGTTTCGTATCGAATTGGGGAATTTTCCTGATGGATTTTCCTTGCACAACCTTGAATTCAGCTATCTGAATTTGACCAGAAATATTGCAGACATCTTTTCGCCGGGCTTGCTAGAGTCATCCAAACGAATTGACTTTCACGCTTCCGACAGCGTCAGATTGGTTAGGGTTTCGGGTATTGAGAAACATTGGCATGATTCGGTTTTTTCATTTTCCTGGGAGCCGGTCCCAGATATCGAGTCATACTTGATCTATCAAAGAAGTTATGCCGATGGCCTGTATGAACTTGTCAAGGAAGTGAAAGACGCTTCTTTTCAACCCGAGAATAACTCAGGAGAACGTTTGATGGGCTATGTGGTCTTACCTAAGGGTGATTTTGCATCTATCCATTCCGAGGAGATACTCAATGTGCCCGATCACAGTTTAGATCGTTGGTTGGCAGAGGAAAAAGGTCCCGCCCATATTGAAAATCCAACGGGAATGGCTGCCAAGTTTGAATTTACGTTGAAGCCAGGCGAATCAAGGACTTTCTCGATAGTACGGGGAATTGCAGACCACAAAGCTGATTCAGATAGTCTTTACCAAGCGATAGGGGATATTTTGCCGATTGACTTTGGGAAATACAGGGCTGAGAATCGCAGTCTTTTTGCCAAAGTTGCTCCGCCGGAAGAATGGGATAAGGATACACAATGGCTCTACAAAAGTGCTTGGAACATGATGCGCCAAGTCATGATGCCTGCCGAGGGCAAAGCCAAGCACAATTATTACCTATTTTCTCGGGAACCGACTTGGGGTTGGGGACACGGAGGGCAGGTGTTTCACGAGAGTATCACGATGCTGGCCTATGCCCATTTGGATCCACAGAGTGCGATGAATTCCCAAAGGATCTTTTCCGAAAGGCAATATGAAAACGGCTATATCAATTACCGCACAGGGCCTTTTTTGGATGAAATCATAGAATACAACGGCCAGTTGACCTCGTCCGCACCTTGGTACAATTGGCTCAATTGGGAGATTTACCTCATTACCAAGGACCGTAAGTTTTTGGAAGAAATGTACAATTCAGGAAGGAAGTTCTACGATTTTTACACCCAAAACAGGGACAGTGATGGCGATGGACTTTTGGAATGGGGCGGTCATGCCATCCTGGAATCCGTTCGGGATGCGAATGTGGCGGTTTGGGACGAGGTAGGTTGGCCAGCCAATTTTGAATCTGTGGACCTCAACTGCATGATGGTCATGGAAGCAAAATCCTTGGAGCAAATGGCTCTGGTTTTGGGGAAAAACGATGAGGCAAAACAATGGAGGACCGACCATCAAACCCGTATTCGCCTGATCAACGATACATTTTGGGATGAAGAAAACGATTTCTTCTACAACGTCAACAAGACCGACAATTCCTTTACTTTCAATCGTCCAAATGATTTGAAAAGGGACGAAATCATTGGTTTTTTGCCACTTTGGGCGGGCGTTGTCGATGAAGACAGAGCTCGAACACTGGTAGAGAAGCTGACTAATCCAAATCAGTTTTGGAGAAAACACGGCATCCCTTCGCTTTCTGCCAAAGATCCCTATTACAACGACAAAGGATACTGGAACGGTCCGGTTTGGCTGCCTTGGAACTACCTCATATTTCGTGGGCTCAAGGATTATGGCTACCATCAGGAAGCGGCTGAACTGACCGATAGGGTCGCAGCGGTGATGATTTCACAACTGAAACAAAACCACAACCTATGGGAATTCTATTCGCCGGACCAAGATTGGGCAGGCTACCATAAGACCTATATATGGGCCGAGATCATCAATCGGATGCTGATGGATAGGTGAAGTAATGCTTGAAAAAAATGAGATTTGGCAAACTGGTGAACTTTGGACCCTGCAGAACATATAACGTAGCATTTCATTTCAGGTGCTCGATCGATTGTTTGCGTCATTGAAAAAAGAAAACACCCAAAAACTATGGCCCGAATATTTGTCTTGCTTCTTTTATTGCACCAACTCGCTAGCCTCTCACAGGCGCAGAACCTGACTGTATCGGCAGACAATCGCCTGCAGGTCCACCAATTGCAGGGGATTGACTTGGTGCAATCATTACCGATTTTTTCGATCGTCATCAGTGGCGAGAAGGTCCTATCCAGCGAATTTAATCCAGCAGTTTCTTCTTCCATTTGGCAAAGCAAGCTTGCTGTGGTCATGGATAGCACGGAGACCTCGGAAAATCATTGGGAAGGTATTTTCAGGTTTAAAAACATGTCCAAGGATACCTTGACTTTGGAGAATTTTGTCCCCTTTGGAGGATCGAATGGCCAAGTATACATCACAGGTCTTGGTAAGCACCGTCTCTCACGGACGCACCTTTTTCGTCCGGGTTTCCAGCCGGTCAATGTGATTTTGCCTGATAACGCATGGGAATTGGGCTACTGTAGTTTTGAAATAGGCGGCAAAGGTTTTGCTGCATTGGCGAGAAGGAAGTATTGGGAAGGGGCCATCAGGAGGCGTTTCGAAACGGTACTTCCCCCGGGGGCTTCAGTGACTTACAGGCTCTATTTGGATACTTATACTGGAACATGGCAAGACGGATTGCGGAAGGTTTTTCAGGAGAAATTCCTGTACGATTTGGACACTTTTGACAATAGTCTCTATGAAAGGAAAGACCTTCAGTGGATCAGAAAGGCCTATGCCATGCATTTGCTGATGGCTTGGGACAAGGATTTTTACAGTTCTGAAAAACAGGTTTTTAACATATTTGAATTTGAGCAAAAAAGTAAGCGATGGTTCGGGGGCAACGATGTCATTGGAATATGGCCGACTTGGCCGACCTTGGGTTTGGACCAAAGGAACCAATGGGATCTTTTCCGGGATCTACCCGGTGGATTGGAAGGCATCGCGGCTGTTTCGGATAGCCTGAATGCATTGGGGACCAAGCTGTTTATTTCTTACAATCCCTGGGATGAGAGCACACGTCTTGAAGGACATCTGGAAGGTATGGCCGAGCTCATTCGAGGTACGCATGCGGACGGCGTGGTCTTGGACACAAAGGGAAGCTCAAGCGGCGAGATCCAGGCCGCGGCAGACGGTGTCAGACAAGGCGTCGTGATGTACAGCGAAGGGATGGCGGTGCCAAAGGACATGCCGGGAATTGTATCCGGACGAGTACACAATGCGCTCTACTACCCCCCGATGCTGAATCTCAACAAACTGATCAAGCCCGATTTTGCCATTTTCAGGGTTGCAGAATTGGCGTTCGACCGTATCCGAAGGGAATATGCGCTATCCCTATTCAACGGCTACGGTACCGAGCTCAATATATTCCGTCCCGGAAGACCGGAATGGATGGAGGAGGATTACCGGTTTTTTGGGCAAACCTTGAGGATTTTGAGGGAAAACCATTCCAATTTCATCGTGCAATCTTACACGCCGCTATTTCCGACCTTGGAAGACGGGATATTTGTCAATCATTGGCCAAGGGCAGAGAAAGAGATTTTCACGGTTTTTAGCCTTAGGCCAGAAGGCTTTATTGGAAACTTGCTGGAGGTACCGGTTCCAAAACCAGGCTGGCACTATGTCGACCTCTGGAACCACCTCGAGGTTAAACCTAAGGAAGTTGATGGAAAGTACTTCCTGCCAGCCGATCTGGAAGCCTTTCACAAAAAGTGGCTCGGCACCAACAACGAAGGAGCGGTAGGGGCGTTTGCCTATATGCCCGATGTTTTGGAAGCTTCCCTGGTAGAAAACATGCTGCTAGTGCGGTCAAAGGTCGCAGGTGAAATCCGTATCTGGGCTGGTCAGCCTGCTTATGACAGGGATGCGGTTACCGTATCAGGGGAACAGGCAAGCGTCGATATCCGAACCCAGTTTGGGGATTATGAAGGAAAGATCGTGATCCAACTGATGGACAAAGAAGGGGAATTGGTCGATGAGCAAATCATCCAAATGGAGTATGGCGTACCCAGATTGGTTTCGGTATCCAAAAGGACAAACCCATTGAAAAAGGCTCCAAAAGGCATGGTGGAGATTCCTTCTGGGACATTTGAAATGAGGGTTACCCAAGGAGATCAGTTCATCCCTTATCCGGTTTCCGGATTTCCAAAAAAATTGCAAATCACGGGATTCTTCATGGATGTTTTCCCAGTCACCAATGTCCAATTTCAAGAGTTTTTGGATGCATCCGGGTACAAGCCGAAGGAAGCTCACCGATTTTTGTCACATTGGGTGGATGGCAAAATCCCGATTGGGCAGGAGAATTTCCCTGTGGTCAATGTAAGTTATGAAGATGCCCAGGCCTATGCAGTTTGGGCTGGAAAGCGACTACCCACCGAAGCCGAGTGGCAATATGCGGCTTCGGCGGGAGACGGCAGGGATTGGCCTTGGGATGCCAGTTTGAAGGTAAAAAAACGCACGGAATATGTGACCAATACGCTTACGGTAGAGCATTTGGACGGCCTGGATTCGGCATTCGTCAACCTAGGAAATGGGCAAATCGAAGCAGTTGGCTCAAGGCCTAAAGGAAAAAGCCCCTGGGGATTGCAGGATATGGTTGGCTCGGTTTGGCAAATGACCAATGACCTATACGATAGCGGAACGAGCCGATTGATCATCCTGAAAGGGGGGAGTTATTTCAAGCCGAGTTCGAGTTGGTGGTATGTGCAGGGAGGCCCGCGTGAAACCCATTACCGTCAGATGCTGTTACGGGTATCGGAGGGATTCGAGCGCAATGCCACGGTGGGATTCCGCTGCGTCGCTGACAAATAGAAACATGGATATCTACCAAAAGATCAGGGAAAAGGCATTTGACGGGGAATTTGAGTTTCAGATGAGCCGTAGTTCAGGTCCGGGCGGGCAAAATGTCAACAAAGTGAACTCTAAGGTGGCCTTGGTTTTCAACGTTCGCGGATCTGTTGTGCTTTCCGAGGAAGAGAAAAGTGAATTGCTGGTCAAACTCGCCAATAAATTGGATAGCGAAGGTAATATTCAAATCCAAAGCCAGGAAAAGCGCTCCCAACTTCAGAACAAGGAAATTGCCATTGCGAAGTTCTATGAAATGATCTCCAAAGCCTTCCAGAAGAGGAAGATCCGCAAGGCGAGCAAACCGAGCAGATCAGCAATTGAGAAGCGTTTAAAAGAAAAGAAGGCACAGTCCGAAAAGAAAAAAATCAGAAGGGGAGGGGATTGAGCTTCTATTCGTCATAAAAATAAGGGCCCTGTTTTAAGGGCCCTTTTTTCGTTTACAATATTCCAATTACCAACCGCCTCCCAAAGCCTTGTACAACCTGACCGTGGCGACAAGTTGGTTTTCCAAGGCGACGGACTTTTCAAACTCGGCGTTGAATGATTCCCTTTCGGCATCCAATACCTGAAGAAAGGAAGTATAGCCATTATCGTACAGCGCCTTGGACAGGAAAAGTGACTTTTCCGTGGCTGCTTTCTGCACGCGACGGGCATTGAACTCATTGCGGTAGGTCCTGATTTCCGCAAGGGAATTTTCCACCTCTGCAAATGCCGTCAGCACGGTTTTCTCATATTCATAGGCACTTTGTACCGCACGGGCACGTTCCACATCGACACGGCGTTTGTTTTTTCCAAAATTGAAAATCGGTCCCGTCAATTGCCCGGTGACTGTTCCAAGAACAGCCTCAGGTGTAAACAGATTGCTCAAACTAGGGCTCGCGACTCCCATCATCCCTGTTAGGCTAATAGAGGGAAAACGCATCGCCACTGCAATTCCAATCCGTTCGGTTTGGGCCATCAAACGCTGTTCTGCTGCCTGAATGTCTGGTCTTCGGACCAAAAGCTCAGATGGTAATCCGACCGGGATGTCCAAAGGCAGGGTTTGATCCTGGTTTTCCTTTCCTCTTTCGATGGGCCGATAGGGTCTCGCAAGTAGCACGTTGAGGGCGTTTTCCACGTAGATGATTTGCCGCTCGAGCGCATAAATCTGCGATTCTGCGGCAGCCGCGATTTGTTGGGCCTGCAGTTTGTCCAATTCGGAGACATTTCCTTTTTCAAACCTTTTTGAAATGATATCCAGGTATTCCAACCGGATTTCGTGGGTTCTTTTTGTGATTGCCAATCGTTCATCCAATCCTCTGAGATTGAAGTATAACTCGGCAACTTGGGCCACTAGCGATATGTAGACCGTTTTCCGGGCTTCTTCAGCTGCCATCATTTCGGCAAAAGCGGCACGGTTTGCCCGACGAAGCTTGCCCCAGAAGTCAATTTCCCAAGAAACATTTCCCAACACAGCAAGCATATTTGGGGAAAAAGCCACGCCCGCATCCTGTGCAAAATCCCTGAAATTTGCTGCCCTGCCGAGCGCATTGTAATTGAGCATCGGGTAGAGATTTGCCTTGTTGAATCCCAGCGTGGCTTTTGCCTCCTCGACCCTGGCCGCAGCCTGCAATAGGTTGAGGTTGGAGTCCAATGCCGTTTGGATCAAACCCTTCAAAGTCTCGTCTTGGTATACCTCCCACCACGCTAGATTGGTGATGGAATCCGTAGACGTCGCAGCCTGTGTATATTTGGGCGGCTGCTGCATTTCTGGCTTTTCGTATTTAGGACCAACTTTACATCCCACTAATACCAAACCCAAAAGAATAATCAGTGCTAAGTTTTTCATGTCAGTGTGTGGGTTCAGAAGGTGAAACAGGAGCTTCAGGTTTCTTTCTCTTTCCGCCGATACTCTCTATCAGTACAAAAAGCCCAGGCACGACAATTACCCCGATAATCGTTGCAATGAGTGTTCCGCTGAATACGGCCATGCCCATGACTTTCCGCGCTTCGGCACCAGCTCCTGAAGCCGTCAGAAGTGGAACCACGCCGAGCATAAAGGCAAAAGAGGTCATCAAGATAGGACGGAGGCGGAGCTTTGCTGCTTCCAGAGCCGATTCGAAAAGGCCCTTGCCTTCCTCATACAGCATTTTTGCAAATTCCACGATCAGGATGGCATTTTTTGCCGTCAAGCCAATCAACATCACGAGGCCGATTTGGGCAAAAACATTGTTGACATAACTGGTGCTCCATAGACCACCCAGCCACAATCCCAAAAATGCCCCAAATACCGCCGCAGGCACACCCAACAAGACAGAGAATGGTAACTTCCAGCTTTCATATTGTGCTGCCAAAATCAGGAACACAAATACCAAGGCCATCAAAAACATTGTACTACCTGTTCCTTCCGCTGCCTTTTCCTGATAAGACATGTTACTCCACGAATAGCCGATTTCCTTTGGCATTGTGGCTGCGACTTCCTCCAAGGCACGTAAAGCGTCTCCGGAGCTGTACCCTTCTTTCGGTGCGCCCGAGATTTCAGCGGCGCGGTACATGTTGAATCGATTGGTATAGGATGGGCCACTGATGTCTTCCACAGATGTCAATGTCGAAAGCGGAATAATCTCGCCTTTTCTACTTCTCACGTAATACCTTGAAATATCCAAGGGATCAAGCCTGTCTTCTCCCTCAGCCTGGACAAAGACCTTGTATTGCCTGCCGAATCGGTTAAAGTCGTTGACATAGGCACTTCCTAGATAGGTAGAAATCGTGCTCGTTACCTCGGCGAGGTCAATTCCGAGCTTTTCGACTTTGTCGTAGTCGATCGTGATTTTCTTTTGCGGCACATTGGCGCGGTAGAGGGAGAAAATGTTTCCAATTTCAGGGCGTTTTCTCGCCTCACTTATAAAATGCTGGGTTTGCTCCGCCAGGAATTCGGGCGTGCCACCGGATCGATCCTGAAGTTGGAGCGTGAAACCGGCAGAGGTTCCCAGACCTTCTATAGGTGGAGGTCCAAAGGCAATTGCCGTCGCTTCGGTGATATTGCTTCTGAAGGCGATATTGGTGGCTTGGATGAGTTCCTTCGCGGTCATCTTTCTTTCCTCCCATGGTTTCAAGGAGACAAACACGAACGCATTATTGGTAGAGTAGGACCCCGTCAACAAGCTAAATCCCAATACCATGGTAGAATACTCGATATCCTCAAATTCGGACAGGACGGTTTCTACCTTTTTGGCTACTTGGTCGGATCGCTCCAGCGAAGAAGCATCGGGAAGTTGGATGTTGATCAAATAGTAACCCTCATCTTCTTCGGGAACAAATCCGGATGGGATCCCTCGTCCCAAGAACACCGTAGCAAACAGGACGACTCCGATAATCATAGCGGACCGGATGGATTTTCTGGCTACTATTCCTGCAACGCCTGTATAGCCTAATGTAAACTTGTCAAATGCCTTGTTGAAAGCATTGAAAAACCGTTGTAGCAATCCCTTTGATTCTTTTTTGGGCTTGAGCATCAAAGCTGCCAGGGCTGGACTCAATGTCAAGGCATTGAAAGCTGAAAACAAGACAGAGATAGCGATGGTGATGGCGAACTGCTGATAGAGCCTTCCGGTAATTCCTCCTGCAAATGCAACCGGTACGAATACAGCTGCCAATATCAAAGCAATTGCGACGACAGGCCCGCCCACTTCCTTCATGGCCTTTTTCGTTGCATCTTTTGGCGAAAGTCCATGTTCGATATGGTGCATAACAGCCTCCACAACCACGATGGCATCATCCACTACGAGCCCGATCGCCAAAACCAAGCCCAGAAGGGAAAGTACATTGACCGAAAATCCAAGAAGCGGAAAGATGATGAACGTACCGATCAAGGATACCGGTACTGTCAAGAGTGGAATCAAGGTGGCGCGCCAATCTTGCAGGAATAGGAACACGACCAAGATTACAAGGATCACAGCTTCGAAAAGCGTATGGACAATTTCCTCAATACCTACCGAAATCGCCCGGGTCGTGTTGAGAGACACCTCATAATTGACATCCTGTGGAAAGAACTTTTTCAAATCCTCCATCGAGGCTTGGATCAAGTCTGCGACTTCCAAGGCATTGGATCCAGGCATTTGGTACACGACGATGGTGGATGCCGGTGCACCGTTCAAGCGGCTGACAGCATTGTAGTTATCCAAACCCAACTCGATTCTCGCAACATCCTTCAGCCTGATGATGGCTCCGCGGTCGTCAGACTTCACGATGATATTGCCAAATTCCTCCTCGGTAACCAGGCGCTCCTGCATCGTGACCGTATAGGTGTATTCAACACCCTCAGGAGCGGGAGGTGCCCCGAATTTTCCACCAGGGGTAATGGCATTTTGCTTACGAACGGCGGCGACCACATCGTTGACAGTCATGTCCATACGGGTCAAAAGGTCGGGATCCAACCAAATCCGCATAGAGTAATCCGAACCACCAAACAACAACACATCGCCGACACCTTTGATCCGTTTCAATTGGTCGACGATATTGATGTTTGCGTAGTTATTGAGGAATTTGGAATCGTAGGTGTTGCTGGGTGAGGTCAGGGTCACCAGCATCAGGGGGAAAACCAGGGACTTTTTGGTCGTCACCCCGAAGTTCTTCACTTCGACTGGTAGTTTGGCATTGGCTTGGGAAACCCTATTTTGGGTCAGCATGTTGGCATTGTCCAAGTCTGTCCCTACCTCAAATGATACCTGCAATGTCAACGAACCGTCGGCGGCGTTGATCGATTTCATGTAAAGCATTTCTTCCACCCCATTCACCTGTTGCTCGATAGGCGTCGCTACGGCCTGTTCCACGTTGACTGCATTGGCTCCGGTGAAGTTGGTGGTGACCTGAATCATCGGTGGGGTGATTTCAGGGTATTTTGAAATGGGAATGCCACGTAGCGTGATCAATCCCATGATAACCAATAGGATGGAGATTACCATCGCTACTATCGGTCTGCGTATGAAAAACTCGCTCATAATGTCTTTGTCTTAGGCTGTCAGAAAAACTTATTTTGCTGGGGCTTTTTCCGGCCAAGCCTGCTCATTGACCGTGATCTTTGTGTCGGGTGTCAAACTCGCAGTTCCCAATATCGCAACTAAGTCTCCTGCCTTCACACCGGAATTGATCACCCAACCATCACCGGATTTTGGCCCTGTGGTGACCGGAACAGCCTGTATTCCACCAGAGGCATTTATCGTAAACACCTGGGACAAATGTTGTTGTTGGATAACCGCCCGCTGCGGCACTAGCACCGCATTGGGAATCGTAGTCACCAAGATTCTGGCCTTCACAAATAGACCCGGCCGCAAAACACCCGTCGGATTGGGAAATCTGGCTTCTACTGTCAGTGTGCCCGTTTTGGGATCGATTTCCCGGTCGGCCAAGTTTATTTCACCAACACCTTCGTATTCGGTACCGTCCGCCAAAACCAAGTGGACATTTTTTCGGGTTTGCTCTATTTCTTCCTTAGTCAGTCTACTCAGCCGCAGGTATTCCTTCTCACTGATTTGAAACCTCACCCTCACGGCCCCTACGCTAGAAATCGTTGCCAATACCGATGTGGTTCCCATTCTGGTCACATAGTCTCCTACCCGAAAATTCGAGATCCCGATGATTCCGTCAAATGGCGCATACACGCGGGTGTAGCCCAGTTCGATTTTAGAATTTGCGAGAGAAGCCTCTGCCGCGCGTACACGGGAGGCAGCGGCCTCATAGCTTGCAACAGCATTGTCCAGATCCTGCTTGCTGAGCGCATTCATCTCAGCCAAGGGTCGTACACGTGAAAGTTCGTTTTGTGCCCTCACCAGTTCGGTCTGTGCGCTGGCAACTTGGCTTTTCTCCCGATCCACACTCGTCTGATATTGGATATCATCGATCGTATAAAGCAAAGTGCCCTTTTTCACAAAAGTGCCTTCGCGAAAATTAAGTGATGTGACCCAGCCATCAACCCTTGATCGAATGTCCACGTCGGACTCACCGTAAACCTGGGCGACGAATTCTTCAAAAATGGGAACATCCTGTTGGATGGCCTTGACGGCATTGACTTGAACCGGTGGAAGCTCCACAACCTCCTTTTTGGCACACGCCGACCAGAAACATCCAGCCAAAACAATGGCCAAGGAAAGGGCTTTGTACCTTTGAAACCTATAACTTAACTTCATGGTATGTAGTGTTTTTTTCTAACAGAAAGTTAAAAAAATCAAATAAAAAATTTTGTTTTTTGTTGAAAAAAGTAAAAAATATTTGTTTTCGTATGCTGATATTATTGATTTATGTCAATTTCGAAGAGGCATCGAAATCTGGTTTGTCGGGCAAGAATGACTAGATGTATTGAAAAAGGAAATGACTGGTAAGTAATTCGTTGATTCGCAGTATGATGCCACTTTGGATGCCAACAAACATGCTTAGGTTTCCAAACTGCAGAAATCATAGTTTTCGTTTTGATGTAAAAATAAAACTAATCCTAACCTTGTTGTGGTTGAATATTGCCAGAGGAATTTTGGAGGCTTTTTTTAGACTGAGGCATTCGTGAAAAAAAATCAGCTCAAAGAGGCGGTCAAGGCTCAAGGAGGCAGGCAATTAGGTATTTATGATATACATATATTGTCGACGGTTCTAAACTAGATTTAAGGTTTTCTTAAGCAAATATTAAGCGTTGTATCCAACCTTTGTGGGGTATTGTCCCATTGATTTTGAAGCCATGGAAGCAATGACCTTGATTGTGCCGATTTTCAACGAAGAAGCCAATATCCTGAGGGTATGGGCGCAGGTGGACGAATACCGCAAAAAATCAAATCTCCAGATCTACACGCTTTTTGTCGATGATGGGTCTACCGACAGCAGCTTGGACCTCATCAGGGAAGTCTGTCGGGAAGATCCTTGTTATGGCTACCTTTCTTTCTTCCAGAATAGGGGACTGAGTGCTGCTATCAAGGCGGGAGTTGACCATGCTCAATCGAGGTGGGTTGGCTACATCGACGGAGACTTGCAGACGAGCCCTCTGGATCTGCTCAAATTTGAGACGTTCCTGTATTTTTATGATTTGGTTACGGGAGAGAGAAGGCAAAGACAGGATTCGTACGGAAAGAAGTTGTCCTCCTCCTTTGCGAATTGGTTTAGAAATCTCTTCCTGAAGGATGGTATTTCCGACACGGGCTGCCCCTTGAAGGTATTCGACAGGGAGTTTTTCCTCAAAATCCCCTACTTCAATGGTTTCCACAGGTTTTTCCCAGCCTTGACCCAGATTTATGGTGGTACGGTGAAAGTAATCCCCGTACAGCATTTCCCTCGGGTGGAAGGTAAATCCAAATTCAATGCTTGGAATCGCATGATCCAACCGCTATTGGATATGTTGCTTGTTTGGCGGCTCAAAAAGAGGCGTATCCATTATGCTGTCAAGGAATCCAAAGTCGCCCAATTGGCGCTGATACATGAGTAACTATTTTGTCCTCGCGCTCGGACTGGTAGCCCAAGGGCTCTTTGCCGGGAGGTTCATCATCCAGATGTTTGAGTCGGATCGGATCAAAAAGGTGACCGCACCCACGCTTTTTTGGCAGCTAAGCCTCCTTGCTTCGTTTCTGTTGATCGTTTATGGCTTTGTAAGAAACGACATTGTGATCGTGGGAGGCCAGCTGATTGGCTATCTGATTTATATCCGAAACTTGGTCATTCAGGGAAAATGGGATCTACTGCCCAAGTTTGTTCGATTTTCAGCTTGGGTATTACCTTCGGTATTTCTGCTTTTTTTGGTTTTTGGACTGGATTTCAATTGGGAAAATTTCCTCGCCAATCCCGAAATCGATTCCCTTTTGTTGACTTGGGGAACATTCGGCCAAGTCATATTTACCTCCAGATTTGTCATCCAATGGATTCATTCCGAGCAAAATCGCGAATCAGCGTTCCCAACTTCGTTCTGGTACATCAGTATCGTTGGTGCTTTGATGATTTCGGTTTATGCCGTATTTAGAAAAGACGCTGTTTTGTTTATCGGTCAGGCTTTTGGGCTGTTGGTGTATTTCCGAAACCTTCAAATCCACTATCGTTCCCAGGGTAAACCCTTGATCTCCCTGGCCAAGTGGAATGCCAATCTTCCGATTTTCGCCCTCCTGTTTTTCCTCTCCTTGGTCCTGTTTTTCAATCTTGGAAACTGGGGAGTGACCGAAAGCAGCGAGGCGCGATATGCGCAGATTTCGAAGGAAATGCTAGTCTCCGGCGATTATATCCATCCTACACTGATGGGGATTTACCACTACCATAAACCTCCGGTGACCTACTGGATTACTGCGGTGGCATACCAACTCTTCGGCGTTTCGCCTTGGTCGGCCCGGTTTTTTCTTCAAATAGCCATCTTGATTCAAGTCTGGATCGTCTTCAGCATTTCAAAAATCCTGCTTGAGGGTAGCACCGTTGCTTGGCGGGCTGCGCTGCTTTATTCTTCCTTTGTTTTGGTGATTGCAGCCGGACGTGCACTTACGACAGATATCTACTTGGTTACTTTTGTGTTGGCTGCGCTGCTGTTTTGGTTTTTGTATCTCAAGAATTACAAGAATTTCCACCTTTTGCTATTTTATCTTTTTTTGGGACTGGGCTTTCTTACCAAGGGGCCGGTTGTTTTGATCGCGCCTGTCGTGGTCTTGGCATTCCAAGGTTTTTTCCTCAAAATCTCTTTCGGGAAAACGTTGATTCATTTGCTTGGAATCGCCTTGTTTCTTTTTGTTGGCTTGGGATGGTTTGTATTTCTGTATGTAGAAAACAGGCAGTTTTTGGACTACTTTGTTTTGAAACATACGGTTGACCGATTCTCGACTAACGCCTTTAGCCGAAGTCAGCCTTTTTGGTTTTATTTACCAATGGTCCTGGTGACGGCATTTCCCTGGATAATTGTTGCTTTTCTGAAATTCAAAGAAATTGAAATCAAGTCACCCTATTGGATGCTTTTGGCGTGGATCGTTTTCCCTTTATTCTTTTTTTCTTTGAGTCAATCAAAACTAGCCCTTTACGTTCTCCCGATTTATCCGGGGATTGCAATGGCCGCAGCCTTGGTTTGGGAGAAGATGTCCCCTGCGCGACAAAAATCGTGGGGCCTTATCCAATCGGTCTTTCAGCTTCTGATTGTTTTGGCATTGGTGGCTATGCCCTGGTTTGATACAAGGATTGTCTTGAATTACAAGTTTTTCTTTATTTTGATCAGCATGGCTACTGTCTTGGTTTCACTTTGGATTATTCGTATCCCTGATTCTGAGCGGGCATTATGGTCTGCTGTTGTATTTATGGGAGGCATTACGGCGGCTTCGACCTATTTTCTGGGTGCCAATCCAAGCTTGGTCAACGATCAAAGAAATCTGGCCATGTTCCTGCAAAACGACTTAGGAAGTACCGAGAATGTATTGGTCTATGACAGCCGTTTGCCTTCGCTGTCATTTGCGACCGATAAGAACATCATTTCCCTCTACGATGGGTCTGATGACCTCAACCGCGAGACACAATTTCAAAAAGATGACCGTTGGAGGGAAAATCTCATCAATCTCCGCGAACATCCCGATTGGTTGGAAGAACATGTTCCTGCGAGGTCTGTGCTGGTAGTAAAGAAGTCGAAGCTGGGCGATACCTTGGAAGCAAGGGTAAAGCGTGTATTTTTGAATCAAAAGCAGATTGACGGATGGGTGTTGTATTATTGAGAAGGAATTTGAGGTGGGGAATAGAATGGATTTGCTTTATTCACAATGAAATAAATCTCAAGCGATGAGGATATTGGTCATAGAGGACGAACCAGGAATTTCGGGTTTTCTGAAGCAGGGCTTGGAGGAAGAGTCTTTTTCTGTCGATGTGGCAGCCGATGGAAAACACGGTTTGGAAATGGCCTTGAGCGGAGAATATGACCTGATTTTGGTGGATTGGATGTTGCCGGGAAAAAGCGGGATCGAAGTGACGCGGGAGTTTAGGAAGTCATATCCGGCGACGCCCTTGATTTTCCTGACCGCAAAGGACACAACAGATGAAATCGTGTTTGCCCTACAGGAAGGTGCCAATGATTACATCCGCAAGCCTTTCCACTTCGAGGAACTGTTGGCGCGGATTCGTGTGCAACTTAGGCCAAAAACGGGCGAAACCACGGTTTTCACCCTCGGACCGATCACCTTGTATACGGAAAGCCATCGGGTCGAAAAGGATGGGAAAGAAATTGCGCTTACCCAAAAGGAATTTGCGCTTTTGGAATACCTCATACGCAACAAGGGAAAGGTATGCCGCAGAAGCCGGATTATAGAGAGCGTCTGGGATATTCATTTTGGGTATGATTCGGGAGTCATCGATGTGTTTATCAATTCCATCCGCAAGAAGCTCGGACTTACCAAAGAAGACAACTATCTACAGGCCATAAGGGGTGTCGGCTATATGGCACAGGAAATATGACACTTCCCTACAAAATCAGACTTTCGCTGCAGCTGACCGGGACCTCGGCCCTTGTGGTACTGGCAGCTTTTTTGATCATTTATAAGGTTGCCGAATGGACCCTTATCAGGAATATTGACGAGGATTTGGTGCGGGAATCAAAGAAACATGAAGCCCAAATCACACTCAAGAATGGAGTGCTTGCTTTTTCCCACAGTGGGGAGTGGGAGGAAGAGGAGCATCAGGAAGTCCAATTTCACCCGATTTTCATTGAGATAGTGGATGCCGCAGGCCGGCAAATCGATCGATCGCCAAATCTCGGAAACCTCAGGCTCAGCTTCAGGCCGGATTACGAAAATCCAGCCGTCGGATACTTCCAATTTTTGGGCAACCAAGAACTAAGGCAGCTGCAGACTACGCTTCGTAATGGTGATAGGATCGAGGGGTATCTTTTGGTAGCGACTTCATTTGAGGAATCCAGAAACCTGTTGGACAATCTCAGGACGATTCTTCTCCTCCTGTATCCGCTGATATTGTTGTCACTATTTTTGGCGATGCGGTTTTTGGCTGGGAAAAGTATCGAACCGGTCGACAAAATCACGAAGCGGGCAAGAATGATTTCGCAGAACAACCTCAACGATCGGATTCCCCTGCCGGTTAAGAATGACGAAATCAAAGCCCTTGCAGTCGCCATCAACGAGCTTTTGGAGCGCTTGGAAGATGCCATGAACCGCGAGCGTCAATTTACCTCTGATGCTTCCCACGAACTCCGAACGCCCATTTCGATACTCAAAGGAAACTTTGAAGTGCTGATTCGGAAGCCTAGGGATCCGGAGGAATATGTTTCCAAAATAAAATCCGGACTGCAGGAAATCGAAAAACTGGATGGGATCATTGACCAGCTTTTGGACTTGGCGCGGTTCCAAAGAGACAAATGGGATATCCATGAAATTGAGATCGGGAGCATCGCTGCCGAAGTCGCCGAACTCATATCCAAGAGCCAGCAAAGGCAAATCATGGTTGATTGCCAACCGGAGGGCCCAATCTATGTTAATTCCAACGAGAAATCCATTTTTATCATCCTGAACAACCTCATCCGCAATGCCGTGAAGTTTTCGTTGGCCGAGACGCCGGTATTGGTGGAAATCAGGAAGCAGCAATCCTCGGTGATTTTGGAGGTGAAGGACAAGGGCATTGGGATAGAGGAGCAGTCTTTGTCCCAGGTTTTCAGCCCATTTTTTAGGGAAAACGCACCAGAACTTGGTAAGGTACCGGGTTCGGGCTTGGGGCTTTCCATTGTCAAAAAGTTATGCGACCACCTCGGTATCGCTATTTCCGTCGAAAGCCTGAAGGGCAAAGGGACGACGGTTCGCTTGGTTTTCCAACAAGAACCCGAATCTTAAGGGAACATTAAGAATTCCCTAAGGGATTCGAAAGACGCCAGAACTACTTTTGATCCATCAAATAAATCGGTTGGAAGATTCAGTATTGGATACATGGGTATAAATGCTTGAAACAGTGCGACTTTCAAAGATGCATCAAATAGCATTGGCCGGCTGAAAGATACCGAAAAAATCAAACTCCATTTCGAGTTTTTCCCCTGATAAAAGGGTAAATTAAGATATCGAAAATCAAGAAAACATGTTGGACAAGATCATTCGCTGGAGCGTAGAAAACAAGATTATTGTCTTCCTTTTTGTTTTGGGAATCATCGGCTTTGGATTTTATTCGCTGACGAAGATCCCCATCGGCGCAGTCCCCGATGTGACCAACAATCAGGTGCAGGTCATCACCACTTCCCGAAATCTATCCACCGAGGACGTTGAAAAATATCTGACTTATCCCATCGAGTTGGAGATGGTCAACCTCCCGGGCGTGAAGGAAATCCGTTCCGTTTCCAAGTTTGGCCTGTCTGTGGTCACGATCGTGTTTGAGGATAAAATAGGCACCTATCTGCCTCGGCAATTGATTGCGGAGAAAATCAAGATAGCAGAGGAGCGGATTCCTGCCGGATTTGGCAAGCCCTTCATGGGCCCAATATCCACTGGATTGGGTGAAATCTTCCAATACATCATCGATGTGAAGCCGGGCTACGAGGACCGCTACAGCCTGACCGATCTCAGGACGATTCAGGATTGGATTGTAAAAAGACAACTTTCCGGCATCAGCGGCGTCGTGGAGGTGAATACCTGGGGTGGCTTTTTGAAGCAATATGAAGTAGCTGTCAGTCCGGAGCGTCTCCGGGCAATGAATATCGATCTGGTTCAGGTATTTAAGGCACTCGAGGAGAACAATGCCATCGCAGGCGGCGGCTATATCGAAAAGACAAACGAGTCTTATTTTATACGTGCGGAAGGCCAAGTCAAGACCCTTGAAGAAATCGGGCTGATCGTGGTGGATAACCGCAACGGTTTGCCAATCTATGTCCGGGACTTGGCGAGTGTCGGTTTTGGCCATGCAAACCGCTTTGGCGCCATCACCGCAAATGGGCAGGGTGAAAAGGTGCTAGGCCAAGTCATGATGCTAAAGGATGCGGATTCCAAGGCCACCATCGACCGGGTCAAGGCCAAGTTGGAACAAATCAAACCCACGCTGCCCGAAGGAATTGTTGTCAATGGCTTTTTAGACCGCAGTGAATTGATCGGGAAAACCACCTTCACAATTGCGGAAAACCTCGTCCTTGGTTGTCTTATTGTGGTATTCGTGGTGGTGTTGCTTTTGGGAAATTTGAGGTCAGGGCTTGTTGTCTCCTCCGTCATTCCACTGAGCCTGCTTTTTGCACTTTCCATGATGTACATTTTTGGTGTCGATGCCAACCTGATGAGTTTGGGTGCGATCGATTTTGGGATCATCATAGATGGCGCTGTGATTATTGTTGAGTTTATTGCTTTTCAGTTGACGGCGAAATATGGATTGCTCTTGGGTCTTTCCAAGTCCGAAATGAAAATCCAAAAAGACAAGATCGCGGTAGAAAGTGCCTCCAAAATGATGCATTCGGCTGTTTTTGGCCAAATCATCATCATTATTGTATTTATTCCCATTCTCTCATTGTCGGGCGTGGAGGGGAAAATGTTTGGTCCCATGGCCAAGGTCTTCAGCTTCGCCCTTATTGGAACCATGCTGCTGGGCATGACTTATGTTCCGGTGGTTTCTTCGCTCTTCCTCAAGCCAACAGATCCAAACAAAAGGAACATCACCAAAAGGCTGATCGACTGGATCAACAGCCTTTATGGACCTTCGATCAATTGGGCCTTGGATCGGAAAAAGACTGTCCTGGCCCTCGCCGTGGCAATATTGGTCGTGGCGTTTGGGATTTTTTCGAGAATGGGAGGGGAGTTTATCCCTACCTTGGATGAAGGGGATTTTGTAATTCAGCCGGTTTTGAAGACTGGTACCACACTCAGCAATACCATCGAGACAACCACCGAGATCGAGAAAATACTGTTGGAGTTCCCGGAAGTCGATCAAGTGGTCAGCCGCATCGGTGCTGCAGAAATCCCCACGGACCCGATGTCCATGGAGGAAAGCGACATCATCGTGACGCTGCTGCCGCCTAAGGAATGGAAAACGGCTTCAACCAAAGATGAGTTGGCCGATGCTTTCAAGGAAGCCCTTTCCGTGATTCCGGGTTTGGAATTTGAGTTTACCCAGCCAATCGAAATGCGCTTCAATGAGTTGATCACAGGTGTGCGTGCCGATTTGGCGATCAAGGTCTTTGGGGAGGATTTGACCGTCCTCAACCAAAAAGCCTTGGAGATCGAAGCCGCAATAAAAGGCGTGGAGGGTGCCGCGGATATCATTGTCGAGAAAACCGCTGGACTTCCGCAGATGAAAATCCGCTACGACCGAGAAAAGATCGCCAAGTATGGCATCAACATCAGCACGCTCAACGACATCATCACCATGGGTTTTGCGGGAAAGGCAGCCGGAACGGTTTTCGAGGGCGAGAAGCAATTCGATCTGGTGATCCGGTTTCCACAGGAATTCAGGACCGACCTCGACAACATCCGAAGAGCATCCGTGAATTTGCCAGACGGCAGTTCGCTGCCGTTGAGCGAGTTTGCAGAGATATACCTGGACAAGGGTCCTGCCAAGATCTCGAGGGACGGCACGAGAAGGAGGGTGGTGATTGGCGTCAATGTCAGAAACAGGGATTTGCAGTCTGTGGTCACCGATATCCAACAAATCATCCAATCGGAGATAGACCTTCCCGAGGGTTATTTTCTGGATTATGGAGGTCAATTTGAAAACCTCAACATGGCTAAAGCCCGACTCATGGTCGCAGTTCCGATCGCCTTGGCCTTGATCCTGTTGCTGTTGTATTTTGCGCTTTCCTCCATGAAGGAAGCGCTGATGATCTACACTGCGATCCCCTTCTCCGCTGTCGGAGGCATCCTGTTGCTGTATTTCAGGGGAATGCCATTCAGCATTTCTGCAGGGGTTGGATTTATTGCGCTCTTCGGAATAGCGGTACTCAACGGCATTGTGCTGATCGAGCATTTCAAAGAATTGCAAAAGGACCATGAGGGGGACCTGAAATCCTTGATTCTGAGAGGTACCCAAGAAAGATTGCGTCCGGTATTGCTCACCGCTGCCGCTGCCGCGATGGGCTTCCTGCCCATGGCCATTTCTACTTCTGCTGGTGCGGAAGTACAGCGTCCTTTGGCCACGGTCGTGGTAGGGGGGCTGATTTCCGCAACCTTGCTTACCATGATTGTCCTTCCTGTTTTGTACACCATCTTTCATTCAACCAAGAAAAGCCATGAAACTGACAAGTGAAGCCCGTCTTTTACTTCTCTGGGCGTTGATGGCAATACCGTTTCAGGCGATTGCGCAAAAAACAGTGCTGGATCTTCCCGCAGCCATCGCTGCTGCCCAACAGAATAACCTAGGACTTCAATCGGCCTTCCAAAAGCTGGAAGCGGCCAGGGCGATGGTTCCTATGGGTTTCGACTTGGACAAAACCCAAGTCTTTTACCGCCATGACCAAAACGACATCGCGGAAAACGGATACGCAAACAAGGTATTCGGAATAAGCCAAAACCTGCAATTCCCGACCGTATACGGAAAGCAGAGACGTGTTTTGGAGGATTTAAGCTTGGTCGAGCAGCAGCAATTTCAACTCACCCAAAACCAGGTCATCAAGGAAGTGTCGCAGACCTATTATACAATCGTGTACCTTCAGAAACTGGAGCAGAACTTTCGTTTTTTGGATAGCTTGTACAAACAGTTTTCCATCGCCGCTGATAGAAGGTATGAAGTGGGTGAAACCAATTACCTCGAAAAACTCACCGCACGCAGCAAAATGAGGGAATTGGCGGTCCGCTTGGCACAAACCATCGAAAGCAAAAACCAAGCCTATGTCAGGTTGGAACAGTTGATCCAACTGGGCAGCGAGTTCGAAATTCCCGACCAGGATCTTGCGCCATTGCCCGTCGCCGACTGGCCCTTGGATTCCCATCCGGGTGTATTGTACTACCAGGAAGCTGTCCAATGGAAAAAGGACAATCTTTCTCTGGAACGGCATCGCCTGATGCCGGATTTGTTTGGGGAGTTTTTTCGCGGTACCAACACCGGCCCCAATGCCCGAATCTACCCGGGCGTGCAGTTGGGCGTAGCCATTCCGCTGTGGTTTGGGGCCCAAAAGGCCAAAATCAGCTCCTCAAAACATGAACTTTCACAGACCTCTTTGGCTGCGGAGAATTATACCTTCCAATTGGGAAATCGAAGAAGACAATTGGAAATCGAGTTGCAGAAATACAAGGAAGCGATCGCTTTCTACACCGAGGAAGGAAGGCAACTCAGCATGCAGTTGATCAACCAAGGCAACCAAGCTTACAAGGGTGGAGAAATCGATTTTTTCCAATATGTGTTGCTGGTGGAAAATTCACGGAGTATCGAAGTCGACTACCTTTCCAGCCTCCAAGGCTACAATATGACTGTTTTTGAAATCAATTACCTGATCAATCCCTGACCCATGAAAAGGCTCATTTATATATCGCAACTCTCGGTTATCCTGGCAGCTATGTTTACAGCATGCGGGTCTGGCGGGGAAAAGACCGTCGAAAAGCAAGCAGAGGCCGAACTGAACGAGATTGTTATCTCACAAGCACAGTTCGAGAAAGCCCAAATGGAATTGGACACGCTATCTGAGCATGTTTTTTCGGATTTCATTATGACCACGGGAATGGTCAATATCCCTGCAGAAGGGCGCTTTGACGTGAGTTCCTATTTTGGAGGAAACATCGTCAGGTTTGACTTGTTGGTAGGGCAGAAGGTCCAGAAAGGGCAGGTACTTTTTACCCTCGAAAACCCCCAATTTGTCCAGATGCAGCAGGATTACCTGGATGCATCCAGCCAACTTTCGTACCTCAAATCCGATTATGAACGTCAGAAAACGCTCATTTCAGAAAACATTTCCTCCCAGAAAAGCTTCGCAAAAGCCGAGTCCGACTACAAGAGCACACTTGCCATCACAGAAAGTCTCCGCAAAAAGCTCCAGTTGATCAATATTGCAACAAGGGATTTGGATCCCGCCAAAATCACCTCCACCGCCAACATCTACGCCCCGATTTCGGGATACATCGAGTCCATCAGGGTAAACCAAGGCACTTACCTCAATCCCTCTGACATCGCATTGACCATTATCAACAAGGATCACCTGCATATCGAACTTAGCGTATTTGAGCAGGATGCGATAGCCTTGGCCATTGGGCAGCAAGTGACTTTTTACTTACCTGACAACAAAGACAGAGAATTCAAAGGCAAAATCTTTCTCATAGGCCAGTCCATCAACGAGAAGCGGATGCTGAATATTCATGTCCATTTGGATGACGAAAAAGAGGGAAATCTGCTCGTGCCGGGTATGTTCATAGAGGCCAAAATTGCTGTGAAGAGCAAGAAAAGTACGGCATTACCCGCCACGGCAGTCGTCAATGCCAACGAGGTCAATTTTGTCCTGGTACTCATGAGACAGGAAAATGATCAGTATTTCCTGAAAAAGGCGAAAGTGGAGGTCGGATTGCAGGACAGCCAAATGGTTGAGATTCGTTCTGAACAGGATTTTGCGCCTGGTACGCGGTTTCTCTCCAAAGGAGGCTTTCAACTGGTGAAGTGATGCCCTGCCAATGCAAGGATGTAATCGATGCGCCGCGCTGAAAGCCTGCGAATGCGGTATTGGTGACCCGCGTATCACTTTAGCAAGGACCTTCAAATGTCATTTTCAACGAAAACCCCTCATTTTAAAATAGGATATGCAGACTTTGGTTTTTTGATTATTTTACAAGATGAACGAATATCAAGGTCTTTCGGATGCCGAGGTGGATGCAAGTCGCAAGGCTTTCGGGCGCAATGAATTGCGAACAAAGACCAAGAGCCCGATTTGGGGTATTTTGCTGGAAATCCTCAAAGAGCCTTTGTTCATTATCCTGGTGGCGACCTCCATTGTCTACTTTTTGCTCGGAGAGCTAAGCGAGGGTACGATCATGTTGGTTGCCATTGGGCTGGTTTCAGCGATTTCCATATTTCAGGAAAACAAAAGCAGGACGGCCATTGAAGCCCTCAAGAAACTATCCACCCCGAAGGCAAATGTTTATCGCAACGGCAAAAAGACCAATATTGCAGTGGAAGAAGTCGTGGTGGGGGATTTTGTACTGGTTGAGGACGGAAACGTGGTGCCCGCAGATGCCAGAATCGTGGAGGCTCACGATTTTTCGGTCAACGAAAGCATATTGACCGGAGAGTCGCTCTCAGTATCTAAGGACCAATATTCAGAATCTCCCATGATCTATAAAGGGACGACGGTCGATTCGGGAAGCTGCGTGGCGGAAGTGGTCGCGGTTGGAATCCAGTCCTCTTTGGGGAAAATCGGGGACAGCCTCCAAGACATAGAACAAACCAAAACCCCGCTTCAGACCCAGATAAAGAACTTCGTCCGGTCGATGGTCATCTTTGGAGGCATCGCTTTTCTGTTGGTATGGCTCATCAATTACCTGGATTCCCACGACCTGTTCAATTCCCTGCTTCGGGGGCTGACATTGGCCATGTCGGTCCTTCCTGAGGAAATACCGGTCGCTTTCAGCACCTTCATGGCCTTGGGTGCGTATCGCCTTTACAAAAGCAATGTCATCACCAGAAGTCCCTACACCGTGGAGACCTTGGGAACCGCGACGGTGATTTGTACGGATAAGACAGGCACCCTGACCGAAAACCGAATGGAACTCCGGGCGATCTATGATTTTGGATCGGATACCTTGACTGATTTCACAAAGCATCAGCCCGCATTCAACGAAACGATCGAATATGGCTTATGGGCCTCGGAGGTCTTGCCATTTGACCCAATGGAAAAATCCATCCATGCCTTTTATGAAAGGCATGCGCCAGTCGATGAGCGCAATTCCTTCAAGATGGTACACGAGTATCCGCTGAGCGGAAAGCCACCCATCATGACGCACATTTTTGAAAAGCCAAATGGAGAAAAAGTGATCGCTGTGAAGGGAAGCGTGGAAGGATTGATGAACCAATGCGATCTCTCGACGGCGTCTATTGTGAAGATTCTTGCACACGTGGCAGCATTTACGGAAAAAGGATTTCGGGTTTTGGCGGTAGGCAAGGCGGATGCCGGACTTGCCGTCTATCCCATTACGCAGCATGAATTTGATTTTGAATTTTTGGGTCTCATGGCCTTTTATGATCCCCCTAAGGCAAACATCCAAAATGTACTCAACACATTTTACGAGGCTGGTATCGAGGTAAAGATGATCACGGGCGATTACGCTACTACCGCGACGGCGATTGCCCAGCAAGTGGGGCTGCGGTCTACCGATTCGGTGCTTAAGGGCGATGAAGTGATGCTGATGGAATTTTCAGAGCTGCAACAGTGGGTAAAGGACACCCAGGTGTTTGCCCGGATGTTTCCCGAGGCAAAGCTGCGGGTAGTCCAAGCGCTCAAAAACAATGGAGAAATCGTAGCCATGACCGGTGATGGCGTCAATGACGGTCCAGCTTTGAAGGCGGCGCATATCGGCATCGCCATGGGAAAAAGGGGGACTGAAGTCGCAAAGTCAGCGGCGGCATTGGTGCTGTTGGATGATGACTTGGGTCATATGACCGAGGCGGTTGCCTTGGGGAGGAGAATTTATGAAAACCTGAAAAAGGCTATCCAATACATCATTTCCATTCACATTCCAATTATTCTCATCGTCCTGCTTCCTTTGGTTTTGTCCTGGGAATATGTGCTCATTTTCACGCCAATCCACGTGATATTCTTGGAGTTAATCATGGGGCCAACCTGCTCCATCGTCTTTGAAAACGAACCGATTGAGCCCAACTCGATGAACAATCCCCCTCGAAAGATGTCACAGACGTTTTTCTCTTGGCCGGAACTTTCCCTGAGTGTTGTACAAGGCTTGCTGATCACCGTTGCCACTTTGGGATTGGGATATTTCGTGATGGTTTCCGGAGAGTCCATTGAGACAGTCCGTACAATCATATTCACAACCCTCGTCATGAGCAATGTTTTCCTGACTCTGGTAAACAGATCCTTTTATTATTCGGTACTCAAAACCTTCGGGTATCCCAACAGACTGATTCCCATAATTCTGGGGATTTCGGTGGTATTGTTGATTTTGATTTTGACCGTCCCGCCTATCCAAGGCATCTTCAAATTTGAGGCGGTGCGGATTCAATTCATCGCCATGGCATTGCTTGTGTCTTTTGTTGGGGTGTTTTGGATAGAGGTCTGGAAAGCTTGGCGAAGGCATAGACAGCGCAGTAGAGAAAATGCGTAACTGGGCAGACATATTGGGATGCAGTCCAAAAAGTGAAAGTTCAAGTATCAACAAACCACAACCGAGGTAATTGAAACAAAGCAGCGGTTGGATTTGATCAGATTCCGCTTTTTACTTTTCGTTTCGGTAATAATGCCTTATTCATTTGTGTTTGACGGGCAATCTCATAAAAATCTGCTCAACTGCGCGACGTATGTCTGTTTCTAAGTCTGTCGTGAAGGAAATCTTTTCTTGGGCCCAGCCTCTCCAAACCAACTTCTGGGTTTTGGTATCGTACATTTCGATAAATAAAACGCCTTCATCGTAATTCTCCTGGGTAATTTGTCCTCCAGCCACGGGAACATACCCGCCGACATAATATCCCGGTCCTCCAAATCCCACGCCCACGCTTACCTGTGGAGCCTGATTGTATGCGATTCGGTTTTCGATTTGTGTATCAAAAAGAAATACCGCATCTGGATTTTCAACATCCAAGATGAATCCCTTTTTCTTCAATTCTTGGTTGGCCAGATCAAGGATGTATTTGGCGTAGAGCTTGTTCCCTTTTTTGTTATCCTCTACAAAATGATCCAAATTTATCCAGGCGTAGGTTTTGTATTGCTTTAGATCTGTTTTTTTGTCCTTGTAGGAATATGTCTTCATGATGGAGGAACAAGAAGAAGCAAGGATTTGGGCGGCAAAAATAAGGAAAAGGAACCGGGTCAGATTTTTCATTTTTTGTAGGTTTGATCGGGGTTAGCTCTAAACAAATGAGGACGGAAAAATCTCCGTCCTCAGCTATCTCTAACATAAAGCTGGGTTTATATACTTCTAGTTGCCCATGAAAACATAGCCGATATTTAGCGAGAGGAAGGACTGCGCAGCGTTAAAGTCACCGGCGGCAAGTCCGTAGGAATATTTCACGGCGACTGAAACGCCGGCAAAATGGTTTACAGAGTAGAAGAAACCAACCTGTGGCTGAAAGGCAAAACTCCAGGCATCCTCTTCCAATCGGAAGATACCCATATCCGTGGCCCGCTTATTGTAAATAGTGCCCACGCCCAATCCTACGTATGGATTGAGGTCATCTCCCGGCTTGAGGTAATAATCCCCTGAAAGAAACAACGGAAAACTATTCATATACCTCCATTGCTTTCCACTCAATGATCGGTTGTCAATGGTATAGGTCGCAAACGCCCTTTCCTCGAAAAAGGTATTCCATCCTGTAGTCAGGCCAATTCCAATGTTGGGCTTGATCAACTTTCTGTAATCAAAGGCAATCCCCCTAAAGCTTGGTGCCGAAATAAAGCTATTAAGATCACCGGTCGGAAGTGCTATTGAATAAGAAGTGTTGGTATAGGACTGCCCATTCGCCGAAAAGTCGCCCAGTATCAATATCAATGCCGCCAAAACAAATATCTTTTTCATAACAAATATTAGTCGTTTAGTTTCAGATAGGGTGACTGAATGAATGCTTGATCAATTGAATCAGTGATCCTCGCTATATTTCCCGTTCCCGATAGCAAGCCATTGCCTACCATGATCCACGATGCCCTTGTCAAATTGATGGGATTATCGACATTGGGATCCGACATGGTGATGATCATCGAGCCTGTCGTGTAGCTTGACACGGTGTAAAATGGTGGATAATACCATCCCCATCCGGGATAGTAGCCTCCATACCACCAATTGTACCAATAACTGTACAACAGAGTGGTATTCCTTATTGCCCCCGGGGTCAATACCACGTCAGGGCTTTCGCTGATTGCTACCTTTTCCCATCCGAAATCCGCCATGTTTTGCTCGATTGCCTCAAGAATTGGTATGGCATAGATATCCTTCATAAAAATATAGGTGGTGTCACCATTTTTGATTTCCACATCAGTCACGATTTTATTGGGCAAAGAATAGGTGCTTCTGGCCTGAAAATCAAAATCCCGCTCAAATGAAGTGAATGTAATATCCATATCTTCATAAAATTCCGGTCCGTCAGGATAGCAATTCCACAATAGGAAACTAGCGATAAACGGTATCAAAACTCTTGTCAAAACCCTGTCCATAAGTTGGTTCATTTATACACGTCTAATTTTCCACAACAATCTAATTGGATACATAAAGGTACCGTTCTGCAACATCATTTTCCAGAAGGCTTTACGCTAGTTTATGGACGTTGTAGTTTAGAAAGAAAACAGAAAAAATGGTTTGACTACTTGGTGGCCGTTTATTGCCGGTTTGTATAAAACTGAAGGTACCTGATTATATTTTTATCGATTTTTTCGAGAAAGATTAAAAAATTTCCTTGTTTTATTCTTTTCCATTAGCCTGATTTTTTTTAAGTTTATAGTGGTCCGATAACGCATTTTATGAGCAGAGTCAATAAGGGAGAATATTGGGTCTTGAAGGGATATGAGTTGTTTGGAGAGGATGGTATAGAGGGACTTCAAGTGGAAAGGCTGGCAAGGGTTTTGGGGTTGAATAAATCAGGGTTCTACCATTATTTCAAAACAATGGATCATCTTTTGGATTCACTGATGGAACGCCATCATCAGAATGTAGATGAGATGGTAGTCGGTATGGCTTCCATCAAAAAGTATGATCCGGATTATATTCACTTTTTGGTGAAGAATAAGCGAACCGTTCTATTTCAAATGCAATTATTGAGGGATAGGCATATTAGGCTTTTTTGGGACACCTATAACCAAGTGAATAACAAGATAAATCAGGGTGTAATGGACCTTTGGTCAGCGGAAATTGGTTTGCCAAAGGAAGTTGCAGAACATTTTTACAACGTCGTGCGGGAGATTTTCTACGCAAAAGTGACCGCCAAAAACCTGACTTTTGACTTCATCCACCAAATTCTATCTGATGCGAAGCTGTTGATTCAAGAAATACAGAGCAACAATTTTGAACCAAAGGGTACGCGGAGTGCTACAATTTACGAGTAGTTTTTAGCTTAAATTGATTTTATTTATTGATAGACTATGTTTGATTTTTCTTTTCTATCAAGCCTGGGATTTTAACTTTCGCCCGTTGATTTTATCCTGTAATATTAAGTTTAGTCAAGTTTAGTTTTCGGTCAAAAAACAGATACCATTTGATTTTATATTGTCTGGAGAGGATTCCTGTTTTGGTTTTTTTTTGAACGGTGACGTTCCCTTTTCCATTACGAAGAATGATTTTTATCATGATTCCCACGGATAAAAGACGCTATTTTTACCTAAATCATCGAAGTTAATTTCAATAAATCCTGTTGGAAAGAATAATATTCTGATTTGTAACCACTGCGAGTTGATGTTTTCAAATTGATTGACAATTAAATCAATCCCAAGTGATACTTATACAACTGCTTGTTCTGCTGTTTTGTATTTTCCTTGGTGCCCGAATGTCAGGCATTGGGCTGGGAGTGATGGGCATGATCGGACTTCTGATTTTTATGTTTGGGTTTGGCATTCAACCCGCAGATCCGCCTCTTGAGGTGATGCTGATCATTCTAAGTGTGGTTACGGCTGCTGCTGCCTTGCAAGCAGCCGGTGGCATGGATTACCTCGTGCAAATAGCGGGAAAGATTCTTCGGAAAAACCCCAAACAGATCACCCTGCTTGGACCACTTGTCACATACGCATTTGTTCTTTTTGCCGGAACTGCACATATCTCCTATTCCATCATGCCAATTATCGCTGAGGTGGCGATTAAGAACCGTATTCGTCCTGAACGGGCCATGAGTATGAGCGTAACCGCTGCTCATATGGCCATAACCGCCAGTCCGGTATCGGCTGCTGCTGCTGCCTTGCTCACCGTATTGGGGGCATCAGGTGTTCAGCTAGCTGATATTTTGGTGGTTGGTATTCCTTCTACGCTAGTAGGTGTGATGGTTGGGATATTGTTCGTGTGGAGACGCGGGAAAGAATTGAGCGATGACCCGGAATTTCAGGAACGGATAAAAGATCCCGTCTTTGCCACTAACTTGGAAGGCACGGGAAAAACAAAAGAATTTATTCTAGCACCTGGTGCTATCAAATCAGTGGTAATTTTTGGATTGGCTGTGGTGGCTGTAGTTGTGTTGGGTTCTTTTCCCACCTTTTTACCGGAGTTTGGAGACAAACCTGGATTTTCTCCCGGGTTTGCGGTGAATGAAGCAGGGCATGTACTCATGCCTTCCATGATCATGATTGTAATGCTGGCAGCAACCGGCTTTATCATATTGTTTGCCAACACCACCGCGGCTGCGGTTACCAAGGCAAGTCTATTCGCTTCGGCTGGTCAGGCCACTATTGCCGTGTTTGGTGTGGTTTGGATGAGCGGAACCTTTATGGAAAATAACTTCGAGGTGATTCAAGGGACATTGGGGGAACTCGTGTCTTCCTATCCTTGGTCCTTTGCCATTGCGCTCTTTATGCTTAGCATGTTGCTATATAGCCAGGCTTCGACAGTCAAGGCTTTGATGCCGCTGGGCCTGGCGCTTGGATTGCCGCCTGCTTATCTCATTGGGATTTTTCCGGCGTGCAATGGACACTTCTTTATTCCGGGATATCCAACATTGCTGACAGCTATTCAATTTGATCGTACCGGTACGACGCGAATCGGCAAGTACGTTTTGAACCACAGTTTTATGCTTCCAGGTCTTGTTACCACTACTGCATCGGTATTAGCAGGGTTGCTATTTCACTCCATACTATTGTAAAGGCCACCTTCTTATTGTAGACAACTTAATTATTAATAAAAACTAAAATTGCAACAACATGAAAACGCTAATTTCAATTTTTGCATTTCTGGTCCTGGTAATTCAAGTTCAGGCCCAGAATCAGCCTCAATTGCCAAGGGTGATAATTTTGGCAACAGGCGGAACGATTGCAGGGGCAGGGGCATCTGCTGACAGGGCCGGCTACACAGCCGGAAAAATCCCAATTGACGATCTGATTGGAACGATCCCTTCCGTAAAGAAGATCGCGAATATTTCCGGTGAGCAGATTGCTTCCGTAGGCAGCCAGGATATGACCATTGAAATCTGGAAAAAACTGGCAATTCGCGCCAATGAAATTTTTGCCAAGAATGAAGCCGATGCCATCGTCGTAACACACGGTACCGATACGCAGGAAGAAACCGCATATTTTCTTGATTTGGTAATTCCATCTGACAAGCCGGTAGTACTTACCGGATCGATGCGTCCTGCTACAGCGATTAGCGCTGACGGTCCGAAGAATTTGTACGATGCCATTACGGTAGCGATTAATCCCGAAACGAAAGGCAGGGGTGTACTGGTAAGTTTCAATGAAGGCATTTTCGATGCACGGGAAGTGATGAAGATGAGCACCACCAAAACGAATGCTTTTGATTCTCCTAATACAGGCGCTATTGGCCAAGCTTACGACGGAAGGGTTGAATATTACTCACGATCTGTTCGGGAAGTGAACCCCCCTAAACCCATTCAGCTAAGAGCTGATACCAAATTACCAAGGGTTGATATCGTGTACATGTATGCCGATGCCCCGGGGGATCAAATTGATTTCCTCATCAGCAAGAAAGTGGATGGCATCGTAATCGCCGGTGTGGGTAATGGCAACTTCAACAAGGCCTATATGGATGCCGTGAAACGCGCGGTTGCCGCCGGTATTGTAGTTTGCCGTGCCAGCCGGGCACCGTCCGGCCGGGTAGTGCTGCATGACGAAATCAATGACGATGAATTGGGTACCATCGTTTCGGATGACCTGACTCCTCAGAAGGCAAGGGTATTGCTGATGCTGGCCCTGACAAGAACAAAAGACAGGAAGCAATTGCAGGAGATTTTCTTCACCTACTAACGCGTATTATGAACGTCATTTCGAAGGGGAGGTATTTCGATGTAGGCTGGGAAAAAATCCATAGACGATTTCCAGTTGCAGCCCGTGAAGTCTAAACATCCATTTTCATAGTTGAACTAGCATAAGGTATGAATAAGATCAAATTAATCATCGCATTGCCGATACTGATGCTATTTGCCCCTCAGTATGCACAGGCACAAAAGAAAACACCGGCTGAACAGCCCCCTCAATTCCGTACGGAAAAGGATTTGTTGGGAGAAAAGCAGATCCCACATGATGCGTACTATGGCGTTCAAACCCTCCGTGCCCTCGAGAATTTTCCAATCAGTGGCGTAAAGACCAATTTTTACCCAGATTATGTCAAGGCCTATGCGATCGTAAAACTGGCGGCTGCCCGCGCCAATACGGAGGTAGGTAGAATGCAGCCAGAGCGGATGGCGGCTATCGAGAAGGCCTGCCTTGCCGTGATAGATGGCAAATATCATGATCAGTTCTTAACAGACCTTTACCAAGGTGGTGCGGGTACTTCTGCCAACATGAATGCCAACGAGGTATTGGCTAACATCGCGCTGGAGATGATGGGTAAGAAAAAGGGAGAGTATCAATTCATCGAACCCCACGATGACCTCAACATGGGTCAGTCGACCAACGATGTGTATCCTACCGCTATTCATATTGCGCTGATATTGCATAATGACAAAGTGATCAAAGAAGCGGAGTTGTTGGCACAAGCCTTTCACAAAAAAGGCGAGGAATTCAAAAACCTGGTAAAGATGGGCCGTACCGAAGGTCAGGACGCCGTGCCGATGACGCTGGGTCAAGAATTCCACGCCTTTGGTTCACAAATTGACGGCGCCATAGAGGTACTCCGTAAAAGTGAAACCTACTTGTATGAGATCAACATGGGGGCGACGGCAATTGGTACCGGACTTACTGCGTCGCCCGGTTATGCAGAGAAGTGCGTGGCACAGATTGCTAAAATCACGGGAAAGCCTTTTGTCGGACCAAAGGACCTGATTGCAGCTACCAGCAGCATGCAAGGCTTTGTGATGTTTTCTTCAGCTTATAAAAATCTTGCGGTAACCTTGTCCAAAATCAGCAGTGACTTGATTTTCCTTACATCCGGTCCGCGAAATGGGATTTTTGAAATCAATTTGCCGGCATTGCAGCCGGGCTCGTCGATCATGCCCGGAAAAGTAAATCCGGTAATGCCCGAAGTGATGAACCAGGTGTGCTACAAAGTAATGGGAAATGATGTGACAGTCACGATAGCCTCCCGCGACGGTCTACTGCAGCTAAATGCCTACGAGCCCGTGGTCGCTACTTCAATCATGGAATCTCAAGCGCTTTTCTTTAAGGTGATGCCTTTGTTCCGCACCAACTGTATTGATGGAATCACTGCCAATGAAGAGGTTTTAAAACGCTATCTCGAAACGACGATTGGGATTGTAACTGCGCTCAATCCAGTTTTGGGCTATGAGAAAACCACTGAACTGGCCAAGGAAGCCTTGGAAAGCGGAAAAGGAATACTTGAACTCATCCGGGAGAAGAAACTGCTGACCGAAGATCAAATCAAAAAGCTATTGGATCCCGCTGCTTTGACAGGGCAGAAGTAGTCATTCCTATCAATAAGTAATACAAATTATTCTTTCACTCTGTAAATGATACCGGTATGAAATCATTCAACAGTGCAATATGGATGCTTTTGCTTTTCATGCTGCCCGCTTTTGTGTGGGCGCAAAAACAAGAGCGTCAGATTGGTGACACTACGTCCATAAGAACCCTGATCCCGGAGTCCAAGCAGGGCTTGCTCAAAAATGTGAGCATGATTGCCAACATGAATTATGCCTTTCGAAATGAATTTGTCGACGGAGCATACACGCAATCCAGGTTCAAAAATGAGCAGTTTCGTTTGGAGATTCGGGGACAAGTCCACGAAAAGGTTTTTTTCCGATTTCGGGATCGGTATACCCGTGCGCAGACTTCTGAGTCTCTAGACAATTTAAGTCGATCTGTAGATTTGGCCCATATCCGCGTGGACATAAACTCAAGATGGAGTATTTCAGCCGGAAAGATGTGTGCTGATTGGGGGGCTTGGGAATTTGATTGGAATCCAATCGATATCTACGAATATTCGGACATTGTAGAGTACGCAGACAACTTCCTGAGTGGTGTAGGATTCACCTACACCCCAAGCGCAAAAAATCAGTGGACCTTTCAGATACTCGACTCAAGAACCAAAACTTTCGAGGAATTGTATGGGACCCAGCCTAATTACACGGCTTCCAAGGCACCTTTGGCCTTCGTTTCCAATTGGCGAGGAAGCCTGTTTGATGGAAAGTTGAAGACTATCTGGTCCTACTCCCTTTTTAATGAAGCGCAGGATCTAAGCGGACGGAGTGCAAATATGAACTACATAGCACTAGGTAACGAATTCAATTTCTTTCCGAGATTCAGATTTATCTATGATTTCAAATGGAGTGATGAGCGATTGGACCGCACAGGTATCGTTAGCCAAACAATTCCAGATGATTTGTTTCCATATTCTGTGTCTAATACTGTTTACATCGGTCACTGGATCAACCTACGCTATATCGTGAGCCAAAAAGTACACCTTACCTTCGTGGGCATGCTCGATATTGCCAATTGGAACAATAGCTTCAACGATCCCGAAAACCTTACAGGCGAGCAAAACATACGGAACGCGTGGGGCTTTATTCCTGCTGTCGAGGTGTACCCTTGGAGTAACCTGAATTTTCGGTTTTTCGCCAACTGGGTAGGGAGGGTTTATGACTATTCGGATTATGCCCAGAACCGATTTGGAGCACAGAACAGCACCACAGGAAGGTTTACGGTAGGATTTATTACTCCGCTTGGAATTTTTTAGCCAGATAAAAAAAGTGCTACACATAGCATTGATGTCTGTTGCAAAAGACAAAAAAATGCTTCAGGATTTTTGTATTAGACTGTCAGCGATTGTTTTCCCTTCAGGATTAGCCGTCAGGCTAATCCTGACTTTGCTTTTTATTACCTCTTTGGCAGTTGCTCAAGAAACAGAGAGGAGACTCATTCCTGATGGAACAATGGGAGAATATTTGGAACCGATCGATTCCCTCGAGAAGAAGAAATTCCTCAAGAACCGAATCATATTTACCGGGCGATTCAGCAGCTTACGGGTCGGCATGGGTTTTCTTTATGAGTTTGCTGGTTATTCTCAGGACGCCGCCGCAATGCAACAAATGGATTCCGCCGGGCTTTCGCTTGAAAATCAGTTCAAACCGCGTGATTTTAGGATTCTTGTTAACGGACAACTCCGGACCAAGAGAATGATATCCTGGAAGGCAGGACTCATGTACGATGGACCCACTCGGGAATGGTTTATGCGCGAATCCGGGGTGACCATTGCTGTACCGGAGATTTCAGGCCATATTTTCGTCGGAAGGACCAAAGAAGGTTATTCACTCAACAAGGTCATGAATGGTTATGCAGGCTGGACCATGGAGCGGCAAATGGCATTGGACGTTATTCCGATTTTGGCCGATGGGATTAAGTGGATTGGCTTTTGGCCAAAGAAAAGAATCCTGTGGAATGTAGGAATCTACGATGATTTCTTTTCAAGAAGCCAGGCGTTTTCGACCTACAGCTGGCAAACTGCGGCGAGAATAGGGTGGCTTCCTATCTTTCAACCGAGGGAGAATAAGCAACTTCATTTAGGACTAAGCTATCGATTTGGAAAGGTTGAATCGGGGGAGATGAGATTAAAATCGCGCCCAGAATCCAATCCCGCACCTTTTTTTATTGACACGGATAACTTCAAATCGAAACACTCCAATCACGTTGGGGCGGAGATTTACTACACCGAGGGTCCACTAATGATCGGTTCAGAGTACCATTGGCACAAGTTTGAAGTAAACAACGCAGGGAAAGTGCTTTTTCATGGAGGAGAAGCTGTTATCAGTTACATTCTCACGGGTGCGTCGAGACCCTACAGTACCACGAGTGGGGTGTATGCGTTTGTACCCGTGAATAAATCCGTTTTTAAAGGCGGATTTGGGGAACTTGAAGGGTTGGTTCGGATTTCAAACCTTGACTTAGACGGGGGAGTAGTAGCGGGGGGCAGGTTTTGGAGGCTGACTCCTATGATCAATTGGTATATGTCGCGATCCCTGAGGTTCGAATTAGCGTACGGCTATGGGATTTTGCATCGGTTCGAACTGAAAGGTGCAACACAATTTTTTCATGCCCGAATTCAGGTAGCGATTTTGTAAAACCCTGTTGCAATTCAAGCAGACTTAGACTCGAAGTTTGAGAGTTTTGAAGAGAATGATGTGGTGAAGACTCATGTTTGTTTGGATGGCGATGGGCTTTCGTCCTTTTCAGAAAAGAGCTTCGAAAATGGCAGGGCGGTTAGGCCATGAAGAAAAATGCTTAAGAAGACGGTCAATGAAATTACCGCAGTTACTTTTTCATATCCCTCTACACCCAATTGGATTACTGCCATCAGAAGGTAAAGCACGGAAGCGATTCCCCTAGGTCCAAACCACCCTATGAACAGGACCGTTTTTCTGTCCAGGCCAGATCCTATGAGACTCAGGGCCACAGGTAATATTCTGATAATAGTCAAGCTCAAAACAGCATACACCCAAGCCCTCCAGTCCCAGTATTGATAAGATATCGGAAGGAGGATCATTCCAAAAAGAAGAAATATGAACATGATCAGAACCTGACTTTCAGCTTCTCCAAATTCCCGTATCCTTTCTCTTATCATTTCAGATTGTGTTCCTAGCATCAATCCTGCAAAGTAGGCCGCGATAAATCCGTTGCCACCCAAATGTTCGGCCAAGGAATATGCAAGAATGGCAATTGCAACGGATGCCAACATTTGGTAAGTATGGCTCATCCATCCTTTTTTGGAATATTTTTCCACAATGACTCCGCCCAGCCAGCCAACAAACCCACCGATGATCGGACCAAAAAGGAATTGCTTGACAATAAAGGTAAACCAATAAGAGAAATCTGTGCTGCCTCCGGCTTTTCCAGAAAGTATGGCGAAACAAATCAAAATCGGAGGGAGGGCAATACCGTCATTTAATCCACTTTCGACGTTGATTGTCTGTCTGATTCTCAATGGAACCTGCTCTCCTGTGACTACAGCCTGCCCCAACGCAGCATCAGTTGGGGATAAAATGAATGCCATCATAACCAACGCTACCGTGCTAATTTCAGGAAAAAGAGGTAATGCCAGCAGCGCTCCTAGCAACATTGTGAGTGGCAATCCAATTAATAACAACCTTAACGGCAGCGACATATCCAACCTCAGTACATTGCGGTTAATGGTCGATGCGTCAATAAACAGGACAAGGATTAGGGTCAGTTCGGCGAAAGGTTTAACAATCCCAGCTTTTGGTCCCTCTTCCAAAAACTCAATCCCCAAAAAGCTAACTATCAACCCAATTAAAACAAAAACCATGGGAGGAGAGATTATCGTTTTTTCGACCTTTTTGGAGAAAATTCCAAAAGCCAATATCAATAATGCCATGAATATAATTATCGGGTGCTCGTTCATTGGGATAGAAAATAATTGGCATTGAATCGCTTTAGGTAAAGATAAAAAAATTAACGTCGGGACACTAAATGTGAGTTTTTAGATTATTGAAAGCATCCGGACACCGACCTGTATTTCGCACCTTAGTCGAGTTTAATTTGCTAAATTTTAATGATTGGCGAATCAGAGACCGATTTAAGGTTGCAATTTTCTTGAAAGAATAGGTATTAGTGCGACATCATAGGGTCTGCCATCTAAGCTCTACTAACTCTGATGGATTCAGAAGTTCTCAAAAATAAATTGTTCGCTATTGAGGCGAAAGCGTCCATTTCGACAGGTGTGGATTATGCCAACAATTTCCCTCGTACGAAACAATTCTTCATTCATTTTTCACGATATTTATACAGTGCAAAGGAATATTGATCGCCTTTTGTTATCAGCGATAAGTCAATTATCCCTTAGTGTTCATCTTTCTAACATCTTCAACAAAAGTCTGCAAAATTCCCATGAGATCTTTGTATTTACTTAGTGTCGCATTTTTGTTGGTAATCTCCGGTGCACATGCGCAGGTTTTTACGAATAAAGTAGTCGGTGAGAAGAATCAATCCAAAAGGGATAGTCTTAAAGATTCAGAATACCCTTATTCATTGCCGATATGGGGAGCGAAGGCAACAAAGGCAGGGTATGATCTTCCATATTCTGCAGGGTTGAGTTCCCAATATTTTTGGCAAGAATCGGACATCGTCATAGATAACTTGATGGTGGGATTTAATGGTGGGCAAATGTACAATGTTGACGACTTGATCCGGTTCAACAAGGCGGTCGCTGCTGCGAGTGCCGTTTCGGTGAGGCCTGATATCTGGTTGTTCCCATTCCTAAATGTTTATGCGATTTTGGGACGTACCCAAGCATCTACGGATGTTGGTTTTGGACTTTGGCTCCCAGATTCTACAAATAATTATACCGAGGTAATGACATCAGGCTCCAAAGTTGATTTCAATGCCAGCACTTTTGGAATAGGAATGACACCTACCATTGGTGTCGGAGGGGGCTTTTTGGCCCTTGATATGAATGTGGCATGGACAGATGTACCGCAGTTGACGCAGCCTGCAAGAACATTCATTTTCGGGCCCAGGCTTGGAAAAAACTTCAAACTCGAAAAGCCTCAAAGGGCTGTAGCAGTTTGGGTCGGTGCCTTTAGAGTTCACCTCAATTCAGAGACCAATGGTTCTGTTAAGCTCAGCGACGTCGTACCCGTTGAGGAGTTACAGCCAAAAATTGACCTAGGATTTGAGAAAGTCGAAAATGCGCAGACCCAGGTTGATACTTGGTGGGAAGGACTTTCACCGACTGACCAAAGAAATCCGATCAATATAGCGAAGTACAATGCCGCTAACTCAGCACTGACTAGGGCAAGTCAGATACTTGTCGCGGCAGATGCTGCACTGAATGATGATCAGTATTCTACTGTCGAATACTCAATGGACAAAAGACCTGCCAACGCTTGGAATTTTATTGTTGGAACCCAATATCAATTCAGCAAACACTTGATGCTAAGGCTGGAATATGGTTTTCTTGGTACCAGGCAACAAATAATTACCGGTGTACAGTATAGATTCGGACTTTGATGGTCGGTATCTATTGAATCGAGAAAGTTGACAAAATCGGGAAAGTTTGGTTGAGTCTCAGATCGGCAATTAAATAATTCCATTAAGTTCCACAGCCTGCAGCACCAAGGCGTTTTTAACCTTGGAGTAAAGAATTTCGGCATCAATCGGCTTGGTGGTATAGTCGTCCATACCGACTTCGAAGACGCGGGATTTTGCTTTTTCCGTGGCGTCAGCGGTTACGGCAATGATGGGGATAGATTGGTAAGCACTGCCGCAGGCCCCTTTTCGGATAGCCTCTGTCGCTTCATAGCCATCCATTTCGGGCATTTGGAGGTCCATCAGAATCAAGTCGAACTTTCCAGCTTTCAGTTTATCCAAAGCCTCCAATCCGTTGAAAGCCACATCGAAGCTGGTGTTTTTCCATTTTTTCAGGATGGATTTCATTACCAATTGGTTGACTGGATTGTCCTCTACCACGAGCAAATGCTTTTGTGCCAATTCGAATGCTGCTGCCTTGGGTAGTTCGGGTTGCGGTTTTGGCTCCGGCTGGTCAAGTTCCAAAACGATTGAAACGTTAGTGCCCAGTCCGGGAGTACTATCAAGGTTCAGCTTGCCGCCGTATTGGTCTACGAGAGCTTTGACGATACAGAGTCCCAAGCCGAATCCCCCAAATTTTCGTTTGTCGTCAATTTGCTCTTGGATAAAGGATTCGAATATCCTGTCCAGTTTTTCAGCCTGGATTCCAACGCCGGTATCTGCAATCGTGAATACGATTTTGCTTCGGTTTTCTCCGATGGCTTCGGTTTTGATGGCGAGTTTCACTTGACCTTCATGGGTAAACTTGATCGCATTGCTCAGAACATTGAGCAGAATCTGCCTAGTTCGGGTCCGGTCGCCGATGACGAAATTCGGCATTTGCATGATTTCCTCGAAGACAAATTTGAGACCTTTGTCACTCGCTTGCTTCTCGGTCATACTGTGCACTTCCTTGACGACCCTGTGCAGATCAAAGGGTTTATATTCCAACTTAAGTTCTTTTTTCTCAATCTTGGAATAGTCCAAAATGTCGTCGATGGCATTGAGTAAGCCAAGCGAAGAATATTCTATTACCTCCAGGTTACCCTTGATTGCGGGGTCAGGGATATTGTCTTTGATGGTTTTGGAGAGTCCAATGATGGCATTGAGTGGCGTCCGGAGTTCGTGGCTGATATTGGACAGGAAAAACGATTTGATCTGATTGGACTCTTCTGATTGTTGAAGCGCGATGGCTTGCATTTTTTCCTTTTCGCTTTTCAGCAATCGGATCCTGTTGGACATGGATAGCGAAAGGAACATGACCTCCAGTCCAGTACCCAATTTGGAGCTAAACTCGGTGATGAAGTTGTTGGGCAGCACGCTGAAGTTGTTCAGGATAAAGACCGTGAAGCCAAGGAAAAAACACGCGATACCCAAACTGAAAAAAATATCCGGCTTTTTGCTGCGGATGTAGCCCATTACCAAGGCCGAAATCACATGGAAGAGGACCAAAATCCCCAACAGGTTGACTGAGGGGTAATAAAACTTCTGCCCTGCGGGAACAACAAGCACCAAGACCAACAGCCCAATCAAAATCAGCATCAGGCCATTGAACGACTTGTGTAGTCCGGGACTATAGGATTTTACGTCGAGGTAGATCTGCCCGTATCTGCCAAAGGCCATAGCAGACAAGGTGGCAAAAATCAATACTGCTTGCTGGGAAAACCAACCTCCGTCAGGAGTGAAATACTGAAAGAAATACCCATCCAACGAAAGGTGCAAAAGGATGATCGACAACACATAAGCCGAATAGAGAAGAAAGCTTTTTTCCCTGATGCCAAAGTAGAAAAACAAATAGATGACGCCGGCCAACAACAAGATCCCATAAAAGGCGCCAAATATCAACTGGTCGAAATAAGACTGCTCAACCATGGCCTCCGCATCAAATAGATTCAGCGGAAGGTTGATGACTTCCCCATCGCTCTCATATTTGATGTAAAAGGTGTAGGATTTTCCCGCTTCCAGTTCGATCGGAAAGATTATTTTCCGATGCCGAAAAGGATGTGCATCAAAGGGTACCAAGTCCCCACTATTTTGGCGAAACTCCATACCACTTTCATTCACCTGGTAAAGTTCCACCACGTCGGTGATGGGCCGACCTGTTTCTAGGAAGATACGCTGTGGCTTTTTGCCAGGGTTGCTCAAAGAGAATTTCACCCAATATTGGTGGTCCGTGAAGCCGAGATTTGTGTTTGGATTTCCGAGAGGGGAAAAGGTGAGTGTTGACTCTCGTTTTAGCAGTTCATCGAAACTGATTCTTTCCTCACCCATATCGACTAACATCGCTTGGGAAAAAATGCTTTGAGGCAGGTTTTCGAAATCGGAAAAGAATTCTTGGGCGCTGGAAATGCAAAAAAGCATCGACAGCAAAAAAGTCATAAATAACCTCATGCGCTTAGTTGTGGATGAAAAGGCAATGTAATATACGGGAATAAGTCAAATTCCAGATTCCCATTAAAAAAACTTATGAAGTTCGATTTTGTTCAGGACAGAAAACCAGGCTGCCTGAAAGCAGGATTGGGGTATTTGTAAAACCCTTCACCCGACTTTACGCCTGCTTTTCCCTGATCCAGCATTCCTTTGAGCAGGGCCGCAAAAGCCTTCGAGCCTTCCTCGTTGTTGTTGACCGTCACATGCCATACCGTATCCAGACCGATGCTGTCCATGATGGCAAAAGGTCCCATATCCACGCGGAAGTTGACCATGTATGATTTATCGATGGCTTCGACACTTCCGACACCATTCGCAAGCAGTTTGCCGGCCGTGCTGAGAATCGCCCCAAGCATGGCATTGAACAGATAGCCATGGTTTTCTTTTTGGATCACGACAGGCACTTGTTCCAAGGACCTACCAAATGCCTCCAAAACAGGAATCAATTTTGGATCAGTGCCGGGATGTGGCATGATGTCCACGCCCTTCGCATAAAACACATCGTGGAAATGAAGTGCGCAGAACCGCTCCGGTCTTCCCGAAATCTCTGCAAACATGGAGGGTAAGAGAAACGAGGTATTTGTGGTAAAGATGGTCTTTTCAGGCGCTATTTGGCCAAACAGTTCCCAAACCTCATTTTTCACCTTCACATTTTCCAAAACGCTTTCGTTGATGATGTCGGCATCTTGTACCGCAACTTGTGGGTTGTCGGTGAAAAAAATGCCTTGAATCGCATTCAACCCCGAGTCCGCTTCAAAACCACTGCTTTTCGCCAATTGGTGGACGATCGTTTCCATTGTCTTCTTGGATGTATCCAAGGCCTTTGGGTTGATATCGTAAATGCGGACGTTGAATTGCGATAACGCGGCCTGGAGAGCCACACGGGTACCAAGTGTACCAGCGCCAAGGATGCAAACATTTTTGATTTTCATGGTCTTCGGTTTAAATCTTTTCGGTTTCAATACTTTTCATGGCTTTTTTGCCGCAGGCTTCGACCACATGGATCAGGCCGGCAAATCGCTCATCTTTCGCGAAGCCCAAGGAGTAGCGCTTGAATATTTGCTGTGCGATCACGCCCACCTTGAATAGCCCAAAGGCATAGTAAAACAACATATTGTCCGATGGTAGGGGGCTTTTGGATGCATAATATTGAATGGCTTCCTGCCGCGTAAAATTTCCAGGGAAATGCGTCAAGTTGAACAATTTGAGGATAACCGGATCGTCCGGCTCGGCCCAATAGGCCAAACTCGTTCCCAAATCCATCAAGGGATCGCCGACGGTAGCCATTTCCCAATCCAAAACGGCCTTGATGTTTGGGTTTCCTGGACTTTCCAAGACAAGGTTGTCATATTTGTAGTCGTTGTGGATGAAGCCACTAAACTCGATTTTAGGCATATTTTCCAGCAACCAGCGACTTGTGCGCTCCATTTCGGTCAACTCATGGCTCTTGGCATGTAAGTACCTTTCCGACCAGCCAATTACCTGTCTTTCCACATATCCCTCAGGTTTGCCCATTTTCGCCAAGCCGGATTGCTCCATTTCCAATTGGTGGAGTTCCAACAGCCCGTCGAGGGTATTGATGGATAGTTGATGGAAAAAACCTGGACCTAAGTCCAAGTCTGCGGGAATCTTGTTGCGCAGGATCAGCCCATCGACTTTTTCCATGATGAAAAAAGGCGCACCAATGACAGATTCGTCTTCGCAGCATAGGACGGGCTTGGGGACTTTATTATAACCTGCTTTTTGCAAAGCCTCCAAAATCCGATACTCCCGCACCATATCATGCCCCTTGGCAATCCTGAGTCCCAATGGAGGCCTTCTCAAGACCCAGTCCTTTTCCGGTGTATGAATCAAAAACGTCAAGTTTGAGTAGCCGCCTTTGAATTGGGTAATGACGGTATCCGTGGCGTGAATGTCCAGATGGGCTTCCAGATAGGGGAATAGGTTTTCCAGTCCTTGTGGTTCCTTGTTCATCCCTGCGCGTATTGTTTGAGGATTTTCTTTGCCAAAACTGATTTATGCACCTCATCCGGACCGTCATAAATCCGTGCCCCACGCTCGTGTCGGTACCAAAAGGAGAGGAGCGTATCATCGGTAATGCCGAGTGCGCCATGGATTTGGATCGCGTGGTCCAAGGTTTTCATCAATACATCCGATACAAAAAACTTGATCGTGGATATATCCTCTTTTGCGGCTTTGGCACCTTGGGTATCGATCTTATGGGCGGTCGCCATGACGAGTAGGGCGGAGGCCTTGATGGAGGCTGCAGTTTCGGCGATCCAGTTTTGGATGGTTTGCTGGGCTGCCAAAGGCTTACCCGGGTCGAGTTCCCGGGCAATGGCACGGCGGCACATCATTTCCAAGGCCCGATCACAAATGCCAATCCAGCGCATGCAATGATGGATGCGGCCGGGTCCGAGTCTTTCCTGCGCCAAGGCAAAACCTTCTCCTTCCTTGCCGATGAGATTGCTGACTGGCACCCTGCAATTCGTGAACCTCACTTCCCCATGGGAGAGATAATCCTCGCCGGCATCGCCCATGATGGGGATATTGCGTATCAATTTGTAGCCCGGATTATCCAATGGCACCAAAATCATGCTTGCCCGCTGATAGGGATTCGGGTTTGCAGGGTCGGTGACAGCCATCACGATCGTAAATGCCGCCCCGTCGGCGGCTGTGGTAAACCATTTGTGACCATTGATGATGTATTCGTTTCCTTCCCTGACCGCGGTCGTAGAAAGATGGACTGGATTGCTTCCCGCATGCTGCGGTTCGGTCATCGCGAAACAGCTTCGGATAACGCCTTTTTCCAATGGATGCAGGTATTTTTCCTTTAACTCCGCATGGGCAAATTTGTGCATCAGCTCCATGTTGCCGATGTCGGGGGCGTTGCAGTTGAAGATATAATGTCCCAAGGGGCTTCTTCCCAAGATGCGGGAGACTTCTGCAAATTCCGTTAGGCTTAGCCCCAGCCCACCTGAAGAGATCGGAAGATGTGGCGCAAATAAGCCTAAATCCTTGGCCTTTTGCCTTATAGCTTTCAGTTTGGGCAAGGTGTTTCTGAACGAACCATAGATGGCCTCCATTTCGATTGGGAATACATTTTCTTCCAAAAATGCCTCATATCTCGGCAGCAAGCGCTGCACATTTTCTCCTGAAAATTGGGTGATAAATTCCATGCGCTAACCTTAAATCGTGAATCCCCCGTCTGCGGTGACGATACTCCCCGTTGTGTAAGATGAAGCTGCGGAAGCCAAAAACAAGGCCGCAGCACCGATTTCCTCAGGAGCGCCAATGCGCTTTATCGCCATCATCTTCATCATCTGATGCATGAGCTTTTCGTTGCTCCACAAGGCCTCTGCAAATTTTGTTTGGATCAGGCCGGGACAAATCGCATTGACGCGGATCTTGTGGTCACCCCATTCCTTGGCATATACCTTGGTAAGGGAAATTAAGGCAGCTTTACTGACGCTGTAGATGCCCAAGCCAGGTTCGGGAGATATTCCACCGATCGAACTGATGTTGATTACAGATGCACCGGAAGAGGCCCTCAAGTACGGGAAACACAGGTTCATCAGGTGGAAAGGCGCTTTCAGGTTGACGTCGATGATCTTATCAAATGCCTCCAAAGTCGTATCGTGGACAGGTCCATATACCGGATTGGTCGCGGCATTGTTGACGAGGATATCGATTTGGTTGTACTGTTTGACGGTGGCATCGACGAGTTTTTCGAGGGCGTCCATTTGGCCGACATGGCAGGCGATGCCGGTGACATCGTAGCCTTTTTGCCGAAGTTGGGCCGCCATTTCGTCCAATGATTCCTGCTTTCGGCTGCTGATGACCACTTTCGCTCCTGCAGCGGCAAAAATCTCGGCGATGGCAAAACCTATCCCTTTACTTGCCCCTGTGATCAAGGCTACCTTGTTTTCTAGAGAAAAGAGTGATGATAAATCCATTTCTAAAGGTTATTTGAGTTTATCGACAAGTTAGAAAAACAATCGTTGATTGGCTATCACTGGCCTAAAAATCCGAACTAATTATCGACAATTGCCCATTCAACAAAATGCAATTCAGATCGTGGACGACGTCGGGCAGCTTTTTTGAAGTTTAACTGCCAACTGCATCAATGCGGCCCCTATTTTTTGACAGTAGGTTTTCAGCATATCGGTTTTGTGTTTTTGAAAACCCTCATTCCATAACGATGGAAACAATCCCGGTTTCTTTGGGGTTTTGGAGGCTTCGGGGCACGATGGCTGTGATTTTTACTTATCTTGCCTTTCCAGATTTACCCAAATAATCCAAAGATGAAACAAATCATTTTCCACCACACCGGTCTGCCTGCTGAGGTTTTGAAACTCGAAGAGGCGGCGATTCCCCAACCAAAGGCGCACGAAGTTCTGATCAAGGTAACCGCACGCAATATCAACCCCTCCGACATCATGTTTGTCAGGGGGATGTACGGCATTACGCCGAGACTTCCCAGTAGCGCTGGTTTTGAAGCGGTGGGAATTGTGGAAAAAACCGACGAGAAAAACACGATTCCCGTCGGCACAAAGGTCGTCTTCACGGCCATTGGAACCTGGAAGGAGTACGTCTGCGTGCCTGCTGCCATGGCCATTCCCGTTCCGCCTCAGATGCCCGACGAGATCGCCTGTCAGGCCTTTGTCAATCCTTTGACCGCATATGCCATGGTTGAAACCAGCGGGCTCCAAGCCGGGGATTGGCTCTTGATCACTGCGGGCGCTTCCGCCTTTGGGAAATTGGCCATACAATTTGCGAAGCAAAAAGGCATCAAAGTCGCGTGTACGGTGAGGCAGGATGCCCAAAAGGACTATTTGACAGAAATGGGGGCCGATTTGGTGATAAACACCGAAACCGAAAAGCTTCAAAAAGTAGTCATGGAAAAGACTGGGGAAGGAGTACATGTGGTGTTTGATGCAGTCGGCGGCGCATTGGGTGCAAGGGCTTTGGCGAGTCTTCGTCCGGGAGGCCGAATGATGGTTTTTGGCCTGCTGAGCCTTGAGAGTATTCCCCTTAATTCTGGATTGCTGATTTTCAAAAATCTCAAAGTCGAAGGATTTTGGCTGACTACCTGGATCGAAAGCCTGTCGGCAGAGGCGAGGCAAAAAGCATTCAAGACCGTTTTTTCACATCTTTTGGGACAGAGCGTCAAATTGGACGTAGCGGCTTCCTATCCCTTGGAGCAGTTCAAAGAAGCATTGGAAGCATACGAGAAAGGCGGGAGAAACGGCAAGATTTTATTGGTTTCATGACGTAGTAATCTTGTGAATAAGATGAGTTGATGGGGCTCTGATTTGCCGTAAACAAAAAAAACGGCGTTTTGGGGCCCTATCGTTTTTTGGAGATTGAAAGTGCTTTCAATATGGATGAGCTCCCTTTTTAATTTGGGGAGAGGAATTTTTCAAGAGTCTCATCCTTTTTTCCTCACCATCTCCAGGCTTTCCCGCAAAATATGTCCCATGTTATTGCAGTCCAGAAACTTTGGATTGTTGTAGTGTTTGGCAAGCTCCTGCCTGAGGGAGGCGATGTTTTCGGCTGTGGAGATCACGTCGTTTTCCATCGCCTGGAGAAGGTCTTCGATCTCTTTTGAAGAGTTTTTGAGTCGGTTGGCAATCAGCGCACGTTCCTCGCGCTGGTATTGTACCATGGATTCTGGCGTGATATGCTTGATTCCCAATTGGATCAAAGGGTTGTTTTGCTTGAAATACTGTGGCAGATAAACGGACTTTTTTCCTTCAAAAGACTGTTGGTCAAAGTCAATCGCCCGAATCCTATAGTGTGTTTCTTCAAAGTCAGGCGTCACATCGACCACAAAGTTGGAGGAATGCATATCGCCCAAAAGTCTCACAAAGCAACGTTCGTTGAATTTTACAAACTCCTTGGCCAAGCGAATCACGTTGAGGGAAGGATCATTGAGATGTTTTTTGATAAATTGCTCCCCTGGAATTCCCGCAATATGTTCTTCGATTAGGGTTCCTTCATGAACCAGGTAGTTGATGCGGTTGGGCGAAAGTAAGTGCTCCAATTCCAGACCATAAACACGTGAAGCATCCGCGTTCTTGATATAGAAATAGTCAAAGTTATCGTTGATCTTGTTGACAATTCTAACACGGAACGGCTGCGTATTGCCATAGATGCACAGGTCGATGCGGTCGACAAAAAGGTGCTGCATGACCGACATGTCGCCCTCCGCCTTTAGCAAAGCATAGATTTTCTTGACGTTGTAATGAATGTCCTCCCGGTCTGATTCTGCAAAAAGTACTGTCTCCCAGTGGGTGTCGTTTCCTTTAGAATCATATAAGGGGAAAGAACCCGAATACCGCAACAAATCCCTGTAGTGTATCGGAACTTCCACCTCCCGCCCATAAGCCTGCAAGAACTTGCGCAAGCCAGGCGAAATATGGTAGATGATCTTTTTCCTGCTGATCAGGGCCATTCGTTGAATTGTTAATGCCGCGCCATTTCCCGTTCCTCGGGACTCAGGTTTCTATCAAACACAAAGGGGCCAAAGGGCAGTATCGCTGCGACGAGTGCGAAAAATGTTTTGCCGAATTTCCAATCAAGTTTGTGCGCAGTGGGAAATACCATGTACACATAAACCACAAACAAAACCCCATGTGCCCAGCCAACATATGTAACAGCCAAGGGCATATCCATGACATATTTCAGCGGCATCGCTACAAAAAGCAGCAGCAGAAAGGAAATCCCTTCGATGATACTGATGGCTCGAAAACGCCTGAGCCATTTCGCTTGTTCACTTTTTCCTTCCATGAGTTTTATTTCTTGATGTTGAACAGTATCTGAATTTCTTTCCAAAGTAGTTTCTTCAGTTCCTTGCTTTCGGAAATTGCCCCCAAGGAGTCGGCAAACAGGTATTCAATCCCATCTTCTTGTACGATTTCGTATTTGCTTTTCTGAAAGGACATCAGGTCATGCCTTACCAAACCAAACACGACTACCCTGGAAGGTCCTAGATTGGTGATGCTTTCCATGGGAAGACCTTCCAAATGTTCCGCAGAGACCAGTGCCATATCCTTCAGAGAAAACTGCAGCGCACCAAACAAGTTGAATAGCATCTCGCGGAGTTCGGCTCTCAGGTCCATTTCCTCGTGGATTACGAGGATACCTTTTTCAAATCCTCCCTCAAATGTGATGGAAGGTGTTTCGTCGAGTGTTTCGACCGATTCCGTGGAAGCATCGACCGGCTCTTCCCTGCGACTTTGGAACTTTGTGTAATCATGTTTTTCGCCTGGGACGAGGTAAATTTCTTTGTCCAAAAACAGGCTTAATAGCTGGAGATTCATATTTTCCATGGTTGCAAATTGCTCAAAAATCGCCTCAATCCAACTCCTCCGCGAAAATTATCTGGGCATTTTGATTATTGGTTTTCGCCGGTAGGTCCAGCGGTTTCTTCCAATTGATCCTCCTCCGTGATTTTTCCAACCTCGATGATGGGATTCTCGGCGTTGCCGGTGATTTTGATCGGAATTCCAAAGATGCCTAAGGGTGGAAGCCCCAACCTAAAGGCGATGCTCATGTCTCCATCGAGGCTGACCTGTCCTTCAAATCTTGGCCTGAATCCGGCAATTCGCATCCTTGTCCGGTCGATGGTCATGAGATTGTTGGAGATTTTAGTCTTGATCTGGACGTTGGAAAGGCTGGGGTCCCGAAGTTCGGCATTGTCGGTATCCTTGGCGATGGTGTTCATGAGCTTAAATCCCTTCAGGCGGATATCGTCCAAGCCAAGTACACCTTCCCCTTGGATCGATGGCATGACAGGATACATGCTGGCGTCAAGTTTTCCGGATAGTTTGTAGTCTAGAGATGCCTTTCCCGAGGCATAGGCTGCCGCGGATGCCATTTCCCTGAAAAGACTGATTTCTTGGTAGGCCCGCTGTATATCAAATCCACTGGCCTTGATCCGGTAGGAAAAGCCTGCCTCCCACGGCGAAAAGGCTTGATAATCACCATCCATCAGGAATTGCGCGCCAATGAGCTCAAAGGTTGTGTTGTCCATGACGAGTTTCGTATCCTTCACCGATAGGTTCCCCTTGAATTTTTCCAATTTGAGATCGTCCCAAATGACTTCCCCAACAGCGGCATTCATTTGAAAATCCACCCCGGAAGGCATCATCACCACGCCCGCAGCCTGCGAAATACTGTCAGTCGCGTTGGTGGAATCACTGCCGTATTCGGCAAAAAACATAAAGTCGTTGACCAATATTCTCGGGCTTTTGATGTCCAATTTTCCAGATAGTGGGCGGTCCGATTCCGTTGCGTAGGCTATCAGTCCATACAGGTAGCCCGATGCTTGGAGCGAGTTTTCGAGGTATTTTGCCTCAAAATCCTCCAGGTAAAGCCGATCTGCATCCACCCGGAGTCTACCCGTCACCACTTGGACCGGATGGGGTACCCAATCGGGCCGCAATTGGATATTTTCCATTACCACGGTGCCTTTGTTGTCCAGCCGTCCAAATCGGCCTGCCATGGCATCGGATTGCTGGCCTTTCATCTCTAGATCTGTGAGGATATACCCCGACAGATCATATCCTTCGACCCCAAAGGTGCGGTAGAGTTTCCCCAGATCGATCCTTCCTTTGGAAACCACCTCATATCGTATATCTTCCAAGTTGGAAAGATTGGCCGTCAGTGTAAACGGACTTCCCGCAAAGCTGAATGAGATAGGCTGGAGATCAAAAGTCGCATCTTCGAAGGTACCTTTTTCACTAAGGATGTCCAAGGACAAGGACGCATCCTCGATCGCCTCTGGCGCATAGGGAGTCCTCAACAATCCATCTTTAAGTTTGAAATTCGCCTTTGCTACGGGAAAAGTCATCTTGGCTTCATCATAGGCACCTTTCGCTGTCAATCCCACATCCAATTGGCCGCCAAGCACAAAACCACTATCCAAGGGATAGAAGCGCACTATTTCGCTGAGGTTGATACTTGCATCCAATTTCGCGTCGATCTGTGGGTTGATGATCGAATTTACTTTCAGGTAGCCTTCGGCAAAATTGTCGAGCATCCTGAACCGAAGATTCTCGATACTTCCCACCATATGGTCAGGAATACTGTCGGGACTTTGAAGCTTTAATTGATAGGAAATATCACGAAGGGCCTCGGGCATGGATATCCAATGCAGGAAGCCTGAATTGAGACTTGATTCAATGGTAAACTTTGGGACACTGGAAGTCTTGTATTTTGGTTTGCGAAAAGAGCCCTCTACCGGCTTGGTCGCATAAACGCCGTCCACGTTGACATTCCAAGTCATCAGTCCTTTCAGGTCATATGGCTGTATGTCCAAGGCCTGATCCAAAAGTTCCAAATCCACCTTGGCATTGATCAGACCGGACATTTCGGCAGGGTCCAAGCCCCTGATATGATAGTGGCCATTGAGGAATCCTTCACCAAGTTTGAAATGGATACTGTCCAAGGAAACTTCCGTTTTCATCATATCCAAACTGGGGATTGTCAAATCCATCTCCACGTGAAGTTCTTCCAATGGCACTGCTGCCCTGGAATGGCTGATTTTTCCCCGGTTGATTAGCATGCTCGCAAGGATACTCGGCATTAGGTTGTCTTCGGCCATGTAAAGCCCCTGCAGGGAAGCCCTCAGTTCGCCCCTGCCTTGGATCTTCAAATTCGACAGCCAAGCTGAGTACGCTTCCGGCACGAGCGAGAGCATGTCTCGGAAATCCACGTCTACCGATTCCAGGACAAAGTTCATGTCATAGCCGCCCGTGATGAACTCCAATTTTCCTACAAAGTCTACGGGTAGCTCATTGATGACCAATTGGTTGCGCTCAAAAGTGATGGCGGTAGACTCGGTGTTGATCTTTGTCAGGAGGTTGGCCTTCACCTGATTTCTGGAAAAGTACCGAACATCATCGTATTCCAATCCAAAATCCCTGATGCCGATCTCACTCGAAAGGTCAAAAATGGAGGCTTGCAAATTGCCGCTTCCCGAGTAGTCCAAGCCGTCAGCAAGCACAGAAAGTCCAAGATCCGTGTCCTCATATACCAACCTGCAGGATTGCAGCCGGATGTTTTGGATTTGAATGTTGGGTCCAGCCCCGCTTTCAGTCTCAACCGTATCGGCAGGTGTCGAGCGAAAGACATCAAAGTTCGCATGGCCTTTGGTGTCCCGTAGGATATTGATTTGGGCATCCACCAATCGTACACTTTTGATGCTGATTTGGTTTTGGAAAAGCGACATTAGGTTTACCCCAAAAGAAAGGTCTTTGGCAAAGAGTAAGGTGTCCTGCTCAAATCCCGGGGCAGATTGCAGCCACACATCGTCCAGCGAAACCGTCAGCGTGGGAAAATGCCTGAAAAATGTCAGGTCGAAACTGCCAAATCTAATCTCTGAAACCAGTTGCTCATTGAGCAATGCTTCGACTTGGCTTTTGGCTTTTTGCTTAAAAAATATGGGGAAAATAGCCATCAGCAGCAACAAGCCGCCCAGTCCGATTCCAAGGATTTTGGCGGATTTCAACCATAGTTTCTTTTGGTGCTGATTCATCTTGAAGACTTGCCTTTAGATAGATCCAATAATGGCTTTCAACTCCTCGGCACTCAGGTGGAGGATTTTGACCTTCAGAGTCACGGGCGAAATCGGTTCATCCTTGGCATCCCGGTCCACGGCAACAATACGGTCCACGATATCCATGCCTTTGATGACATGTCCAAAAATCGTGTAATCCCCATCTAGCCTTGGGATTCCGTTTTTGTTTTGCACGATATAAAATTGGCAGCGGGCCGACACCTTGCCGGGGTTGTTATCTCTACCGGCACCCACAGCGCCGTACCGATGCTTGAGATTGGGGTGAAATTCCGGTTCAAGCAAATATTCTGGATCATTGAAGCCCTCCTCCGTATCCGGGCAACCACCTTGCGCCACAAAATTGGGAATGACGCGGTTGAAGGTCAGCGAATCCCAATAGCCTGCCTCGGCAAGTTGGATGAAGCTTGCCTTATGTTTTGGCGTTTCATCAGAAAGCTGGATATAGATGTTGCCGAGCGGTGTTTCAATCAGGCCTATCGGCTGTTTGGTTTGTGAAGAGACCCGTTCATTTAATCCCAAAAACAATAAAGCAAAAAGCAAAAGGGTAGGGGCACGCATAGGAATTGGATTTGGGATCCAAGTAAGGAAAAAATTCCGAGAATGGCGATTTGCTGTGTTCAATTCATTAGGAAAGGAATTGCCTGAAACCAAATAAGGGATTTTCCAGAGCGATAATATCATTTACCTTTGGTATCATTCATTTAAATCTGTTTCCATGTCCGATATCACCCTTTCCGAAGCACAGCAATTGGTCGACCAATGGATCAAAACCGTCGGTGTGCGCTATTTCAACGAACTCACCAATACGGCCATCCTGATGGAAGAAGTCGGTGAACTCGCGCGTATCATGGCGCGAAAATATGGCGAACAATCATTCAAGGAATCGGATAAAAATCGGGACTTGGCGGATGAAATGGCCGACGTGCTTTGGGTCTTGATTTGCCTTGCCAACCAGACCGGTGTGGATTTGACAGAGGCTATGCACAAGAATTTTGAGAAGAAAAATATTCGCGACAAGGACCGCCACCACAACAACCCCAAGCTGAAATAAAAAAACCGGGTATAGCCCGGTCTCTCTTTTTTGGTATTCAATCTCTACTTCTATTCTAACAGTTGGACGAGTATCGGTACTTCCCGGCTTCCCAGCATCCTATCTTCCCAACTTCCCGTATTCGCCATCCACTCATCCCAACCAATTGCTCCAAGGAATCCTGGACAAAATCAGCACCAAGCCGATAGCATACATCATGTAAATGGACCTGAATTTGGCACGACTGAGCTCAGATTTCTTAGCCCTTGTGTATCCTAGGGTAATGAACACGATCGCCAAAATGTTGATCAGGGGATGTTCCAAAGTAGTCAATCTGGCGACAGGATCTTTCATCGCTTCTCCCGACAGGAGGCTGATGCCCACGGGACTTACGAAATAGAGGACCAAGCCGACCAAGAGCTGTACGTGGGAAAGGATAAAGGCTATAAGGGCGAATTTTCTGTCCTTTTCGGTAAACTCCCTGTTGCTCAATGAACCGACCAAGGCATAAATGATCACAATCACCAAAGCCACCAAAGCCAGATAGGCAAGGCCAGAGTGCAGATGTTTTATTCCGATATACATAGTTTTTATTTTTTGTTAAAATAAGGTAGGGAAGGGTACAATTTCCAAATTTTAAACCCGAAAAAGAGAAATCCAGGAGGAGGTTTTCATTCTGTTCCTACGTTGGTTTGGTTTTACTCACAGAATTATTTTTTGGTTTGGTACAAATCGAATCGACGTGACGCTATTCTTCAAAGGAATCGGGACTTGTCTTGAGGGCATTGTATACATCCTTTAGCGCATCGTCATCCTCTGCCAAAACCACGAGCTGATCATTTTGTTCGATAACAGTGTTGCCCTGCGCAGTCAAGTATTGGTCTCTTCGCTTGATCATGGCAATACTGGCATTTTTTGGAAACCCAAGGTCCAGAATTTTTTTCCCAACGATTTCATTTGTCGGCTCTACGAGCACTTCGATCAGTTTTGTCTTTGCTGTCTCATTGAGGAATGAGTCTATCACGGATTTTGGTTTGGCGGAGGAAGGGAGGAGGACCCGAAGCCAGTCGGCCATTTTTGTCAGGGTCGTCCCCTGCAATACCACCGAGGTCACGGAAATGAAAAACACGAGATTGAAGATCGCATGGGCTTTGTCGATACCTGCAATCAGCGGATAGGTGGCAAAAACAATCGGCACCGCGCCCCGTAGACCCACCCAAGAGATATACCAGCGCCTGCGAGCCTTCATCTTGAAAGGGATGAGGGAAATAAAAACCGCAATCGGCCGTGCAAGAAAGATCAGAAACAGAGAGGCCGCCAATCCTAAGCCCACATAAGGAATCATATCTGTCGGATTGACAAGCAGGCCAAGGGTCAAGAACAACACGATCTGCATCAACCAAGCAATCCCGTCATATAGTTTGAGAATCGTACGCTTGTGAATGAGTTCCTGGTTGCCGAGATATACCGCGCACAGGTAGACTGCCAAAAAACCATTGCCTCCCATAAAATCCGTAAAGGAAAAGGTGATGAACATCAGGGCAATCACGAGAACAGGATATAGCCCTTCAAAGTCCAGATTGATTTTGTTGATCGAGTACTTGCTGATCCAACCGAAGCCAAGACCCAAAACCCCACCAAGTATCATCTGTCTGAAAAAGACTAAAACCAAACTGCCGTAGGACATTTCTGGATTCACCACCAACCCTAGGAATGCAATCGTAAGTACATAGGCCATCGGGTCGTTACTCCCGCTCTCAAGTTCAAGCGTAGATCGCAGTTTATACTTGAGTGCCAGACTCTTGGAACGTAAGACCGAAAAGACGGCCGCCGCATCCGTCGAAGAAACGATGGATCCCAAAAGCAGACTCTCATAGATCGTAAAGTCTGAAATCCACCAAAAGAAAATCCCCAAGGAAAATGCGGTGATCAAAACACCCAAGGTCGAAAGTGTGATGCCTTGGGCCAGGACGGGCTTGATTGAATGCCAGTTGGTATCAAGGCCTCCTGAAAATAGGATGAAATTGAGGGAAACGATCCCGACAAACTGTGCCGCGGCCGAGTTGTCAAACTGTATCCCCAAACCATCAGATCCAGCCAACATCCCTACTCCCAAAAAGAAAATCAATGTCGGCACCCCAAATTTATAGGATGTTTTGCCCACCAGTATACTGATTAGCAACAGGACCGAACCGATTAACAATATATTTTCGGAAGAAATACTCATAGGCTTTTTTAGTACTACAGTTGGTTTGACGGCCTAATAATATCAAGAAATCGCTTTAAAATTGATGTGAAGCTGATCAATGGATACAAATACTTTTTTGATCAACCTTTCTTAACAAAACAATTGGTTGTTTGCAATCAAATTTTAACCCCCATTTGAATCGTTGTTTTTTGAATTCTCGATCGGAAGAGTTGCCTGATTGTGAAAAGTACCCTAATCAAATTGCAGCACCGAATCAACCGCCAAAATACTCGTAGTGGCTTTTCTCCAACGTTTGCTACAATATCGTATTTTTGATTGTGGCTGGTAAAAAGTTCAACAGGATTTTTCGGGCCAATATATTTTCCCGTTGAGCTATAGGATTCAAACTTGAAAATAGATCACCCATGACTGATTTTCTCAAAAAAGCGAAGAATTACTGGATTTCGGATGCAAGCTTTCTTTCCTTGTTTCTGATGCTGTTTGCAACGGTTTTTCTATTGCCCGTCATGATCGACAACGAACAGGAAAGTACCGTGTTTCTCAATATGATGTTTGTACTACTCTTCTTCGTAGGTGTGTTTTCATCTAGGGAGAGAGTTTTTTTGGTTTTTTCGATCTCACTCTTGTCGATCCATATTGTGTTGAAATTGATCCGTTTTGGCAACAATCCCTACGAGTTCTACCTCTTGGAACGGATCGTAATCCTCGGTAATCTCCTGGTATTTGTCATCATAAACTTTCGTTTATTATTTCGGGATGATCAGGTCAATCTGTACCGTGTTGTCGGTGCAGTAAACGTCTATTTATTGGTGGCATTGGTTGGGGCGATGGGTTTTGAAATCATCCAACTCACGCACGGTCAGTCGATTGGTGGCTCTGTTGAGTTTGGCGGAAATGAAAAAGATTACGTCCACTACATGTACTACAGCTTGGTTTGCATCACCACGGTAGGCTTTGGGGATATTTTTCCGATCAATATGCCGACCAAAATGCTTTCTGTGTTTTTGTCGGCCTTAGGTATTCTATACCCCGCAGTCGTGATCGCCAAGTTGGTTTCATTTCCCATGGTGGCAAAAAAATAGCCCTCCCCATACACTTGAAGAGGAGGGCAGTATATGTCCTTTGTTTTTAATTGAGGCTGAACTCCACGACAATATTCGTGTCCAAAGATTTGGAAATTGGGCAGTTCAGCTCGGCATCTTTTACACATTCAGCGAACTTTTCCGCGTCGATTCCAGCAACTTTTGCTTTCAAGATCAATTTGGATTCCTGGATTTTTCCGTCTGCCAAGGTGACCACGCCATCCACATGCAATTCTTCCGGAGCGAAACCAGCGCCCGTCAACACAAAACTTAGCTTCATGGCAAAGCATCCCGCATGGGCAGCGGCGATCAACTCCTCGGGGTTTGTTCCAACACCTTGCTCAAATCTGGACAGGTAGGAATATTGGGTTTTTTCAAGTACGCCGGATTGGGTGGACAGGTGGCCATTTCCTTCTTTTCCGGTTCCTTGCCATACGGCAGTGGCTTTTCTTTTCATGTTAGTTTGGATTATAGTTTAAAATAGTGACAAAATTATAGGGTCTTAACACCAAGGTCCTATGAATTGGTTTTGAATTTAATGAAAAAATGTTTGCCCTACTTTCCAAAGCCCTTCACTTAGATTGGCAGCAGATAGTCAATGTTCTGATTGGTTGCGATTGGGTGGACATTTTTTGCAAAATGATGATGTAAGGCAATGCTTTGGATCCCAAGGTTGGGTTCACGTCGTGAATAAGGATACCGCCAAAAAAAAAAGTCTCCCAAGGGGAGACTCTTTTCGGTATTTAACTCTTCAATCAAAAGTTTAAAAAATGTGTCGTAGCGCCTTGGCGCAGTTTCTTTCGGTCGTTTTTTGCAAAGCATCTGTGAAGAGCATTCCACTTGTCCTGGTTGGGAGCCCGATGTGCGTGGAAAAAAGGGGGAAAAAAGTCCCCCAAAAGGAGACTCTTTTCGGTATTTAACTCTTCAATCAAAAACTAAAAAAATGCTTTTAAGGACTTGGGTGATTTCATTGATTCTGGTTTTTTCATCGAATTATACTTTTCCAAAGGCTCAGTGCATATCTTTTTCACTTTCCTTGTCTTGTTTCTTGAGTCTCAAGTCTTTTGTCTCCTGTCTCTATTTCTTCTCCTTCTGAAGCTTCAGTTCTGTCCGGCGGTTTTCTTGGTGCTTCTGCTCGCTGCAATCTCCGTTGGCACAGTCGTTTACAGGCTTGGATTCCCCAATCCATTCGGAGACGATACGTCTTTTTTCCAAACCACGCTTGCTGAGATAGTCTTCCACAGCTTTTGCTCTGCGCTCGGAAAGTTTCATGTTGTAGTCGTCGGAACCTCGCTGGTCTGTGTGCCCTTGGAGAAGGAGATCCAAACTTGGAATCCGTTGCATCATAAGGTTTACCCGCTCGAGTTCTTTTTTGTGGATCGGTCTTAAGTCCGCTTTGTCAAAATCAAAATAAATGGTCGGCAAGGAGTTGATTTCCTCATTGAGCACGGTGAAGATGTCCGCGGGATCGCAGATATCCCTGCCGATAAATTGACTTGGCAACTTGTAGTCCTTTGTCGGGTCAGAAAACGCTTCCAACACCAATTCGCTGCGGCGGTTGAGTTGGTGCTCCGTTTCCGGACAAGGTACGCCATCCCCACAGTCGTTGACTCGTTTTTCTTCCCCAAACCATTCCAGTTTCACCCGGTTTCCCGGGATTTCGAAGGTGGCAAGATACTCCCTGACGGCGTCTGCCCTCCGGTTGCTGAGCGCTTCGTTGTATGTATTGGATGCACGGGAGTCGGTATGGGAATTGACCACCAAATCGAGGAAGTCATATTCTGCCATCAAGTTGGCGATCTTGTCGAGGACAGGTTCGGCATCTTTCCGGATCGCTGATTTGTCCAGGTCATAGTAAACGATGTCGACATATACAGGCGTACGGTAGGGGATAGGGAAAAGCTTGTATTCCCGGTAGAGGGTATCTCCTTCAAATCCGATGGTTGATAGCTGATCGTCAAGGATGGAGAAATGGCCCTTTTTGTGGATTTCGAGTTTGAAATTGGTATCCAGGTCCAAATCAGCCGAAATAGCGCCGCTAGCAATCCTTTCAATGCCGATGGTGGCGTTATTGTTCTTGTTTTGGAGCCTGCTCTCGAAATCCGCGGTGATCAGATTGCCATCACAATCGATGACTTTTGCTATCAGTTTTTTGTTCAGGTCCTCGATCAGGTAAATGTCGTCCATTCCCATGCCTCCCTGTCTGTCGGAGGAAAGGTATCTTTTTCCTTTTTCCGTCACCGTAAAGGCGAAATCGTCACGAACAGAGTTGAACGGGATACCCATGTTCTCGATTTGGGAATAACTCGAGCCGTTTTCGATGGCGGTGAAAATGTCCATTCCTCCCAAGCCAGGATGGCCTTTGGATGAAAAGTACAACCGATCAGCCAGTTTGAAAGGATGGCTTTCATTCTTGGCAGTGTTGATATCCGGGCCCAAATTTACGGGTTGACCAAAGTTCAAGTCATCGTCGTAGGTGACATAATACAGATCATAGCCGCCATTGCCGCCAGCCATATCCGAAGCGAAGTAAATGCGTTTGGACGCCTCATCCACAAAAGGGGTCATCACGCCATGGGAAATGGTCTTGTTGAGTGGAAAAGGTTTGCTTTCACTGATGTTTCCTTCCGCATCGATTTTCCCAAAGTAGATCTCAGGATTTACGTCAAACTCCCGCTTTTTCTTGATCTTCTTGATATCGCGGAAAAGGGTGTAAAAAACCAAACCCTTGGATTCCATGAGACTTGGATCAGAAAACTGCATGCCTGCCGTCACATCCGAATTGAAGGATTGAATGTTTCCTTGGTCATCTGCACGAAATATCCCGAAATAAGGCCGATCATTGAAGTCGTTTTTTTCCTCGGAAAATAGATTGTTTTTCGCATCCAAACGGATCGAGGGCTTGAGGGAGGGGTTCTCTGAACCACGATCGCTCGTGAAGTACCGCACACCGGATTTGCTCTCTACCAATCCATAATCCGAACCATCCGAATTTAGCTCTTGAACCGGGGTCAACTTCACCCTTGCTTCCTTTTTCTGAAGTTCCCGGATTACGGGAAAGTTGATTTCCGGAAAATCAAACTCGTTGTAGGGGCTTCCCTCCAACAAGTCTTCAATGGATTTGTCTTGGTCGATTTTCATCGCCGCAGACAGGTAATTGGAATAATCCTCCTTGCTTGCCTCCTCATGGGAAATGGTTTTTTCCCACCATTTGAAGCTGTTTTCATAGTCATGCACATTTTGGAAGGAAAGTGCCGCCTGACGGGCTGTCAGGTATTTCGGCTTGGCTGCGTAGGCTTCGCCGTACATTTCCCCCGCGTGGGCGTAATTCTCGAGCACGAACTGTTTGTCCGCATATTTCAATTGACGGTTTTGGGCTTGAGCCGATACCACTGCCATGCAAGCGAAGACGATTGGAAGAGTTAATTTGATAAGTCCTTTCATATTGATTGATATATGAGGGTGGAATTGAATTAAATTAAATGTTACTTGATGACCTGGATCCAGCCTTTGTATTCATGCTCCTTACCTTGACGGTCCGTAGCTTTCAAGACATAGAAGTAAGTGCCTGCCACAAGACCTTCAGCGGTCCAGTCATTTTGATAATTCTTCATTTCGTAGACATGGTCGCCGTTTCGGTTGAAGATGACGATCTCGGTGCTGACAAACTTGTTGATGCCCTTGATTTCAAACTTGTCGTTCATGCCGTTACCGCTTGGCGTGATCACGTTTGGAATAAAGAATGGATTGATCTGGTTCACGTCAGTGTCTTGGTTGTCCGAAGGATTCAAGTCGTCTTCTTCAGAGGAAACCCTTGCCACATTGGTGATTGACTGCGCCTTGTCGCTATCGATCGCATTTGCCCTGACGCGCATCCTGATAAGGATCGAGGATTTGGCCGGAAGTTGATCAATGGTATAGGTGACTTTGGATCCTGACACGCTTACTTTGGCGGAGAGATTGGGTAGGCTTGGCTCGAAGCTCGAGCTCAAGTAGGTCACCTGCGAAGGAAGCTCGTCTACTACAAGGACGTTGGTTGCATCGGTTTCTCCGACATTTTGGACAAGAATTTCGTAGTCGAATTCATCCCCTTCGAAGATTTCCACGCCTTTGGAGGTTTTGCTGACTGCGAGGTCAACATCATTGACGAGAAGTTTGAAAGTGACTGTAGCTTCATCTTGGTTCGCAGGATTGAGTGCCTCTCTCAGAATGTATTTGAGCACATATTCACCTGGAGGATTAAGGCCTGGAACGAGACTGAGTTCGCCGTTTTCATTGATCAATAGACCGACTACTCCCGCCAATTCGCTGAATTCGAAGTTGACATCTTTCCAGTCTACAGGCTTGTTGTTCAACAAGTCATTGCCAAGGATGTTGCCCAAAACTCCGCCGAAGTCTACTGGATATTCGCCAAGGTCATCATCGACTGCGATGATTGGGGTGAATGTGCTGCCTACGGTCACGGAATCGGACCCATCAATTTGGTCATCTTTTGGAGATTTACTGAATGCGTTGACCACGTTGACGATGCTTCCTTTTTCCAAATCCGCTGCAGTCACTTGGTACTTGGTCTGGAATGTGACGCTTTGACCTGGGGCCAAAATCTCGATGATGTCTTCAAAGCCTGTCAATGGATCCGATACAATTACATTTCCAAGGGTGACGTTGCCTGCATTTTTGACAATGATGGTATAGGTAATTATCTGTCCAATTTGTGAGAAGCTGGTCAAATCTGCGGTTTTGGTCACTTCGATGGCTGGCATTGAATTGGCGATTGTCAATACCTCATCCTTGACGGCTATGGTCAGCGTGGATGCAGTCGCGATGTTGAGTATCTCTCCTTTGTCGAGGTCGGCTTGTGTCACAACGTAGGAAGTATTGAAGTTCTGCGAAGCCGTTGGAGCCAGCGAAGCGATGGTCTGGTTGAGTCCTGTCAAAGGATCAACCACGACAACATTCGACAAGGTCACGTTGCCCGTGTTGGTCACCACAATAGTATAATTCAACACGTCTCCCACAGCGTCGAAGCTGCCCTCTGCGGCTGTTTTCTGGATACCCAAAGCCGGGGACTGTACTGCATTGACGGTTACCTGGTCGGAGACGCTTACCGAGCCGCTTGACGCGGAAGCGGTATTTGCCACCGAACCGTTGTCCAAGTCAGACTGGACGATTGAGTAAGTGGTGTTGAAGCTCTGCGAAGCCGTTGGGGCCAGCGAAGCGATGGTCTGGTTGAGGCCGGTCAAAGGATCAACGACCACGACGTTGGAGAGTGTTGTATTGCCCGTGTTGGTGACAGTGACGGTGTAGTTCAACACATCGCCTACCGCACTGTAACTGCCCTCTGCGACTGTTTTCTGGATACCTAATGCAGGGGACTGTACCGCATTCACGACCACCTGGTCGGAAACGCTTACCGACCCTGAAGAAGCCGAAGCGGTGTTGGCGACGGAACCGTTGTCCAGATCAGACTGGACGATGGTATAAGAAGTATTGAAGCTCTGCGAAGCCGTTGGGGCGAGCGAAGCGATGGTCTGGTTGAGGCCGGTCAGCGGATCGACGACCACGACGTTGGACAGGGTTATATTGCCCGTGTTGGTGACGGTGACGGTGTAGTTCAATACATCGCCTACCACACTGTAACTGCCCTCTGCGACTGTTTTCTGGATACCCAATGCAGGTGATTGCACCGCGTTGACGGTTATCTGGTCTGAAACGGATACCGAACCGGAAGAAGCGGACGCAGTATTTGCGACCGAACCGCTGTCCAGATCAGACTGGACGATGGTATAAGAAGTATTGAAGCTTTGCGAAGCCGTCGGAGCCAAACTTGGAATAGTCTGGTTCAAACCTGTCAAAGGATCAACCACGACAACATTCGACAAAGTCACGTTGCCCGTGTTGGTGACTGTAACGGTATAGTTCAATACATCGCCCACCGCATCGTAACTGCCTTC
>NZ_AMZY02000013.1 GCF_000330725.2 Mariniradius saccharolyticus AK6 | reverse complement strand
TTTTGTCAACCTATATCAGGCATGCACACATCGTACTTCGTACTTGGTACTTCGTACATCTTCTATCTGCCACCCGGCGGACAATACCTCCTCAAATAGTCCGTAAACAGCTTTCGCAAATGCGCAGTCGTCCCTTCCCCTTCAGAAATCGAATGTGAGCGGTTGGGATACGCCATCAACTGAAACAACTTTCCATGCTTGACCAATTCATTGACCAACATGTCTGAATTGGCATAGTGGACATTGTCATCACCCGTGCCGTGGATGTACAAGAGGTTTCCCTTCAGGTGTTTGGCATGGTAAATCGGCGAACCCACGACAAAATCCTCCAAATTCTCCTGAGGCAAACCCATATACCGCTCTTGGTAGATGTTGTCATAAGTCAACTGGTTGGCGACGGCAGCAATGGAAATCCCTGTCTTGTAGATCTCGGGGTATTGGAACATCAGGTTCAGGGTCGCCGTGCCTCCTCCGCTCCAACCCCAAACCGCCACGCGCTCGGGATCGACAAACTCCCATTGGACAATTTGCTTCGCCGCTTCGGCCTGATCGGAAATATTCAGCCGACCGATCTTCCTGTAAATGCTTTTCCGCCAGGCGCGACCCTTTGGGGCGGGTGTGCCGCGGTTGTCGATACTCATGTAGATATATCCGTCCTGGGACATGTCCCCCTCGTACAGGCGGTTCCTGCCGACCCCAAACACATCCTTTACGTTGGCGCCCCATGGCTCGGTGTAGACAAAAAATACAAGCGGATATTTCTTTTTCGGATCAAAACCCTTGGGCTTCAGCATCCATCCGTCCATTTCAGTGCCGTCAGCGGTTTTGATCTTGAAAAATTCCAGGCTGGAATCGTACCTACTGGTCGGAATTTTGGATGCGATGTCCTCGGATTTGTCCAAAGGCTGGTGTTTAGGGAGGCTGAGCCACTCGGAAACAGGTCTCGTGTGATGGTTTTGGAAAATATGAAAGCCATATTTTCCATTGGTTGAAATCGCATATTCATGCGTACCCTCCAATCCGGCCGGGGTCACTTTTTCCGCTTTTCCCTTTCCGTCCAAACGTGTTTTGTAGAGGTATTTCTGGGTCGCATTGTACGGCGAAGCATGGAAATACACCACGTTTTCCTTTTCATTGAAACGGAGGAGATTGATCACGTCAAAGTCGCCCGCCGTGACCAGCGTTTCTTTTCCATCCAAGCCGATCCGGTACAGGTGCCTCCAACCGTCTTTCTCGCTTATCCACAGGAACTCCTTGCCGTCATTGATCCATTGGAAAGTATGGCGGTAGGTCAGCGCATATACGTTCTCCCAACTTGACAGCACATCGATCCATGCTTCGTCCTGCTCTTCAAACACCAAGCGGGAGGTGTTTTGAACCACATTCAATGCTAGGATTTTGCTGTGGTTTTGCTTACGATTGAGTTGCTGCACCAGCAACTGCTCAGGCGAATGCCATTCCATCCTCGGCAAATAATGCTGCTGCGGGTCACCGGGGATATTCAGCCAGGTGAGGTTGTTTCCCGCCAACTCAATTACCCCAATGCGTGCGGGAGATGGAGATTCGCCCACTTTTGGATACTCGACAGGCACGATTTGCGAATAGACCGAGTCAATATTGTTGATCATGTAAAAGTCCCTGATCCTGCTTGCGTCGATTTGCCAAAAGGAAATCCGCTTGCTATCAGGGCTCCATTGGAAACCATCCCGGCAGGCAAATTCTTCCTCATAGGCCCAATCAAAAGTACCATTGATCAGCCTTCGGTTACCATCCCTGGTGAGTTGGGTGATCTGACCGCCGTTTAAATCCTCGACATACAGGTTGAATTCTGAGACATAAGCAGCCTTACCGCCATCGGGCGAAAGCTTCGCAAAGCGCAGGGAAGACTCGGGCAGACCCTTCCCAATCTGCTTCAATTCCTTGGAAACCAAATCCAAGACCCAATAATCTCCCTGTGTATCCAAGCGCCACACCCTTTTGGTGTTGGTATAGATCAGGATTTTTTTGTTGTCTTGGGAAAACGTAAAATCCCGTACCTGAAGCGCATCTTGTCCCGCAGGAGTCAAATCCTTCTCCCCAACGATGATTTCCCGCGCTTGGCTTGGCAGCGTATACCGGACAAGTTGGTTTTCCTCCAATTGGAAATAGGAATTTCCATCAGGACCCCAATGGATATTTTGGGCGATGGCGCGGCTCAGCACGAGCAACAAAACTACTGCAATGAGCAAGCTTTGGGAGAGTATTTGGCGTAACTTCATAGGCTGGAAAATAAGCTAATTTTATGGATTTGGCCAACAAACCACTCAAATTGGCAGATCAGGCAGGGAAAAAATCCCGAAGTAAGACTTTCTCACCGCCTTTTCTTTTGCTATCATCAGCCGCCTCCATAAACGCGTAGATTTCTAAGGTTTCTGCGTCGTCCACGGGTGATTTCCCAGTCTTGAAAAACTCCGCAATCTTGAGGACCAAAGGTTCATAACCTTCATAACTCCCCAAAACAAGATTCCCTTCCGACCCAAAAGCAATTCCCCCGTAATCGTGTTTACCGGACCGCATGCCACGAAATGTCCCAATCCTCCCATCTCCCCAAGTGCCCACGACGACTTCTTGGTCGGCGGTACTGAATCTCGTGACGGACTCACAGCCGGGTCCCATCACCGTGAAAAGAATCTCCACACCATGGATTCCATACCAAAACAAGTCTGTATGCCCAGTCTCCAAGGTGGCTGGACTAAAGGCATCACAGGCCAAAACCTTTCCGACCTTGCCTTCGTTCCTGGCCGCCTGCGCATTGCGTAAGTAGCGCAGTGAGGACGCTGAAAAAATCGGCACCCCGGCACTTCTGGCTTCCTGGTAAATCCTCAAAGTATCCGCAAGATTTGCAGCCACAGGCTTGTCAATAAAGAAAGGCTTTTTGGCGCGAATGACCTCTCGGGCCTGTTCCAATCGGGGTTTTCCATCATTGGTCTCCAAGAGGACCACATCCACAGCTTTCAACAGCGCTTCGAGGGAATCCACAATCCTTACTCCCAATTTCTGGACTTGTTGGGTGTATTCAGGAATACGCTTGTAGCTCGACTCGATATCCCTGCTCCCATAAGGATAAGCCGCCACGACCTGAAACCCCGCGAGTTCTGGTTTCGGATTGGGTGCGTTGAAAAGCTTGGTGAATGCTGGGGAATGTGAGGTATCCAAGCCGATGATCCCGATTTTGATGGTTGTTTCTTTTGGCTTTGCGGAAAGATTAAACGGCATAGTACCGAGGCCCGTGGCCACTCCCAAAGCCACCGAACTTTGAACAAATCTCCTTCTATTTAATTTCATAAAACACTGAATTATAATATTTTAAAATCATTATACTTAAGTAAATACTTATATGATTACACCTTGAAGAAAATTCCTTTTCGATAAAGAAAATACAAAAACAACCAGACCAAAAGCAGGGCGCCGAAGCTTTCAAAAACTGGAAACCAATCCTCTCCCGCCGGACGGTAAAGCCCTTCAAAAAGCAGTCTCGAAGTATATCTGAAATTCACAAACCTGTAAATCATGTAAATCGTCAAGCTGTTCATGCCCACGACTACGAAGAAAAAAGACCATTTGCGAAAGTGGAGCATATCAATCAGCCAATAAAATCCTGCCAATGCAACAAAGGCCATCCCTGCATTAAGAAGGATAAATGAACTGGTCCACATACGCTTGAAAATGGGGAAATGCAGGTGCCAGATCAACGCCAATCCGATGCACACCACACCAAACAAAAGCGTACGCACTACTTTTTGCTGCTCGGAAAGCTGGGCATTTCGGAGAATTTCTCCCGCTTGAGCCCCTAAAATCGTCAAACATATCGCCGGGAAGGTGGTTAGTATGCCCAATTCATCAAAACTTCCCTGCAACAATCTGCCAGGGAGAAAGGTCCGATCAATCCAACCGGCCAAATTGCCTTCAAAACTCAGATTTCCGGCGCCAAAACCCGGCACAGGAATCAGGAATACTGCAGCATAGTAGGCAATAAGGACCAGCCCTACAATGCCCAGCCGCTGCCTGGCTGGGAAATTCAGAAACAGGAATACCGTCACAAATCCCGCGATGCCGATTCGTCCCAAGACACTTCCCAACCTGATTTGCTCCCAATCGAAGAAGGGAAAAGGGGCGTTTTTGTCCAACATTCCCAATCCTATCAGCAGCAAAGTCCGTGAGAGCGCCTTTTTGTAAATTTCCCTTTTGGATACGTTTTCGGCCAGGGATTTTCCGAGGGAAAACGGAATAGAAACCCCCGCGACAAACAGAAATAGTGGAAAAATAAAATCGTAAAACGTAAACCCAATCCACTCCGGATGCTCAAATTGCCTGGCCAAAACGTCTACCCAAGCAAAAGAAGTCTTTCCTTCCAAACTCCTGAAAAAGGCATCTGCACCACAAATCATCAACATATCAAATCCCCTCAAGGCATCGATGGAGACCAGGCGCTTGGAGGGTTGTTTGAGAAGGATTTCCATGGACTCAGAGTTTGGGTTCCCAGCCAGGCTGATATTCCCTTCCCCAAAGTTTCATTGCATCTACATCTCGCTCTATCCTTCCGGTTTGGGTATTGATATCCAATGCTCTCCCCGTACGGTAGGAGATATTGCCCAAATGGCACATGAGCACACTCTTTTTGATTTCTGGATAGGGTGAAATCAGACTTTTACCATTATCGATGGCATCGATGAAATTTTGGAAATGGTCCACGTCCATGTCAAATCCCGCTCCCTGCTGATTCACGACGATGTTGCTCGTGGGTTCTGCCGATTTGACGAGCGTGTTGCCGTTGTCAAAAATCTTGTAGGAATTGTTCAGCAATTCCAATGTCCCATTTTCACCATGGAAAGAAACACCGGAACCCATCCCATTGATGTCCCGTGCATTGCAGCTTCGCCCTTCCCAGAGGATGGTTTTGCCGCCTTCAAACTGATAGCTCGCGATTTGGGTATCGGGTGTCTCCCAATCATCTTCAAACTGGTACCGACCACCACTGGAGTACACGCTTTTTGGATATTCCACCTGTAAACCCCACCTTGCCAAATCAAGAAAATGCACCCCGTTGTTGACGATTTCTCCCGTGCCCCAGTGCCAGAACCAATGCCAATTGTAGTGGATCAAATTGTCGCGGAAATCCTTTCTTGGTGCAGGACCTTGCCACAGCTCGAAATCCAACCATTCGGGTGTCGGGCTGAGCTTTCCATGTCCGATGGATTTACGGGTATTGGTATACCATGCCCGCGCATAATAAACCCTTCCAATCGCCCCTGAGTGGAGTTCCTGCATGGCTTCTTGGACCCTCGGCCAAGACCTGCGTTGGTTGCCCATTTGCACCACCTTTCCATACTTCTTCGTGGCATCTACTAGCAATTCAGCCTCGGCGGGATTATGCGAACCGGGTTTTTCGAGATACACATGCTTTCCGGCCTGCATGGCCCATAGTGCTGCCGGCGTATGCCAGTGGTCCGGCATGGCAATCGACACCGCATCCAATGTAGGATCTTCCAATGCCTTTCGAAAATCCTTGATTCCTATGGGCGCCTTTACGCTTCCTGATTTGACAGCCAAGTCAATCCCATTGGCCAAGGCCTTGGCATCCACATCGCATACATAGGCGATGGTTACGTTGGGAATCTTGGCCAAAGCCTGAATATGTTGTAATCCACGGCTGTTGACCCCAATCACCGCTATCCGATGGTTGGCTTTCAACGGATAGGAAGACAGGATATTGAAAGAGAACGCGGGACTCAGTGCCCCCAGACCCAGGGCCCCTGTCCCAAGGGCTTTGATGATTTCTCTGCGTTTCGATGAATGACTCATAGCTTAAGGGTTTGGGTTTGATGAAAATACTTCCTTTCCGTTTTTGAATGTTTTATGAAGCTTTAGGTTTGATGCGGCATCGACTTCCATGATTATTGAATCGGAGTCAATGGTCGGCCTCCAATTTTCTAAGGCCTTTTCAACAAGACTTCTTGGTCGAATGGAAGCCATTTCCCAAGCCTCTGACACAGTCGCCAGGTTATTTTTGAGCAAAAAACCAACGCCTTGCAAAAGCGAACCGGCAGAACCGGCCAATACTTGGGGATTGTCTCGGAGATGCAGCTTTCCTTCGGCATTTAAATTGACTTTTCCACCCACCGGCGTGTCGTAAACTCCCGCCGGAAGTCCCGCCAAGGCCACAGCGTCGCTGACCAAAAAAAGCTTCTCCCCTTTCACTTTTTTGAACACCTGAATCACCTCCCGCGGCAGATGGAATCCGTCCGCGATGATACTTGCCCACAGCCTATCCTCCGCCAATTGGGACCAAAGGTAATTGGGATGCCGGGGAAGCATGGCATGGGCACCATTTCCCAAATGCGTGGACATCCGTGCACCTGCATCCAATGCTTTTTCAATCTGGGCATGAGATGCTTTGGTATGTCCAATCGCCACCAACACGCCGGAATCGACACATTTTTTGATGAACGCCGGGGCATTTTCCCATTCGGGCGAAAGCGTCACCAACCTGATTTCACCATGCGCTGCCTCCTGCCAAGACTGGAAAAGATCCCAATCAGGCGCCTGCACAAATTCCCGGAAATGCGCTCCTCTCGGACCGTCTTCAGGCGAAATGAACGGCCCTTCCAAGTGTATTCCCGGAATGCATTTTCTTGCGAGGGGATCGTTTTCCAACAATTTCCATGTCTGGGAAAGCAATTGATGGATTCGGGCCGGACTATTTGTGATGATCGTGGGAAAGTGGGAAGTGACCCCTCGCTGCAGCAGTTTTTCCGTTATCCCGCCGAGGGACCGAAAATCCGCCTGTACTTCATTGTAGTCAAAGCCGCCGAAGCCATTGACCTGTAAATCGTAGAATCCAGGGCCCAAAAGCAATGTTGAATCTTCATGGGTGGAAATAGCCTGAAGCTTCCTGATCTCGCCTTTATCCAGGAAAATTTCATACACCTGATTATCAAAGGGATTTTTGGCTATGAGCTTTTCCATGTGCGGATTTGATGGCCTTTTACAGCATAGAAAACCAGATACAAATAGCAAGGAAACAATACCCAATAGGCCGTTCTTTCCGAATAGATATCGGCAAAATGTCCATATATCATGGGCATAATGGCATTTCCGCAAAGTCCCATGATCATGATGGAGGCGCCGAGTTTGGTAAACCTACCCAAACCATCCAAGGCCAAAGGCCAAATACCCGCCCAAACCAAGGAATTGGCCAATCCGAGCAAAACCACAAAAAGAATGGAAATGTCCATTTCCATCCCCCAGAATTGGATCGGTCCGCTGCCGTACACAATCAGTAAGGTCAAACAACTTCCCAAAAGGGTACATATCCTGAGTACATTGACCTGAGAGATGACCTTGGGAATCAAGGATATCCCGATCAAATAGCCTAAAATGGTGAATGCCAACGTGAACGATGGAAGCACTTTGGCATCCAAGAGACTGATTCCAAAGGAATTGGCGTAGGGAATGACCGTGTCGATGGCAATCACCTGCGTCCCCACGTGAAGAAAAATGGCAAAAGCCCCCAATATCAGGTGGGGAAATTGAAGAATGGAATGCTTACCCGAATTTGCCTCTGCCAGGGCCTCGGATTCATGTTCGGTGTCGATTTCCGGCAAAGGTGAAAACCTGACAAAAATCCCAAGACCCAACAAGACCACCCCCACCACTGCATAAGGCACCATGACCCGTCGGATCAATTCCCCCAAGGCGGCATCTTTTGCCTCAGGGCCCATCTGATCCAACTGCTGAAACAGCTCACTGTCCCCTACCTTCAGCACGACTGCGGCAAACAGCAGCGGTGCCAAAATTCCCGCACCTTTGTTGAAAATACCCATGATGCTGATCCGCTGGGCGGCACGTTCCTTTGGACCCAAGACGGTAACGTAGGGATTTGCAGCGGTTTGCAGGACTGCCAAGCCTGTCCCCAGGGTAAACAAACCCAACAAAAACAACTCATAGGTCCGTACCATCGCGGCTGGTACAAAAAGGAAGGCACCCAATGACATGGCAAAAAAACCATACATCATCCCTTTCTTAAAACCTACGGCCCGCAGCAAATAGGAAGAAGGGACCGACATCACCAAGTAGGAGATGTAAAAGGCAAACGCCACCAAATAGGAGTCAAAATTGCTGAGGGTAAAGGCGATTTTGAAATAGGGAATCAGGATGGCATTGACCCAAGAGACAAATCCAAAAATGAAAAACAATATTCCAATGATCCCGATGGAAATCCAGGTGTCCCGAGAACTGAGTTGGTCCGCCCGGACCGCGGAAGTGGTGGAAGGCATAGGCTGGCTTTGGGTTCGATCGCAGGGAAATCAAGCTTGAGTTTCCTGTTTCTTGAAATACCTGATTTTATCGCAATCCTCCAATGATTTTCAGACTAGCGGCCGGAAAGCAGGGATGAAGACGAAGAATCCAAAAAAATCCAACAACTCCCATGATTTTGCAAGATGGATGCGGGATGCATGGGGCTAATTTCCCCTTCCAAACATGCTTTGACTGCGTGGGCTTTTCGAAGATCCGGCACCGAACAGATGATATTCTTGGATCCCATGATCTGCTGGATGGACATGGAAATGGCCCGCTTGGGCACGGAAGCCAAATCCGGGAACCAGCCTTCCCCAAGCTGCTGCATGCGACAGGCTTCATCCAATTCGACAATGATGTAGGGTTCTATGGTGTGAAAATCAGCCGGTGGATCATTGAAGGCCAAATGTCCGTTTTCCCCAATGCCGACAAAGGCCACGTCGATTGGGTGTCGTTCAATAATGCCCGACAGGCGCTTGCATTCCTGTTCGGGATTATGCTCCCCGTCGATCAGGTGATAGGCTTTCACGTTTACTTGATCAAAGAATCGCTCTTTCAGGTACTTCCTGAAGCTCGCCCGATGGGTAATTGGGATTCCGATATATTCATCCAAATGAAACACGGTGACTCTGCTCCAGTCTACCTGTTTTTCCTGCAAAAGCTGTTTCAAGGTTTCAAACTGACTGGTGCCTGTGGCCAGGATGATGTTTGCAAATCCTTGGCTTTGGATGGCACTACGAATCAGTTGGGCGCCGATTTTCCCGGCCTGATGACCTAACGCGATGGGATCTGAGAAAACGGAAATTTCCATAGTCTTATGCTAGTTCTTCCAAGCGATAGGTAAAGTCACTCTGTAGGTCTTCGTGCAGCGTAGCGATCAGCTTTTTGGCTTTGCCGACCTGTACTTGGTAAAGGTTTGTAATCACGGGATGCCGGAATTGAAGGTACCCATATTTCCGGAGCATTTCGCAGAAGTACAGGATCAGCTCGGCTTGGTCAGCCTTGTTCTTGCCCAATTTGAGTGATTTGTTGAGTTTGCGGCGGATGGCTTGGGCGGATTTTTTGGCAAGGTGGTAATTCTTGGTGTTGGCGGATTGAAAAGCGTCATCCAAATCTTCCTTGACGGTGTCTACAAAAAGACTGGGCATATCGCGCTCATTGAGCTTGAAGTAGAGAAAGGCTTTGTTGTCGCGGCTGAACTTGGCCAAATCCGTGATGATGTCCACCAATTCCCTTTCGGTCAAGTAGCTGAGGTCTTTTTTGAGTTGTGCCAAACTTGGGATTTCCATCGAACGAGGATTTTGATACCAAATAAATAAAAAACGACGCTAATTCCTTCCGATTAGGTCGGTACGGTACCAAAAAGGGATGATGCATTGAAGAAAACCTCATCAGGGCCCTCTTCCTGATGGAGTAGAGAATGACCACCTCACCCCGGCCCTCTCGTCCAGGAGCGGGAGAATCACTCAACGGAAGGTGTATTTTTCAGATTCAGTATTCAAAGCCCCTCAGGGGCGTCATCCCACAGCGAAGGGTGAAGCCCTTCGCTAATCGGCGCGTCTCCCCCTCCCTCCCCATGGTCTGTGTCCGCAAAGACCATCCACTACATCAAAGTCCTGCGTTCGGAAACGCAGGAAAACAGGATCGCTGGAAAGTCTTCAAATGGCTTTTGGAACAGTTGATTTCCATATCCTCGCCCTACCACTCAAAAACTTTCCCTTGGAACAATCTATGGACTGATTTAGTATCGCAGGGCTAATGCTATCCTCATGAGACGACTTTATTTCCTTTCCGCTCTTTCCTTACTTGCCACCGCCACTTGGGCCCAGGACAGGGTCAGCGGCAAGCACTTTGCCACCAGATCTGAAGTTATCGCACAAAACGGCATGGCTGCAACAGCCCAGCCCTTGGCAACGCAGGTAGCCTTGGATATTTTGAAAAAAGGAGGTACCGCGATGGATGCTGCCATCGCTGCCAACGCCATGCTGGGCCTGGTCGAACCCAATGGATGCGGAATCGGCGGCGATGTCTTTGCCATCATTTGGGATGCCAAAACCCAAAAACTCTATGGCTTTAATGGAAGCGGTCGGGCACCTGAGTTGCTGACAATGGAGGTTTTCAAAGAAAAAGGCCTGAATTATGTGCCCCTGTTGGGGCCCCTGCCCGTCTCCGTGCCGGGTTGCGTGGACGGTTGGTTTGAGATGCACAAGCGCTTTGGGAAACTCTCGATGCAGGAAATCCTTCAACCTTCCATCGACTATGCCAACAATGGCTTCCCCATTACTGAGGTGATCGCCTGGCAAATGAACGGTGCCTATCCCGAGATGCAGGAAATCCCCGGTTTCCGAAAAACATACATGCCCAATGGCAAAAACACGCCGAGAAAAGGAGAAGTCTTCAAGAATCCCGACCTAGGCAGAACCTATTCCCTCATCGCTAAAGAGGGCCGTACGGCGTTTTATGAAGGAGAAATCGCCCGTACCATCGACCGCTTTATGAAGGAAAATGGGGGTTATCTCCGTTATGAAGACCTGAAAAAACATACCTCCGAATGGGTCGAACCCGTCAGTACCAACTATCGGGGTTACGATGTATGGGAACTGCCACCCAACGGGCAGGGAATCGCCGTCCTCCAAATGCTCAATATTCTCGAAGGCTACGACATCAAATCCATGGGCTTTGGCAGTGCGGAATACCTGCACGTGCTGACTGAAGCCAAGAAGTTGGCTTTCGAAGACCGGGCCAAGTTCTATGCCGACCCTGCTTTCAACCAAATACCCGTACAAAAGCTGATTTCAAAGGAATATGCTACCGAGCGCCGCAAACTCATCGACCCCAACAAGGCGGCGATGGCCTACCCTGCCGGTGAAATCGAAAAAGGAAACACAACTTATCTCACCGTGGCCGACAAAGACGGCAATATGGTCTCCTTTATCCAAAGTATTTACGATGAGTTTGGGTCGGGCATGGTGCCTGACGGCTTGGGCTTTGTACTGCAAAACCGCGGACAACAGTTCAATGTCCAGGATCCAAACCATTGGAATTCCCTAGCCAAGGGCAAACGGCCTTTTCATACGATCATCCCGGCCTTTATCACCAAAGATGGGAAGCCATACATCAGCTTTGGTCTGATGGGCGGTTCGGTACAGCCACAGGGGCATACGCAAATAGTGGTCAATTTGATTGATTTTGGCATGAACCTGCAGGAAGCAGGCGATGCCCCGAGGATGCGGCACAATGGTTCCTCCGAACCCACGGGGTCCAAAATGAGCAACGGAGGTTCGCTGAATCTGGAAAGCGGCTTCTCCTACGAAGTCATCCGCCAACTCGAAGAAATGGGCCATCGGGTGGAGTTTAGCGTGGGTCCCTTCGGCGGGTATCAGGCCATCATGTATGACCCGGTAAACAAAGTCTACATCGGTGCCTCGGAATCCAGAAAAGATGGACAGGCCGCAGGGTATTGAGAACGTCCGCGCGTGTTTTTGGCTAGATACATCAACATCGCACACCATGGTCTGAGTCATCACATACCATTTTCAACACAACGATCCTGCATTCGGAAACGCTGGATAGCCGGGTATCGACCATCTCACCCCGACCCTCTCCTCGGGGAGAGGGAGAATTCCGCACGATAAGGTCTCGTTTTCAGCCTAAGGACACGTAGCCCCAACGGGGCGCCATCCCAAAGCGAAGGGTGTAGCCCAGCGCCCATGCGGAGCCGATTTCCCTCAAGCCCCAAAGGGGCGGCATCCTACATTTACAATATGAAAAAACCTCCTGCGGTCGGAAACGCAGGATAGCGAGGTTGCGGGAGTCACTTTCTTACCACATAGTCCACAGAGCTCACATAGTTTGTTGTCGATTAGATGCTATGTTCCTATGTGAGCTATGTTGTTAAAGCTATTTTTTCAACATAGCCTTCGCCAAATCATACCATTCATTATTCCACCACCCCAAACCGCGACACAGGCGCAACTACCATACAGTCCGACGGTATCGTGGAGAAACGTCTCCGCAATTCAGGAGATGCTTCACCTCCGCAAGCTACGGTTCAGCATGACGGGACGCGGCTGTCATTGCCTTTCTGTAAATTCCAAATTTTAAAAACTCGGAATGACAAAGAGAGGCCCTTTCCCAATCAAACCATTCATAAAAACACCACCACAAAATGCGCCACAGGCGCAGATAACAGACAGTCCGACGGTATCGTGGAGAAACGTCTCCGCAATTCAGGAGATGCTTCACCTCCGCAAGCTACGGTTCAGCATGACGGGACGCGGCTGTCATTGCCTTTCTGTAAATTCCAAATTTTAAAAACTCGGAATGACAAAGAGATGCCCTTTCCCAATCAGACCATTCATTAAAACACCATGGCACAATGCGCCACAGGCGCAGATAACAGACAGTCCGACGGTATCGTGGAGAAACGTCTCCGCAATTCAGGAGATGCTTCCCTCCGCAAGCTACGGTTCAGCATGACGGGACGCGGCTGTCCTTGCCTTTCTGTAAATGCCAAATTATACAATCTCGTAACAACAAAGAAAATACCTGCCTCATTCCGGAACCTCAGCTCGAAGCTTGGATCTCGAAAAAGGCAGGTATGTTTTCCTTTTAGTTTACTATATCCTTGGCTTACTCATTGGCCTTCCAATCCGGCCATCTTCCAGGGGTATAGGGGGCCTTGTTGATCTCCAACTCTTTTTCCAAAGCATCAATGGATGTATGCATGGACCTCAATTCCGTCAACCATGCGCTGAACTGCTTGGCGGCCAGGTCATAGGATTCCTGGTACAGTTTGGGAACGGGTGCCGTCGAATTCCAAATGGCATATTCAATACCGCCCACCCTGTCATTGATGGAAGGAAGGGTTTCGAATTCCCTGCGTGCTGCCGATTGGTCCCCGTATAATTTTATCCGCATCGACACCATCTGTTGCTGCAACTCGTAGGCGCGCTTTGTATAAACCTGCAGCGGTGCCGGCATGTCCAAAAGCGCCAAGTTGATATTTCTCAAGCGCTGATCCATGGTATTGAACAAATCGTTGGCGGCACTGACGGCCTTGCGTATGTCCGTCACTTTCTGGTAGAAAGCCGTATTCGCTGCCATATCGGACGGAAGGCTGCCTTGTTCGAGCAATTTGCAGATGAAGTTAACCGGACCGGCCAACTCGCTCACCACTCCATCAACCACCGCCGAAAGCGTCACCGAATACTGTCCGGGCATCACGAGGGCACCCGTCTCTGCACCCCCAAACAACTGGTCAGGTGCGGGCGTATAGCGGTTATTGACCGGCGCAGGAGATCCGTACCGGAAATCCCAACTGATGCGGTTCAATCCCTTGTTGGCTGGGGCCTTGATATGGCGAATTACCTGACCTTTTCCATCCTTGATGGTAAACAACAGGTATGGGTCGGGCTGATTGTCCTCTTTCCTCAAACTATCCATCGGAGGATAGTAGACCGGTTGTTTCTTTTCAAATTTGGCTTGCTCCTCCTCTTGGCGTTTATCCTTCATGGTTTTGATATCCTCCTTGAGGTAGTAGGAAAATACCGCGCCGGGTTTCGGATTGGGCGTGGAGAAGTAGTTGCTTCCCAAATGTCCCTTGTCCCGCAAGCCCAAAGGATAACGCTCGATGTACATCAGACTTTCCTTTACCGGAAAAATGATGGCCGTCTTGGCAAGATCTTCACTCCTAAAATTCCGCAGGAGCGCGTAATCATCCAGGATGTAAAATCCCCTTCCGAAGGTAGCCAACACCAGGTCATTTTCCCTGCGCTGGATTTCGATATCCCGCACTGCAATCGTGGGCAATCCACTTTTCAACTGTATCCAATTTGTGCCCCCTGTATTGGAGAAAAACAATCCAAACTCCGTACCCACAAACAACAGGTTGGGGTCGACGTGATCTTCCGCAATGGAGTACACGCTGCCGCGGACCGGCAAGTCCGAATGGATCGGCTTCCATGTCTTGCCCATATCGCTGGTTTTCAAAACATAGGGTTTGAAGTCGCCATACCTGTGGTGATTGAAGCATACATAGGCCACGTTTTTATCATGAAGCGAGGCGATGATTTGGTGTACGTAACTCATGGCAGGAACTCCCGGCAGGTTATCGAATTTCGTCCATGCCCCACCTCCATCCGTGGTGAGGTGGATCAAGCCATCGTCGGTCCCAACCCACAAGAGGTTCTCATCGAGCTTGGATTCCGCGATTGTGGTGGTCTGTCCAAAGATGTCGGTACTTTGGTTTTTGGCAATGGCATCCACAGACCAGATTTTGCCCATCACTTCAAATTTGTTGCGGTCCACCTGCCGGCTCAAATCCGGGCTGATCACTTTCCAGGAATCGCCGCGGTCATCTGTCCGGAAGACTTTGTTGGCGCCAAAGTACAGGCGGGTGTTGCTGTGTTGGCTGATTAGGAGCGGCGCGTCCCAGTTCCAGCGGTAAGGCGCATCCCCTTCTTTCTCGATGGGTCTGATAGGCAGATACTCTCCGCTTTTCCGATCAAAGCGATTCAATCCACCATATTGGCTCTGTGCATAGATGATGTTTGGGTTGGACTGGTCCACCTGGGTTTCAAATCCGTCACCCAAGGATGTGACGTACCAATCCGCATTGACGATCCCGTTGGCGGAAGTGCTGCGGCTGGGACCACCCAGGCTCAGGTTATCCTGGGTGCCACCGTGAACCCCGTAAAAGGGATAATCATTGTCGGTGGATACCTTGTAGAACTGGGTCACGGGAAGATTGGCCTTAAAGTCGTATGTGTTGGCAAAATCCCAGGTTTCATAGATGCCCCCGTCACAGCCGACCAAGAGGTGGTTGGTATCGTTGGGGTCGATCCAAATACAATGGTTGTCGATGTGCTTGTTGATTTCGCCGAGGTTTTGGACCGTCTTGCCGCCGTCGTGGCTCACTTTGTAATAGGTATCGGTGATGAAAATCCGGTCCACGTTTTTTGGATCACAGGTGACTTCCTGGTAATAGTTGCCCGAGGTGAAGAAGGAACTGCGTTTTTCCCAGCTTGCACCCTGGTTGGCACTGCGGTAAATACCCCCCTTGTCACCATCCCCTTCCACCACGGCGTACAATACATCCGGGTTTACAGGGCTGATGGCCAAGCCGATCCGTCCGAGTTCTCCGCCCGGCAATCCGCCCTCCAGTTTTTTCCAGGTGGCGCCCCCATCCGTGGTTTTGTACAGCGCTGACTCCGGACCGCCACCGATGTAGGTGAATACTTTGCGCATGCGCTGATGAAAAGCGGCATACAGTACATCCGGATTGCGCGGGTCCATCACAAGGTCGTTCACTCCTGTGAAGGCGCTCACGGATTTGACGAGGGTCCAGGAAGCCCCACCATCAGTTGATTTGTAGACACCGCGATCGCCTCCTTCGCTCCAGACCGGTCCATAAGCGCCGACGTAGATGATGTTGGGATTGCTGGGGTGCACAATGATGGAAGAAATGTGCTCCGAGTTTTTCAGGCCCATGTTTTTCCATGTCCGTCCGCCGTCCTCGCTTTTGTAGACGCCATCGCCGTAGGACACGGATCGCTGGTTGTTGTTTTCACCACTGCCCACCCAGACGACGCTTGGGTTCGAGGGGTCAAGTGTCACACATCCAATGGAATAGGATCCTTGGGCATCAAAAATCGGGGTATAGGTTACCCCTCGGTTGGTGGTTTTCCACACACCGCCCGAGGCAGTGGCGACATAATATTCACTGTGGTTGTTGGGGTTAACCGCAAAATCAGAAACCCGCCCGGAAGTGACCGCCGGACCGATCGATCGAAACCGCAGGCTTGAAAATGTGGATGAGGTTAAACCCGAAGTTTGGGTGGCTGCCGTGGCAGGCTGCTTCTTTTGTGCCCAAACGAGTGCCGGAAAAATCAGGCAGAGCGCTAGAGAGGTAATTTTCAACAAGGAGTGCATAGGTGGATGTTGTGTTATGAGAACAATATACCACAAAACTGATGATTTGTGAATAGGATTTCCCTTTTCAGGGTTTCAGTCTCAGTAGTCTCGGTCGATGGGGATTGTTTTTTGTCGTGGGGCTTTTGGTTTGGGCGGTGATGAATGATGGACGGTGATCTCACACTAATCTCCTCCTGTGGGGAAATGGAGAATGATGAATGATGAATTACCACCTCACCCCGACCCTCTGCTCGAGGAGAGGGAGAATCACTCAGCGGAAGGATTACTTTTCAGATTCAAGGATTCACAGCCCCAACGGGGCGTCATCCCACAGCGAAGGGTGTAGCCCTTCGCACATGCAGAGCCGATTCCCCGGCTGGGTCGGATTTGCAATCCGGCCCTCCTATCCCTGCCAATTTGTAATTGGCTCAATACCATTACTCACTCTCTGAGCTGGATAGGATTACCATTCTCTATTTCTTGTGTCACTTTTTTCTTGACAAAAAAGTAACCAAAAAGTCAAGAAAGTCCAATCCTAGGCTATCGCACAGGGCCCTGGCCGGCCCGGCGGACTTTCATTCCTCCGCGCGCGTGCTAATTAAGTACTTTGTGCAGTTTAAGGGATTAACGACCTCACCCCGACCCTCTCCTCGAGGAGAGGGAGAATCACTCAGCGGAAGGATTACTTTTCAGATTCAAGGATTTACAGCCCCAACGGGGCGTCATCCCACACTGACCCGTCCTAAAAAAAGTTTACAGTTTAACTGTTGTTTTTAAGTTTAGTCCTGATTCAAATTTACATTCAATATTTAATCCTGAAATGAGTTTACATTTTTCTTTTCCCAATTTATTTCATTTCGATAGTAGTTTTTCCAGAGTCGTTTGATCTGTGTTTCTAAATGATTCTCATGGATTGTTTCCGGCGTGTAGTTGTTCAAACTGTTATGTGGCCTTTCCTCATTGTATAATTTTACCACTGCTTTCAGCACTTCTTTGGCGTGTAACAAGCTATTTATTCGGTAATCGAATAGATATTCACCTTTGATGATTCCATTGATTCGTTCAGCTATAGCATTCTCCAAAGGATCTGAATTTTCTGTCATCGATATTTGAATATTATGCTTGTTCAATACTGAGACATATTGTGAACTACAATATTGAGAACCTCTGTCTGAATGATGTATAAGTCCCGTATGGCCTATTTTCAAGGGTTTTACAGCCATTTTTAAAGCAGCAACACTTTGAATCGCCTCCATATTTTCGGCAACATGATAACCAACGATTTTCCTGGAAAAAGCATCTGTAATTAAACTTATGTAGTAATGCCCTCCCTTGGTTTTCCAATAAGTTAAATCACTTACCCAGATGTGATTGGGGCCCATTGGTTCTTGTTCTCTAATCAGGTTGGGATACTTCCTCATCCAGTGATTGGAGTTTGTAGTAACATGGTAGCTTTTCCGCTGCTTTATCAAAAGATGATGATCACGCATTAAATCAAAAAAAGCATCTCTTCCGATTTTAATGCCGTGTGATTGCAAAAAAGATTCGAGTTTGTAGAATAGTTTTCGCCCTCCCAATCGCTTGTGATGAGTTCGGATGTTTTTTATTTCACTTACAACAAGCTCGGTCTCCAATGCTTGCTGATAGACATGTCTTTTGCTCTGATAATAAGCCTGTCGAGTTATACCAAACCATGAGCATAGAAGGGCTAAACCTATACTCTTGAAGCGTTGCTTCGTCTCTTCTATGGCTTGGTATTGAACTTTTTTCGAATTGGGATATTGAATTCTTTCTCGGCAATATCCACCATAGTTGAAAAAGCAATAGCCTTCATCTCAGCCACTTGAACTTGCTTTTCAAGCTCTGAGATACGCTTTTGAAGTTGTAATTTTTCAAAATCAACATCCTCGGAGTCTATTTTTTTCTTTGATTTTGCCATTAAATCAAATTTAGCGCTTTTTCTTGAGTCCTCACTGATCCCAAATTGGTTCATCCATTTTGAAATTTTACCATGTTCCTGAACATAACCAGTGTAGCGAAAATAAACGGCAGTCTTTGACTCTTTTCCGCTTAGAAAAGCATTGACAATCGTCAATTTTTCCTCATCTGTTAATAACAATTTCCCTTTAAAAAATTGTCCTAAGCTGGGTTTACATTTTTTCTCCATTTGTCCCTTATTTATGTAAACCTATTCTAGGACGAGACACAATCCCACACACTTACGCCCGAGGTCTTGTACCCGATACGTACGGCACGGGCAGCGACTTTTTGGCCGGCGGGAATGGGCTGATGGTACAACCGCCAGGCCTTTCCCCCAATCTCCTCTCCTACCTGGTAGGCGATGCTCGCCCCCTCAGTCCTGGACCGCAAATGCAATTCCTTCCCCTTTTGCTCAAAAACCACCCCCGCCGTCTCGGGCTGCACCATCCCCGGCCACATCATCTCCACCAAATCATGCTCGGGCACAAAGCCCAAATCCCCCACCTCCAACTGCCATCTTGCCAAAGCGCCACGCAGCTCCTCCAATTTCTCCCTGTATACTGGATCTTCCGCCAAATTATACACCTCATAAGGATCATTCGCCAAGTCATAGAGTTCCTCGACGGGCTTGGTCTTCATAAAGATATACGCCGCGTCTCCCTTCAAATCCCCCGCCAAGTCCATCTCGATCAGGGTCTTGGTCATGTCGATTTGTTCGCGGTAGGCATTCCGGTAGATCAGCGGCAACTCAGGCCGAAAGTTCCGAATGTACACAAAGCGCCCATCGATCGCGGAACGGCTCATATCCACGGCCTCGTCAAAGCGGTCCGCCGAACCGAAGGCATAGCGATGGGGCGTCGCCGCCTTATATTTCCCCAAAAAGGCTTTCCCCTGCATGTAACTCGGCACGGGGATATGGGCGAGGGAAAGCACCGTCGGACCCAGGTCCATCAGGGAAACGATCTGGTCCACCCGCGTACCGGCATTCCGCTTGTCGGGAAAGCGGACCATCAGCGGCACATGCAGGCCGGAATTACCGACGGCACGCTTCTGCCGCAACAGGGGTCCCCCATGGTCGGACCAAAAGAGAATGATGGTCTTGTCAATCAACCCGGCCTCCTCCAACTCGGCCAATAGCTTCCCAATCTGGGCGTCCAACTCCACAATATTGGAATAGACCCGGCCAACATCCCGCTTGACGATGGGCAAAAGGGGAAAATAGTCCGGCAGGGGAACCTTGGCAGTATCGGCCAACATGGGGTCTTCCTTTTTCATAAATACCCGGGACTCGTGGGTGATTTCAAAATTAAAGACGGAGAAAAAGGGCTGCCCGGGCTTGCGGTTGCGGAAGTGGGCATCCCGGCCGATCTCGTCCCAAGCCGTGATGGGTGCATTGAACTGGTAGTCGGTCTTGGCGGCATTGCTGGTGAAGTAGCCTGCGGCGCGGAGGTATTCCGTAAAGCACTTGACATAAGGCGGCGGCACGGCGGCATATTCGGGCACATTCCGGCCGCGGATATCCTTCTGTCCATAGTAGCTTTTGTAGGTCTCGTTTTCAGGTTCGCGGAAGGCGTAGTGCGGTCCCGTGCACATGTTATGGGTGCCGATGCTGACTGGATACATGCCCGTGATGATGCTGCTGCGGCTGGGTGCACAGACGCCCGCCGTCGCATAGGCCTGCGTAAAGGTCATCCCTTCCCTGGCCAAGCGGTCCAGGTGAGGCGTGGACACCATCCCATCCCCATACATCGATAGCAGCAGGCTGATATCCTCTACCGATATCCAGAGGATATTCGGCTGCTCGCCGGACTGGGCAGCGGCCACACCAAAAAGCCCCATCAGTACCATCACCAGAAAATGCTTCATAACCCGATCATTTGTTTCCCTCAAGCTCGCAAAAAACGGGAACGATCGCAAATCCTCCTTTCCCAGCGGTAGATTTCCCTCACTTGAACCCAAAAGCTTTAAGGTATTGGCTACCAGATTCTTCTGGATTCGACCGAATGCTAGGTCAAAGGCGCCGGAAACAGGGTGAGGGTAAGAGAAAAACAAGATTATTTTGAGATTTAATTGATTTCAGATAGGGAAAATTGAACAATAAGTTACTGGCGTCCATTTGTTTATGCTTCATCTCAGAATAATGCATAAATCGACTTTAGAGTTTAGATACCAATAGACAAGCCATGAAGAGACTCCTTTTCAGAGTTATCAAAACAGTAAAGCAGTTGACAATATTTGTTCGGTACCACCATTAACGTTCACATAATAGATTCAATAATAACAATAGACATTAAACTTAATCATGGGTGCCCTGCATTTTCTTGACTTGGTTATTGGCTTAGCCTTCATCTACTTTCTACTCAGCATCATATGCTTGTCACTTCAAGAGTTTAAGGCAAATTTCTTCAACGAACGTTCAAAAAATTTGGAAAAATGGATCAAAGACACCTTCAACAACAAGGGTGAAACGGATAGCGGACCAGGATTAGGGGATCGCCTCTGGAAAAATATCATGATAGATGGACTAACGCAAAGTGGCAGAACCGTCTCCTATATTCCAAAAGAAGTTTTTGTATCTGCGCTACTTGATGAAATATACTACGGAAGTGACGATTCGAAACCGGATGATTGCCTTGAAGTCACTAAGCAACGAGACATGGTGATGGATAATGGTTTTAAAGAAACCTATGATTTCAATTCATTGAAAGATGCAATTGAGAGACCATCGGTATGCCTACCGAAACCTTTCCAGAGGGTGATTAGACAAGTCTATGCAGAGTCTCATGAAAATCTTGAAACATTTAGAATGAGACTTGAAAGGTGGTTTGAGATGGCAATGGTCCGCAATTCCGGAACCTATAAAAAGAAAGCACAATGGTGGACATTTGGGTTTGCAATACTTGTCACCATAGGAATAAATGTAGACTCAGTACAGCTCGCATCCCATCTTTATGATAGTCCAGATGAATCAAAAAGGATAGCCGACAAGGCCGAAGTTTACTTTAGCCAAAACCAAAGCCTAATGGTAGGTGAGAAAAAAGAAATCGAAGAGACAGTTAAGACAATCCAAGCAGATATTAAAAGGATCAAAGACCTCAAACTTCCGATCGGTAGGGAAAATTTTGAGCTCAATCCAAAATCTATTCCAGGCTGGATAATTACAATTTTCGCCGTCTCACTTGGCGCACCGTTTTGGTTTGATACCCTCAATAAGCTGGTCAATTTACGTGCAGCAGGAAAAATGCCGAACGGAGTAAGTAGTATATCCTCAGAAGCAGAAAAAAGGGCCAAGAGACTTGACAATCCAATGGAATAAAACTTAACCTTTTAGACTTCTTAAGTCACAAAATCAACTACAATATAAAAATTCAACCAATATGGCTAAAGTCACATTAAAACAGAAGTTCCTGAAGGCAGGTGTTAAAAAATACTTTAGGACAGGAGCGGAAGAGTTAGTTCTTGGCTCTTATGGAAAAAAAGAAACCCCTGCATTAAAAGCAAGTTACCTTTTTCAATTTTCAAAATTGAACATACAATCGGGTGATGTTAAAGAGATTGGTCCGTTTGAGTTTGATTTTAATAATACAACCAAGGCAGACGCAATACTTAATGCAGACGCAAAAGTTGCAGAGGGTAATGTCGTCTTGACTTATGAAAGCCTAAAAAGTGGAAGGGTAGTTTTTATCCAACTTTCTTTGAGCATGTTGCCAATCATCGAAGCATTGAACAGCGATTCAAGAGCAACAGACTACCTGAAAATCCAAGAAAAGCCACGGATAGTAAATACCATTTTTGTCGCTGTTTCCGCGGAATTTGTAGAGAGAATTAAGGGTAGCGCCGGTATAGAACTAAATTCCCAAAAGAACGGCGTCGAGATTTCCCTGAAGCCTTCGGTTGGTGGAGGCACAATTTTAAAACTTGTCCTGCCCAAAAACTCAACAATCGCCTACGGTTTGGCAATTCCAGTTTGGGATGGCTCAAGAACTAAAGTGGTGGATTTGAATCCCGATCTTAAAGGTGCTGGATAAACCAATTCAACTAAATTGTAATCGCAAATGGAAGAGGAAGTAAATGAAATTGTCACTGATAACCTAAAGGATATACTAAAAATTGTTATCGCGGGGTTCATTACCCTTGACTTTTTTAGTCCAATTACGTTTAGGTTCATTGCGGGCCTTTTTGAAGAAGAGAACTCAATAATGTGGACCTTTGCGACTTTTCGGGTGATTTATCTCTCTGTGCCATTGATCTTTTTATTCGGATTCTCAATTTATAAGGTCAATGTAAAGAACCTATTTAACTCTTATGATGTAGCTGATTTTAGACGGCAGTTCGTAGCACTTTCAATCGTTTTTCTTCTTTTTTTAATTTTTGCGTTTTTCGGTATTGGAAGTTTCCCATTGAAAACTGACACTGGAATTGCTGTCATCAAATTACAGTTAATCTTAATTGTAAGTGTATTTCTATTCCTTTTTATATATTTTGTATTCTCGCTGAGACGGGATAAAAAATTTGGGAATTTCACACCTATAGTTTATATATTTCTATTTTCAATAACTATTGGGGCAACTATTTTATTTTTTCGACTGGGGAACGGAAAACCAAATAAAGAACATTTTTCAACTTATTTGGATACACTATATGTTAACCCGTTTACGAAGCAGAAAAATTTCAAAGATGCTTCAAAATATGTTGATTCACTTGATTCAGCAAAAGAATCAATAACTAAGCTCACTTTTGAAATTGCAATGAAGGCTAATTTATTTGGCGCTGACGTAGATAACAACGGGACCTTGAAACGATTGTATTCTCCAATGTCAAATCCTTTAGAACTGAGTTCAATCATGAGTGATAAGGTTTCTAACAATGGCAAAATTTTTAACCAATTACAGGATGATAGTAAAAAATTAGATAATGATGTTATTAAAATATCTGAATTGCAGGAAATAAATGCAAGAGCCAATTTCATCGATCGAAGTTTGACGTTTAGTCTGTTTCAAGCCGAGAGCAGCCTTGCACAAGAGGCAAGACACGCTAGAGAAGCTGCGGTATCACTTTTGCGTTTTGTACAAGTAGTTGAGCTTATTTTTTTGATCTCTATCATAGCGCTACTATGGCTAACAATTAGATTCTTTAAGTCCTTCAAATCCCTCGCTGGAGAAACAATGTATCTGCAAACCACCCTGATCATATATTTGCTTATGGCGGTACAAATGGTAAAGCCCATTGACCCAAGGCATATTGATATCAATGATCCTGGATGGCCGTTTACCCAGCCTACTTGGTATTTGCCGGGATATATTCAGTCAATCGGTACAATCTCTAACACTACACCCTCAATTGGAATAAATACTGATAAAACTACGGTTATTATTCGAGAAAGGGTTCTTCAAGAGGAGATTACAAAAATTAAAGATGAAGTAGCGAGTTTAAGAAACTTGCTCGATAATAAAATGGAAGAATTGGGGGAAAACGTTAGCAAAATTAAAACCGAATTCGAATGATGAGGACATTAGCCTTATTTTTTCTTTTTGCGCTTTTTGGGTGTAATGCTCAAAAGGTAAATCGACTCGTTGATAAAGTCGGGTTGAATGAGAGCATTCAAAATAAATACATGTCGATTCGAAAGAAGAAGGCAACCGATTTTTTGAAGTATCAGAATGGTTTTGACAAACTTGATACCTTGGGAAAAGTTTACTACTCAATAGAATGCAATATGCCGATGGAATCATTTGATTCGCTAAAAACATATCCTAAAAAACGGCAATTAGAAAAACTGGAATATCCCGTATCAACAATCTCAAATGGCAGTCAATCTATGAAAGCAATTGTAAGACAGTCAGGAGAAACTCTAGAAAAAACTAAAAAACTATTATGGAATTTTGTGGAGTTACAATCAAAATCTGATTCCATAAACAGTTTATATAATGAAGAAATTTTTGAGTATCAGGATAAGCTTGTAAAAAATTCTCAATATAAAATAGATGTCCTGAAGTACGATCAGTGTGTAAATTACAAAAAGCTAGTTGAAATTGAAATCATTCAAGCTCAAGCTGAAGTTAATGCACATCGGGATCATCTTATGATTTTGTATCGACCAAACTTTCTAAAGCGATTTTTTAAAACAGAAAGGTACAGGATCTATAAAAAGCACGGATTCCCCTCATAGATATAATTTCTCTTTTCTCAATCTGAGTTTAAGTTGGGCGCTAGGTGGGTCTGCGAAAGTCGTTGGGATGTAATCATAGCCTCCAATCCTCTCCAGTATTAAATTGAAATATTCAACCAAGTTCCCGCAGCTACCCATCTCGCGGCCTTAGCAATCGTAGGTCATAAGGCAGGATCCGTTGCTTTTTCGGTAAGAGGCCGTAAATTCACGCAATCAACTCAAAATGTGTGAGTTATTGTTCCTGATAAAAATATTTAGCATATTGTTACACGGTTTGTTCCAAAGCCGACCATTAGTCACAGTAATGTCATTTTTGTCTTTATCTGATTTATTTCTTTCCAAATGGTCTCCCAACAAAAAAACCTGAACGTTTCGGATAAATCCGAGGGATTAATCCACCTCCGTAATACGCTGTTGTATGCAGCACTAACGGGTGTTGTTACGACAATACTCTATGCGGCATTCTTTTTCAGCTTTAAAATCTTTGCTTTGTGCTTCATCGTTGCGTTGGCTTCGTTCAGTGGCAGTTTTTTTATCGGGATTCTCTTCGGTATGCCAAAAAGGAAAGGGAATGAGGACGACGGCTATTCCCTCAACAATAGCCTCGTTGAAATATCTGAATGGCTTACAAAAATCATCGTGGGACTAAGTCTCGTCAACCTTATCAAAATCCCTGGATTTCTACTCAGTTTCGGAGAATACATGGTCAAGTCCATTGGGTCACCTGCCAATACCTCTATCGACGTGTTTAGCATTTCGATACTGGTTTATTTTGGATTCCTAGGACTGTATTTTGGCTACAATTACATGAGACTGTTTTTGTCTCTTCAGTACAGAATGGTCGACGACGAACTACTTAACGTCAAAGCCGAGCTTGAATCAAGCAAAGAGGAAGTGAAGGTCCTTGAGAAGCAAACTTCTGTCATGCGTGAGCTGGCTAACGAGTCATTGCAGTCCGAAAATGAAGTAAAACAACTATCTACCGTCGTTGCACAAGATGTTACAAGAATTGAAGAACTTAAAAACATTGCCAGCGAAAGGGCCAAAGTAATTGGTAGTCAAGTGCCCGATGATCCACATAAGGCGAAATGGGGAGGCCTTCCCGAAAGGAACTATCGCAAATTAGAGGGAACTGTTAAAGAACTATTTCTAGGGTTATATGAGGTTACTTTGGAAGTCAGCTCGACCGATCCGGTCCAACACCCGTTGTTCGACGGAGAAATTGTGATTTTTGCTCTACACCCATCATTTAAACCAGAAGTGAGGTTGGTAAAGGTGGTAGAGGGCGTATCGAGGCTCAAACTTATTGCCTATGGTTCATTTACGGTGGGCGTATTTGCCGATTCAGCAGGCACTGAACTTGAATTGGATCTTTCCCAGCTTCCCGGTGCAACCGAGTATTTTAAAACTCATTGATTTCACCATTCATCTCCCAGGCTGGGTGGGATTTGTAATCCAACCCTCCTAGCCTTACCAATTTGAAATTGGCTACTTCAGCTATTTTCTAAAAATCTACGCCTTTCCTCCTAATCATGGATTGCGCCCTGAAAACCTGCGTCCGGAAATACAGGAAAACGTGGCAAAAAAAGGAAAGGGATAGATTCCTCGTGCCTACCAATAACAAAATTGGTTTCAGATCGACAATGTTCAACCCCTTCAGGGTTGTGGCTTATGGCCAAACTGCTTCGAATCCCCGGTCCACGATAATTATCGGGAGCAACATGGGGCTACTCAAGGTTCAATCCCCGTTGGGGGTTAGGGTCCCATCGTCATTCCCAATCTGTAAATCCCAAATTCTAAAAACTCGGAATGACAAAGGAAGGCCTTTGCAATCGGAGATAGTGTTTGAACATCGAAATGCGCAGGCATTGAACAACATGGGAAATGGAAAAAGCCGACAAGGAAACCTTGCCGGCTTTTTGGTTTGGTGGCTTATTCGTCTTTAACCGTCGCCTGGCTGACTGCGGAGAGGACTGCCCCTCCTGTAACCAGGTAGCCCGCGGCAGTGACAAGCACCGCCGGAAGGCTTACCGGCGCTGCGAGGATGGCAGCACCTACGCCAGCCAATGCCAGCCCGATGGTTCTCAGTTGCCTGAAAAAGGGCGGGGTGGGTTTGGCAATCCTGTCTTTTACTTCATTGAGATTCATTTCTAATTTGGTTTTGCGGTGAAACGATTTCCCGGAACCGGTGGGGAGGCTTTGCGCCTCCCCTGTTCCAGGTACATTCTCAGATTACTCTGCTCGGCTTTGAGCCAAATGCAGAGCTCACGCAGGTCCATATGGTCGCGCTTGAGGTCGCGGATGTCCTGCACCAGGAGCTTGAGGAAGTAGGCGATCACCGATAGCAGGATGGTCACCACAGTTCCAAGGATTAGGGTCAACTGGCCAGTTTGCATGGCTGCCGCCTTGTCTTTGGTGGAAGGTCCATGATCTCCACTTTCCAGTCTTCCCCGGGGTAAGGCTCCATCCGGTCCATGAGGCGCTGAAAGGCCAGGTTGGGCGTTTCGGCCGCATTCTTGAAGCCCATCACCGGTAAGAATGCGCACTTTGGCAGTTTCCCAAGCCGAAAGGGAAGAATCCTTGCAACGGCGGTACCGCCTATTTGCACAAGGCGGAAATGCCAACCCTCTTTTTCGGAGTAGTCCCAGAAGAGCTCATAGTTCCCGACAGGAACCGCTTCCCTATCTTCCGCTATTGCCAACATCGAGGCCCATGTAACATTGCCGCAGCACAACACTGAGGTTGTGATTAGGCGGCCGTGTCTTCTGATCAACAAGAGTCTCATGGCTTAGCTCCTTTCTGTTAAGAGTATCACCCCCGCCCCGTTGGAACTGTTGAGGAGTGGGTAGTTCTCGCCATTGACAATTTGGAGGAACTCTACTCCAAACACCAAGACCTTGTGGGAATGCGGAACCTGGGACTTGAGGATGCTCAGGTTGACGGGCCCTGCGGCAAGTTCAACAGGAATCTCGGCAGATGGACTCGTGACCAAGGTGGTGATACCGGCTTCAAAGTCAAGGGACACGCCCGCAAGAAAGAAGCGGAGGTGGGTGGCGCCTTGGGCGAGGATGATGTCATCGCTTGGGCTGAAGGCCGGAACGGTCACTCCCCAATCCGTAGGGGTGTCGATCGGGTCGACGTGGATCTTCAAGGTTTGGGACAATGGCGTGGTGCTGTTGAGCTCCACTCCTGCCAACATCGACCAATCCCCTTCCTGGACCTTCCGCTCTCCCCTCCTGTTGATGGGATCGGATTTGAGGACCTGCATCATCTTGTTGACCAAGCGGACGTGGAGCTTGGTATCGGTGATTTTCTGCACCGCTGGACGCATGGCGGTCCGCAGCAGTTTGACCGCTTCGGCATTGGCCGTAAACTCCGCGATGTTCTCCCTGACCCTTGCGAACTTGGGGTCTGTCATGATCCGGTTTTTGGAAACGCCGCCTTTTTCCCTGGCTTGGAAACCATCTTTGTTCTCGAAGAAATTGATTCTTCCAATATTTCCCTTCAGGGTAAATACACTCATCTGTTTTGCCATAATTGTAGGTGTTTTAAGTGAAACATGGCTCCAAATTGGGCGGAGGGGCGGAAAAACGAAAATGAATATGCGTTCTGTTCGTTTTTAAACGGATTGATTCGGGGAAGGGTGAATTATGAATTCATAATGATGAATGAGCAATTTGGGATGAGGGCTCTGCCCAGGGGGAATGGAGAATGAGAGATTGGGGATTGGGGGGGGAGGTTTGAAGGTTGGGGAATGTAGAATTTTGAATGATGAATGATGAATGATGAATGGGTGGCCAGGGGGAATGGAGAATGGGGAATGGGGAAAAGGGATTGGGGAATGGGGAAAAGGGATTGGGGAATGGGGAATGGGGAATGGGAATTCACAATGATGACTGAGCGCGTCACTTCTCCGTGAAGCTTAAGTTTTGGGAATGGCCCTTGTTTGTCACCCTAGTGCCGATAGCTATCGGCAGAGGGGTCCATCATCCAGGCCAGATTAGATTCCTCGTGCCTCGGAATGACAAAGAAAAGCCTTCGCAAAATCAAAGGATTGAACGGATAATCATTGCACAATTGGGGTCCTGTATTTGGAAACGCAGGATAGCAGGATGGAATGGTCTGTGATGACCCAGACCATGGTGATTCCATCGGGAGAATCCACCCCGAAGTGGGTGGAACATTGAATAGCCCCGGGTGAGGTGCTTCTCCTCTCCTTCTACCTACAAGTTGCCTTGTGCACCGAAACCCGGGGAAACAGGAATCGGCGATTTTTTGGTTTTTGGGGGCGGGAAATTCAAGAATCAATTTGGGTTTTCACCAAAAACCGAGATGAGATGAAATCAAGTAGGCAGAGGTCAGTGGCAGGCAGCAGGTGCATTCGTGCGACTCAATGCTTATTTCACCATATAGTTCACAGAGCACACATAGTTGGTCGCGGGTCAAAAGCTATGTCGCTATGTGTGCTATGTTGTTGACCAATCATCCTCACAGACCATTTGCAACACGAACATCCTGCGTTCGGAAAGGCAGGATAGCAGGGTAAAAAAAAGATTCCTCGTACCTCGGAATGACAAATTTAAGCATTGTTGCTAGTTTAAGTTACGGGTTATGGGAAGGCTCTGCTTTGTCACCCCCTGGGAGGGATTTGCAATCCCGCCCTTCTATCCCTCAACACCATTACCCAATTGCCAAGCTGGACGGGATTACCATTCACTCATTCTCTTGTTACTTTTTTTCTTGATAAAACCTGTCTGCCGACAGGCAGGAAGTAACCAATCCCGATATTTATCGGGAGACAAGAAAGTCCAATCCTAGGCTATCGCACAAGGCCCGTGCCGGCCCGGCGGACTTTCATTCCTCCCCGCGATCGATTGAGGTAGCTTGTGAGGTTTGAGGAATTGACCACCTCTCCCCGACCCTCTCCTTGAGGAGAGGGAGAATGCCGAAACCGAAGGAATATTTGATCAGAATAAGGTCCATGAGCCCCAAAGGGGCGCCATCCAACAGCGAAGGGTGTAGCCCTTCGCGAATTGGCAGGATCACAAAACAATGGGGATCCTGGGTTCGGAAACGTAGGATAGCGGGGTAAACAAAAAAAGAAAAAGATTCCTCGTGCCTCGGAATGACAAGGAAAGGCCTTCGCAAAATCAGACTATTGAACAGATAATAATCGTTCAATAGGTGTCCAGCCGTTCGGAAACGCAGGATAGCAGGGTAAAAAAAAAGATTCCTCGTACCTCGGAATGACAAATTTAAGCATTGTTGCTAGTTTAAGTTACGGGTTATGGGAAGGCTCTGCTTTGTCACCCGCACTACCGAACCAAGTGCTTTATACAAATCAGCATTAAAGAGCCCCAAAGGGGCGCCATCCCACAGCGAAGGGTGTAGCCCTTCGCGAATCGGCAGGATCACAAAACAATATAAGCCTTTCCCGAAAAATTTTCCTGTGTTATTCCTTGTTTATCGGAGAGGGGCTTGGGATATTCCATTGGCTAGCTTGCACCCCGAGTTTTTTATTTGACATTCACAGAAAAGCAATTACAAATGGGTTCAGGCTGCGGACACTGAGATTTCGCACCGCCCGCCGCGAGGAGATTAAACATGCCATTTGTAATCCCCTTCGCAATGGGCTCGGGCGGATGCGTCCGTACAGGGGATGCTTACCCCTAGCCTTGATCCGGGCCCCCGCCAAAATCTTCCACAAAAACATTTCCAAAGGACTCTTGGGGCAGCCAATGCCGATATCGGCACTACGTGCTTGGCTTCGGGGCAGCCTGACTCGAGAATTGGGATCCCATACGTGCCTGAAGGCTTACAGCTGTTGGAATGGCCAACTTTTTGAGCTATATTGATCGTTCAGGGTGCCAATGGGACAACGGCCAAAGGTGGGTCAGCACTGAGACGAACTCCGCGGGCCGGATGCAGGCTTGGTGATTGGTGCCCCGCAGGCATAGGCTTTGAAACCCGTATTTAGCTAAATACGAAAAGATACGATATGGCGCGAAACAATACACATTCAAGAACTTAAAGGCACTATACCATGAAATCGAAGATTTTTTTTGTAGGGTTGGCTTTTTTTATACTGGCAAATGGATGTCAGCAAAACTCGCCGAGTCTAAAACCAGAGGAAGCAAAAGAGATTGCCAAGGAGGCCTTCCTATTCGGGTTTCCGTTGGTGATGAATTATAAAACCCTTTATGCAAATGCCATAGATGAAAACTCTGGCGACTATAAGGGAGAATTCAACCAAAAGTCATGTGATGCACGCCTTTTCACGCCCGAAGACAAAGCAATTGTAACTCCTAATTCAGATACCCCTTATTGCATGTTTTGGAGTGATATCAGGCAGGAACCGGTTGTGTTTTCAGTACCGGCGATAGATTCTGCCCGCTATTACAGTTTCCAATTGATAGATATGTTTACCCACAATTTTTTCTACATCGGTTCTTTAACTACCGGTAACCTAGCAGGAAACTATTTGATTGCATTGGAAGGCTGGAATGGCAAAGTTCCGGAAGGTATTACCAAGGTAGTTCGCAGTGAAACTGACTTGTTCTTTACGATTGTGCGAACCCAGCTTTTCAACTCGGATGATTTGGAAAATGTAGCTAAGCCACAAAGTGTATATAAGGTTCAAACGCTAAGTGAATATAACGGTGAGGCACCAACAACAAAAGAAGCCATTGGCGAATTTCCCAATTGGACTGAAGGTTCCCAATACACCGAGGAGTCTTTTAAATACCTCGACGCAGTGTTGAAATTTGTCAATCCTATTGAAAAAGAAATTCCCGTATTGGAAAGATTTAAAAAATTGGGAATAGGAACAAAAGAGGGATTTGATATTAGCCGATTCGATGCGGAGACCCAACAGGCCATCAAAGAGGGAGTAAAAGAGGGCTTTGCTGAGATGGAAGCATTTATCAAAGCGAATTCCACAGACCCATTGGGAAGCACCAAAATTTTTGGGACCAGGGATTTTTTGGAACAAAGCGCGAAAAAAAACTACGGTTTCGACAATGCCCATTTAATTAGAGCCGTAGGGGCTTATTTGGGAATTTACGGCAACTCTGCAGGAGAGGCTGCATACCCCATGTATTTAACCGATGGCGAGGGACAGCCACTTGATGCCTCAAAGAATAAGTACACCCTTACTTTTGACTCTGGACAGATGCCACCTGTCAGGGCGTTTTGGTCTCTTACTATGTACGATGGTAAGACCCAACTGTTGGTTGACAACAAACTGGACAAATACTTGGTAAACTCCACGTCAATGAGTGATTTGGTGAAAAACCGAGACGGTTCCATTACCATTTTTATTCAAAAAGAATCACCGGGAAAAAATTTGGAGCCTAATTGGCTTCCGGCGCCCGACGGACCATTCTATTGTGTAATGAGACTTTATGGACCTGAGGAATCCGTATTGAAAGGAGCCTGGAAAAATCCTCCTATGATTAAATCCAACTAAAAATTAACCAGATATGAAACCTCTTTTTTATTTACTCGCAGCATGTTTGCATTTACTGATTTTCTCTTGCAGCTCAAAAAAACATTCTCAGATTACATCTGACCCAGACGAAGCAAAAAATATAGCCAAAGAGGCCTATATCTTTTCTTATCCGCTCCTAATGGGCTATCAGGCCCAATATTTTACCACTATGCCTGGAAGCCCGGGATACCGGGGTCCTTTGAATAAGATCACGAATGATACCGTACCTGCTGACCATACCAGAAAAGATGTGGTGTCTATGAATGGAGACACACCGTATTCTGCATTTGGCTTGGATTTAAGGGCGGAACCTATGGTGTTGTCTGTCCCAGAGATAAATGACCGGTACTATGTTTTTCAATGTATAGATCTGTTTACCCATAATTTTGCTTTCATCGGAACCCGCAGCACGGGAACCGAAGCGGGAGATTATCTTTTTGTGGGTCCAGGGTATGAAGGTGAGATACCAGAACAAAAGTTCAAAAAGGTTTTTCGCAGCGAAAGTCAATTTGTGACCATTGTGGGAAGAACCCAGCTAAAAGGAAAAGCTGACCTGCCCAATGTCCTTGCTGTTCAGAAAAAATACAAACTACAGCCTTTGAGTGAATTTATTGGTGAAAATCCTAAATCAGCTCCAAAACTCAATTGGATTCCTCTGAATCCCGAAGAATTTGGAGACGCCCGATTCATAAAATACACCAATTTTTACCTGTCTATGAGTGAGCCTTTTCACCCACAAGATACGGCAGCACTGAAGAAGTTCGAGAAAATTGGTATTGTGTCTGGTGGAAGTTTTGATTCCGCGAGCTATTCCCCGGACGTTTTGAATGCCATCAATGAAGGTATCAAGGAGGCTCAAATGGAAATTAAAAACAAGGCCGAAAACATTGCAGAGCGGGTGAATGGCTGGAATATGCTCAATGCTTTTGGCACACGAGAGTTTTACAAGGAGGATTGGCTTCTCAGAGCAGCCGCAGTGATGGTGGGCATTTATGGCAACGATAAGGTGGAAGCTTTTTACCCGGTTGCCTATGTAGATTTGGATGATGAAGTGTTGGATGGAAGCAAGCACCGGTACAAGATTAAGTTTACCAAAGATGAAATCCCTCCAGCCAAATATTTTTGGTCCATCACCCTGTACAATAAACGTGCTGACGGGGTTGGGGGATATATGATTGAGAATGAAATCAACCGGTATTTGATAAACTCAACAACAGATGGATTAAAATACGATGTGGATGGTGGATTTACGGTATACATCCAACATGAAAAACCTTCCAATGAAGATGAAAAATCGAATTGGTTGCCAGCACCCGATGAACCATTTTACCTGGTGTTGAGAGTATATGGCCCAGAACCATCGGCTTTGGATGGGTCTTGGGAACCGCCTGGTATTGTCAAAAATGACGCAAAGAAATAATCGTGATAGTCACCACGCTCCTTGCAATCTGCATCAGGAATGGCAGGGCGAGTGCTTAATTTCAAGGTCTATCGTCTAGTCGACCTGCGGGGTTGCTTGCCAAAAAACAATCACATTATCTGTCGCCATCTTGGCCAGAGTCGTTTTTGTCTGCGTTCTCCACCATGGTCTGTGTCGCCATAGACCATTTGAATATTCCAGAGCATATTGCCTCCGTTTTTTTCTTCGTGACTTGGCATGTAATTCGTTTCAAGCAAAGACACAGAGCGTGCAAAGATCAGGGGGCATTGGACTAGCCGCTCGTGAAAAAAGAAGGTGCGAAGAGCGCGAAAAAAGCCGCTCTCGCAATGAACGGGAAGTTGAAAAGAACACGAAAGGAGTTTTATTGCCATAAAGGGACCAAGACACTAGGTTGAACGTGATTACTGCCCCTGCACTGAGACTGCTCCCTGATCTCTGCTACTGCCAACTGCGACGGGCTACTGACCCCTGTACCAAAGCCAAAGTATCCTCGTATCAAAGTAGATGATGTCCTGATGATAAGCTAGGAATGACCCTACCATGACCCGATGGTGAGGGGATACTTCTCCAGTCCAACTCCTGTCCAACTCCTGTCGGAGACTGTGCATACAATGTCCCAACACACTTCGAAACCTGTGTCAATCGGTATTCCCATGGTCTATGTCCGCCGTGGCCTGTGTCCTCACGGATCATTTTGGAAAAAACATGTTGAACACTCGTAATTCCTTCTCCAAGACTCAATGGAGAGTCTTTTTTCCTCGATAAAGCATATTGGACTTTCGCAAAGATCTCCGAAACGCCCGAACAGTTATTTTTTTGTTTTATTGCTTGTGTTTCGGCGGGGTACTTAGGATTTTCCATGGGCCGTCGGAATAAAACCTGACCCTCCCTTTAAGAGTAGAAGGAATTGGGCTTGGGAAAAAAGAGTCCTTTCCCGTCATAAAGCTTCCCATGATTTTCTTACTGTAACACACCATGATGCGCGTACTTTTTATCTGTATCCTACTTTTGATCGGCATCCCTTCGGCCGCCAACAGCAAACAGGAGGTCTTTGAATTTGAGTTCGAAGGAGTCAGGCTGAATGGGATCTTGAATTTCCCAACCGATAGCATCCCCAAAGGAATTGTACTGATCGTACATGGTTCAGGCCAAACCAATGCCGTGGCACAGAACTGGTACAGCGATGTCCGGGAATCCATCCTCCTATCGGGATATGCTACCTATATGTGGGACAAGATGGGCTGTGGCGCAAGTGGCGGCAGGTTCGACTACAACCAAACTGTGTACAACAGTGCCTTGGAGGTCATCGCGGCAATCATGGCCCTGAAGGAAAACAAGGTCGCCGGATCATCCGCTATTGGCCTTTGGGGCATCAGCAGGGCCGGTTGGATCAATCCCATCGTCATCAGGGAATACAAGGACATCAAATTTTGGATTTCCGTAAGTGGTGTGGATGGACAGGAGAACTTCAAATACCTGCTTGCCGAAAACCTGAAAATCAATGGACATCCTCCCGACAGTGTAGACTTACTGGTAAATGAGTGGTTGATGGGCACCAAAATCACCCACGCTGGGGGCAGTTTTGAAGCCTACCGGCAGGCTACAACCCATCTCGCCAAGAACCCATTTTGGCTAAGGTTTACCAATGGTGGAATTTCCGAACAGGGATTCTATACCTACCAACAGACTTTCAAAAAAGAGGTCCTGGATCCCGAGACCGGCCTACAGGTGTACATTGAAGATTTCGGCTCCATCCTTTCCGGCATTACCTGCCCGGTATTGGCAGTGTTTGGAGAAAATGACCGAAATGTGGACTGGACCAAAACCAAGCGCCTTTATGAAAATACCTTGGGTAAAAATACCGACTTGAGCGTGGTTTCTTTTCCAAACTGCAACCATAACCTTTTCCAAGGCCAAACGGGCGGGTTCTATGAAATGGAGGATGGAAATTTACCCTATACGCGGTGTATTGATTTCCTGGATGCAATGGAAGCCTGGTTAGCAAAAATCTGATTTTCTCCTACCGTGGTCTGTTTCATTCTAGACCATTTTTCATATCCTACCTCTCCCCGACCCTCTCCTTTAGGAGAGGGAGAACACCGCAGTCGAAGGAATATTTGATCAGAATAAGGTCCGTGAGCCCCAACGGGGCGTCATCCCACAGCGAAGGGTGCAGCCCTTCGCGAATTGGCAGGATCACAAAACAATGGGGATCCTGGGTTCGGAAACGTGGGATAACGGGGTAAACAAAAAAAGAAAAAGATTCCTCGTGCCTCGGAATGACAAAGAAAAGCCTTGGTGCGCGGGCGGACTTTCATTCCCAAACAGGATGAGGAAGACCAATTCAAACGAAGCGGGGGAAAGGGTTGAGTCCCTAAACAATTGATAATCTATTCATTGGGGCAGATTGCCTCTTCTGGAAAACCTGCTCGACTTTTGGGCAGGTTTGGTTATTTTTCAACATGAGATTTTCCCTGCTACTGCTCCTGATTCTTGGCTTTTTGTTTCCCAATCCGATTCCTTCCGAACCGGGACTGAAGGACCACTTTAAGAATGAGTTTCTCATTGGGGCCGCGGTAAACCTGCGGCAGGTTAATGGGACTGAAAAGGGTGCAGACTCCTTGCTTTTGCTTCATTTCAATTCGATCACCTCCGAAAATGGACTTAAATGGGGTCCGGTACAACCCAAAGCCGGAGAATACCGCTTTGATTTTGGGGATGCTTTTGTGGAAATGGGAGAAAAGATGGGTGCCTATATTGTCGGTCATACCCTAGTTTGGCATCAGCAGACTCCGGATTGGGTGTTTCAGGATGGTGAAGGGAAATTTTTGGATAGGGAAAACCTCATCCATCGGATGGAGAATCATATTTCAACCTTGGTGGGAAGGTACAAAGGAAGAATCCATGCCTGGGATGTAGTCAATGAGGCTTTTGAAGACAATGGCAACTGGAGAAAAACCCACTGGTACAATTTGATCGGGGAAGACTTTGTCGAACGGGCGTTTCGCAAAGCCAATGAAATCGACCCTAAGGCCGAATTGATTTACAATGATTACAATGTCTGGAAGCCGGAAAAGAGAAAGGCTATTCTGGAAATGGCCAAAAGGCTTAAAGCAAAGGGAGTTCGGATAGACGGAATCGGTATGCAGGGCCACTACCGACTGAATTCGCCCTCCCTAGATCAGATTGAGCAGGCCATTTTGGATATCCATGAGGCGGGCTTTGAGGTCCATATCACCGAGTTGGATGTGGATGTGTTGCCGAGGCCAACGGATGTCGAGGGGGCCGATTTATCATTCAATTTTGCGGAATCAGCCGAATGGAATCCCTATAAGGATGGAATATCTCCTCAAGTGGAGAAAGAGTTGGTCGCGCGTTATGCCTCCTTATTTGCCCTGTTCAAAAAGCATGGAGACAAGGTTGCAAGGGTTACTTTTTGGGGACTTCATGATGGAAGCAGCTGGCTAAACAATTGGCCCGTACGGGGCAGGACTAATTATCCCCTGCTTTTTGATCGGGAGAAGAGCTTGAAAAAGGGATTTATCGAGGATTAAGGTGGTGATGGGAATTAAGTGGGTTCAGATGTCACGGGTTGATGGGGAAATCCGCCTTGGAGCGGGTGGAACATTGAATCGTCCCGGGGTAGTGGCAGTGGGCAGTAGCAGGATTCAACTTGGCGGATTGGTGCTTTTGTGGCAAACCGACGCCCATAAGCCAACTTACAAGTAAAAAAAGCGTAAAAATTAAGCAATTTCCACTTGCCTATTTGTAAAATTGTATTGTGTTCGAGTTTGACTCTACAAAAAGCGAGTCCAATAAACTGAAGCATGGAATTGACTTCGTCCAGGCCCAGGAATTGTGGGAGGATGCGAATAGGGTGTTGATCGCCGCAAGGACAATAGATGAGAAAAGGTATTTACTGATAGCCGAATACAAACAAAGTCTTTGGTCTGCGATATTTACGTTAAGGAGTGGAACAATACGGATTATTTCTGTAAGAAAATCGAGGGAAAATGAAAAAGCAATCTATAACGGCTTCTGAGTTTGATCAAAAGTTTGAGGAAAATGAGGATTTGACCGATTTTCTCGTGAAGGAGTCAATATCCAAACCTGGCCTAAAGCCAAAACGTGTGAGTGTAGACTTTCCAGAGTGGATGGTACATCGCTTGGACATGGCAGCCCAAAAACTGGGAATTACCCGACAAAGCTTGATCAAGGTTTTTATTTCCGAGAAATTGAAGGAAAGCTGAAGTAAACTGGCTTTTCTTATCACGTTTTTTTCTCGCGAAGACGGCGAAGATCAGTTGGCAGTGGTCGGTTGGCAGAAGCAGTAAGAAGCTTTATTCGTGCATTCGTGGCTTTTAGATGCTTTTTTCACCACATAGTTCACAGGGCACACATAGTTCGTCGCGGATCAAAAGCTATGTCGACCCGGGGGAAAAAAGGCAGCCACGTTTCGGATTTTTGGGAGCGGGAAGTTTGAGATTGAATTTTGGTTTCCACCAAAAACTAGGAAGAGTTGTAGGGGACTGTTTTGGTCATTCTCAATGCTCAAAAAGTACCTTGATCTCTTTTTCACTGTTACTTTTTTCTTGATAAAAAAGTAACCAAAAAATCAAGAAAGTCCGATCCTATCAGCCCGCAAGGCCCTGGCCGGCCCGGCGGACTTTCATTCCCCCGCGCGATCGAATAAAGTACTTTGTGCAGATCAAGGTACGAAAATGGACTGGCCTCTTGCTCACATTCGGAAACGCGGGATAACGCCGCATTTTTTATTCTTGGCGGCTTGGCGTCCTGGCTTGCGTTTCTTTATTCTCCAGCTTTGCGAGAGCCGCTTTTTACCGGCAGGGTGGACTTTCATTCCCCTCGCGCGATCGAATAAAGTACTTTGCGCAGATCAAGGTACGAAAATAGACTGTCCGCTTGCTCAAATTCGGAAACGCGGGATAATGCCGCATTTTTTATTCTTGGTGTCTTGGCGTCCTGGCGTGCGAGATTTATTCGCGAGCTTTGCACCTTTATTTCCTTTGCGAGAACCGCTCTTTCTCGGCCCGGCGGACTTTCATTCCCATCGCGCGACCTAACCAAATGCCTTGTTCAGTTTAAGGTTAGAGAGTCCCGCGAAATCTATGACAAGGTCATTTGTTTACAACAGGATTAAACTTAATGCCCTTACGGCTATTTGGTGCTTATCTTACCACATAGTTCACAGAGCACACATAGTTCGTCGCGGATTAAAAGCTATGTCGTTTTGTGGGCTATGTTGTAGAACAATCATCCTCAGCTCGTCTATGGGCTGTATCATCACAGACCATTTCTTGTTACCCCACCTCACCCAGACCCTCTCCTTCAGGAGAGGGCGACAGCACAACCATGAGGAATGATGTTCAGGTTTTGTTTGACGAAGCCCCTCCGTGGCACTTTGGTTGAAGCAGAAGGTGTTTTTTCGGGATATCGAGCCACCGCGGCCGCGGGGCAGTGGGCATTTTTTTAAGGCAATGAAAAAAATAGATTTTACATGCAAAATCAGTATTTTGGTATACATCGTTGAGACCAAGTTGACAAGGCCGCCATCGTCGCAGGTGACGCCAGGGCCAATTGGTACAAAGGAGTCCAGTTGATTTTGGTATATGTTATCATTTGCTATGATGATCTGTTTTGTGCCATCACCATGAAAAATAACGAATATTGGAAACAAGTAATCAAACAAACAGCGGTTCTGAGTCCCGTTGATAGAGTTGCGGAGGTATTGTTTGGGTTGATTATGGTCTTGACATTTACAGGGGCAATCAGTGCCAGTACAGACAGCGAAGAAGATGTCAGGCAGTTGTTGTGGGCTGCACTGGGCTGCAATGTGGCTTGGGGATTGGTAGATGCCATCATGTACCTGATGAATTTGGCGGTGGAACGTGGCCACGCCATTTCAGTTATCCGAAAAATAAGCAAATCAGAAAATCAAAAAGTCATGGGCGATATCTTAAGAGCAGAATTGCCACCCGGTATTGCTGGATTGATGAAACCTGAGGAATTGTCAAAACTTGGGGAAAGATTCAAGGAAATACCAGAACCCAATGGCCGCAATCTCATCACCAAGTACGACCTTTTTGTGGGGCTACAGATTTTCCTCTTGGTGTTCCTTTGCACCTTTCCGGTCGCACTACCATTCGCCTGGATTGACGAACTGAAGCTGGCGATGCGGATTTCAAATGGGATAGCTTTGATCATGCTTGGAGTCGGAGGCTATCTGTTGGCAAAATATGCAAATTTCAGACCTTGGCTCACTGCTTTGATTTACTCCTTGATTGGGGTATTGTTGGTAGCATTGACCATGGCCTTGGGCGGATAGACTCAGAAGTGATGGATATGAGAAAATTGAACACATGAAATCCCGAATATTGGCCCTTCTTTTCTTTGCTGCTGTAAGCATGCCTTCATTTTGTCAGGAAGAGGGCACTGGGCCTGATAAAAAATGGAACTACAATGTTGCGTCAAATTTCTACATCTTTTCCGATGATTTTTTTGTGCTTCCGGTATTCAAAGCCGATGAAAACCGATTGCATTTTGAGGCGCGTTACAATTATGAAGACCGAGAGACTTTCTCCGCCTGGGCTGGATATAACTTTTTCGGTGGCGATGCATTCACTTATGCCGTTACCCCGATGGTCGGCGCTGCCGTAGGTCGCACCAAGGGACTGATCACCGGGGCAGAGTTTGAGTTTGGATGGAAGCGGTTTGAATTGTATTCAGAACTTGAGTATTTGTTTGATGCCGAAACCAATGAAAACAACTTCTTTTATGGCTGGACAGACCTCACCTTTTTGCCGGCTGATTGGTGGTGGCTTGGAGTAAGTGGGCAAAGAACGAGGCTTTTTGAAACGAGCGTTGAAATTGAACATGGGATGCTGGTGGGTGCGGCTTGGAAAAGCCTGGAGATATCCACTTATGTATACAATTTCACCGTCGGTGAGCCTTTTGTGCTGGTGTCACTTGCTGCGAATTTTTAACAAAGGAGCTGTTTTGCAGCAATTGATAAAGTTGGCAGTAGCAGAGATCAGTTGGCAGGCAGCAGGTGTATTCGAGGCTATCTGATGCTTGTTTCAACACATAGTTCACAGAGCACACATAGTTGGTCGCCGATCAAAAGCTATGTCGCTATGTGCGCTATGTTGTTCAACATTGGTCCTCACAGACTATTTGCAACACGATCCCCTCGCGCGATTGATTGAGGTAATTTGTGCAGTTTGAAGAATTGACCACCTCAGCGCCAGTTAGGCCTCAAGTTAAAAAAAGGCCTCAATTTGTCACCCTAGTGCCGATAGCTATCGGCAGAGGGGTCAATTATCCGGGCCAAATTAGATTCCTCGTGCCTCGGAATGACAAGGAAAGGCCTACGCGAAGTCACACGATTGAACGGATAATCATCGTTCAATGGGTGTCCAGCCATTGGAAACGCAGGATAGCGAGGAAAACTGGGCATACAAAAAAAAGATTCCTCGTACCTCGGAATGACAAATTGAAGCATTGTTACTGTTTAAGTTACGGCGTATTGAAAGGCTTTACATTGTGACCCGCACGACGGAACCAAGTGCTTTTTACAAATCAACATTAAAGAGCCCTGAAGGGGCGGCATCCCACAGCGAAGGGTGTAGCCCTTCGCGAATCGGCAGGATCACAATACAATAGGGATTCTGGGTTCGAAACGCGGGATGGCGCGGCATTTTTTTTCTTTGCGACTTGGCGTCCTGGCGTGCGATTCTTTATTCGCATTTTTTGCACCTTTGCGTTCCTTGTGAGAGCCGCTTTTCCCAAGCTTTGCATCTTCCTTTTCTCTCCGGAAGATCCGAAAATTATCCCTTCCAAATCATTGCAAATGGCGGAAAGTGCTACTACCTTTAGGTAATTGATTTTTAGTACTTTATCGTTTTTCACATTAACTCTTCTTTTAAAAAATGGACTTAACAAAAAACTTCCCCCTTCGTGAAATGCTCCGCAGCCAAACAGCGACCCGATTGGGTTTTGATGAGCAGTTTGCGCCGTCCCAGGACGTCATCAACAACCTCCGCCTGCTATGCGAAAATGTCCTGCAGCCCCTGCGGGAAAGCCTCGGTCGTGGCGTCTTTGTCAACAGTGGCTATCGTGCCCCCCGCACCAATGAGGCGGTGGGCGGTTCCAGGACCAGTCAACACCTCACCGGTCAAGCCGCGGATATTGAGGTCGGGCACCTAACCATCGAGCAGCTGTACCAAAGGATCAAGAACTCAGGCCTACCATTCGACCAGCTGATCCAGGAGTTTGACCAATGGGTCCATGTCTCTTACACCGCCGCCGGTGGGCGCAAGCAGTGCCTAAGAGCCGTAAGGGAGAATGGAAAAGTGAAATATATTCCGGATTGAAAAGAGACATGAGATGTGAGACCTAAGATTTGAGACTTGATCCCGAACACTGTATGGATGGGTTTCAAATCTGGTGCTCGCAGAGAACGCTGAGGGGCAAAGAGCGCGGGGATTAGTCGGCAGTAGCCAGAAGCAGTGGGCAGAGGTCAGTTGGCAGTTGCAGTTGGCAGGTTTGTTCGCGTACCTTGTGCTTCTTCGGAGATTGGTCGGTTTCCTTCAATTAGGGTATTTTGGAAAAAAAGAGCCCGCCGCAGGATTGGTTTTCCTGGGCGGGCTTTTTGTTGGCTGGGGTTGGCTATTTGGTCACTTTGGTAGTCGTGGGATTATAGATCCCGAGTGTCAGCATGGAAACCAGGCCATCCACAAAACTGTGGGAAATGTTGACCTCGTAATCCACCGCATCTCCAGCCATCTTGACGGGATCGGACGTTTTGCCTTTGGCGAGGCCGTAGACGAAGAAGTGGTTTTTCTCCTTGACTTCAATGCCCCGCTGTGGGCCTTCGCCGACCGCATAGGTGAGGGAGTAACAGGAACTCATCCCGGATGCAAGGCTTAGCCATAGTCCGAGGTACAAAACGGTTTTTTTCATGGAAATTGATTTGGGGGTTTAGGATTGGGAAAATCATTGTAGAAGGAGTATCGACTGCTGGGATTACCCATGCATGCGCGGGCATGCAACTCTGCGGGATATGGCTTTGGGAAATGCCGATGCGGGGAGGATGCCGGAGAAGTACACCAAGGGTCGACTGCCGGGCTGCTGGAATCAAAATCTCAGACCGAAGTTCAGCGTGCCGACATAGAATGGCGACTCACCCGTTGAGTTTTTGATAGGATGGGGATTGCTTTGGGCAGCGAGGTAGTAAAAGCCCTGTTGTGTGCTGATATAGGGACTGTAGCGCATACGGTCCCTTTTCTCTTTGGAAAAAAGTTCAAGTCTGTATCCCAACAAGAGGCCGACTTCATAATCCCAGCTTTCATAGTCCTGGCCAGTGATAACGTTGTTTCGATTAAAACCAGGCCCAATGGCCTGATAGATTTCCGCGTGAAGACCTTTCCAGAAAAACTGCCGGTAACCGAAAGTGAGGGCATAGTTGGCGAAATCGCCCTCGTCCTCCCGGAATTCAAAGGGTCGGATGTGGAAGCCGGCGTAGACCTCACCTGCATAGTGGCCTTTTCGCCAGGTTTCGTAGGTGACTTGTCCCTTGTAAATGTTTCCGGGGAAAATCGGCCAAAGGATGTTGATTTCAGCGCCCCACCGTTTGGGGGGGCGTGTTTCCTGCTGCGCAATGGCGGTGCCAACAAGGCAACAGAAAAGGGCAAGGATCATTGTGGTTTTTTTCATCGTACCAATACTTTTGATGTTGAACTTGGTACGAAATTGGGGTGCCGATCATGGTTTTTCATTGACCAAAGTCAATAAAGCCAAGAGCTGGCCTTATTTTCTGGCGCGGATGCGGCTGAGTGTTTCGGGCTTGATGCCCAAGTAGGATGCCAACATGTATTGGGGAACTTCCTGGAGGAGCTTGGAGTTGCGCTGCACCAACTCCTGGTATCGGTTTTCGGGGCTGTCATGCAAAAAGGAATCAAGGCGGCCGGCAACGGTCAGATAGAGATTTTCGGCGATAAACCTTCCCAACCGCTCAAAGTTCTTGTGCCTATCATACAGCGCAAGGAGGTCATTTTTATAAATCTTGTAGATGACCGAAGGCTTGAGCGATTCTATGTAATGTTCGGAGGGGTTGCCGCGGAGGAAGCTGCGGTAGTTGGTGACAAAATCCCCAGGAAAAAAGAATGCGGTGACGTGCTCCTCCCCTTCCTGTACATAGTAAAACCGAAAAATCCCCTCACCGATAAAGGCAATATAATCGCAAACTTCCCCCTGCCGGAGGATGAATTCCTTTTTGGGAACAGGCTCTTTGTGGCAACAGGCGACGAAATCGGCCCATTCGCTGTCGTTGAGTGCCAGAAAGCGGTTAAAATAACTCCTGATTTGATCCATGTTCAAAAATCGGGGAAAGTATACCCAAGGATGAAGGTACAAAAAAAGGTGGGAAACAATGGGTAGTGGCAGTTGCCTGCTTGGCTATTCGATGCTCGCAAAGACGGCGACGGCGCGAAGAGCGCAAAGATCAGTTGGCAGTGGCAGTGGGCGGTTGCAGAGGTCAGTAGCAGTTTGCAGTAGCAGGAAAAAACCATTCGTGCAGGCGTGGCTATTTGATGCTTTTTTCACCACATAGTTCAGATAGCACACATAGTTGGTAGCGGATCAAAAGCTATGTCGCTATGTGCGACCTCCTATCACTGCCGATTTGTAATTGGCTCAACACCATTCCCGACTCTCCGAGCTGGACGGGATTACTATTCTCTCTTTCTCTTGTCACTTTTTTCTTGATAAAAAAGTGACCAAAAAATCAAGAAAGTCCGATCCTATCAGCGCGCAAAGCCCTGGCCGGCCCGGCGGACTTTCATTCCCCTCGCGCGATCGAATAAAGTACTTTCTGCAGATCAAGGTACGAAAATAGACTGTCCGCTTGCTCACATTTGGAAACGCGGGATGGCGCGGCATTTTTTTCTTTGCGTCCTAGCATCCTGGTGTGCGATTCTTTATTCGCGTTCTTTGCACCTTCCTTTCCTTTGCGAGAGGTGCTTTTTCCGTCTTGGCGAGCATTTGTTTCCTTTGCGAATGGCTTGCTTTTGGTTCAGGCCAACTCGACCAGCACCGGATTGAGGGGGGTGTCGATAATTTCCCCAACTTTGGCACCGGGGCACCAGGTTTCCCAATCCCTGATTTGGTTTTCATTGTCCGGATTTTTCAGCACCATGTCTTTGTCCATGTAGATCACGGTCATGACCTTGCGTGTTTGATCACTGCGGTTGGCACCGGCGCGATGGAAAACCCATCCCGAATGGAAACTTACCTCCCCGAGTTCAAAGGGCTCTACCACATGCCGAAAGTCGGTCACCCGTAGACGTTGTTGGATTTTTTGCTCACTTTCGTCGCTGATCGAAAGATCCCTGCCATCCACGATGACATGGCTGCCGGCACTGAACTCCAAGGGGCCCATCTCCAAGTCGATTTCCTGAAGCGGAATCCAGGCGGTTATGGTCTTGTCCGAGCTCAGGGGCCAATAGTATTGGTCCGCATGCCAAGGCGTGATGCCCCCTCCCGCCTCCTTGTAAAGGGCTTGGTCGTGGTAGATCCTGACGCCTTCGGTTTGCATCAGGCCGGCTGCAATGCCCGCGAGGCGCTTGCTGAAGACAAAATCCTTGATGTCCTCACTTTCCCGCCATAGGTTGAAAATCTGCAGGAAGGCTTTGCCGTAGGTATCCCTTTTGTCCAGGGGATCAGACTGTCGGTTGAGTTCGGAGACCTTCTCGGAGATCAGTTTATCATAATGGGCCAAAGTGTCGGCATCGAAGACATTCTTGAGTTTGATGTAGCGGTTGCGCTGGTAAAAGGCAATCGCCTCCTGCGTCAGTGGATAGGCTTGGTCGAGTGGGTATTTCATAGCTTGTTGGTTGAATGGAAAATACTTTGCAAAGGAGCAACAATAATCCCCGCCTGTCTTGGACTTGGTTTTCAAGAAATTGTCTTATTTTATCAAAATGATTTATTAGTGGTAATTATTGAGATAATATGAAGCAATGAAAGCCGTATTTGAACAAGTTTCGGCCGGGCCAAGGACCTCCTTTATCCACAAATACTTGGACTTGCCCGCCTTTGACGCACCCTACCATTTCCATCCTGCCTATGAGTTGACCTGGATATGCCGAGGGAAAGGCATGCGCTACGTGGGGCGCGGATCGGAGGCTTTTTCGGATGGGGATTTGGTTTTTTTGGGCTCCAACCTGCCCCATTGCTGGATCAATCAGGATACGATGGAGGGCGTTTCGGCACATGTCATCCAATTTGAGGAAGACTTCCTGGGGAGGGATTTCTTTTCCCTGCCGGAGATGGAAGTCGTGAAAAGGCTTTTTGAGAAGTCCAAGGCGGGCTTGTCGGTAACTGGGACGACAAGGCTTGCCGTGCAGGAAAGAATCGGGAAATTTCCCGGCGCAAACCCCATTGAAAGGATTGCGGGGTTGTTGGAGATCTTGGGGATACTAGGCCAATCGGATGAATTGCTGCCCTTGGACGGTGTTTTTGTACAGCTTCGCGGGGATATGCCGGAGACCGTTCGGTTCAACACGGTGATGTCTTACCTGATTGCCCATTTTAGGGAGGACATCAGGCTCGAGCAGATCGCCGATATTGCGCACCTGTCACCGACCTCTTTTTGCAGGTATTTCAAAGGCATGATGCAAAAGACACTCTCGGAAGTGGTATTGGAATTTCGGATCCGTCATGCCTGCCAATTGCTCGCCAATACGCAGTTGCCCATCTCCCAGGTCGCGTTTGAAAGCGGCTTCCAGGACCTGCCCTATTTCAACCGGAAGTTCAAGCAAATGCTGGGTGTCAATCCGAAGGCGTTCAGGAAGTAAGGGCGGGAAGGGATGGCTTGGGCTTAGATTCGTGGAAGTAGATTTATTTCACGCAAAGACAGCAAAGGCGCAGAGAACGCAAAGACCAGTGGGCGGAAGGCAGTCGCAATAAACAGGAAAATTCGTGCATTCGTGGGTATATGGTGCTCGCAAAGAACGCTGAGGTGCAAAGGGCGCAAAGATTAGTAGGCAGACTTACGTCCAATCTTCATGGCTTGCCCAGCGCTTTTTCATTTGCGTGCTTTGCACCTTTATTTTCTTTGCGAGAGAACGCTTTTTTCTCTTAAAGTGAGGTTGTCTTGTTTTTTATTGGCCTTGCGATCACTTCGTGGTTACACGCTCGCTATTCCTTGCTCCCATTTGTACCAAGGCCGCTATCCCCATCACCAAAATACAACCGATGGCATTGTACCAAAGGAATCCGATGTTGATCGGGATGCCGAGGAGGCTGCTGCCATTGTTCCAGTGGATCAGTAGGATGATGGCTTGCGTGATAAAGGCTGCGATGAACACCGCATTTCCTTTGACCCACTTCATGTAAAATCCTACCATAAAGATCCCCAAGATCGTACCGTAAAACAGGGAACCGAGGAGATTGACGGCTTGGATGAGGTTTTCGAACAAGGAAGCGTAGATCGCAAACAGGATTGCGAAACCGCCCCAAACTGCTGTGAAAAGCTTTGACGAAACCAAATAATGGTATTGGGAGGCTTTCTTTACCAACGAGCGCCGGTAGATATCAATCGTCGTGGTACTTCCGAGTGCATTGAACTCGGAAGCGGAACTCGACATGGCAGCGGAAAAGATCACCGCAAACAACAAACCCACAATGCCCTTGGGCAGATAATCCATTACAAAGCGCATGAAGATGTAGTCCGTATCCCGGGTTTCGGCCTTGGGATCGTTCATTTTGATCAGCTCCTTGGCTTCCTTGCGGATGCTTTCCTGGTATTGGGTTTTCTTTTGGATCCCGTCCTGGGCTTGGGCAACCGCCGCTTCGTCGCCAGCGTTCACGGCAGTTAGAAGTTCTTGGATATCCTTGTTTTTCTCCTGAAAAACCTGTTTGTATTCATCCTCGAGAAATGCATAATCCTGCCTAAAGGCAGACTGCTGCAATTGGTCGGTCTGCACCTTGTTGAACACGACGGGTGGCTGCACAAATTGGTAAAACACAAATACCATCACGCCGATAAAAAGGATGATAAACTGCATGGGCACTTTGAGCAGTCCGTTCATCATCAGGCCCATGCGGCTTTGGTTGAGGGAGCTTCCAGCCAGGTAGCGCTGCACTTGGGATTGGTCAGTACCGAAATAGGAAAGGAAAAGGAAAAGTGCGGCGGTCATACCCGACCAGAAATTGTAGCGGTCAGCCCAGTCAAATTCAAAGTTGACCACATTCATGCGGCCCATCTTCCCGGCCACGTGGAGCGCTTCGGTAAACCGAATGGGCAGCATATAGATCACGAGGATGCCCGCTAAAATCATCCCGCCCATCATGACGGCCATCTGTTGCTTTTGGGTGATGGAAACGGCCTTGGTTCCTCCCGATACCGTGTAGATAATCACCAAGACTCCGATGAAAATGCAGGTAAACGTCAGGTTCCAACCCAGCAAGGTCGACAGGATAATTGCAGGTGCGTAAATGGTGATCCCGGCTGCCAAACCCCTTTGCACCAAAAACAAAAGTGCTGCGAGGGTACGTGTCTTCAGGTCAAAACGGTTTTCGAGGAATTCGTATGCCGTGTAAACCTTCAACTTGTAAAACATCGGCAAAAAGGTCACCGACAGGATGATCATGGCCAAGGGAAGACCGAAATAAAACTGCACAAAGCGCATCCCGTCCTCGTATGCCTGTCCCGGCGTACTCAGAAAGGTGATGGCAGAAGCCTGCGTGGCCATGATGGACAGACCAATCGTCCACCAGTTCATATCCCCACTTCCGCGGATATAGGATTCCATGTCCCGGACCCCGTAGGTCCTGTAGATTCCGTACCCCGCTATCAGCAGCAGGGTGCCGAACATCACGATCCAATCCCAGCCGCTCATGAGAAGTGGACGGTTAGCCAGTAGAAAAACAGGACCGTGACGCCCAAGGCAATCATCAATCCCCAATACCAGCGGTTCCAGTTTACCTTATTTTCCACCGCCTTGCTCGATTAGGTTGACGAATATCTTCACTGCGCCAGGTACTCCGGCGGGCAAATGCCTGAACCAGGAAATGCCGCTATAAGTATAAGTGCCATTTCCATACTTCGTATGCAACAGTGAACCGCGGAGAAAGCTTTCACCGGGATCTTGGAAGGCGATGGGCGTCGCGTAGTTTTTATCCCAATCCGAGGTAAAATAGAGTCCCCGCTCCTGCACCCAGCCTTCAAAATCTTTGGCAGTTACAGGGTTTGGTCCCTTCAGGATGGGATGGTTGAAATCCGCTTCGAAAGGGGAATTCTCCACCGTTACCCTTTCCCGGGAAATGCCGAATGGATAGGGGCCCAATTCACGCGTCAGCAGCGGCGAGCCCGTATTGTATTGGATAATGAGGTTGCCCCCTTCCTTCACATATTCCATCAACTGGTCCACATGCGATGCCAACTCCTGGTTGATGTTGAAGGCACGAATGCCGACGACGACTGTTTGGAACTGTTTGAGGCGATCTTTGCGGATGTCTGCGTTTTCGATGAAGCTCACTTGGTAACCCAGGTTTTTAAGTACATCGGCGACCTCGTCCCCTGCCCCATTGATATAGCCTACCTTTTGGTTACTAAGCTTCAGGTCCATTTTCACCAGGCCAAAGCTTGTATTGGTGAAATAGGTCAGGTTGGGAATATGTTTGTAAATGATCCTTTTGGTGTCCTGGTTGAACTTCCGGCCGTCTGCCGTTTGGAATGATACGAGCACTTCCTTTTTCATTGCATCAGACTCGAGGATTTCAACCACGTAAATGCTGCGCTTGCGGCGTTCGTCATTTTCCTGGGAAAGAATTCGGTATTGGTTAGGCTTCAGACCATCCATGGCAAGTTTGCCCTCGAGAATGGCATTCCTGAAAGTCACCTCGACGCGAAGTTTGTTGTCGGCACCCTTGATCAGGAAAAGGTTGCCTTTGTCAAGATTTACATTGACTTCAGGCACCAAGGTAAATGGCTGCTTCACCTCCCCGTCGACTTGGTCGTTGTATTTGTATTGCAAAGGCAGGTCGAGTCCAATTTTTTGTCCACCCAAAGTCAGGGTAACGGTACCTGCGATGCTGGAACCGTTGACAGGTTTCCCGATTTTGGCAGGATCAGAAATACCGAACAAGCTACCATCCAAGGAATTTTCCAACCAAAAAGGTTGGGATACAGGATAGTCTTGGGGGATTTTGATTTCGATGTTTTGGGTCAATGGAACATTTCCTTTCAGTTCACGGCCGGGTGCAATCTTGAACAAAGGACCCTCGAAGCTTTCCACTTTGAGCGCCCGCGAAGACGCATTGTTCAATACCAAATCTGCCGTGATAGTCTCGCCAGGATATCCGATTTCCTTTTTGATCACAAACTCGCCCTTGAAACCCATGGATTGGAGGATGAGGCGGTCGATGGCCTGGACTTTCTCCAAAAACCAACGCTCCGTGGACTTTTCCTTGGAAAGCAGGGATTTGATGGCGAGTAGGTTGTCAATGTTTTTGTCTGGATGGATAAAGTCAAATTCCTTCAGCGCCTTATCGATAGCGGCTTGGATTTGTGCTCCGCCTGTAAGCTTGTTCCAGCGGTTTTCGATGCCTTCAAAAGGTGAACTAGAGAAAGACGGCCCTTTCACCAACTCCACGAAATCCACTCCTTGACCAATTTGGGAAGTCGATCCGAAGCCTTGGGACTTGTGCATGGTGCGGCTGTCGGCAGCGATCTGGGAATAGGTCGTACCCAAGAGCGGGTTGAATTCTCCGACAGGGAAACGAAAGTAGGTTTTCCCCTCTTGGGGCTCGTATTGTCCGCCCCAGTTGTAGGCATTCCAAAACAATCGCTTGGGTTGCCAAGGTTTGGTTTTTGACAGTTGCTCGGGGAAGGAAGTTTGACTGGCAGCGAGGTCAAAAGCCTCCGTAGACAGAATTGCCGAGCTGGTATGATGTCCGTGTGTGGTGCCGGGAATTGTATTGAAGCGGTTGATAATGACGTCGGGTTGGAAATTGCGGATGATCCACACCACGTCGGACAGCAGTTTTTGACGGTCCCAGTTATTGAAGGTTTCGTCAGGATTTTTGCTGAAGCCAAAGTCCAGTGCCCGGGTAAAAAGTTGCTGGCCTCCGTCCGTCTCGCGTGCCCTGAGGAGTTCATGGGTACGGATATAACCCAACTCGATGCCGAGTTCCTTGCCGATGAGGTTTTGGCCTCCGTCGCCCCGGGTGAGGGACATGTAGGCCACCTCTGCATGTTCGGCATTGGCCAAATAAGCAATCAGGCGGGTATTTTCATCGTCCGGGTGTGCCGCGACAAAGAGCACGCGCTTAGTCTCCTTAAAGCGAAGGAGTTGGTGGTACAATTGGGAAGATGGGTGTGGATTGGCAAAAAGCGGGGAAACAAGCAGGCAGAAAACGTAAATGAGCCAGTGTTTTTTTGTGGTCATATGTCGTTGGATTTGGGTCAAAAGGTAGAGGAAGGCAGCAATATTTGAAACTGAAATTTATACCAATGGGTTTGGGGGATTGTTAAAGATGGTTAAAAGAAAATACGCACTGTAGATTGAGCCAGGGCAGGTCATTGGAGTATTTCAGCCGTTTTTTCGGGCATTTCAAGCGATGCAGTAAATTGTGGGTTTTGACCCGAATTTATGCGGGGAGTTTAATGCTGGGATTCAAATTTATGGGAAAAAGAGGCTCGGTGCGACTTTTAGCGACTCAGCCTAGAAATCCAATTGCCTCTACGGGTCATCAATTTTCGTCTATATCGAAGGGGAATGAGAAAAGTGGGTTCACGCAGCGGCGCCGCGATGTCGCAGCGATCGCCGCGAGAATCATAATTTCTTTATCGGCAAGCCAAAACGCAACTTGGATATTGTATGCAAGGATCAAACCGACTTTCTGAAATTAGGAAGCTGTAATAAATAGAAATAGCATTCATCAATTCAATTCCCCAGAATACTGCCAACAAAAAGGGAATCGAAGGCATTCATCATCGTAAATTGATCATTCTGAATTCTTCATTCAAAATCACTCCCCTTCTTCCCCAAAAATCTCCTTCACGACCCAACCTTTGCCCCACTCTTCCATTTCAGTTGGGGTCCACAGGTCGGGGAAAAAGATCACCTTTTGGAATCTTGGGGGCAGGTATTTCTGCCAGTTGGTGCCGCCCGTTGCGGCGATATCCTGGGGACTTCTGTGGAGGTATCGCACGGCCGACTTGTAATGTGCCAAAGGCCAAAACACGTTGGCTTTCAGGTCATAATCCCGCATCATCTTTTGCAGGGCTTCATCCTTATCCATGCAGGATTGATATTTTTTCCAAATATTCTGATCCCTGTAATTTTCGATAAAATCCGAAAGTGGCTTTTTGTATTTTTTTTCGAATGTCTTCAAGGTGAGTGTCTTCTCCCCTGTCGCCAATTCCACCGCACCCTGTTGCCAATACAGGTTGTCAAACAAGAGGTCTGGATTGGGTTCGTTTTTCAATTTTCCCCGCACATCGATGTGTATCAATTGATGTACATCCGTGGACAGGATTTCGATCACGCGGTATTGTGCGCTTTGGAATCCGCTCGAGGGTAGCAGTGACATCCTGAACTTGAGGAACTGGTCCTTTTCCATCCCTTTCCACATCACTGCAAAGGAAGATATCAATTGGTCAAAGTACATGTTGACCCTGGCCAACCTTGCTTTGAAAAACTCCGCGTCCAGGGGATTTTTTTCCGCAATCTGTTCCAATTCCCAAATGATTAGCTTGAAGTACAGTTCGGTGATTTGGTGGTAGATGATGAATATCTTCTCATCCTTGAAGGAAGTCTTGGGTTGCTGCAGGGACAGGAGTATATCCAAATTAATATAGTCCCAATAGGTCAAATAGTCGGCATACAAAAGGCCTTCGAGGTATGAAGAAAGGTCTTGGCCGGATGCTTTAAACTTCTGCTGGAGCAATTCGATTTTTTCCAACACTTCCGGGGAATATTGGGATGGGCTCATCGGCGAATTTTTTGCTGGGTTAGGTAGTATTTTCGCTGCCTTCTTATTTATTTCAGCCTGGATTTGCAGAAGGTGAAGCAAAAATCCGTTTAAATTACCAATAAACCAAAATACCCATGGAGCAGGCAGCGACAGTGCACAAATCCGCCAAACAAGATCAGTTCGAGGGCGTGGATTTTTACCAAATAGACGATTTATTGACAGAGGAGCACAAGCTGATTCGCTCGTCGATCCGTGATTTTGTCAAGCGGGAAATCAGTCCTTACATTGAGGATTGGGCGCAACGGGCGCATTTTCCTTATGAAATTGTCAAAAAGTTTGGCGATGTGGGAGCATTTGGACCTCAGATTCCCGAAACCTACGGCGGGGGTGGATTGGATTATATCGCCTACGGTCTCATCATGCAGGAAATTGAGCGGGGCGATTCAGGGATGCGCTCTACCGCTTCCGTGCAGGGCTCACTCGTGATGTACCCGATTTACAAGTTTGGCTCCGAAGCCCAAAAGAAAAAATACCTGCCCAAGCTCGCATCTGGAGAGATGCTTGGATGCTTTGGCTTGACAGAACCTGACCACGGGTCAAACCCAAGCGGGATGAAGACCAACTTCAGGGATATGGGTGACCATTACCTGCTCAATGGTGCGAAGATGTGGATTTCAAACTCACCGAAAGCAGATATTGCCGTCGTGTGGGCCAAAAACGAGGATGGAAGGATACATGGGCTGATCGTGGAACGCGGGATGGAGGGATTTTCTACCCCCGAAACCCATAACAAATGGTCCCTGCGCGCCTCGGCGACCGGCGAATTGGTATTTGACAACGTGAAAGTCCCGAAGGAAAACCTCCTTCCCGGAAAATCAGGTTTGGGAGCGCCTTTGATGTGTTTGGACTCCGCGCGGTATGGGATCGCATGGGGTGCTATCGGTGCCGCCATGGATTGCTTTGATTCTGCGAGACGATATGCCTTGGAGCGGATTCAGTTTGATAAGCCTATTGCTTCCTTCCAACTGGTACAAAAGAAACTATCCGAGATGCTCACAGAGATCACCAAGGCCCAGCTTTTGGCTTGGAAGCTTGGAAAGATGATGGACGAAGGAAAAGCCACCACATCCCATATCTCATTGGCAAAAAGGAACAACGTGGCCATGGCTTTGGAGATCGCACGGGAAGCCCGACAAATACATGGTGGCATGGGAATCACGGGTGAATATCCGATCATGCGCCATATGATGAACCTTGAATCCGTGATCACCTACGAAGGCACGCACGATATCCATTTGTTGATCTTGGGGCATGAGATCACGGGAATTCCGGCATTTAAGTGACGCTGCTCGCAACGTCACAGCAGGTGCAAAGACCGCTAAGTGGAAATAAATTCACCTGAGAACGCAGGGAAGGGCAAAACATCGGAAAACAATTCCACGAAGGCACCTTACAGGGAAGTTCCTACTTTCGCGTTCTTTGCGTGAAGAAATAGACACGTATGGGCGAATTACACGTGTTACCCAAGATTTCCTCTAAAACCTGTTATTGCCTGCTGAACAATACCTGCTGCGGCTGCCAACTGACCAAGGGAACTCACTTCAAAAAATACATCTTAAAATTCCCTCGGTTTTTCACTTGCATTTCGCCCCGGTATTCGCATTCAAAATGGTCTTTTATGAGTTCATAGGTGGTCTCGGAAAGATTGATTTTTCCCGGAAGTGAACTTGATTCCATTCTTGACGCGATATTGACTGTATCCCCCCAAATGTCGTATTGCCATTTTTTGGATCCCACAATACCAGCGACTACCGGGCCGGTATGAATGCCTATGCGGACATCAAAATGTGGAAATCCATTGTCCTTCTTTTTGGCATTCTCGACCAAGGCGAGCATTTCCTTGGCGGCCTTGGCCATTGTGATGGCGTGGTCTTTGTTTGGTACCGGTATTCCTCCTGCGCACATGTAGGAATCTCCGATGGTTTTGATTTTCTCAAGCCCATATCTGCTGATAATCTCATCAAAACCTTTGAAATAATAATCAAGGCTATAAACCAATTTTTCGGGGGCTATTTTCTCGGCAAACATTGAGAATTCCACGAAATCGGTGAACAAAACCGTGACTTTGTCAAATCTGATGGCATCGATTTTTCCGTTGACCTTCAATTGCCTTGCTGTTTCTGTCGGAAGGATGTTGAGCAAAAGATCCTCTGACCGTTTCTTTTCTTTTTGGATGTTCTTGAAATACCAAAACAAAGTCGACAAGATGATGACGCCCAAGACTATAATGATGGCCAAGGATATCAGAATAATGCGCTGGTTTCTCTTTTCCTGATTGAGTAGATCGACTTCGGCTTGCTTTTGGGACACTTCAAAATCCGTCCGCAGGTCTGCCATCTTTTGGATGGACTTCAGGTTGTTGATGCTATCACGGTAGGCAATATGGTCTTTGTAATACCGGAACGACTCGGCTGTATTCCCAATTTTCTCATAAATTTCCGAGAGCTTGAGGTTGGCATCGGACATCTGCTCCTTGAGTTTGTGTAACTGTGCGAGACTCAGGCTACGCTTTGCATATGCCAAAGCTTTTTCATTTTCACCCTTGCCGGTGTATATGTCGGACATGGAAATGAGGTAGGTGCAAATGGGGTGGTAATTTCCCGAGGCCTCCAAAACCAAGATCGCTTCGTTGATATTGCTTTCCGCAAGGTCACTTTTACCGATGTTGGCGTATACCATGCCCAAATTGCCGAGACTGATGGCTTTCCCAGCGGGATAATCCACCTTGTCAAAAATGATCTTTGATTCCGAAAAATGCACCAAGGCAGAATCGTAGTTTTTCAGATTCATATGTTCATCACCCAAATTGAGGATCGCCGATGCCAAGTTGACCGAATCCGAGGTCATTCTCAGGGTTGAGATTGCTTGGTAATAATAGAGAAGGGCGTTGGCGGGGTTATTTGAGAAAGAATAGATATCTGCAATCGCGATGTATGCACTGCCCTCCCCGACCTTGAAATCTGCTTTTTTGGCTGCTTCAGCACTCTTAAAATAGGCATCCAATGCCTGTTCGAAGTTGCCTTGGTATCTTATTTTGTTCCCTTTTTGCAGGTATCCCCGAGAAAGGTACAGATCGTTGCCCAGCTTCTCGGATAGACTAATAAGTTCCTCGGCATATTTGAGGCCCAGTGAAAGGTCCCGCATTTCGTTGAAAGAGAGGTTTCTGAGCAGTTCGAGCCTTTCCTCGTCGCTGAGGTTATTCTCTCTGTAAATGACGGCAAGGCTATCGGCCAACTTCTGATCTTGTGCGGATATAGACTGGATAAAACCGCAGAAAAAAACTGCCAATAAAAAATAGCGTGCAATTCTTTCAATTGACTTCGGCATATCAGGGATTGACCACGATTTTGGGGTCATGGATTTCCACGGTATTGCTACCATTGCGGACAAAATGAATATCGTACTTCTCCTCAGAGTTCCTCGGGATATTCGGGTCAATCGTTCCTCTCCAGTTGTTGGAGTTTCCCACACGGGAGGGCCCCTCACTGAACACATCTACACCATCGCTTCGCAGGATGTCGGTGATCGCGGATACACCAGAACGGGGATGGATATTCCAAGTGACAGTATCGCCCGGATCAACGTTGGTCTTGCCCTTGTCTGACAAAATGAGAAGTCCATTGTGGTCGATTCCCTCAACGGTAATTGGATGGTTTGCCATAAATCAAAGTTCATTTTATGTGAAAAATCAAAAATTAGCTTGATGTAATTTAGTATAAATAAAGGTAATTAAATCCCCGAAGCCTAAAAAAATTGTGTGCGAAAAACAAAAACCTATGGATGAAACACAACAAAAAGAACTCTTCCCCTTACCTACGCACGAATAAATACAGCAATACCTGTCCGAAAGCTGGCGCTAATCATGGCTACTCATTGTTTTTATGTGTATCCGCTTCGCTGCAAGGAATGAGTCTATGCTATTAAATTGTGGAATCCAGCTACTATCGCCAAATCAAATTTAATCTGGCGTTGATTTGAGCAATTTTCAGGCTTCATACCATCGATTGCAGGTCGCTTTGACTCCACTTTTCTCAACCATAAAAGAAGCAAGAGATAACAAAGGGGCATCAACAACCCAGGCCTATCGTTCTAGTGTGCGAGTCTTTGAAAAAGTGGCTGTTGTGCTGTATCAACCGGTTTTCCAAGTCCATCGTTTGGCCAATGTAGTAGCTACCTGTTGATGGGGAGTAGAGTATGTAGACAAAATAGGTCTCCATAGGCTGAAAATGAAAAAAGGCAACATCTCTGCTGCCCTTTTGAGCCCCCTGCCGGGATCGAACCAGCGACCTACTGATTACAAGTCAGTTGCTCTACCAGCTGAGCTAAGGAGGCTTAACCTATTTTGATTTCGAAAACCGTTGTCTTTCCCGAAAACGTGGTGCAAATATAGATGGATAGAATATTTGCGCAAAAAGTTTTTGAAAAAAATAAGGAGACAATCGCTATCTCCTTATTTGTGAACAAATTAAAATTCTCGAATGATAGACAATTTCTTCTTCAATTTGTCTACTTCGCTTTCCGCCTTCTGAATTTTTTCCTCAAATTGATTCCTAAGCTTATCCGCTGTCCGCGATGCAGCAAAGAATTCAAGGTTGTTTCTCCAAAGCGTGATGTTATTTTCAAGATCAGCAATCTGCTTTCTGATGCCGTGCTCTTTCTTGTTGAGTACCCGATTGCTGTTGGGATCGGCCTGGAGTTTGTTGAGATTCAGCCTAAATAGGAAATCCTCCTTCTCCGCTCCGCTGATGCCTAGTTGCTTGACATAAGCATCGACTGCCTCGTTGAAACGGGACATGATTTCCTTCATGTTTTTTCTCGGGACAAATCCGATTGTATTGTATTGATTGATGAAGGATTCCAACGCAGCGGCGGATAGTCCGGTACCTTTGGCAGCTTCGATAATCTGCTGAATCACTCCCTCTTTTTCCTTGAGGTTGTTATCAAATTCCTTGTTTACCTGTTTGGTCGAGTTCCTTCTGTTTTCGAAGAAGGTATCACAAGCCGTCTTAAATCGTGTGAACAACTCGTCACGAACCTTTTCAGGAGTCGGACCGATCTTTTTCCATTCCTGTTGCAGCGCAATCATCTGATTGGCGGTATTGTTCCAATCCGTTTCGTTCATCAGTGATTCGGCTTTTTGGATAAGCTCTTCTGCAAGGTTTTTGTTCTTGGTCCTGATTTCATCCAATTCCTTGAAGAACAGATTCTTGTGGTGGAAGAACTGCTTGAATAGACCCCAGAAATGCTTGTTGATATCTTTGCCGTTTTCACGAGGAACCGCACCAACTGTCTCCCATTCTTTCTGGATTGCAAGTATATCCTTGGTTTTATTGTTCCATTCCTTGATTTTGGAGGATTGGTAGTCCCGGAATTCCTCCAACTTCTTGATCAAAGCTTCCTTCTTCAGCAGATTTTCCTTGAGGACTTCTTTCTGTCCTTCGTAAAACTCTTTTCTACGGGCATACACCGCATCCGAGGCTGTTTTGAACCTGGTCCAAAGTGTTTCCTGTTCATCCCGAGGTACTGGACCGACATGCTTAAACTCTTCATGGAGATCATTCAACTGCCGGATTGCCTCCTTTAGGTCTGGGAGTTGAACCAAGGCCTCTGCCTTTTCGCAGATTTCGGTTTTATGTTCGAGATTCTTTTTCCTGTCTAGTTCCTTCAGCTCAAAATAAATGCTCCGGTTGTCGTAAAAACGATCCATCAGGGCATTGTAGGAAGCCCAAAGGTTTTTGTTTTGGGCGGCGGGCACAGGTCCGATCTTTTTCCACTCGTCCTGGATTTGCTTGATGGTATTGATGCTGTGGGTCGTCTCCTCTCCGTCCACCAATTCCCTCAGCCTATCAAGAATCGCGTTTTTGGCGATGAAGTTTCTTTCCTTTTGCTTTTCCTGCTCTCGGAGAAAATCCGATTTCTTCTCCCTAAATTCATTCAGTCCTGCCAAAAGAGAGCGATCGACATCCGCAAGGCGGTAATCAAAATCATCCGCAGCACCGCCATTCTTTACAAAAACTTCCAAGGCCTCCTCTTTTTCCTTTTGGAGGACTTCGTCAAAATGGGACTTGATTTGGTTGATTTGGCTTTCGATCTGAAGTATTTTGCCCGAAGAAACCAATTCCTTCAAGGCATGAAGCAATTGATCTTTTGAAAAATTAGAATAATCTACCTCTTCTTCGACTTCATGTTCCTGTTCGGGATGATCGATTTCCGCTGTCGGCTCAATCTCTGTTGCTTTACCTTCCACCTGTAAAATCTCTTCACTGGTTTGGGTCACCTTGTCTTCGTCAGACATTTCTTTTTCTGTGCTCATAATGTAAAACTGATACTTTTTGGCAGGGTCACTGAAACAAAAGTAACAAATTTGGATCAATTTAATCTTGGGTCAATCGGATAATTTGCCATTTGCTGGTATTCTCCACCCATGTTCTTGAGAATGACTCGCCACATTTCTTCCGCAGAATCGTCGAAAATCTCCGCGTAATCCGCAGAGGTACAGACGATCCAAGTATCTTCTTCGAGTTCGTTATCCAATTGACCAGCTGCCCATCCAGAGTATCCGATGAAGAATTTCACCTGATCCGATAACATTTCACCCTGCTTGAGCCTCTCCAGGAGGACTTCAAAATCACCACCCCACCACAGCTCTTCCGCCAAAGAGATGCTTCCTGGAAGGGGGTTGGAATCGTGATAGATGAAATGGAGTGTATTTTGTTCGACAGGACCACCCACGTATACGACTGCATCCAAAAAATCAGCACCGTCCAACAAATCGCTTAGCTTTAGGATCGACTGCTTGTTTAAAACCAATCCAAAGGAGCCATTCTCGTTGTTTTCACAAACTAGGATTACCGAGCGGACAAAATTTTCATCCTGCAAAAAGGGCTCAGATATCAGCAGGTCACCGGATTTCGGTGGATTGGCCGCATTGTTCTTCATAAAAAATCTCGTCTTGATGCTGCGCTTAAGTTAAATCTAAATTTTAAAAATGCAATAAGAGTAATAATTTTAAGGAAAATTACCCCGATGAAGCTAGCTGACATTAGAATCGATTACTCCTTAAAGACACTTGACGAGCATGACGTCCTGACAGACCCCTTGGAACAATTCAGGCTATGGATTGACGAAGCGCACCATGCAAAACTCAACGAATGGAACGCAATGACGCTGTCGACTGTCCGTGCAGATGGACGGCCAAATGGTCGAATCGTACTTCTCAAGGATGTGGACCAGGGGTTGGTATTTTTTACAAATTACGAGAGTGCCAAGGGAAATGAGCTCCGTGAACATCCATTTGCCGCTGCCACGTTTTTTTGGCCCGAGTTGGAGCGCCAGGTTCGTTTCATTGGAAAGGTGGAAAAAGTCTCGGATGATGATTCCGATGCCTATTTTGTGTCTAGGCCATACTCCAGTCAGATCGGTGCTTGGGCTTCCCCCCAAAGCAAGGCCATACCAAGTCGTGAATATTTGGAGGAAAATGAGCGCACATTCCGGGAAAAATTCGAGCATGAGACCCTCAAGCGCCCGTCGCATTGGGGAGGGTTTAGGATTGTTCCGGAGGAAGTGGAATTTTGGCAAGGTAGGCCCAGTCGTCTCCACGACCGGATATTCTATTCTCGCGTCGGGGCAAACTGGAAAATCGAGCGTCTTGCGCCTTGAGTCTACACGAGATCAAAAAGATCCGAGACACCTATCATCCGCTCTACTGTAAATCCCTCACCATACTTTACCATGATGCTGTGGCCCAATTCCTTTCCGCGGGCATCGATGAAGTCTAGAAACTCGGGCGAAGAAATGAAGCTGGCCGGTTCAATGCTTTTTGGATCGTGAAACTGAGAACGGAATGCTTTGATACTTGCCACTTTTATTTCCCAAAACTCACTCACATCCACCACAAAATCTGGTTTGATGTAATTGTTTTGGATGTAGTGGTACACAAATTTGGGCCTCCATGGGTCTTGTTCCACCCCATCGACTTCAGTCAAAATCTTCCTCAAACCGCTCATAAAGCAGGCGTGAGACGCCAAAGATCCTGCCTTTCCATGGTCAGGGTGTCGGTCAGTCACAGCATTTGCGAGGACGATTTCAGGTTTGTATTTTCTGATCGCTTTGATTACCTCCAACTGGTGTGCTTCATCATCCTTAAAATAGATATCCTTTAGGCCTAGATTTTCCCGAACAGACAAACCAAGGATCTCTGCGGCTGCATCCGCCTCCTCGAGGCGCAACTCCGGCGTGCCGCGTGTTCCCATTTCCCCTTGGGTGAAATCCACGATGCCAACCGAATAGCCTGCTGCAATATGCTTGGCGACTGTTCCTGAGCAAGCTAGTTCGGCGTCATCAGGATGCGCAGCCAACACGAGTATGTCTAATTTTGGATAGGCCATATTGATTTAGTTTTTATGTTCGGAAAAAGCATTACTTAATCCTCAGCCGCCTCCCGACACGCAGTACCGTACTTGTCGAAATATTGTTGAGACGTGTAATCGTACTGACCCGGACGCCATAGCGTCGTGCTATGCTGCTTAGGGTCTCGCCGCTTCTTACCCTGTGGTATATTGCCTCCTGGGTTTTGATCACATGATCAAAACTGGAAGAAGTAATCGAATACAGTTGGGATTTAATCTGCCCGATGTTGAAATCAAAAATCTCCGTCGGGTTGATAGAAAGGCCCTGGTACCGTATTTCATAATGAAGGTGTGGCCCGGTACTTCTACCCGTATTTCCTCCCATAGCTATCTGTTCGCCCGCTTTCACCTCCTGTCCAATCTCGACCAGGAATTTGGACAAGTGCCCATATAGGGTCTCAAGTCCATTTTTGTGCCTTATGACAAGGTAATAACCATAACCGTTCCTGTCATATGACCTGATTCGCACGATTCCATCGAAAGTACTGTAGACGGGATCTCCTACATTGAGCTTGAGGTCGGTACCGTGGTGCCAGCGATAGCGCCTGAATCCAAACTCCGAAGTAATTCTGGTCTCATCCAAGGGTAGTTTCCAATCTGTACCAAACAAAGGATCAAAAAGTTTGATACTTACCGTATCCTTGAATTCCTTGGGATTGAAGTCGTAAATATTTATCTTTTTACTGTCCCAAGACGAAAAATACTCAAAGGCGGTAACCCAGATACTATCAATCAGAACCTGTTCGGATACCTCTACGAGTTGATTAGTGGGCGCCCAAATCAAGGAAATTGTATCCTCCGAAACGATACTCAATCGTTTTCGAATATCTACGTGGTTTCTGAACAGGATCGAATCGGTCTCTTTGGTGAGCTCTTGAAGGTATTTCTGTGGGTCATACAGGCGCAAGTCACGCGTAAGCGGATTTGTACGCGGTGCCTCCTTTTGGGCTTTTGGCTTTTTGATGATCTTCGGAAAATTTTGGGCATGGGAAATGGCAGTTCCCATGCCCAAAAAGACCACCATAAATATCAAAATCCCTTTTAGCCTCATTTCAACGAATTATGCCATTTCTTTGGCGGCCATATACCTTTCTGCATCAAGGGCGGCCATACAACCTGTTCCTGCCGCCGTCACGGCTTGTCTGTAGACATGGTCTTGCGCATCTCCGCATGCAAAAACCCCTTCGACATTGGTACGCGTGCTGCCGGGAACGGTTTTGATGTATCCGTTTTCGTCCATGTCAATAATTCCTTTGAAAATATCGGTATTTGGCTGATGTCCAATAGCCACGAAAAACCCTGATACTTTGATCTCTTTGGTTTCGTGCGTCACGTTGTTATACAAACGTGCGCCTGTGACTTCTTCATCTCCAAGGATTTCCTCGGTTTCGGAATTCCAAAGAATCTCAATCTTTGGATTACTCATCACCCGTTTTTGCATAATCTGAGAGGCTCTCATCTCATCCCTTCGGACGATCATATATACCTTATTGCAAATGTTTGCCAAGTAGGAAGCTTCTTCACAAGCAGTATCGCCTGCCCCGACGATCGCAACGTCCTGTCCACGAAAGAAAAATCCGTCGCAAACTGCGCAGGCTGAAACTCCCCTACCGTTTAATCGAGTCTCACTCTCCAATCCGAGCCATTTCGCAGAAGCACCTGTGGAAATGATTACAGTTTCTGCTTCTATTGAGTGTTGGTCATCTACCGTCACTATATGCGGGTGCGAGGAAAAGTCAACTGCTGTCACCAGCCCATATCTGACTTGTGTGCCGAATCGTTCCGCTTGCTTTCGAAAATCCTCCATCATCTCAGGCCCCTGAATGCCATTGGGATATCCCGGGTAATTTTCCACTTCCGTGGTGATGGTCAATTGCCCGCCTGGTTGGGGTCCCGTGTAAAGCACCGGATTTAAGCCCGCTCTGGACGCATATATAGCTGCGGTGTATCCTGCAGGTCCCGACCCAATTATCAGAACCTTCACTTTCTCTCTCTCGGAAGTCATTGGATTTATTTTTGAAGTTGGCAAATTTTGTTAAAATACCTTTTACAACAAAGTTAACGGGTGTTAAAATTCCCTAATGTGCGCAAAGGTACTGGGCAATCTGTAATCAGTCAGGACGTTACATTTTTTCCAACTTGGGGAATAAAAAAAGGGGTTTGATCACCCCTTCTTTGATTCTAATTCACAGAAATTAACTGGATTAACCAAGGTAAGGTTTTAAAGTTTTACTTCTTGAAGTATGACGTAACCTTCTGATAGCCTTCTCTTTAATTTGTCTAACCCTCTCTCTTGTCAGGTTGAATTTCTCCCCGATTTCCTCTAGGGTCATGGCATGCTCACCGTTCAGTCCGAAGTAAAGGGTGATCACATCGGCTTCCCTTTGGGTAAGTGTAGAAAGTGCCCTTTGTACTTCTTTCCTCAAGGAATCTGTCATGAGACCGTCATCGGGCTTTTCGTCACCGTCGTTCTCCAATACGTCCAACAAACTGTTTTCTTCCCCCTGAACAAAAGGTGCATCCATGGATACATGGCGTCCGGAGATCTTCATGGTATCGACCACCTCGCCGGCAGTTACTTCGAGCACCTCCGCCAATTCCTCTGGAGATGGCTCCCTTTCAAACTTTTGTTCGAGTTCACTGAAAGTCTTGCTGATCTTGTTCAGCGAACCGACCCTGTTGAGCGGAAGCCTGACAATCCTGGATTGCTCAGCCAAAGCCTGCAAAATAGACTGTCTGATCCACCATACAGCATAGGAGATGAATTTAAAACCTCTGGTTTCATCAAATCTTTGTGCTGCTTTGATCAATCCGAGGTTGCCTTCGTTGATCAAATCACCCAAAGAAAGACCTTGGTTTTGGTACTGTTTGGCCACAGAGACGACAAACCTGAGGTTTGCCTTCGTAAGTTTTTCCAGGGCCAATTGATCGCCTTCACGGATTCTTTTGGCAAGAATTACCTCTTCATCGGCAGTCAACAAGTCGACTTTACCGATTTCTTGAAGGTATTTATCCAAGGACTGACTTTCCCTGTTGGTGATCTGTTTGCTAATTTTTAGCTGCCTCATTCGAGATTAACAATTTTCGTTTTTGAAACTCACTTAATAACGGAACTGCCTGATTGCAAAGTTCAAAGTAATAAATACTTTATTGAACTCAGTCTTTTTTCTCGGATTTTTCAGGTTTTGGGAGCAACACTTTCCTGGAAAGCTTGAACTTCCCGGTTTTCTTGTCCACATCGATCAGTTTGACCATGATCTCCTCCCCGGGTTCCAATACACCCTCCATATTCTCAAGTCTTTCCCACTTAATTTCGGAAATGTGCAATAATCCATCTTTTCCTGGCATGAATTCCACAAAGGCGCCAAAGGGCATGATGTTTTTGACTTTGCCTGTGTAGGTCTCCCCAATTTCAGGCTGCGCAACGATCGCCTTGATGCGTCGAATCGCTCCATCCATTGATTCTTGGTTGTTGGAGAAGATGTTGATCTTGCCCATGTTGTCTTTTTCCTCGATGACGATGGTAGCGCCAGTATCCTTTTGGATTTCCTGGATCACTTTTCCACCTGGACCGATTACCGCCCCGATGAGCTCTTTCGGAATATTCATATTGTAGGACCTTGGAGCATGCGGCTTCAAATCCGGCTTCGGCGCAGCCAAGGTTTTGGAAATCTCGGCCAAGATATGAAGGCGTCCATCTTTTGCTTGGTACAATGCTTCCTTAAGGACTGCGTAGTCCAAACCTTCGACTTTGAGGTCCATTTGGCAGGCTGTGATGCCTTTTGCGGTGCCCGTTACTTTGAAATCCATATCACCGAGGTGATCTTCATCTCCAAGAATGTCCGAAAGAATCGCATAATTCCCGGTTTTTGCATCAGAGATCATTCCCATTGCAATGCCTGTCACTGGCGCTTTGATTTGCACGCCGGCATCCATCAAGGCCAAGGAACCTGCGCAAACGGTAGCCATGGATGAAGAGCCATTGGACTCAAGAATGTCGGATACAACACGAATTGTGTATGGATTTTCCTCTTCTGGAGGAAGTACCTTCTTAAGTGCCCGCATCGCAAGGTTGCCGTGTCCGACTTCCCTTCTACCCGGACCTCTATTTGGTTTTACTTCACCTGTAGAGAATCCTGGGAAATTATAATGGAGGAAAAATTTACTGTAGCCAGAAATCACCGCTCCATCGATCATTTGCTCATCGAGTTTCGTGCCCAATGTACAAGTGGTGATGGATTGGGTTTCCCCTCGTGTGAATATGGATGAACCATGCGCTGATGGGAGATAATCAACCACAGACCAAATTGGTCTGATTTCATCTGTTTTGCGACCATCCAACCTTTTCTTCTCCTGAAGAGTAAGGTTTCGGGCTGCTTCTTTGTGGATTTTAGCGAAATATGGCCCAATCAGGCTAGCTTCAAAGCCATGTTCAGTACCCAAACCAGCCACAAATTCCTCTTTTATCTTCTTGATGATCACAGATCTTTCGGATTTGTTGGCGATCTGTCTACTTACGGCCTCGTAGCATTTTCCGTATAATTCGGCATGCATTTTTTCATACAAAGCAGGATCGCTTTTCTCGTGACTGTACACCCTCTTTTCGGTCTTTCCGACCGCGATTGTCAATTCTTTTTGGATCAGGCAGTGCTTCTTGATTTCTTCATGTGCAAACTGCAATGCCTCGACCATCTCATCTTCCGAGATTTCATTTGCCTCGCCCTCGACCATCAGGATGTAATCCAATGAACCAGCGACAATAAACTCCAATGCGGATTTTTCCAATTCCGCCGGCGAAGGATTGATCTTCAGCTTGCCATTGATCTTTGCGACACGTACCTCGGAAATTGGACCGTTGAAGGGGATATCTGAAACCGCCAGAGCCGCCGAAGCAGCCAACCCTGCCAAACAATCAGGTAATACGTTGCTGTCGGAAGACATCAAAGTGATATTGACCTGGGTATCAGCATGGTAATCATCCGGAAAAATCGGGCGAATGGCACGATCTACGAGTCTGCTAATCAGGATTTCATAATCGGAAAGCCTTCCCTCTCTCTTCAAAAACCCACCCGGGATCTTGCCCGAAGCGGCAAATTTTTCTTGGTAATCCACGGAAAGTGGCAGAAAATCAACCCCCTCCACGACTTCAGTCTTTGATACGACGGTGGCCAACAACATCGCGTTGCCCATTCGTACCACAACCGAACCATCGGCTTGCTTTGCCAATGCGCCGGTTTCAATAATGATCTCCCTACCATCCTCAAGGACGATAGATTTCGAAATTACATTTGGTAACATACAGTTTTGTAAATGATAATGATGTGAATAAGATGTAAAAGTAAGGCTTAATATCAGGGGGAGGTAAAAAAGTAAGGTCCTCACATTGAGAACCTTACGTCAATCGAATTATTTTCTAATCTCCAACTCTTGGATAATTGATCTGTACCTTTCGATGTCATTCTTGACAAGATAGTCGAGAAGTCTTCTTCTCTTACCTACCAATTTCAGAAGGCCCAATCTGGATGAGTGGTCTTTTTTGTTGGTCTTCAAATGCTGGGTCAGGTGCTGGATTCTGTAAGTGAACAGGGCGATCTGTGATTCTGGTGATCCTGTGTCTTTTTCAGATTTTAACCTGCCATGATTTTTGAACAACTCCGCTTTTTTCTCTGGTGCTAAATACATGCCTAGTTAATGTTATTTGATTTAAACAGGCACAAAGGTAAGATGAAAATTTTGATTATGAAAATCATGATTGGGTTTTGGGGGATTTGCGATTGAAAAAGCTCATGATTTTTTTGAAAAATTCGGTATACGTGTCTGCTTCGAAAAGCCTTGCATCCTTTCTCGCCTGTCTCAAGAAGAATAGCCCAAAAGGCAACAGCACGATATTGGAAAACCAAGTACCGAAAACCGTACCTGTAATGGCTTCCTTGGCCCATTTTTCACCCGTGATCGTCAACATATAATAAATGATGAAAAAGATGATTGACATCAAGACGGGCATGCCAAGACCTCCTTTTTTGATAATGGCACCAAGCGGTGCCCCGATCAAAAACATCACAAAACAAGCGAATGCGGTGGTGTACTTTTGGTACCAAGCAATCTCGAAGCGTCTAAATTCCCGCTCTAGATTGTCTACCTGCAGCATTTTATTGTTCAGGTTGTTTTTTATACTGCGCGCATTGTTGAGCCCCACCGTTGCACCGCGGGAGACATAATTTTCGCGGGCGATCAAAGTGTCCAGTTCTGCCTTTCTTTCCGACGAAAGTTTTCTGCCCTCCTCGGATATTTTCTTGGCTTCGGCAGTCACAGAATCTGATTTGGCGGTGGAAGGCATCGGCTGTAATGCGAATGGGTCTTGGAAAGCCAAAGCCGAATCGATTCCGATAGACTGAAGCTTAATTTCCTTCTTTAATTTCTTGGACACACTGCCTGTTGCTGAGTCTGCTTTTGTATCCTTTCCTCCCTCTGTGACAGACGCCTTTGTTTGGGTTATGCTGGGCGGGGAATCCCTGTTACTGGAAGCTTGTGAACTATCCGATTTGCCAGCGATCGAATCCGCGGACAAGAGCGACGCCAAGGAGTCAGATTTAACCGAATCCGCGGCCGTCTTTCGCATGAGTTTTGCCTTTTCAGCTCGAATTGAGTCATCTCGCTGTTTCCTTTCAGCGATATCCGAAGGAGGAGTGATTTTCCTATTTTTTGTGAAAAACGGATAGGAAGATTCGGTGAAGAGATAATTGTAATAGATGATTTGGTTGATTTCGGCGTTCATCGAGTCGAGGCCAAGCTTCAATTTAGAGATATCCATAATCGATCTATTGGTAGACCAAAGATCCTCGGGTGTTCTACTCAATTGAAATGACTCCAAGCTGAAGATCATTTGATTTTCCTGGAATTTAGTTCGGCTGAAATCCACGGGTTTTTCATTGATCCCTCGCTGTGCCCTTGACTCTTGGTATCGGATTCCATTGTATAAGGTGAGCGACATGTAGCGCTCATCCATAAACTGCTCCATCCTACCGGAGTCTGCCAGAATGATGTTGGTATTGCCTTGGCCGTCTGAATGGTCATAAATGATAATGTCCCTCAACCGTACTTCATCCATCTTTTGGTTTACCTTGATCGCGTAATTTGGGATGCCACTGTAGAAAACCCCTTCCCGAATGTCAAAGGCGGGGGATTTCATCCTAATATCATAGAGCAAGCTAAAAGTTTTGAGGTTGACTTTTGGGACCAAGTAGTTATTTGACAAAAAAGCCAGTATGGTGAGAAATACCACAAATATCCCGATAGGCTGAAGGGCTCTCACGAGTGAAATACCGCTGCTTTTGAGTGCGGTAAGCTCAAAATGCTCGCCCAAATTGCCAAAAGCCATCAAGGATGACAACAGTACTGCGAGCGGCAAAGCCATGGGGGAAATACTGATCAAAAAATAGGAAATCAGCTCCATGTACACCCAAAAACTCAATCCTTTGCCAAAAATCTCGTCAAAATACTTAAGCATATTGACGGTAAGTAGGATAAAATCCACTACGAGAAAAGTCAAAAAGAAGGGTCCGATAAAAGACCCGAGAACAAGTTTATCGATTTTTTTCATGGACAGAAATCTCCCACACTGCTTTTCAACGCGTAAATCTTGCAAAAATTTGCAATTATACCACCAGAAAAATCAACCGCCTATGATTTCCTTCAATGTAGCAATCAACCCTTCCCAAATTGACTCCAACTCCTCGTCATCATAGGAATCACTATAGTCGATGACCTTTAGGAATAAGGTTTGGGTAAGTTCGTTTTCCTCTACTTTGAACTCGATATAGGAATGGTCCCTTTCGTCTATGTTTTGGGGGTCAAAGAACTCAAACTTCACATGAGCATTGGTTCTGATTGAGGCAATCCTAGCCAAGTGATCTTCACCGTCGTATTTAAATATGAAGTTTTTATCCTCATTGATTGTCACATCGTCTGCAAACCACTCGGCCAAACCGCTCGCGGTACTCAGGTAGGGAAACAACATTTTCCTGGAAGTATTGATTTGGTAATCAGCGATAAACTTATTTTTAACCATTTTTTAATTTTTTTTGGGTAGTAAAATTGGCTTTTTTTGAAGTCTTATGTTTGCATTTGAGAGTCTAACCCCTCATATTTGCATTCCGATTTGGCGAGGTAGCTCAGATGGTTAGAGCGCAGGATTCATAACCCTGAGGTCAGGGGTTCAACTCCCCTCCTCGCTACGCAGAGCCCCACTTTTGGGGCTTTTTTATTTTGTAGCCAGGTAGTTTAATATCAACTTTTCCCGATTCCAAAACCGATCCTTCCGACAAAGAGCGCCTGTGGTTAGGGGTTAATCCCGATAACGGACAATCCAATTAACCGATTGTCCGGGAACCCCATCTTTCAAGTCTGGCCATCGAAATTCCCGAACTGGTATCGACGAGATTAGATCAATAGAAAATCCCGCTCTTGTAATTTAGCAAAAAATCCGAAGTTGCCCTTGTCCATTCAAAAAATTGGAAATAAAAAAGCCCTGATTTCTCAGGGCTCCTTCATGTTAAACAAGGCGTGCCTTCTTATTTAACTTTTTCAACTACAGCTTTGAATGCCTCGGGATGATTCATTGCCAAATCAGCAAGAACTTTTCTGTTCAATTCGATATCGGCCTTTTTCAACAATCCCATGAATTGAGAATATGAAATACCATACTCCCTGGCGCCTGCATTGATACGCTGGATCCACAATGCCCTGAATTCTCTCTTCTTGACTTTGCGGTCCCTGTACGCATACTGCAAACCTTTTTCGTACTTGTTCTTGGCTACTGTCCAAACGTTTTTACCTCTTCCGAAGTAGCCTTTTGTTGCCTTCAATACTTTCTTTCTTCTAGCTCTTGAAGCAACCGCGTTTACTGATCTTGGCATAGTAATTTTGATTTTTTGACCCTAGGTGCCATGGTGGTCTTGATAACCTGAGCGTCTGGTGAATAAATAAACCTAAACTTAATTGTCTTTTGAGATTTGATTCGTCAAATTCTCAACATTGCTCTTACGCCCGCCTCATCTGCTGGATGAACCATGCCCATTTGAGTCAGATTTCTCTTTCTTTTAGTGGACTTTTTGGTTAGGATGTGACGCTTGTAGGCATGCTTTCTTCTGATTTTGCCGGTTCCTGTCAATTTGAACCTTTTCTTTGCACCGGATTTAGTTTTTACTTTTGGCATAGCTGTTTGTATTAGTTGAAATTATTTCTTAGCAGGTCGAGGGGCCAAGAACAAAAACATCCTTTTTCCCTCCAATTTCGGAAGTTGTTCCACCTGTGCATAATCCTCCAGTTCCTGTGCAAACTTCAACAATAGCATCTCTCCTCTTTCTTTGAAGACAATCGATCGGCCGACGAAATGCACGTAAGCCTTGACTTTTGCTCCTTCTTTCAGGAAGTTGATAGCGTGCTTCAGTTTGAAGTTAAAATCATGGTCGTCAGTATTGGGTCCGAACCTGATTTCTTTTAGAACAGTCTTTGCAGCGTTGGCTTTGATTTCCTTCTGCTTTTTCTTCTGTTCGTACTTAAACTTTGCGTAATTGATGATTTTGCAAACTGGTGGGACTGCATTGGGAGAAATCTCTACAAGGTCAAGTTCGTTATCCTCCGCAAGCTTGATCGCTTGGGCCAACGGCAGAACTGCATTGCCTCCTTCTACGAAATCTCCCACGACTCTGACCTCCCTTGCCCTGATACGATCGTTGATTTTATAGGGCTCTTCTTGTCTTTGTCGATTGGTGACAGGCGGTTTTCCTTTCAAATTTTATGGCTGTTTTAATGAAATCGACTGCAAATATCTGAATTAATTTCCGATTTCAAAAAATGGATCCAAATAACTGATTTTGCCCAAACGTGGGATTTTAAATTCCCACGATAAAATTCCCTTTATAGCCTTTCACGACATCGAAAGGATATCTTTGGTGTCCATGCTAGGGATTCCTAGAAATACAACGCCTCGTCCCCTACCTGTCGACCAACATTCGAGACAGCTTGTCCAATTTATTTTATAACCAGCAACATGGAGTTGATCCCCGACAATTCTATCGTATCTCGTGGCGCATGGTTAAAGAAATGGCAAAATTTGGTTTGGACTTAGGTAGCAAGTTTGACGCCTACGGCACTTGGACCCTTAGGGGACTTCTCCGTAGTAAATGTCACTTTGTCGTTTTCCTTGATGGGATCAAGGCATTTGTTGATGTGGACAAAAATACTCTCTTGGCTTTGTTCGTCCCTGATGAAACCATAGCCCTTACTGGAGTTGAAAAATGTAACCTTGCCCCTTCTGGTTTTGTCTTCAGGTTCTTGCGGAAGTGCCTTTTTGACTCCAACTGATATTGTCTCTGGGTCAATTTCGACCTTTTTGCTTCTATCCGGCGGAGTGGACGTAATATTTCCAAATTCATCCACGTAGGCAATCATATCTTCGAAATCCTTTGCTTTCTCCTGATTAGCTTTCCTTGCCTCTTTCTTCTCCAGCTTTTCCTTTTTTTTCTTCAGCCTAAGCTTTTCCTTTTCGTCTTTTTCGAAGTTGTCTCTTGATTTTGCCATATGCACAAAAATACAATCAAATTTTGGGGATTTCCTACCAATAGCAAACAAGAATTTTAACAACTTTTAACGGAATTAATATTTTGGGTTTCCACTGTCTATTTTATTGTGCAACTGGTCCCGGAAATACTGCCTGAATTGGATATTCAGGTCTAATTTTGGACAAAAAACGATAGATTACCCCAAATTTCTAAGGTATGAAGGAATTCGACAGCATTGTAGATGCATATAGAAACAGCAAATCCATGAACCAAAGGGTGGCTTTGGCGACTGTGGTGAAAGTGGACGGTTCGGCCTATCGGAGACCGGGGGCAAGGATGTTGGTGACGGAGTCAGGCGAATTAGTCGGTGCCATTTCGGGGGGGTGTTTGGAAGGTGACGCACTCAGGAAAGCGCAAACAGTGATTTTCCAACAAAAATCCATGGTGGTCACTTACGATACGACGGACGAGGATGACCAAAAATTCGGTATCGGACTGGGTTGCAACGGTATCATTCAGGTTTTGATCGAGCCCGTGGATTTCGATGACCCCAATAATCCCGTCGCACTTTTGGAAAAGACCATACAAACGAGATCCGTTTCTTGGATCGTGACCACCGTTTCACTGGAAAACCAGCGGTCGGAGCAAATTGGGACATTCGGCATTTTTCTCGACAATGAGTTCATCGGAAAGCCTGAAACGGTATCCAAAGATCTCCTCAATCTCGTATTGGAAAAAGTAAAATATTTAATTGGAAATCAGGAATTTGCTACTCAAAATATAAGTAACACTGATGGATTTTTCACCTTTATAGAACCAATCAGGCCGGCTATACGCATACTGCTTTTTGGTGCGGGTAACGATACGATACCGGTGGCAAAAATGGCGGATTTGTTGGGCTGGCAGGTTGTTCTTTTTGATGGAAGAAAAAACCATGCGACCAAGCAAAGGTTCGGAACTGTGAACCAAATCGTTGTAGGACCTGCGGATTCGGTACTTGACGCCCTTGATTTTGATCCATTTACAGTCGCCTTGCTCATGACCCATAATTTTGACTATGAAGCGGTTATTCTTGAAAAACTCCAGTCAGAAAATCTCCCCTACATTGGCATCCTGGGTCCAAAAAAGAAATCCCAAAAGCTAATCGAACGATTGGCGGGAAAAGGTATTGCCGTGTCACAGGAAAACCTTTATGCCCCACTCGGCCTAGATATCGGGGCGGAAGGCTCGGAGGAAATCGCGCTTTCTGTCCTGAGTGAAATCCGCACTGTCCTCAATCGAAAGAAACCCATTCATCTCAGGGAAAAGGATGGCCCTATCCATGGATAAAACTGCGATCATGCTCTTGGCTGCCGGCGGCTCCTCCAGATTGGGTCAGCCAAAGCAGTTGTTGGAGTACAACGGAAAAACCCTACTTCAACACATTATCGATGAAGCATTGTCGACAAAAGCAGCGTCTGTGGTAGTTGTCCTTGGCGCCAACCATGAATTGATTGCGGAAAAAACCAAACTGGATGGCACTGTGGTCATCATCAACGAACAATGGCAAAGTGGCATGGCTTCAAGCATCCGGGCGGGCGTTGAAGCTTTGGCCGATGATAGGCGGTTCGACAGCGTGCTGATTACCCTTTGTGACCAACCGCATGTGGATCATTTTCTGATGAAAGAATTGGTCAAAAAGCAACAAGATAGTGGAAGCACAATTGTCGCTTGCTCGTATGGAGAAACCGTGGGCGCGCCCGCCGTTTTTTCGCGGGAAATGTTTCCTTCATTGCTCTCGCTCCAAGGACAAGAGGGAGCAAGAAAACTGATCGCTGCCAACCCTCACGTCGTAGAAAAACTAGACTTCCCAAAAGGTATCATCGACATCGATACCCCTGCAGACTATCAGGGTTTGCAGAATAAAAAGAAAAACGAACCAGGTGAAGTCTGAGGGATTGAGTTGGATTTTTTTGCTCTCTGAATGACAGCCTGAAAGCCGACGGGATTTTGAAGCTGGGTTTAGGTTTCAGTCGATATCCTTGAAAAAGTCCTCTAAATCCAGTTTGAACCCGCTGATAGCCATAGATTCCACGATATCTCCGGAAGTAAGCAGGCGGGTTGTCTGATACTTTCCCTCAACCAGTGTGTAGATCAGTAGATTCTGGTTTTCGGGATGGATGATCCAGTATTCTTTCACGCCCTGGGATTCATAGAGTCTGAATTTGTGCCTGAGCTCGGTTTCGCTGTTGCCAGGAGAAAGGATTTCCACGATCAAATCCGGCGCACCGATACAGCCACGGTCGTCGAGCTTTTCTGGATCGCAAATGACACAGATGTCAGGCTGCACCACATCATGAATCTTACGGTCATCTTTTGATTTCTTTGGAAAACGCACGTCAAACGGGGCAGTATAAACTTCGCATTTCTTACCCTTTAGAAATCCGGACAATCGAAATGAAAGCTCACCCGATACCTTCTGATGAATTCGCTTCGGTGCAGCAGCAGCTTTTTTGAAAATCTTTCCCCTGATAAGCTCGACTACTTCATCAAACTGCCAAGTCAAATAATCGGCGTACGAATACATTCCATATTCGGCTTCGGGTTCATTGACAATATCTGGCTTTTTGGTTTCCATACCTTAAATATACTGAACCTACATCGCTTGTGTTCTGTATTTTGTAAAATCGATTCTTTGTTATGAGCCAGGTGAAAAACCTCCCCTTACCACCTCTCTCACCCAATCCAAAGCGGATTGGATCTCTTGCTCCGAAGTGTTTGTTCCGAGGGAAAAACGTACGGACGATCTGCCCAAGTCAGCGGGAAGGCCCATGGCGGAAAGGACGTGTGATGGCTTTGGTGAAATACTCGTACAGGCCGAACCTGAACTCACGGCGATTTTTCTGTTCAATTGTTTGAGCAATTCCTCACCTTCTACACCCTCAAAGGCTATGTTGGAGACGTGGGGCAGTCTGTTTTCGCGACTGCCGTTTAAATATGTTCCAGTTATTTTTAGAAGCTCGATTTCCAATTTATCGCGCAGAACACGTAGCCTCTCCCCTTCTTTCACCATTTCTCTCAATCTGATTTTGGCAGCTTTCCCGAAGCCTACAATTCCCGGCACATTGAGCGTACCGCTTCGGAAGCCTTTTTCATGCCCACCCCCGAGCATGATGGGAAGAGGTTTTGGCAATTCATGGTTGTGGCGGATGTATAATGCACCGACGCCTTTTGGCCCATACATCTTGTGTGCCGACATAGCCATCAGGTGGATTCCCTGCGTATGGACGGGGACTTTTCCCGCAGCTTGTACCGCATCGGTGCAAAAAATGATCCCGGCTTCCTCCGCGATCTCGGCGATTTCCGAAACCGGATGGAGGTGTCCAGTCTCATTGTTAGCCCACATCAGGCAAATCATTTTAGTATCAGGCTTAATTTGCCTTTTCAATTCATCCAAATCAATGGTACCCTGGCTATCAACGTCAAGGTAGGTAACTTCTGCGCCAAGTGATTCGAGTTTTTGGAAATTGTCCAATACTGCCTTGTGTTCTGTTTTGCAGGTGATGTAGTGTTGCCTTTCATTTGAATAGTGTTCAAAGGTCCCGCGTATGGCCAAATTCAGTGATTCCGTTGCCCCTGAGGTGAAAATGATTTCTTTGGTCTTGGCTCCTATCAGCCTTGCGATCTGTTCGCGCGCACGTTCTACCGCATCTTCTGCCACCCATCCGTAAGCATGGCTTTTGCTCGCTGCATTTCCAAAATTTTGTGAAAACCAAGGCAACATCGCTTCCAATACCTCAGGATGGCAGGGAGTCGTAGCATTGTAGTCCAGATATATAGGGTAGTCCATGGCTTTCGGTTATTTATGATCAATTCCAAATTCATTCATCAACTGTAGGCCATAGTTGCGGATCGTGTCAATGATCGGAATGGCGGATAGTCCACGCTCTGTAATCGAATATTCCACCTTCGGAGGCACGACGGGATAAACTTTTCTGACAATAAAACCTTCCTCCTCCAATTCCCTTAGCTGGCTTGTTAGCATCTTGTGCGTAATGTGAGGAATATCCTTCTTCAACTCTCCGTAGCGCATCACGCGATTTTTCAATCTCCAAAGTATGGGCATTTTCCAGGTCCCTCCTATCCTGTCCATCGCAAACTCGACAGGATTGTAGTACAGCTTCTTATTAAATATAAAATCAGGCATAATGAGTCATTTTTCCATTTCTCACCAAAAGGTGCATATCGTGAATTTGGGTAAGTATATTGTTAAAGGTAGTGTAAAAACCAAACTTTGTTCATCCTCAACACAAAAAAGTTACGATCATGACCCAGATTCAAGAAAGACAAAACTACGTGCACTTTCACGGTGCGCCATCCAAAGGAAAAATTCTCATGGTGGCTAGTTCCCCATCCGTCTCCAAACAAACAGGTTGGCCGATTGGCTTTTGGATCGCGGAGTTGACCCATCCTTTACGGGTTTTCCAAGAGGCAGGATACGAAGTGGAGTTGGTGTCCACGGAAGGTGGCAAACTGGAAATGGACAGCTACTCCAATCCTACCGATCCGAGCGGTTACTCAGCCCATGACGTGATTTCACTAGGCTATATGCAGAAGCCTGAATTCAATGCCATGCTGGAAAACACCAAAAAGCTTACAGCGGTAAATCCGGCAGACTTTGATGCTATTTTCCTTGTTGGTGGACAAGGCCCGATGTATACATTCAGAGGAAACGAAGAATTGGAAAAACTATTTGTCGCTTTCTATGAAGCCGGCAAACCAAGTGCAGCTGTTTGCCATTCCACTACCCTGCTCTTGGAGGCGAAAAAGTCCAACGGGGAATTGTTGGTAGCTGGAAAAACCTGGACAGGATTCGCAGATGCGGAGGAGGAATTTGCCGATCAGGCGGTAGGTATGAAAATTCAGCCCTACCGGATAGAAAACGAGGCCAGAAAAATCAAGGGAACAACCTTCAAAGTATCAGCACCCTTTGCCTCTTATGCCATCAAAGACGGCAACCTAATCACCGGCCAACAACAAAACTCAGGCGCTGCTGCGGCTGAAATGGTCGTGGAAATGCTTACCAAATAATTTCATGCAAGGAATGGAGGCAAAGGATTTACGTTTTTTGAAAGACAAAAGGCTACTGATTTGCCTTTTCCTCTATTCCCTTACCTTCCTTGCCAAGGCCCAATTGAATGAAAGCGACACGGCAAGTTTCCAACTTCGTACAGGTGTAACCGGGGCTTTGCAAAAAGGAAACGTGGATTTGCTGATTGTGAGTGGCAGGTTGGATGTCGTCAGCAATACCAACAAAGCCTTGGTATTCAAAAGCCAAAACAACAGCCTTTACCAAGAATTCAGTGGGTTCAAAGTTGACAATGATATCAACAGCAGAAACTACCTGTATTTCAAACCTTTTCGCAAATACTACCCGTTTGCCATGGTTTTTATTCAGACCAATTTTCGGAGGGAAATCAAAAATAGGTTTTTCGGGGGTGCGGGATACACTTGGCAGGTAATCCAACATTCCAAAAACAATCTCAAGCTATCAGGAAGTCTGATTTATGAAAATACTTCCTTTAGAGACGATCAATTCAATGAAGGCTTTTACAATGGGCGAAGCTCCATCCCAATCTGGAGGGGAACGGTCTATCTGGCTGGTTGGCATAGATTATTTAAGCAAAAAGTAAGGCTTTACTATACTGCCTATTGGCAACCAGGCATCGAAGATGTACCCAACAACCGCGCTTCCTTGGAGATGGGAATCGACTTGCCTGTTTGGAAGGGTCTCGCCGCCGCTTTGCAATATACCTACACCTACGAGCAGGTAGTCACTTCAAAAGTCCGGCAGGTGGATCGAATTCTCACCTTCGGCCTGAGCTATCAAATCAAGAAAAATTGACGCTATGATCCTCAAAAGAAATTTCAACCCAATCAAGGTTTTCGGGTATGTCCACAGGGAAATAATCTTTTCATTGCTGGTTTCCATGCTGGTCTGGATAATTTTTGAATTTAAGATAAGCGCTATTGCATTACCCTTTTCCATTTCAGCTATCCTCGGAAGTGCTTTAGCGATTTTTATTGCCTTTCGGAACAATAGCTCCTATGGACGCTGGTGGGAAGCAAGGACCCTTTGGGGCGGAATCGTTAACTCAAGCAGAATCTTGGCGAGGTTGATCATCACGTTTACGGACAGTCACTCACATCAAGCCAATTACGAAAAGGAACGAAGCGAATCCTTCAAAAAGGAAATGGTGGAGTGTTGCATTGCTTGGGCACACGCGCTTCGGCTACACTTGAGAAAACAGGATAATTGGGAAGAACTCCAAACTTATCTTTCTTCAGATGAATTTGATACTTTAACCAATAGTCAAAACAAGCCCAATTTTCTTCAGCTGATGATGGGAAGAAAAATCTATCAGGCCATGTCCAATGGCACATTGGGAGGATTTGATTCCTTTCAAATGGAGGGCCAACTGCTCGCTTTGGCTAACTACCAGGGAAGTTGCGAGCGGATCAAAAACACGCCCCTACTCCGCCAATACGATTTTTTCACAAGGCTATTCCTTTACGCCTTTATGCTCCTGCTTCCGTTTTCATTGATTGGCGACTTCGGCCGTATGGAAATTGGCTATCTAGTAATTCCCGTTACGCTGATCATTTCCTTCGTATTTGCGATCCTGGCCAAGGTCGGCGAAGTCAATGAGGATCCATTTGAAAACCGAATCACAGATGTGCCATTGACGGCACTTTGCATAACAATTGAACGGGACTTGAGAGAGATGCTTGGCGATAAGGATCTTCCCGCACCTGCTAAGCCTTTTGAAGGGTATTTGTACTAAATTAAACATCAATCAACCGACCATCATATGAAAATCGCAATCATCGGAACCGGAAATGTAGGCGGCGCACTTGCAACAAAATGGGCCAAGGCAGGGCATCAGATCTTTTTGGGTGTGCAGGATCTTACGAACTTCAAGGGAAAAGAACTGCTGAAAAATCCAAATACCACTGCACATACCGTGGGCGAGGCTGTAACAAAAGCTGACATCATCTTGATCGCAACGCCCGCTCCAGCCGCCGCCGAGGTTGCCCAATCCTTAGGGGACACCACCGGCAAAATCATCATTGACGCCATGAACATTGTCATGGGACGTGGACCACAGGGATTCAAAACTACCGCAGCGGCAATTCTGGCGAATACCCAGACCAGAGATATTGTCAAATGCTTCAATACTACTGGTTTCAACAATATGATCAATCCTGTTTATTACAATCAGGCCATTGACATGTTTGTTGCCGGAGACAGTGAAAAGGGGAAAGCCGCAGCCATCCAATTGGCTAAAGACGCGGGATTTGGGGAATGTTATCCTATCGGTGGCAATGACAAATTCGAGTTGATGGAACAATTCGCCTGGTTTTGGATCAACTTGGCCATGTTCCAAGGACAAGGACGGGAAATCGGATTTAAACTTTTGAAAAGGTGAAAATAGCCTTGGTGACCGGCGCCTACAAAGGGCTTGGATTCGAATGGTGTAGGCAATTGGCAAAAGGCGGCTACAAGGTCATCCTGACGGCAAGGGATTTTGAAAAGGCTCGTGAAGCGGCAGCAAACCTCAATGATCAGGATTTAGTAGTGTATCCGAGGGCTTTGGAAGTCACCGACGAAGGCCAATTGGCGCAATTGGCGACGTGGTCGGCCGGAATGTTTGGTAGGATCGACCTGATCGTGAACAACGCTGGGGTCAATCCAAAGGATTATGCTGATAAAGATAAAATGGCCAAGGCCTTTTACCTGGACCAATTGGATGCCGAGGAAATGCTCAAAGTCATCCATATCAATAGCATCGCACCCCTGCTAGTCGTAAAACACTTCCGTGGGCTTTTAAAAAAAGGCCAACAACCTGTGGTCTTGAATATTTCAAGCTGGTTGGCATCGGTCAACAATCTCCGCTTCGGTGGACACTATGGCTACGTCGGCAGCAAAAACCTGCTGAATGTGCTCAACAAATCAATGGCATTTGAGCTAAAGCGCGATGGTATTATCTGCCTCAATGTGAATCCCGGCTGGGTCAAAACAGATATGGGAGGCCAAAAGGCGGAGTTCACTCCCGAAGAATCCGTCAAATTGATCATCCAAAATGTACTCGAAAAAGCTAGGCTAGAGAATTCAGGAAGTTTTGTGAATTACGACGGCACACCGCATCCATGGTGAAAAGACTTTCTGAGCCAATTTCCAAGCCCTTGTTTTTCGGAAAATCGTATGGGCCGAGCAGTTTTGATGTTCAATCCGCCTTTTTGCGATTATTACAAGGGCGCTAAGGTTAGTTTTGGTAATTTTGGCTTAAGCAAAGCCTAACCTTTTAAAATAAATGCAAGAAACCTGGACATTTGATTTTCCCTTTGATAGCACTTCCGAGCGATCCATCTCCAAGCTATTGTGCGAAAAGGAAATGGATCTTGGGATTTTTCTTTCCTATTATTATAAAAAGCAAGGTGCTGTCGCTGAAAACGTCAAACTCAAATCGGTACCCCATTTTTCTTCTCGCACAAGTGGGTCGTTGATCTTGGATTTTGATTTGGTTTTTTTCAACGCCTGTCTTGCCATCCATGAGCAAGAGCGCGACAGTGTCCAGGTTCAATTCGAAATCGACGAGGCCAGCAGTAAGCTCAAGTTGATTGGTCCCTATTGGCCGGAGCGCGGGATGGATGAAATCTGAGAATTGAGACGTGAGATATGAGATGCTAGACAAAAGAAAATTTAGGATTTGTCGGGGATGGTTTTTGGTTGTAATTCCTAGCATTTGAAGTATTTTTGGCCCATTATTTTCGACCATGAAAGAATCTACAGAATCCCTGAATTTCATTGAACATATCATCGAAGAAGACTTGGCAAACGGTTTTCCGCAGGAAAAGCTCCGTTTTCGATTCCCTCCAGAACCCAACGGTTATTTGCATATCGGTCATGCTGCTTCCATTTGCCTGAATTTCGGTTTGGGGGAAAAGTACGAAGCGCCTGTCAACCTACGCTTTGACGACACCAACCCTTCCAAGGAGGAACAAGAATACGTAGACGCCATCAAGCGGGATATTGCTTGGCTTGGTTTCAAATGGGCCAATGAATGCTATGCCTCGGATTATTTCCAACAGTTGTATGATTGGGCTTTGCAGATGATTAAGGATGACAAGGCGTATGTAGACCATCAAACTTCCGAACAAATCGCTGCGCAGAAAGGCACGCCGACAAGTCCGGGAACAGCAAGCCCCTTCAGAAATCGCCCAATCGCCGAGAGCTTGGATCTTTTCAACCGGATGAAAAACGGGGAATTTCCAGCGGGTAGCTATGTACTGAGGGCCAAGGTCGATATGGCTTCGCCCAACATGCACATGCGTGACCCCATCATGTACCGCATCATCAATGCCCATCACCACCGCACAGGTGACAAATGGTGTATCTATCCCATGTACGACTGGGCACACGGTGAATCCGATTATGTCGAGCAGGTTTCGCATTCCCTATGTACCTTGGAATTTAGGGCACATCGGGAGCTGTATGATTGGTATTTGGATCAAATCTATGACCCATCGTTGCTGAGACCAAAGCAAAGGGAATTTGCAAGGAGAAATCTGAGCTATACGGTGATGAGCAAGCGAAAGCTTCTTGAACTTGTCCAAAAGAATATTGTCTCAGGTTGGGATGACCCACGCATGCCAACCATTTCGGGCCTTAGAAGAAGGGGCTACACGCCGACTTCCATCCGCAAATTCAGTGATTTGGCGGGTATCGCCAAACGGGACAACGTAACGGATGTCTCTTTGCTGGAGTTCTGCATCCGAGAGGACTTGAACCAAACCGCTACCCGTGTGATGGCGGTGCTCAATCCTGTGAAACTGGTTATTACCAATTATCCAGAAGGCCAAACAGAAATCCTGCATTTGGAAAACAACCCGGAAGAGGCCAATTCAGGTAGTCACGAAGTCCCTTTTTCTAGGGAATTGTACATCGAGCAGGAGGACTTCAAGGAAGATGGCGGCAAGAACTTTTTCCGTCTTTCGCTTGGCAATGAAGTCCGTCTAAAAAGTGCCTACATCATCAAAGGTGAGTCAGTCGTGAAAGATGCGGCAGGAAATATCCTGGAAATCCATGTCACCTACGATCCGGATTCCAGATCTGGAAGCGGAACCGAAGCCAGTGAGCGAAAGGTGAAAGGAACGCTCCATTGGGTTTCCATCGCCCATGCCATCACCGCAGAAGTCAGGGAATATGATCGCCTGTTTTTGGATGAGGCGCCGGATGCACACGAGGAGAAAAGTTTCATGGAGTTTATCAATCCCAACTCACTGAATGTGATCAAAAAAGCTTACTTGGAGCCATTTCTGGCAAATGCCACGATGGATAGCAAGTACCAATTCCAGCGACTAGGCTACTTCACACTTGACCCGGATTCAAAGAATGGGCATCTGGTATTCAATAAGACTGTTGGACTAAAGGACACTTGGGCAAAGCAAAACGTCCAAACGCCAACCCAGGCCCAACCAAAACCACAAGCACCAGCTCAACCCCAAGGACAAAAAAAGGCTTTGAACGAGATTCAACAAATTGGGAAGAAGCTCACCAATCTTTCCGGCGATAAGTTGGAATCTGCGATCAATTCGATCAAAGTATTCGCAGAGGAAGTTAGCTATGAGGAACTTGAGGCGCTTTTTGACACGCCCGCCAAAAAAGTCGGGACACGTATCGCGGTAATGTTGGCTTTGGGCGTGCTGTTGAACAAAGGTCAAGCAAAAACACAGGCAGCCCTGGATTTTATCCTTGCTGGAAAAGCGGATGAAAATGAGCTACTTCGGGTTGAAGCGGAAAAGTTGAATTGAGAGATTTCAAAGTTGGAAAATTACAAAATTTGAAGGTTGAAAAATCAGGGTTTTCCGAGAGCAGAGAAAAAATATAAAAGTAAAGAAAAAAGCCTCCAAATTAAACTTGGAGGCTTTTTTGCATTTCAACAATTGGTTTGGTTCAAAAGAAATTTCGAATTTTCCAATCCAACAAATTTCGAATCTAAGCTCTTCGTATTTCCAGTCGGATATCAGAAAATTCCTTTTGCTCGATAAATGGCTGGCTTCTCAACCTTCTACCCGTTGCTTTGAATATTGCATTGGCAATCGCCCCACCTGTCGGAGGAAGCGCCGGTTCACCCAATCCAGTTGGATCAAAACCGCTATCCACATAGTGAACATCTATTTCTGGAACTTCCTTTAGACGAATCAAGCGATAGGTATCGAAATTCCGTTGTTTCGGTAAGCCATTCTCGAAGGTGAGGTTGCCATACATTGCATGTCCCATGCCATCTACGATGCCGCCGCGCACTTGATGGTTTGCACCAGTGGGATTGATGACCATCCCACAATCCGTCACTGCGGTGATCTTCTTCAAAGTTGGTGTATTGTTTTCCATCACGATATCCGCCACTTGGGCAACATAGGATCGGTGTGAGAAATAAACACTGAATCCTTGTTGCACATCAGGATTTTTACCCCAATTCGACTTTTCAGCAGCTGTTTTCACGACGCCGATCATACGGTCCACATCATAGCCCAATTCGCCAACCGGGTTTGTTTTTGCTCTTTGCAACAAATCCAACCTGAATTGTACGGGGTCTTTTTTGGCGGCTAAGGCGACTTCGTCTAAGAAAGACTGCTCCGCATAAGCCAAGAAGTTGGTAATCGGCGCACGCCAAGCGTTGGTTGTGATGCTGGATTTGTGGTCGATGGATTCGATCAGCACGTTATCGACCGCGCCCGATGGGAAGTTGTTCTCCCGAGTGGAGTTCCCGGCATTCATACCAACTCCCCTGAGTTTGTAGCCGATCATATTGCCCTCAGCATCCAATGCAGCTTCAAACCTGTACCGTACCGCTGGTCTATAGGCACCTCCTGTCAATTCATCTTCCCTGCTCCAGGTCACTTTCACCGGTTTTCCTGTAGCTTGGGAAATCTGCGCGGCCTCCAAAGCAAAATCAGTCCGAAGCCTTCGGCCAAATCCTCCTCCAAGTCTCGTGATCTGAACCGTTACGTTTTCTGGTGGGATTCCCAACAATTGCGCTGTGTCCTGTCTTGCCCGGTCCGGGGTTTGGGTAGGCCCAACCAGTTCCACTTTGTCGCCTTGTACATGCGCAAAGAAGTTCTCCGGCTCCATGGGCGAATGCGCCAGGAATGGACACTGATATTCTGCCGTGACAACTTGTGCCGCCGACTTGAATGCTGCGTCCACATTTCCATCTTTCCTCTTGACATCAGCTTTTCCCGTTGCCAATAACTGTTGGAAAAGCCGGTCATGGTCTGCTGTACTTTCTACAGAGCCATCGGGTTCGTATTCGACTCGAAGCAGTTTCTTTGCTTTCATCAGCGGCCAGGTCTTTTCACCGACCACAGCAACACTGTTGCCGATGACCACCACGTCGGATACTCCTGGAACCGCCCTAGCTGCAGACTCGTCCACAGCCTTAATCTTCATTCCGAACGGTGGACGTTGGATCATGGCATTGACCATTCCTTCGCGGTAGAAGTCCAATCCGAACAGGGGCTTGCCAGTGTACATGTCCTTGGAATCCACGTTTTTGACCGGAGTTCCAATGATCTTGAAATCCTTCTTTTCTTTAAGTTTGACATCCTCAGGAGCTGTCATTGTGGATGCTTCTGCCACAAATTCCCCAAAATGTCCCTTTTTGCTACTTCCTTTGTGGGAAATAACCCCGTTTTCAACGGTGATTTCTTCGGCTGAAACTTGCCAAGTTTTGGCCGCTGCTGCCACCAAAAGATGTCTCGCGGTCGCACCTGCTTTTCTGAGTCTTTCCCAAGAATGAGGCATCGCACCAGAACCGCCGGTCAACTGCCTGTCATATTTTTCAGTATCCAAGTTGGCTTGGAGTACCCTGACTTTGGACCAATCCGCATCCAATTCCTCCGCAACGACCATGGGAAAAGAGGTCTTGATGTTTTGTCCCAATTCGGGGTTTGGAGAATAGATCACTACGTCTCCGGTTGGGGAAATGGAAAGATAGGCATTGAAGTTCTTGGCTTGTGCCAGAATCTCGTCTGTGCTAAGCACCTTCACCTTTGGCGAGTCGCAGCTCGACCAGCCGAAACCAATGAACAAGCCTCCCGTGGCCGTAGCAGCCAATTTCAGGAAATCCCTTCTTTTTGTATCTGTGATTGTTGCCATGATTATTTCGATTTAGCTGCCATTGCCACTGCTTCACGAATTTTGTGGTAAGTGCCACACCTACAGATGTTCCTGTTCATCGCATTCTCGATTTCCTCCATCGTAGGTTTGGGGTTTTTTCTAAGAAATGCTGCCGCTGTCATGATCTGACCTGCCTGACAATAACCGCATTGGGCTACATCCACTTCTTCCCAGGCCTTTTGGACAGGATGGGATCCTTCCTCGGACAAGCCTTCTATCGTCGTGACTTCATCGCTTCCAACGCTCGACACTGGGAGTGTGCAAGAAAACATTGCTTCTCCATTGATATGTACCGTACAAGCACCGCATTGGGCTATTCCGCAGGAATACTTCGTGCCTACCAAGCCCAAATGGTCTCTGAGCACCCATAGCAGCGGGGTATCATCCTCAACGTCAACCTGATGGTCGGTGCCGTTGATTCGAAGTTTAAAGTTTGCCATTGTGAAAAGATTGTTGTTTAGACTTTCAAGTTAGGAAAATAGAATGGCGTGTTTAAGTCTTTTGATCAAAAAATTGATTCATTTTTTACAAAAAGTGATTTGCGGATTTAAATGGAAGGGGTTTATTATCCGAAAGTTTTCGAGAGAATGCCAATCTTGGCGAAGTATGAATTTTTTTCCATCTTGATTTTTAAAACTATCTGATTAGAATATAACTGGATTTCAACATTACTAGAATCCGCTTCAATAAATATAAATTTTGATATTCCATTATTTTCTTGATTTTAACAAAGTGATTTTTTAAATTTTAGAATTCTTAGAGAGTTTTTTGAGTACTGGTTTTAGTAATTGATTCCTTCAATAACGGGTTTTTGGATTTCTATGAAAAATTTTGCGGCACTTCTTGTCATTGCATTGTTGGCGGTAGTCGTGTTGATTTTTGTGACAAACCCCGATTTACTGGGCAAAATTTGGCTGTACCTCATCGGATTCATCGGCTATATTTTGGCGCTTGCGGACAAAGGGATTAAATCCATTGGGAAAGCATTTAAAGGAGAATCGGGAAAGCAGGTTGAGTCAATTCCGGCATCTGCGCCGGCAAAAGTTCTTCCCATCCAAGGCACGACTACAGTTAGCGAAACCGAAAAATCAGAACTCCAACAAAAAATCCATGAGCTAGAGAATCAGCTGCAACAGGCGGGCGACAAATTGGGTGAGCCGCTTGGCAAAGCTACGCTTACTTTGTTGCGGTACATGGATGACGGCGAGACGACCTTGGGAATGTTTTTCCTCAGGAACAAATTTTTTGCCTATGCCCTCGAAGATACCCATCGGGATGAAAAAATCAAGGGAAAAACGCGGATTCCAGAGGGATTGTATGAGGTGGGCTTCAGTCCTGTCAATCCCGCAGATTCGCGAATAACACGGGATTACCAAGCCAAATACAACTGGTTTACTAAGCACATCCACCTAAGAAACGTCCCTGGCTATGAGGGAATCTACATCCACATCGGAAATACCCACGAGCATACTGACGGGTGCATCCTGATTGCTGATGGCATCAATGTCGACGTCAAAATGGCGCTCAAGTATTCTGAAAAGGCCTACGAAAGATTTTACCGGATTGTCTCAGCCCTGTTGGAATCACATGAACAGGTGACAATACAAGTATTGAATGAGAATTGGTTTGAGAGAAGTAAACTGATAAAGACATGAATCAACTAACCCAAAAAAAGATCAGATTGATCATCAAGGTTGCGGCTGTTTTTGCCCTTGGAATTGTTGCCACGTACGGCATCTATATGGCTTTGGACTCCAACGACGAGCTGCAGTTTTTGGCCTATATCATTCCAGCTTTGCTTGTGGTAGGCCTATTGTATGCCATTTTGGTTCGGCATTACAGAGGTGAGGACGAGGCAGGTTCCTACTACGTCAACAAATACCACGATGTCTTTTTCAAGGGCACCATTGTCTTCTCCATCGTATTGGTGGCATTGGCGATGGTGTACAGCTTTGTAATGTACCTCAATCAAAACAATCTCTTTGCGATTATGGGCTTGCTCATCATGGTCGTTTGGATTGCGGTGTTCATGATTTATTTCGTTTGGTCTGTATATCACTACAATATCAATTTTGGGATTACCGATGGGGAATGGAAAGAAATCGCGAAGGCGAAAAAAGAAGCTAGGGAATTCGGAGTCGATCTGCCGAACAGCGGCGTAAGGGAGCCTACCCATAATCCCTACCGCAGCCAAACCTTTGGGCTACCGCCCGGAACCGTACGAGGGATGATCGCATTTACCCTGCTTTTCGGTGGCATTTCCTTGCTCATCAGCAGCATGGGCAATACCGATGTCGATCCAAATCTATTGCAGCTGCGCATACAGCAATTCGAGTTTTTTGAAACTGCCTTTCTGATGATGATCGCTTTCTACTTTGGCGATAGGTCTCTGAAATACTTCCGGGAACGCTGGAGAAATCCCAATGCCGGCACCGGAACGACTGCGCCAGGCGCATCTCCCGAAGGTGAAATGCGAGCAACCGAGCAACCCGGAACCGGTCCCCGTCCAAGTTCACAGCCTGAGGTTATGGACGAGTTGATGGAAGAAGACGCTGAGTTTGAAGAGGAGGACAAGGCTTTTGGCTTGGATTCATCAAAGCCAACCGCAGTACCTTCTGGTTCCCCTGCAACCGAGTTGAAAAATGCGCTGATGCTTTCAAGAGGTGAAGAAGTGCCCACCACCAACCTTTTCCCATTTGTACAGATTCAGGACAATATCAACAGGAAAATCCTCAATGACGATCAGATTCAAGAGGAACTGGAAAACCTCGCCAATGGCCCCAAAAAGATCCTTCTCAAGATGCCTGTCATTAAGGCCGTCGTCTCGGTGGAATCCTCTGGCCGGGGTCATTTGAGTGACGGTAGAGCCAAGATTCTTTTTGAAGGGCATTTGTTTTGGAAACACGTGTACAACGACATATACACCAAATTGCCAAAAGAAGGCAAGACCGAAGACCAACTCAAGGCAGAAGCAAAGGGAAAAATCGAAGTGCTCTCAAAATCCAATCCAGACATACTCTATAAATTCTGGACAAGGGACTATTACAAAGGCGGTTTTGGCGAATACGATAGGCTCAACAAGGCCAAAGCCATCAACGAAAAAGCCGCTGTTTATTCCGCGTCTTGGGGGCTGTTTCAGATATTGGGTGAAAACCTTGACCACAATATCAAATCGAGGAACTATGCTGATTACAAAGATTTTGAGAAAAAGCAGCATGAAAACGAGCTCTACCATTTTCTCGATTTCTTGGCCTTCATTATGACCAAATCCCACAAGGGCAAAAAGCTCTATGAATACATTCAGGGCGAAGACGAATCCGCCTACAACTGGGCAGCCTTTGCATTTGGATACAACGGTCAAGGCTACAAGGCCAACAAGTACGATATCAAGTTGGCCGAATCCTACGCGAAATTCAAGAAAATATATTCATGAACACACTCATAGACAGCCGGAGGTTAAGCGTCTTTTTCTTGGGAATCAACCTCCTGTTTGCATCCTGCAAGAAAGACGATCGGGCCCTTGTAGTGGGAAAAATTCAGAACGCGGCGGATTTGGCTACAACTGAGTTTGTGGTGGACAAGATCGTTTTTGGTACGAAGACAAAAAGACTCGCCTTCATCAAAGTCAGCGAAGCCACCTTCATGGCCTACTCCCAAGCCAAAATCAAAACAGGGATTGACCTGAATAAGATCAAAGAAAATGACGTCAGGATAGATGGGAGTAAGATTTTTCTCCGCCTCCCTCCGATTGAGGTGATCAATTTCTCCTATCCACCTTCAAGCTTTGTCGCTGACTCAACGATATCCGACCCTAAGGTTTTCCTCAACCGGATCAACGTCCGTGATCAGGAACAGTTCTTCCGCGATGCCGAACTGGACATTCGGGACAATCTACAGTACATGGGCATTGTCAAGACTTCCCAAAACAATACCAGACAATTGTTTCGGGTATTGCTTTCGACGTTGGGATACGACGAAATCTACATCACCTTCGAAAGTGATGCGCTCATACTTTCCAAAGTCAACCTCCTCGCCGCACCGGATTCGCTAGCCACTACGCCATGATATTTTCATTTCTCAAAAACTGGAAGTTCATATTGGACGTGATCATCGTCTTGGTGGTCATTGTGGCTTTATTTATTTGGAACCCATTTGGGATTTTTGGAGGAAAAGCAAAGCTTCTCGATACGGCAAACATGGTAACTGAGATCCGAAGTATCGGCCAATTGGTGACGGCGGAATACTACGGTGAAGTCATTTCTTCGCTCGAAGAGGCTAGAATGGAATTTATTGAAGATGAAAACGTCCAAGAAAGGGCCAAAGCGGTATTCTCAGACTTGGTCGCCGCCATAGATAATCTGAGGAAGTTTGAGGAAAAATCTACAGCCGAGCGCGAGCAATTTGTCCTCAACTACACTGACATGGATCGGCGACAACGGCGCAGGATCGTACGGCAGGATGTGGATCGGAACAACATCCGGGAAAAAATGGATTATCTCGGTTATTTGGAAGATTTGGAAGCGGAACCGATGTTTTTGGAGGTTTTGGAATATTGGTACCGAAGCGCCACGGAAAAGCTGGACAAGAGAAACTTTGATTTCGATCCGAAAACCCAGGACCAAGCACTAATGGCGATATATGAGGCGAATCTGGCCAAAGGATCAGCGTTGCCGGGCAACTTCATGGCCTTTTACTATGACACCAAGAAGAAGGAATTTACAAAAAAAGAACTGCGGCGGAAGATCGCGATGGTAGGTCGCGGTTGGGTGAAAGCAGGGTTCGACTTCACCGATTTGGATCCTTCGGCTTTGGTCTATTACCCTGATCAACAGGAAATCCACATCATGGGCCTTGCCCCGACGGTTTTGAATGCAGATATCAATCCTTGGTTTATTCCAGAAAAGGGAGTACCTGGCTTTGAGATTCTGGATGTCAACGGCAGGATCGACTTTGAAGATGCCAAAAAGGTCAAAGAGTACTGCGTCAGAAAACTGAAGGACTTCGCCAACCGCGCAAACATCCTTCAAAACGCAGAAAAACAGGGAGAAGAAACCCTCAAAAACCTGTTCACGCTCTTGATTGGGCAGGAAATCAAAAAGGTCGTATTTCACCATGACCCATTTGTCCAACAGGTACACGAGATCGAAAAAGACAGCATTGTCAGCCTGGGAGAGCTTTCGCTATTTGATTCCATTTACCAACAGAAAATCAGGCAGCTCGATAGTCTCAGAAACTTGCCTATCCAAGATTCGCGGACAAAAAACTCAATTACGCTACTCGCCTCCCAACTGAAATTCGGCATCAACAGGCTCAAAAAGCTGACTGTATACGATTTGGGAGAACCGTTCAATTATTTTTCCTATCAGATCTTGAATATCGCCGGGGACGGCACCATTGATCCAAGTGAGCTTACCTTGTTGCAAGAAGTCTGGAGAAGGGAGGCGCCATTGACTGTTAACCATGACCAAAGCGGAAATTGGAAGGAAAAGGAATGGGAAATGCACCTGTGGTTTGAGGATTTTGCGTCCTACAGCCAGCAATTCAACAGCGCAATCAGAAGTCTATCCAAGCGAAACCTGGCGAGTGGCGATATCCATCAATCAAAATATAGCCTGAGCCAAGTAGGTAGTGATCCGCGGATTTTTGACACCCTTACTGTCATCAATATCCATCAATTCAGTGTGGATTCTGTGTTGGTGAATTACGTATTGGATTCAGGGGGTAATGCCGGAGAATTGCTTACGACGGTCTTTTATCCTTTCCAGTTTGATAGGAAGTTGCTTGATTCGGCGGTCGCCAGCAAAGACCTGCGCAGGGTTAAGAAGTCGGAATTCAAAAAAGACAGCCTTGATTATTTTTACATTGTTCCCGATACGGGAGCCTATGCATATGGTTTTCCGGCAAGGTATGAGCGATTGATCTATCCCACATTGGCCGCTTCCTACAAACAATCGGGTGGCTTGAAGATTCAACCACAACAAAGTAGGTCCAACGCTGGATACACGATCATCTTTGATGATGGCAAAAAGGATTCTCTTGAAACGGTTACAATTTCGGCCCAAAGCAGCGAACTCTACCGTTATCTGACCCAAATCGGGGAGCAAAACCAGCAATATCAAAACCGCAATCTCTTCAGAAAATTCACCGGCTATATCAATGGCAAACTCGAGGAGAGGACGAATCCGCCGGATTGGTATAGCCGGTTGAAGAAAAAACTCTAGGGAATTTTATCCTTAATCTTTTCCCCGGTTTTTGAAATAGGTTTCAAACACGTTACCGGCAAAGAACTTGCCGAAGGAGGTAAGCGCTTGTATTTCCTCGACTTTGCTATCGCAGTTGAGCGCCTTCATCGTGGTGATTTGCTTGGCAAAATCAGCCGGCTCGATGATCAGTTTTCCTTTTCCAATGACCGGACCTTTGGCGTTTTCTTTCTGGATAGTGATAAAAAGCGTGGTTGTATCTTTCCAGACATCGATGCCTTTGTTGTTGTCGACATCCTTAAAGCCTTGGAAATAGTAGGTCTTCCCTTCTTGGCTGACAAGCGTCGCATTGTAGTCCATTTTCTTTTTGTCGGGCGAATTCTGATCGGCAATGAAAAGATTGAAAGTGCCTTCCAATGCCGTCATCGGTGCGGCGGAAAGCGCCGGGGCAGTCATACTCCCAAACATACCTGCTTGGTGCGTTGGCACATTGACCAAGCTTGCCACATCTTCGGACCTGATGGTGAGCGTAAACTCAAAAGGTGAGTTTTCCTTTTTTCCCAAATCAAATCCCTTCCCGAAATCCTCCTGTTCGTTCATGGAAAAATATCCCTTCATCGTTTCCGTAAACTGCACGCCGGGTTTGGTCTCAGGAGCCTGATCTTTCTCCTTTCGGGCAGGGAATCCATAATCGAGTACCGCATGATGCTGCTCGGCGATCAGTTTGCAGGCACGTTCCGATAGTGCGGAAATCGTCAACAAAGGATTGGTTCCTACTGGTCTTGGTAGAATTGCGCCGTCCAGCACATAAAGTCCATCGTGCAAATTGGTGCCTGTTTTTCCTGAAAAAACCTGCCCCTTGTGGTCGACCACTCCAGTCTCTGCACTGTCCGCCATCCCACAGCCGCCCAGTGGATGCACGGTAACCAAGTCGTAATCCATCGCCTTGTTCCAAGTCGGATTTGGAATTTTTGTACCGCCGAGCGCCTCCGTCGCGCTGTAGAGTTTTCCAGAAACTTTGTTAAAAATCTCCTGTTTACCGACACCTTTCCACTTGACTTGGAGCGTATCATTGTCGAAGGTCATTTCGCCATTTCCATCATCGTGGGTCATCACGAGGTAGATTTGGGTATGATTCACCGCGCCATAAAATGGGCCCCTGAAAAAACTGGTGATTTCCCGGATTCGCTCACGAAAACGATCTCCCCAGCCCCGATCTGTGTCTTTGCCAACCAATCTGGATGCGGCCGCCAACATGCCTGGCAAAATCCCCCGGATCGGACCCGGCGCGGTGCCCTCTTCCAACGTCATTCCATCTTCCAGGTTGGCGCGCTTGCGCATGTCGATCACGGAGGTAATGCAGGGACCTACATCGGCTACTTCGCTGGTCGCCTTTTTCCCGAGTCCTATGCCATTGATCGGCTCGTTATTGTTGTATCCAAAACCAAGCACATCTCCGTTACCCGTAAACCGCTTCCCTAGCCTATCAGAGAGGGAAAGGCCATTTTTTGCTGAACGGAAAAGAATTTCGGTCGAACCCAAAGATCCCGCGCTCAGAATCACATTGTCGGCAAATACGAACATATCCGCCGCTTTGAATACTTCCCTGCCCGTATTGGCGGGCTGAAAATTGACTTTCCAACCGTGGGCAGTCTTCTCCACATACCTGACATCCACTTCGGTGAAGATCTCAGCACCATGATTGAAGGCGTCAGGAAGGTAGTTCATGGCCGTGGTGTTTTTGGCCCCGACGTTGCAGCCTGTGACGCAATCTCCGCAGTTGGTGCATTTGGGCTGGGCAATCCCGACCTCGTTGTCCAGCTTGTCTTCAAAAGAGACATTGATGTCCAACAGCCTGAACTCTTCGGCCATATGCTTTGCTGATTTGCGCATGGCATTGGTCTTTTTCAGAACAGGATACCCGTTTTTGTTTTCAGGGTAGGGATTTGGACGGAGCATTTTCCAGGCTCGATCTAGCCCTTCATCGAAAGAAGCCAAATCCTGTCGGATGGCGTTCGGCCATTCGGGCATTTCCATCACCCTTGGTTCTGGCTTGATGGACACATTGGCATTTATAAGCGAGGTTCCCCCCAGACCGCAGCCTTTGAACACGTTGATCCCGTCACCAAGCGTGAATTCATATAAACCATTGTTTTTGGATTCCTTTTTCCCTTTGTGAAAGCTCATTTCAGCCGCTGCATCTTTCAGCGTACTGGGAAATTGTCCTGGGAGAAATTCTTTTCCCCGCTCCAAAAGGCACACGGACTTGCCCAAGCGGGCCATTCTGGATGCAGCGATACTGCCCCCATAACCTGAACCCACCACCACAAAATCGTAGCGCTTTTTCAGGTCTGAAAGTGGTTTTGATAGTCTTTTCATGTGTTGGGTATAAATATGGGTTTTTCGATCAGTTCTACTTTTGGCTCGTCGCCCTCAAATCTTGGGTCCTCGTCAGTCCCGGCATTTTTCCAGTTTTTGACGACTTTCCGGATGCCGACCGGATAGATAGTGACTCCGTTGTCCGAAATATTAAAACGGATAAAATTCTTGAAATCTTCCCCTTTGAATGAAGAAGAGGCTTCTGTGATGTGGTTTCCTAGAATTCGGGAACAGAACCATAAATAAATCCCAAAAAGTATCCCGCTGAGCAAACCGCCCAAAATCAGCATTTCTGCGAAAAACAGATAACCGGAGAGCTCCTCTATGCCAAAAAGGCTTTTGTTCCAATCGGGCAGCTTGACCACGAGCAAATTGAATATCAGCACATGGCCTAATCCATGCAGCAGACCGACCAGACTGTTGAGCTTTTTATGGTTTCCCGATTTGACATCCGCAAACTGCCAAATTCCCACAGCAAACAGCAAGTGAAAAATCAGGACCATTGGCGTGGTGATCGACATCCCAATTACGTCCCATAGGTCTGCGAACACAAAACCCGGAGGACTTAATGATCGATTGGTACCCGCTGGGCTTACTTTAAGAAAGTAAAAGGTCAGCGCATGCACCAAGCCCAAAATCAGGACCATCCATGGTCCGTACCAAAAGAATAGCAGGTTCTTTGTGTTTTGGTTGAGTGAATCGGATTTACTTGGAAACGAGGCTTTGAACCTCGCATCAAAGCCTTCCGACTTTTTGATCTCAGGCTTTAGGCTATGGGTCGTATGCATGAATGCCCCTCCACCCCCAGCCGTGATCAGTTGACGTTCGTTGCCATCCGGCAATGTTTCCAAGTACCTCGAATAATGGTGCAAATCCCCCGTGATGATGGTGGTGATTTGGATGTCCTTATTTTTCCCATTGTAAAATCCTGTGGGATCATCTGGATCGTCCTTGGCACCGCGGATGATGCGGTCGACGAAGAATTTCAAGCGCTTGTTGGAGCTGTTTTTTTCATCAAATGACTCATATACCCAGGCTGGTTCAGCAGTAGCCAAGATCACTTTGTCTCCAGGCTGCATATCTGGGTGCGCTGCGACATTCTGGAAATACTTCAGCTGTGGCACATCGATGTCCGAATTGAGCTGAATATCGATACCCAGCAGCCAGTATCGGTGTGGCAACTTGATGGCGAAATAACTTCTCGTCTGCTCTGTTCTCCAATTGCCGAGAGACCTGCCTTGGCAGAAGATTTTCAGGAAATTTGTCAATCCGTCGTACCAATCATGGTTTCCAGGAATAACAAAAAGGCTTGGTGGATCCTTGTCATCGCTTTTCTTGGGAAAAGCTGCATGATATGGCCCCTGCAAGCGGTTCCTGTATTCATCCATTTCGGGAGTAGGGTAAACTTGATCCCCGCCCATGACCAAGATGTTTCCCCTTTTCGTCACATTACCATCCACCACGAGTTTTTCTTGGGCCAGCAAATGGGCCAAAGTGAATGTGGGATTGAATCCGTCACCCAAATCGGAGATGAAATCCAGCCAAAAATCACCCCTATCCGAAAAATCATAATAGGCCTTTCCCGGATCCAAGGCTGCCTGCATCTCCCTGCGATCGGCAAAATTTCCAAAAACGGTGGATACTACAGTCTTGACGCCGGTTGCCGCCAATTGCTTGGGGTCGTACCAGTCCACCATGGGTTTTCTTTCAAATTTCATGGGCTATAAATTTTTCGATCAATTTGATTTTCTTTTTGATACCGATTCTTTGGGGAAAAATGCTCTTTACTTGAGCATAAAACATGGCCCCTATCCTATCCTTCATGCTTTGGGTCAGGATTCCTTGCCCAATCAATTTATCATTTTCCCGCCTTAATTTGAAATTTAAACGCTTGAAATTCAATCCCAAAAGCAATTCTATGGGATTGGTCATGGTTGTTTCTGCATCGAAATCCAGCAGCTCTACTCCTCTAATTACTTTTCCACGAATCACCAACTTGGTTTGGAATGCAGATTTGGTTTTGGAAAAAGTATGTGAAAAACAGGGCTGCTCCTCCCCTTTTTTTCGGTCTTCCAGGCTTGAATAGATTTCCAAAACATGGCTTGCACCAAACTCGCAAAACCTGAAATAGAGGTGGAATCCTACGCCAACGGTTTCGTTTTCCATTTTGATGCTGCCTGAAAAACAACTTCTAAAGCTCAGGATGTAATTTGGCTCTCTGTTTTTTGTCAACGATTCATCCAAAACTTCACCACCCTCGGGTACCGCTTTCAGGTAGTCTTTGGCGTTGGAATAGCCGATATTGATAAGTTCACGTGCATTGATTTTATTGAAAAAGAAATCAGGATCCAGCAGAAGCGGAATCCTTGACTTGATCACAAACAGCCGTATTGGCGTGTCGTCCCCTTCCAGCTTCCGAAGTTTTTTTATCAGCTCGATTTGCTTGTATTCCTCCAAAAGACCGCCATTGGCGCTCATTTCGATCATGTGTACGTATTGGGAAAAGGAACCTCGGAGAAAAGTGGGCGTATTGCCGATTGCCCATACGAGCCAAATGTCAGTTGAGCCCTGTCGCACTGCCTCTAACAGATTGGCGTCCTTGATCCACACGGCATCCGTGTACCAGGTGTCGTCAATCTGCAAGGCAGGCATGAAGATCGGCAGGGAAACTCCAGCTAAAAGATGGTCCTGCTTTACAATCTCTCCCGGGATCGCCTCGACTGACTTTTCCAGGAAATTGCACACATTGAAACTTGCCTGAAAATCAGTGTTGGCGTTTATCTTGGAAATGTTGATACCGAGATGCGGAAACACTTTGTTCTTGATACCATCTGCATCGGCAAATCCATTGATTTTGAAAGGATTGAGATAATTTCGGAAGCGGGTGAAAGAAACAAAACCGGACAACTTGAGTGTCCTCCAGTTGCCAGCCATCTGCTTTGCACGGAGACCGCTTGCCAGCATTGCGGTATTGAAGATGCCACCCGAAGTGCCGTCAACATGGTCAAACCGCAATCCAGCTTCCTCCAAGGCCAAGACTACGCCAGCTTGGTAGGCGACACGCATGCCTCCACCCGCAAGGACGAGGGACTTTTTCGGGCTTGGGATTTCAGTTTCCATCGGATGCCGTTTTTTGAATTTTGTTCAAGCCCGCCTTCCAGATAATCAGCCAACCAATAGCCTCATAAAACAGGAAGAACTTTGTCAAGAGATTGGGATTGCCGTCGAAGCACCAGGAAAACACCCTTGCCAAAACGCCAAGGCCCATGACCATAAGAAAAAGCCTCCAATAGCTTTCCTCCGAAAAAATCCTGCCAACAAATAAGATGGAAACGATTCCAAAACCGAGTTCCAAAGCCCGCAAGAATCGGTATTGGCTCATCAGATTGATGGCAGAGTCCGGTGAAAGCTGTCCCAGATCGATAGAAAACATAACCTTCATGTCCCAAACGGGATTCACAAACGCACCCCAAAACCCAGCCAAAATCACCAGCCCGACATATGTATAGAAGAAAAAATGGGCGAGGCGAATCATGTATCCTTGATCGTCTTGATGAAGAAAAAGAAAATCCCAGCAGAAAACAGGTCAAAAATGGCCACTCCCATTGCCAATACGGAAAAGACCCCGTTGAAAACCCCAAGGCTCACGGCAACAAAGGCTCCCAACTTCTGTATTCCACACCAAAAAACCGTCACTGGACTCGTCTGGACCGCATAGATATTGTGTACCATTAACGCTCCAAACAGGGCCATGAACATCCCAACAATACCGAAGAAATGAGCGGAAGTCGCATTGACCTCCGCACCAATCACGCCGAGCACAAACCCCGGGGCGACTACCTGGGTCAATCCCGACAGAATTGTCACGACGGAAATCAGCAACACAATGAGAGAAAGGTATTTTTTGATGAATTGCATGGGAGTGCTTTTTTGGTCAGTTGAGTTCAAGATACAAGACTCACTTTTTCGCTTTTGCGATAAAGAAGTACATGGTGACTCCCCACATGATCGTCAGAATGATCCAGCGAAGGTCGTTGAGGTACATCCAATCATCCAATAGCACTTGAAGCCTGGCTTCGTCGCTGACACCTGCTGAAAACTCATCATTGATTTTTTCGATAAATGCCTGCTGGATAATTACCGGAGCAAACAAGCCCGGAATCCAAGCCAAAGGAACCCACATGAACTTGGTTTTCCATTCGGATATCAGCATGATTACCAAGCAGACAATCATGATCGGGATGGTAATGAAGAAAAACTTGGTCGCCAGCGTAGTCTGTGGGATAATCGCATCATAGTAGTTGCTGAGGTTCAGCGTGGACGGATAGTTGGGGAACCAGAAGAAATGCAGGGACCAAAACATACCCAAGTAAATCGAAGCGCAAAAGAAGATATACGCATTGCTTATATCGACAACTGTTTGTTTGAAGGAGCTCATATTCAGCGGGGTTTGGTTGAAGAAACTAAATTTTATATTTCTGAAAATCAGTTATTTGTGGATCTGGATACCAATCTTCACTTAAGCCCAAATCAACGACGCTTACGAGTCCTTCGGGCATGGCTGTCGGCGGTTTGTCATAGGTCATAAACCAACATTCAAAGTGATCATCCAAGATTCCGTTGGCCTTGGGCATAAATACCGTGAAAAACGGATCCGGATTGATGTCGATATTTCTCAGCGCCGACACGTTGGGATGGTCACCTATATATAGGTTGGCTTTTGCCTTTCCAAAAAGATTTACCTCGGCCTTGGTATCAAAATAGATGTAGGATGCCATGAGCATGTTCCTGAACCGGCAATAGTTGGTGGCGCCGATCTTCATCCGGAAGCTCGGACTGCCCTTGGGAAGCCGCATTTCCACCCTGAACGCGAATTGGCCGTCCTTTTCATATTGACTGGTGACCCAATCCTCTCCTACCTTGAAATCGAGGCTTGCCTTATGTTTCGGCATTCCCCATATTCCTTTTCCGCCCTTGACCGAAATCTCGCTGCTTACCGGTAGGTCGAGAATGTACTGACCCGTCCCATAGGTCTTAAGCATCATGGCGTTGAGGATCGGTGGCGCTGGTTTTGGTCCATGCGTGCACCCAATGGCAATGCTGTATTCGATGTACTTGCCAATGCTCGTATCTAGGTAATTGATGATGGTAATCAATAGCGCCGCTTTTCCATTTGGCAGCTTCAGCGCATGGACCTCATTGCCGGGGAGGAGTGCATTTGCCTTTTCCCAATCGCAGGTGAATCCAGCCATGAGTGCGGGGGAGTTTTTGGCATTGATTGGCATTTGATACGGAATACCGTCTACCAAGGCATACCGACCTTGGTAACGTTTGATTCTGCTGGGAGGCATAGATGTGGTTTTCTAGGATTTGTTCAGTTCGGCTAGCATCAATGGAAATACATCCCTGTGGGAATTTTTGCCAAAAAAGACATCGAGATGGCTGTAATTCTCCAGTATGTACAATTTGTGGACTCCAGGGTCCACCCGCTCCAAATACTCAAAAGTATTCTGCTGGCTATCTGGCAGAAAGCAAAGGTTTTGCCTTCCTCCAAATAATGCGATTCTCGCTTTGGGTTTGAAATTCCCGTCCAAGTAGGTTTTGCTGGTTTTCCGATAGTTGGGTCGCAAGACACCGATATTGACACAGTCGCGGATATGCTTAAAAAATGAGAGTGGCACCTCCGCAAATTCATGTTGGATCCACTGTTTGGTTTCCTCATTGAGGTTTTCGAGCAACCATAGCGCTGGAAAGCCGGAACCATAGGTGAAGCTCACAAATTTCCCGACCATGGTATCATCTTCTGGATGTGTCCATTTGACCACTTTGCGGAGAAACTTGGTTTTGAGATTCGGCGCCTCCAATCCCCACTGGGGGTTCAAATAGTCAAATAAGGCATTGACAACGGGGACAAGAAAGCGCAGCTTGAAAACCGACCATTTTGGCACGACAGGGTGGAACGATACTGCATTGCTGACGATCGTGGTTACCTGGGGAACAAGACCCTTGGCCACAGAAATCATAAAACTCGTGCTGCCTTGACAGTGAATGATAGCTTTCAGCTCCTTTTTCCCAGTTTCTGCAAGGATTTTCTCCACCGCGGCTGGGTGGTCGTTTTCAGCCACGATGTCTAAGTCCCATTCGTTAGGCTCTAGGTCGATACTTGCCCGCCAATTTTCCAACCAGACATCGTATCCGTCTTCGGCAAGCGCCTGGATGATGTTTTTGTCAGTCGGGGCGTTGAAGATGTTTGCCCTCACCCCTGCGCCGTGCACCAAGAGCACAGGCCCTTTTGTTCGGGAGGAATTTTCATATCTCCAGAGGTTCAGCGGAAAGCCATCTTTGGCTTTGAAGGGAATAATCTGAAAAGAATCGTTCATTTATTTTAAAAATAAGCTTGAATATAAAATTTTTTTTTGAAAAAATAGAATGTTTCCAATTCAAATTTTGATTGGGGAAAATTGGCGCTTTTAAAACAAATTATACCTGTTTTCCTTTTCAGAAGCAAGGACAAGCGGACGTTTTTTCCCAATGTAGGCAGTCAGCCTGAAAGTACGCAGAAGCGCGTTCACCTAATCTTTTAACCTACATTGTTTTTTCACATGCTGAAAAAAATATTTCATCCAATAAATTCTGTAATGTAGATTTTTTTATAAATAATATTTTGCGAATCGGATATTTTTACCTTACTTTCAACTACTTAAATCACCCAATACCCATTTAAGTACGCTTGCTTAATCCATTTGAAATGAAAAATTTGTCCAGAGTTTTCAAAGCAACATTTTGTTTGTTGCTTTTTGTCGGATGCAGTGCATTCGTGAAAGCCAATCCGATTGGTCCCCAAACGGCGAAATATTCTTTCGATGAAAACGGTCAGAAAGCCGAACTTGCTGCATATATGGCAGAAACAGGTTTGACCCAAAAGGCCGAGATTATGCCTCTTCCGTTTTCAAGCAGTTCGTCGTCTTTATTCTCGACCAGTTTCAATAGAAATCATTTCCTTTTAGCGACCGTTTTACTTTCGCTGACCTTGTTGGTATTGGCCCACAAGAATCATTTCGAAACCGACATCTATGAGTTCTACCACCGAAACCAAGATGGGGTTGTGACCTTCGAAAGCTCGGAAGCCCAGAAATCCCACTTTATGCGGGCTGCTTTTGCCAAAATTCTCCGCATCGGGGGGATTCTTTGTGCAGCAGCAGCGGTGATGTCCATCATCTTTGCCTAACTCAAAAAACAATATTCAAATCTTTCAGAGACAGTATTTTTAAACGTCTTTTTGGCTATATTTTTTCAACTTATCATAATTGGTGAAAGGGTCTACTGCACTTGTTGCAGTAGCCTTTTTCCATTTTAGGGGCTACCTGTTTTTCGCCGATAGTTTGATTCGGGAGTTTTTAAATTCCTAACTTGCCTCTATCTTTAAAAATCGAATCAAACCAAAATCAACCTATGAAAAAAATCAAAGTCGCGATCGTGGGTACCGGATTTATCGGCCCAGCGCACCTGGAAGCCTTGCGAAGACTTCCCAATATCGAAGTCACAGGTCTGTGTGAAGTCAACATCGATTTGGCCAGGGAAAAAGCCGCAATGTTAGGTATTCCGAACGCATACACATTTGACGAAATGCTGCAGCAAAAGGACATCGATGCAGTACATATTTGTACGCCAAACTTCCTGCACCATTCTCAATCCAAAGCAGCCCTTCTTGCGGGGAAACACGTGATCTGCGAAAAACCCTTGGCAACCAAAATCGAGGAAGCAGAGGAATTGGTTTCATTGGCAAAGGAAAAGGGTCTTGTGAATGCAGTACATTTCAATCTCCGCTATTACCCTATGGTACGCCAAATGAAAAACATGCGGGAAAACGGCGAGCTAGGGGATGTCTACAGCATCATGGGTTCCTATTTGCAGGACTGGCTTTTCCTCCAAACTGACTACAACTGGAGGCTGGAGCCTGATAAATCCGGCGATTCACGGGCGATTGCAGATATCGGTTCCCACCTTTTGGACTTGACAGAATATGTCACTGGGCTGAAGATCACTGAGGTAATGGCAGATTTCTCTACCGTTCACAAGACGAGGTTGAAGCCGCTGAAGGCCATCGAAACCTACTCTGGTAAAATGCTACAAGCAGAAGATTACCAAGAAGTTCCAATCAATACCGAGGACCATGCCACAGTCATGTTGCGATTTGACAATGGTAATAAAGGATCCGTGACCGTCAGTCAAGTTAATGCTGGCAGGAAAAATAGATTGAATATCGAGATCGCAGGCTCCAAGGCCAATTTCGAATGGTGTTCCGAAAGGCCCAATGAAATGTGGATCGGCAAGCGCGAGACAGCCAACCATCACTTGATGAAGGATCCTTCCCTGTTCTCAAGTGAAGCCGCTGCGCTGATCAGCTTCCCCGGAGGCCACAACGAAGGATTTCCCGACACTTCCAAGCAAATGTTCAAGGAAGTCTATGCCGCCATCAAAGAAGGTAAGCAACCCGAAAAACCAACGTTCCCGACCTTCGAAGATGGATTAAGAGAATTGATTATTTGCGAGCGCATTATCGAGAGCCATAGAAAGCAGGCTTGGGTGAAAATCTAAAGTTCGGTGTAAGTCGATTATTGTAAATACTTAACTATCAATTATTAAACCCATGAAAACAAAAATCAACACCATTTCGAAGGCTGCACTTCTTGTTGTAATATTTGCTTTTGCATCTTTCGTATCTTTTGCCCAGGATGAAAAGCCAAGCCCTCCCAGAACGGCCGAAGGCACCATCAATGGCACAAAGATCACGATCAACTATTCCAGCCCAGCTGTGAAGGGCCGCGTTATCTGGGGAGATTTGGTTCCGATCGGCCAAGTTTGGAGAGCAGGCGCAAATGATGCCACCACCTTTGAAATCTCAAAGGACATCAAAGTGCAAGGACAAACGCTACCAAAAGGAAAATACACTTTCTTCATCATCCCTGGGGAGTATGAGTCCACATTGATTTTCAATAAAGTCGAAAAGCAGTGGGGCGCCTATTCCTACGACGCTTCCAAGGACGCGCTTCGTGTAAATGTCCCTTCCCAACAAACAAGCACGATGGAAGAAAGGCTTGTTTACGAAGTGAAACCTGACGGATTTGAAGTGCGCTGGGAATACGGGAAAGTATTTGCCAAAATCGAGTAGGAAACCAGCGAGAAAAAACAACTAAGCTTAGCCGCTGTCTCCGTTTTTTAACTGGGACAGCGGTATTTTTTTACTTTTACAAAAAATCCTATCCATTGTCCTTTCCCTTCGAAAATATCGATTTGCCCATCCGGGAAGTCATTCCCGCGATTATGCAATCCCTTGAAGATTCCAACACCCTGATCGTCGGCGCTCCTCCGGGTGCTGGCAAAAGTACTCTATTGCCACTTGCGTTGTTGGATTGCAGATTTTTGGCAGGAAAGAAAATCTTGATGCTCGAGCCGCGGCGCTTGGCTGCCAAGTCGATTTCCTGGCGCATGGCTGAGCTCTTGGGAGAAAAAACCGGTGAAACGGTCGGTTACCGCATTCGGTTTGAATCGATGGTTTCGACTAAAACCCGAATCGAGGTCTTGACAGAGGGAATTCTCGCGAAAATGCTCCACGATGAATCCGTGCTCGACAATGTAGGCATGGTGATTTTCGACGAATTCCATGAAAGAAATATCCATGCGGATCTGGCGATGGCGCTTTGCAGGGAAATCCAACAGGTTCTGCGGCCAGACCTGCGCATTCTCGTAATGTCCGCCACGTTGGACATGCCAGAGCTTTCAAAATTACTGGATGCTCCGGTGATTCAAAGCCAAGGGAGGACCTTTCCGGTAGATGTCGAATATGCAGGTGATATCGACTTCGAAATCTTGCCTGAAATGATGGCCAAAACAGTCCGGACCTTGGCGCAAAATACCAACGGCGACATATTGGCATTCTTGCCCGGACAAGGGGAAATCAAAAAAACCGAAGCAATCCTTCGTAAAAACCTACCGGATTTCTCTATTCATCCACTCTTTGGGCAACTGAGCCCTATGGCGCAACAACAGGCGATTTTCCCAAACAAACAGGGGAAACGCAAAGTGGTACTAGCGACTTCGATAGCGGAGACGAGTTTGACGATAGATGGTATATCAATTGTTGTCGACTCAGGTTTTTCACGGACTTCAAAATTCAATCCTAAGACCGGTCTTTCTAAACTGGAGACGATCCGGGTCACTAAGGATGCCGCGGACCAACGGACCGGAAGGGCTGGAAGGCTTGGCCCGGGAAAATGTCTGAGATTGTGGTCAAGAGCCACCCAATTGAAATTAGCCGACTTTAGGGTCCCTGAGATACAGGAAGCGGATTTGGCATCATTGGTTTTGGAATTGGCTCGCTGGGGAATCAACGACATTAAATCGATGACTTGGCTTACTCCACCTCCTGCGGGGCATGTAGCTCAAGCCAAGGAATTGCTTGAGAACATTCAGGCGCTGGAGGGCGGAAAATTGACCGACCATGGCGTCTCCATCAGCCAAATTCCCGCACATCCGAGAATCGCCCACATGCTGTTGATTTCAAAAGATCATGGAGAAATGGCTCTCGCCACAGATATCGCAGCCATTTTGGAAGAAAAGGATCCGCTTGAAGAGCAGAGTGGTGTTGACATCAACCTTCGCATAGAAGCTGTACGAAGGGCAAGAAGGGAAAAGCTATCGATCAAAGCACTAGACAAGATTGAGAAAATAGCCAATCAATACAGAAGGATTTTGAACATTGACGAAGAAAATGGTACGTTCGATCCCTTTGTCACAGGGCTGTTGATAGCAAATGCCTTTCCTGAGAGAATTGCCAGCGCCCGTCCGGGAAACAACGCCCAATTTCAATTGGCGAATGGAAAATTGGCGCAAATAGGGCACAGGGACGACTTGGCCCACGAGCCTTGGATTGCAGTCTGCCATGTAGATGCCAGGGATAAGATGGGGAAAATTTTCCTTGCTTCCCCCCTCAATCCAAAAGACTTGCGCGGAATGGTCAAGGAAAAGAGAGTAATCCAATGGAACCATAAGGAGGGAATTTTGGTGGCCGAGAACCAATTGGGTATAGGCTCGATCATATTGCAATCCCAAACAATCAAAAACATTTCTGAAGCGGAAAAATCTGAAGCTTTACTCACAGCAATCAAGGAAAATGGACAACAGATGCTTCCCCTCGATGACGCTGTCCAGCAATTGCAAAACCGGCTTGCGTCGCTGAGGATATGGAATCCCGAAGAGAATTGGCCTGACATTTCGACTCCCACACTATTGCAACATGCCGAAAATTGGCTCCTACCCTACTTGAACGGCATTCGAAACCAAGAACAGCTCGATAAGCTAAACCTCAAATCAATTCTGTACAATTCGCTGGAATACAGCCAACAACAAGCCCTTCAAGACTTGGCGCCAGAAAAAATCCAAGTACCAAGCGGCTCTTGGATTGAAATCCAGTATTTTTCACACGGCGAGCCACCGGTCTTGGCTGTGAGACTACAAGAGGTTTTCGGTTGGTTGGACACACCGAGGATTAATCGGGGGAAAATCCCGCTATTGATACATTTGCTCTCTCCTGGATTCAAACCTGTCCAAGTTACTTCCGATTTGAGGAATTTCTGGAATCAAACTTACTTCGAAGTTCGAAAAGAATTAAAAAACAGGTACCCAAAGCACTCTTGGCCGGATAGTCCTTTGGAGGCGGAAGCAGTACGCGGAGTAAAGCGAAGATCCTAAATCAACGGGAAAGAGATTCCAATTCGCCGGATACGATATAAAACTTAAACCTATCTATTTATTTGTATCGCAGTTTCCGCAAAATGCATTTTAGAGTTTTGCGGAAAATCAGTCGAATTCACCACCTTTTCTCGAGCACTTTCATTTTCTACCATTAAACATCGAAAAGGCTTGCTTAAGTCCGGTTTTCGCTCATTTTGAGCCATCTATGGCATCTTTTTCAATTTCCAGCCAACACTTTTCCTCGATAAATTCAATACAAAAAAGAGGAAACCATGAGCATCTTTGTCACAGGGGCTACCGGCTATTTGGGAAACAGGCTTGCCAAAAAACTGATTTCAATCGGAGAAAAAGTGAATTTACTGGCGAGGAACCCCGATGCACTTGGCGACATGAAATCACCAAATGTCAGAATCTTTCGAGGGGATATGCTAGACTATGATTCAGTCCACGCTGCCATGGAGGGTTGCCAACAAGTCCTTCATGTAGCTGCATTGGCGCGTCTTTGGACCAAAGACCCAAATGATTTCTATAGAATCAATGTGGATGGCACAAAGATGGTATTGCAAGCAGCAAAGGCCAGAAACATTGAAAAGTTTGTACATACTAGTACAGGTGGGGTCAGCGGCCCCTCCCTCAGCATTCCAAACACAGAAGAGACACCTAGGTGGGCGAGCTTCAACAACGACTATGAAATCTCAAAATATCTTGCTGAAGAGGAAGTCCTGAAGGCTTTTCGGGAAGGATTACCATCTGTGATTGTCCGACCTACGCGGGTTTTCGGGCCGGGAATCGCCTCCCCAAGTGCGGGAATCAACCGCCTCATCTCGGGATATATGAAAAAGCGTATTGTATTCATGCCATATGATCCGAAAAAAGTCTGCAATTATGGCTTCATCGACGACATCGTGGACGGACATATTCAAGCCATGAGGGTTGGGAAACCTGGCGAAAAATACTTCTTAGGCGGAGAAAACGTGAGTTACGAGAGCCTGTTTGATTTGATGAGGAAAAATGTGAATCAAATTGGATTGGTTCTACGTGCTCCAAAAACAGCCATCAATACCCTCTCTTGGATTGAATTTTTACTTGCAAGATCTTTTGAACGAGAGCCTTCGATAACACCGGATTTCGTGGTTCGTTTGGGCCAAAATGCTGCCTGCGATTGTAGCAAGGCTGTGGGGCAAATCGGCTACAAAATTACACCCTTTGAAGATGCCCTCAAAACAACAATAGTTTCACTAATAAACAACTGAACCCATGAGACACTTCGCTTTGATTACAGGATCCTCAGACGGATTGGGCAAAGCCTTTGCCATCGAATGCTCCAAACGGCAAATGGACCTGCTTTTGGTTTCGCTGCCCAATACCGGTCTGCCAGAGCTATGCCAAACCATTCGAGTCAATTTCGGGGTCAATGTCGATTTTGTGGAAATGGACCTTACAGTGGAATCAAACTGCGAAAAACTGGTCAATTATGTCACCTCAAAAGATTATCCTGTCAGCTTTCTCATCAACAATGCGGGCATGGGCGGTTATGCGCAGTTTTCAAACGAGGATTATCAAACATTCGACCGGATGATCCAATTGAATATCAAGGCATTAACGATTATTACACATGGTATCTTACCTATTTTACTTAAGCAACAGTTGTCCTACATTCTTAATGTAAGTAGCATGATCGTGCATTTTGCCGGACCCTACAAACAAATCTACGGTGCTACCAAATCATATGTCCACTATTTTACCAAAAGCCTTGCATTAGAACTTGGCAATACAAACACAAAGGTTTCTGTCCTGTGCCCGGGTGGTGTCAATTCGAATATCAAATTTTTCAAAATGAACAGCGCTTGCAACTTCATCCAAACCATATCGCTCCTGTATCCGGAACAGGTTGCAGACTACGCAATAATTCAAACACTAAAGGGAAAAACAGAGATTATTCCCGGCAAAGTCGTAAGGATAATATTCGCTTTTTCCAGGCTGCTTCCCGCACAAATAAAAAAATGGATGACCAAGATGACCACCCAAAGAATGTTGCAATCGTATGAAGGATTAAAACTGAAAACAGGTTGATCAATCCATATTATCAAGAAAATCAATGAGATTGAGGAAACAGGCCACTGTAAATGGTGTAACCTGCATTTCCTCCATCCTGGCAAGATATAGATCCTTCACAGCCTTATAACGATGCGGATTGTAAAGTCTCGCTAACGTAATACCTCGAGAAGAGCGATACGTAAAATTCTGCGTCGCAATGTTACGATCGGGATCATCATTGAAGAATTTTTCCAACTGACGACCATAAGTATACTTATCCAGCCACCTAAATCCTTCCTTCACTAGAAATTCCTCAACTTTAGAAATGACAGGCCTGATTTCCAGGTCGTTTTTGAGAAAATACCTTCTCGGCATTTCAGGATTTATCCGGTCGAGTGTCTCGACCAAAGTAATGCTGCGATCTTTGTAGTCTCCCAAAGTCGGGAGGAATTTGTGAATGATCGCTTCAACCTGATCAAACCGAATCCCCAATTGATACTCGACATATAAGGCGTCTTGATGATGCGTATGGTGGAAAAAGATAATCTGCTTTCCTTCTCCAAAGCTCTTCGAATAACGCAGTTGTTTTTGTTCCAGAGAAAAACCAAAATCGGCAAGAAAGTCTTCGTGGAGCAATATGATTTTATTCAATTCCATGGATTATTCCAGTTTATTTTTAGACACAACGTATGAAAACACCAAAAATTATGACCATTCGGACGGAATGTGACATTTTAATTATCTATTCATCAACGATTTAAGACGGTAGTTTGTTTGTCGCTGAGAAAAATTCCTTCGAAATTGGCTATTTGAATATTAACTCTTCCCAAAACAGGCATATCATCAATGGTGTTTTTCCGTATGTAAATTACAAAAATTAAGCCATTTTTGATCTCTCCTTCAAAAAACTTATGCATTGGGAAAAAATAGACATGAATTTGGCCAAAAACTTCCTCAATCGGCAAAGAATTCTGGGTGTAAGGTTCAATTGGACAAAATCAACACAAACCCTTGAGGGATATGAAAAAAACGGGGATTTGAAGTTCCGGCTACGATTGCCCTACTTTATGGATTTTGACGAAGTGTCAGGATCAGTGGTCGAGGCATCCATTTTTAATATCCTGATCATCCTCATCAAGGCTGGAATAGGGAGTGTGGGCTTTTTTGAAAACGGCGAAATCAGCAGCCACAAAGTCTTCCGGGCATATATGATTCGCAAAAAGCAAGGAAAAAGCCAAATCAAGTATCTTAAAACCAAAGGGAAATCCCGAGCCGGCTCGAGGGTGAGATTGCATCAAACTTTGGAATTTTTTGAAAATATCAACATCAGAGTCAACGAATTGATGGAAAGACACCATATTGATAGGGTTGCTATCAGCTGTTCCAAGACACTTTGGCCCTACTTTTTTGGGGGCGCTGTCAAGCCATCATTCGGAAAGGATGACAGGCGTCTGATGCGGGTTCCGATCCACATCCCCAATGCAGCCCATCGATACCTCGTCAAGACACACAATCACCTCTTCACTTTTCGATTACTAGCAGAACACCGGGTTCTGGAGGAAATCCGCCAAATGGACAAAAAAAGGACGGAGGACATGGACGGATATTCCGAAAACTGGTAAGGGATTTAGACCGTTTCTTTACCAGATGCTGTACTTTTTCGGGAATTAACCATAAATTGATTCCAACATCAATCCAATACTATGAGAAAAACATTCCTGGTCCATCTTCTCATGCTCCTATTCGTATCGGGGCTTGCACTTGGACAAGAAAAAAACATCCTCCAAAAACTGGAAGAAATCGCAATCATTGATCAGAAGGTCATGATGCCGATGCGTGATGGCGTTCGGTTGGCCACAGATATCTACCGTCCAAAAACCGATCAAAAAGTCCCAATCATTTTTTCAAGAACTCCCTACAACTTCAACAGCTACAGGGACGGGCAACTAGTCACAAGAACTTTGGAAACAGCCTATGAAGCGGTTCAGCGCGGATACGCCTATGTGGTCCAAAATGAAAGGGGAAGGTTTTTTTCGGAAGGTGAATGGGATATTTTGGGCACTCCGCTTACAGATGGTTATGATGCATTCAGTTGGATGGCCGCACAGCCTTGGAGCAATGGAAAGATCGGAACGATTGGTTGTTCTTCCACAGCCGAATGGCAGATGGCGGTCGCCGCCATGAACCACCCCGCGCATGCAGCGATGATTCCCCAGGCTTTTGGAGCGGGTGTAGGAAAAGTGGGCCCCTATGTCGAGCAGGGAAACTGGTATCGAGGTGGCGCCGGTCAGATGTTGTTCACTGCATGGCTGTACAGCACCCAGCATGACCCAATGGCTCCGAAACTACCTGAGGGAATTCAGCAGGAGGATTTGTTGCGGTTGCAGCGTTTTTATGATATGGCCCCAAGGTATCCTGCGGTAGATTGGTCAAAAGCGTTAAGCCATTTGCCGATTCAGGATATCATCAAAAACGTCGGAGGCCCGATGGGGATTTATGAAGAAATGATTACCCGAAAACCAAATGACCCAAAGTGGTATGAAGGTGGGCTTTACCATGACCATATGGATATTGGCGTACCGAGCTACTGGTTTGTATCCTGGTACGATGTGTCTGCAAGTCCAAACATTGCTTTGTTCAACCATGTGAGGGAAAATGCCAAAGACCCAGAGGTCCGTGATAATCAGTATTTGGTGATTGCGCCGACGTTGCACTGTGCGTTTACCCGTGCGACGGAGAATACGATCGTAGGCGAAAGAAGCATGGGAGATGCACGGTTGCCCTACAACGATATGACCTATGGCTGGTTTGACTTTTGGCTCAAAGGAGACCAAAACCAATCGCCGGGAAAAATGCCCCGCGTGACCTATTTCACCATGGGTTCCAACAAATGGCAGACCTCAGACACTTGGCCCCCCAAGGAGGCCGTCATGACGACCTATTTCCTCAACAGTGCCGGCAAAGCCAATTCAAGACTGGGAGATGGTGTTTTGGGAGCCAAGAAAGCAGGCAGGGACAACCCAGACACATTCACCTACGACCCGATGAATCCGGTAACGTCCTACGGGGGGAATGTCTGCTGCACGGGAAATGCAGTACAGGGAGGTGCTTTTGACCAGCAGGAAATGGAGCTGCGGAACGATATCCTCGTATACACATCAGAGCCACTGACAGAAGGAATCGAAGTGAGCGGCTTCATCGAGGCCAAACTTTTCCTTTCCTCTGATGTCAAGGATACCGACCTTACCATCAAGCTAATTGACGTCTATCCCGACGGAAAAGCATATAATCTAGACGAAACCATCCAAAGGGTGCGATACCGGGAAGGTTACGAGAAAGAAGTGTGGATGGAAAAGGGAAAAGTCTATGAAGTGAATATGACACCCATGTCTACCTCCAATTACTTTGAAAAAGGACATCGAATCCGCATCGAGATTTCAAGTTCCAATTTCCCAAGGTTTGACAGGAACATGAACACCGGCGGCAACACCTACGATGAAACGACTGGGATCGTGGCTACGAATACGATCCACCATTCGAGCAAGTATCCAAGCAGTGTAAGTCTGCCGATCATTCGAAAATAGGCCAACAACAAAAAAGCATCCAATCGAGGATGCTTTTTTGTTTAGAACAAGCCTAACTGTTCGTCTTCGTCCTTTTTCTTGATCTTGAACTCGATCGTATCCCCTATTTCCAAGTCCTCGTCATCGGTCTCTTCTGTGGTTTCGGTGGGTTCCGATGTTTCGGGTTTTGTGGATTCTATCAGTTGCACCTCCAAGACCGTATGCGTGCTGAGTTTGTTACCTATCGCCTTCCAGCCCTTGACATCGATGAGCATATCGAGGTCAAATTCCTGCTCCTCGATATCTTTCCCTTTCTGAAGTTTCGCCTTGACCTGCGGTTGGCTTTCGGTAGATACTATTTTGAGATAGGACTGCTTGTGATCGGTGACAATACTGAATTTCTTGTTGATGGTGGTCGTTTCGATCAGGAAACGCTTCACGAAGTAGTTCTTGCTCGCCCCATCCCAATAAATGGCTGAAATCACAGCCTCAGGCTTAAATTTTTCGATAAACAATACATCTTTTGCTTCGTAGCGGTTGGTGAGCTCAAAGGTCGTCAGCTCATATTCACCGTTTTTGTAAAACACCAAAATGCGATCTTCTCCAAGAAAATTCCCGATTTTTCGGCCACGTGCATCGGTATTCAACCGGCCAATCGACGCGTCGTAGTAGATGTCCAAGCCCCCCAGAGTTGAGGTTCCTGCCATTTTCCATTGAATCTTCCGAATCGGATATTTGGTCAGGATGTTTCCGCCCGCTGACCTTCCTTTGATCTCAATTGTGCTAAAGTCAAAATCGAATACCTTGACCCTCGCTTTGGCCCCTTGGGTCAAGTGGACGGAGATCACCTCGGCTTCACCATTGGGATTGGCTGAAAGATAGAGTACCTTGGATCCCTTGGTTCCTTTGGTCAGGTCGTATTCCCGATCCCTTGTCACGCCCAGAACCTGGAAACGCTTCACCATGGCCTTTCCTGAACCTCCATCCAGGTACACGAGGTTGTAGACCATGCGTTCGTCTCCTTTTCTAAAGACGGCGACATGGATAATGTCTTTGCCCACAAAACCCTTTTCCTGAATTTTGGTGACCACACAATTTCCATCCCGCCTGAACACGATCACGTCATCCAAATCCGAGCAGTCGCAAACAAACTCATCCTTTTTCAAGCCATATCCCACAAACCCATCCGCTCGGTTGACATACAGTTTGGCATTGTTCGCAGCAACTACCGTGGCCTGAATGGTGTCAAAAGTCCGTATTTCAGTCTTTCGCTCCCTTCCTTTGCCATACTTGTCCAACAAGTTTTGATAGTACTTGATGGCGTACTCAGTTAGGTGCTTTAGGTTGTAATTGACTTCCTTGAGCTCTTCCTGTAGCCTGCGCATCAATTCATCAGCTTTGAAAGCATCAAACTTCGAAATTCGCTTGATCTTGATTTCCGTCAAACGGACGATATCCTCAGTCGTGATTTCCCTGTAAAACTCAGGCTTGAAGGGGTCGAGTCCTTTGTCAATTGTCTGGATGACCGCCTCCCAGGTTTCGCACTCTTCGATATCCCTATAGATTCTGTTTTCGATGAATATTTTTTCCAGGGAAGAAAAAAGCAGCTTTTCCATCAATTCCGCTTTCCTGATTTCGAGCTCTCGTCTGAGCAATTCCTTCGTTTGGAAGGTATTTCGCTCAAGGATGTCGTTGACCGTGAGGAAAACAGGCTTTTCATCGATAATCACACAGGCGTTTGGTGATATGCTCACCTCGCAGTCAGTGAACGCGTAGAGCGCGTCGATGGTCATATCGGGAGACTGGCCTGGTGCCAATTGGATTTGGATCTCGACGTCCTTGGCAGTATTGTCGACCACCTTTTTGATTTTGATCTTGCCCTTGTCGTTGGCCTTGATAATGGATTCGATCAGGGTATTGGTCGTCGTACCGAATGGTATGTCTTTGATCAACAGTGTCTTGTTGTCCTCTTCTTCTATCCTTGCCCTGACCTTGATCCGACCGCCTCGGAAGCCCTCATTGTATTCCGAAAAATCCGCCAAGCCACCTGTCGGGAAGTCTGGAAGTATATTCGTCTTCTCTCCTTTGAGGATTTGGATCGAACCCAAAATCAACTCGATGAAATTGTGGGGCAGGATTTTGGTCGAAAGGCCCACAGCAATCCCCTCTACGCCTTGGGCCAATAGCAGGGGAAACTTGACTGGCAAAGTCACCGGTTCCCGTTTTCTGCCATCGTAGGAAAGCTGCCATTCTGTAGTTTGTGGATTGAAAACCACCTCCAAGGCAAATTTCGAAAGCCTTGCCTCGATGTACCTCGGCGCCGCGGAGCCATCTCCTGTGCGGATATCGCCCCAATTGCCCTGGGTTTCGATCAGGAGATCCTTTTGGCCCATGTTGACAATGGCCTCCCCTATAGAAGCATCCCCGTGCGGATGGTATTGCATGGACTGGCCAATGATATTGGCGACTTTGTTGAAGCGGCCATCGTCCATTTCCTTCATGGCGTGCAGGATGCGGCGCTGTACCGGCTTCAGACCGTCTTCAATTGCCGGAACGGCCCGTTCCAAAATCACATAAGAAGCATAATCCAAAAACCAGTCCTTATACATTCCCGTGACGGGGATCGATTCGTGAAGGCTTTCGTCTTTTTCGGGTTTATCTAAAGGGTTATCAGTCATTTTTGAGCTTTCTGATCATTTTTAAATTGAAGGAATTTCATTTTCCCTTTTTCGCATTATCAATTCCGCAAGAAAATCTCACGCCTAAGATGCTCAGACATGTAGTGAATCGCGACCATGGAGTACCAATCTCAAGCCGCCTCACTCTCCTCTGCCTCCTTCTTTGCCGGATCGTCAAAGACAATGTCCTTTTCTATCTTGAGATTTTCGATGATAAAGTTCTGACGGTCGGGCGTATTCTTGCCCATGTAGAAATTGAGCAGGTCCGATATTTTGGTTTCCTTATTCAGGATGATCGGTTCCAAGCGGATGTCATCTCCGATAAATTTCCCGAATTCATCCGGAGATATTTCCCCCAAGCCCTTGAACCGGGTGATTTCCGCAGTTTTTCCAAGCTTGTGGATTGCACGCTGCCGCTCCTCGTCGGTGTAACAGTAGATCGTTTCCTTTTTGTTTCTGACCCGGAACAAAGGCGTATCAAGAATAAACAGGTGTCCATTTCTGACCAGGTCAGGGAAAAACTGCAAGAAGTATGTCATGATAAGCAGGCGGATGTGCATCCCGTCTACGTCAGCATCGGTGGCGATCACGATTTTCCGGTAGCGCAATCCCTCAATGCCGTCCTCGATATTGAGCGCATGCTGCAGCAGGTTGAATTCCTCGTTTTCATAGACCACTTTTTTGGTCATGCCATAGCAGTTGAGCGGCTTTCCACGAAGTGAGAATACCGCCTGCGTCTGCACATCCCGGGATTTGGTAATGGAACCGGAGGCGGAGTCACCTTCGGTGATGAAGAGCATCGAGCGGTTCTTGGATTCCTCTTCTGCTTTTGGGTCATCATAATGCACCCGGCAATCCCTCAATTTCTTGTTGTGTAAGTTAGCCTTCTTTGCACGTTCGTTGGCCAATTTCTTGATACCCGAAATTTCCTTCCTTTCCCTTTCGGATTGCAGGATTCGCTTCAGGAGCGCGTCGGCGACTGAGGGGTTCTTGTGGAGGTAGTTGTCCAGCTCCGTCTTCACGAAATCATTGACAAACGTCCTCAGCGTAGGGCCATCCGGGCCGATATTTTGGGAACCAAGCTTTGTTTTTGTCTGGGACTCAAACACCGGTTCCTGCACGCGTACGGCGATTGCTGCCACGATACTTTGCCTGATGTCCGAGGCATCGAATTCCTTTTTGTAAAACTCCCGGATCGTCTTTACCACGGCCTCCCTAAACGCCGCCAAGTGGGTTCCGCCTTGGGTCGTAAATTGTCCATTGACGAAGGAATAGTATTCCTCTCCGTATTGGTTGGAGTGGGTCAAGGCGATCTCAATGTCATTTCCCTTCAGGTGGATGACGGGATAGCGGATGCTTTCCTCGTCTACCTTGCGCATCAGCAGGTCATAGAGCCCCTTTTCCGAAAAGAATTTCTTCCCATTATAGTTGATCGTCAGGCCCGCATTCAGGAATGCGTAGTTCCAAATCTGGTTTTCGAGGTATTCGGGGATAAAATGGTAATGCTTGAAAATCGTGGCATCCGGAGTGAAGATCACCTTGGTACCGTTTCGTTCGCTGGATTTTTCGACAGCTTTATCTTCTTTGAGGATTCCTTTCTCAAACTCCGCCACTTTGGTTTCACCGTCACGAAAGGATTGGACCTTGAAGTAATCCGAGAGTGCGTTGACCGCTTTGGTACCAACGCCGTTCAGACCGACAGATTTTTGGAAGGCCCCGGAATCGTACTTGCCACCGGTATTGATTTTGGAGACACAATCTATGACTTTTCCCAAGGGTATGCCCCTCCCGTAGTCACGCACTTCGACGCGGTGTTCGGAGATTTTGATATCGATGGTTTTACCGTAGCCCATCATGTGTTCGTCGATACTGTTGTCGACGACCTCCTTGACAAGTACGTAAATGCCGTCATCCTGTGCACTTCCATCCCCTAGCTTACCGATGTACATCCCCGGCCTCAATCGGATATGTTCCCTCCAATCAAGCGACTTGATACTGTCTTCGGTGTATTTGATGTTTTCTGCCATGCTGGTTTTCCCTTTTTCTAGTCTTTTTTCATGAAAGAAACATTCCTTCCCTCAGCTATTGCTGAATGCTTTTGAACTTCTGCAACAATATCCAAAACAGTGCTATAATCCAAACCACGAAAAGTACAGGAACGAGGTAAAAGAAAAATGCGAAGCTACCTGTCCCGATTTCATTCTGGTTGTTGATCGCATGGACAAATAGGCTCATGATGGAGAGCGAGACATTGATCACACCCATAAAACTGTACATCCAAGTGACCATGTAGTCGGTAATCGAATCCCCCTTTGGAAAAAGCCGCTTTAGGTTTGGCGTACTTTGCTTTTCGATCATCTTGGCTGGCAAGGCCAAGATCAGGTTCAAAACGCCAAATGCGATGATCCCTATGTAGAAAAAAGTGCTCTTACTGCCGCTTTTTGTAAACTCACCCGACTCACTCTGCTCAAATCCCACCAAATCCGGCAGGGCGGAATAGGTGTACAAAAAGACGAATACAAACAAAAGAATACTGATGAAATGGAATACTTTGCCAAACCGATAATACATGATAACCTTGAATTTTGGACGCTAATATAGAGATTAAAGACTAGACAAAAACCGAAACTGTTTTTCCCTTTTTGGGTTTTTATTGGTAGATTTCCCACATTTGCAGCCCAATTAACTGATACTAAAATGAATCTGAGTCCAGTCGTCATCGCGATACCCATGTATTTTATCCTGATGGGAATCGAACTGCTCGTGCTGAGGTTCCAAAAGAATCCCTCCTATCGACTCAATGACGCTATCACCAATATCAACTGCGGCGTGGTCTCCCAGGTCACAGGGGTTTTCCTGAAGGTCCTCTCTATCGGCATCTACACCTTTTTGTTTGAAAAATTGGCGCTGTTTTCGATTCCCAACAATATCTGGACATTTCTGCTGCTGTTTTTCCTGTACGATTTCTGCTACTATTGGGCGCACAGGTTGAGCCATGAGATCAACCTCTTTTGGGGAGGACATGTGGTCCATCATTCCTCCGAAGAATACAATCTCTCCGTAGCGCTGCGGCAAAGCTCCACCCAAACGATTTGGACCTTTATGTTTTACCTGCCTTTGGCGGTCATCGGGTTTGATCCTATTTCGCTTGTTTTGGTATCCGGTATCAATCTCCTGTACCAATTCTGGATCCATACAGAGGCAATCGATAGGATGGGATTTTTGGAGAAATTCATGAATACGCCCTCCCACCACCGCGTCCATCATGGCCGCAACCCAAAGTACATAGACAAAAACCATGGCGGCACCTTTATCATTTTTGACAAATGGTTTGGCACGTTTCAAGAAGAGGAAGAGCGTCCGACCTACGGCATCACAACACCTGTCAATAGCTGGAATCCAGTCTGGGTCAACTTGGCGCACTACGCGACCATGAAGGAGGAACTGAAGATGATTCCGAAGTTTTCGGATAAGGTCAAATACCTCTTCAACAAACCCGGGTGGCTTCCCGAGTACCTTGGCGGCTACCGGACCGTAAAGGAAGTGCCAAAGGACTTCAAGAAATTTGATACGACCGTTCCCGCCCCGCTCAACTATTACGTGTTTTTTCAATACGTCTTGTTGCTCGGTTTGACAGCTTTTTTTCTCTTCAATGTCTCCAGTTTCGATGCTTGGGCAAAGCTGGGTGTGTCAGTGTTGATCATTTGGACCACGGTCAGTTTTTCCGGGATTTTTGAACAGAACAGGTGGTTCCAATTTCAGGAGATCTTCAGGATTGCCGTCTTTGGTGTAGGGATTTGGTGGATTTCAAATGGAATGCTTTCAGGTCCGTTTCCCATTTTGCTGTCGGTTCTGATATCTTCGGTAAGCTACATCTGGCTCGTATTCAACTTTGATACGATCAGACATTTTCAATCCAACATCAAAAAACCCGGGATCCATGCGACCAAGACTGTTTAGTATTGTTTTGTTGATTTTCATTGTTGGCATACAGGCTTGTTCCTCCAAAATTGAGCTCAAAAATGTGGATCTCGACAACTGGAAAAAAGACCGCAACGGGTGTCTGGGCCTGAGGGCGCAGGAGGTCGATGACTTTAAGGCCGTGAAAGACGATATTCTGGGAAAGGACAACCAAGCCTTGATCAAGACCTTCGGCAGACCGGACCGGGTGGAACTGGCCAACAGAAGCCAGTCGTTTTACATTTATTACTTTGAGCCAAGCACCGATTGTGAGGGCGTGGCGAAGAATGCCGAGCCCCTGATGGCCATCATCCGGCTCAATGCCCTGAGTAGGGTCAGCGAAGTGACAGTTTCAACCTTGGACCCCGGACGCCCCGAAAATGAGCCTTGAGGATTTTGTAGCATCAATCGCGAATCCATCGCCCCCGAGCCATATCGGCGCTCCTTTGCAGGCACTCTGGTATGATGCAAAGGGCAACTGGCAAAAGGCACACGATCTCGTCGATGGGCCGGATGGAAAAGTGTACGCGCGTATTCACGCCTACCTGCACCGAAAAGAAGGAGACATTTGGAATGCTGACTACTGGTACCGCAGGGCTGCGGAAAGCCGCCCGGACATTTCCTTGGATGAAGAATGGGAAATACTGGTAATCAGGTTGCTTAAAAACAGCTAGGAGCAGACCTACTCTTTTTCCCAAAGATCTGAAAGCTTGTACGGACTGATTGCTCCGGTGAAAAACGAGCCGTCGACAAACCGATACTTCGTGCCAATATTAGCCAACTTTTCCATATCTGTCCCGTCCAATTCAATCCCATAGGCTTGGAGGTTTTGGGCGATACGCTCTTGATTCACGGATTTGGGAATGACCACGATACCGCGCGCCAATGAATAGGCAATCAGTATTTGTCCTGCTGTGGCATTGTGTTTCTTTGCCAATTCCTGAATCAGCGGATGACCAAGCAGGTTTGGTTCATCGGCTTTTTTGATCGCCGCAGCGCGGTCCCCCGAACCCAAAGGTGAGTAAGCCGTCAGGTGGATGCCGTTTGACTTACAGAATTCAACCAATTTGTCTTGAGGCAAAAACGGATGCAATTCCACCTGGTTCATTTCAGGCGCATGCTTTCCAGACTTGGTGATTTCTTCCAGCTTGGAGATGTTAAAATTGGAAACCCCAATATGCCTTGCCAAGCCCTTTTCTTTGCATATCTCCATTCCAGCCCAAGTCTGCGAAAGCGGAATATCCTGGTAGGTAAAAAACTCTTCCCGGGTCTGCGCAAAACCCACACCGTGCTTGAAGCTGATCGGCCAATGGATGAGGTACAAATCCAAATAATCAAGTCGAAGATCCTTCAGCGTGGATTTGATGGCGGGAACAACGTCATCGAGGCGGTGGTTGCTGTTCCAGAGCTTGGAAGTGATGAACATTTCTTCCCTTTTCACCAAGTTGTCTGAAAATGCCTTCTGCAACGCCTGCCCAACCTCCTTTTCATTGTTGTATATCGCGGCACAATCGATATGTCGGTAGCCGGATTCGATTGCCCATAAGACTGCTTGATAGACCTCGCCTGGCTTGGATTTCCATGTTCCCAAACCAATCATCGGCATTTGGTCGCCGTTGCTAAAAGTGATAGATTTCATTTTGGCTGTTGAATTTTCCCCTAATTTACTTCGAATTGCGCTATATCGGAATGAAAACCCTGCATTTGTGTATATGTTTTGACCATTGGTTTTTATCCCTGAAATTGTCCCAGATTTCAATTCCCGAAAAGCTCAAAAATGGATAGACAAATTCTGATTGACCTCGTGACCAAGACGATGCCCTTTGGGAAGTACAAAGGAAGACTCTTGTGCGACATCCCGGAGCATTATTTGGTTTGGATGCATCGGCAAGGTTTTCCAGAAGGTAAGCTCGGGATGTGGCTGAGCACGATGTACGAAATCAGAATCAATGGGCTCGAAGGTATTTTGACCGAATTGAAAAAAAGTATCAACAAAAAACCGCTTCCCTGACGGAAAGCGGTCCTTTTTATTTTGATTCCGACAATGGGTTATCTAGAAATGATCGGATCCGGGCTGCTGTCTTTGTCATTTTTCACAAATCCATTCGTTCTCGCCGCTCCCAAGAGTAGAACTCCCGCTGCATGCGGCGCCGCCATCGAGGTACCGGAAATGGTGTTGTACGCGCCGCCTTTCCAAGTTGATTTGATGCTCACCCCAGGTGCGCAGTAGTCTATAGGTGGATTGGCAAAATTGGAGAAAGAAGCAAAGTTGTCATTGATATCCGAGGCAGAGATTGTCCAGATATTGGCGCCGTTGACCCTGGCTGGAGAATAGTTGTTGGCATTGGCTGCACTGTTTCCAGCCGCGATCACGAACTTGATTCCCTTATTGGAAGCGTTCAATACCGCTGCATCTAAGGCTGAAGAAACACCTCCTCCCAAGCTCATATTGGCAACATCGCCTGTCTTTCCTTTGGATCCAACCCAATCCACGCCTGCGATCACGCCGGAATTTGAGCCTGAACCTCTGCTATCCAACACTTTGACAGGGACGACCGGGGCGTTTGCGGCCACACCAATTACGCCAATCGTATTGTTTCTTGCGGCAATAGTACCTGCTACGTGTGAACCGTGACCGTTGCCATCATTGAGGTTGGCGTCCTTACCGGAAGTGAAGGCGGTAAAGCCGTTTGCTGTGCTGACATTGAGGTCGGGGTGGGTCAAATCAATTCCTGTGTCGATTACCCAGGCCACGTTGGTCCCAGTATAATTCACAGAACCCCCGACACGGGTGATGCCCCAAGGAGTTTCTTGGACCGTGGAGCCTCCGCCACCGCCAGGCTTGCCTTGTGCGATGGAAACCACTCGATCAGGCTCAATGTAAAGGACAGCAGGATCATTTTTCACCAACTCATATTGGTCTGCGTTCAAACTCGCAGCAAAGCCATCCAAGACGGTTCCATAAACCGCACCAACGTTTTGTTCAGAAATCCTGTATTTCGCAAATAGATTGGTGGCAGCCATCCGCATATTGCCCTGTACATCTTCGTATTTGTCTGTTCTTCTGAAATTGAGGCCCTCGGGCTTCATGACAACAATGAACTTGCCTGGAATAATGTCTCCGTTTTGGTATTTGAGGACTTGATCCTCAAGACCGAGCTGAGGTGTTTCCGCATTTTCCTGACAGGAGAATGTAAATGCCACAAGTGCAAGCGCGGCCATTCCAGTACGGCTACCGATGAAATGTGTGAATCGTTTAAGCATGATGATTAAGGTTAAGGTGTAAACTATTTTACCAAATAACATTTGGCGAAAGAAAAGTAAATAAAAAAAATTCATACCTGCAATAATTACTATAAAATAGATTGTTTGCCATTTCTACTAAAGGGCAGACACCTAAGCCAGCGGAATCAATACTTAAGAAATAAAAAATCCCTTGGAATTCGATGTGTTCGTTTCCAAGGGATTTAAAATAAATTCGGTTTTAACTTTTTCTGAATGAGCCTTTCCAACAAATCAGCTCATTTCTGCAAAATCAATGTGCAATCGCCTCACGGATGATGCCTTTGAAGTAGCTAACAAACTCCTCCGGACGCATCGCACCCAAGTCACCTTCCCCGTGTTTCCGCACGGAAATCATTCCTTCCTGCTGCTCCTTTTCTCCGACGATCAGCATAAATGGAATCTTCTTGACTTCTGCGTCACGGATCTTTCTGCCGATCTTTTCATCACGGTTGTCGATAGCGCCTGTGATGTCCGAATCCTCCAGGATGGATTTCACTTGCTCGGCATACTCAATGAATTTCTCCGAAATCGGCAGAATCGTGATCTGCTCCGGAGATAGCCAAAGCGGGAAATTTCCTGCACAGTGCTCGATCAAGACCGCCACAAAACGCTCTAAGGAGCCGAACGGCGCCCTGTGGATCATGACCGGACGATGCTTCTGATTATCCGAACCGATGTACTCCAACTGGAACCTTTCCGGAAGCTGATAGTCAACTTGGATGGTACCAAGCTGCCATTTTCTACCCAGCGCGTCCTTTACCATGAAGTCCAGCTTAGGCCCGTAGAATGCCGCTTCGCCGAGTTCGGTGACGGTCTCAAGCCCTCTTTCGGCGGCGGCTTCGATGATGGAAGCTTCCGCTTTGTTCCAAGCTTCGTCGGTTCCGATGTATTTTTCTTTGTTGTCAGGATCCCTCAGTGAAATCTGTGCGGTATAATCCTCAAAGCCCAAGGCTTTGAACACATACAACACCAGGTCAATGACCTTGATAAATTCCTCCTTCACCTGGTCGGGACGGCAGAAGATATGCGCATCATCCTGCGTAAATCCCCGCACCCGCGTCAAACCATGCAACTCGCCGCTTTGCTCGTAGCGATAGACCGTACCGAACTCCGCATAGCGGATGGGCAAGTCCTTGTAGGACCTTGGTTTGTGTTTGTAGATTTCGCAGTGATGCGGGCAGTTCATCGGCTTCAGCAAGAATTCCTCTCCGTCATTAGGAGTATGGATCGGCTGAAAGGAATCTTTGCCATATTTCTCATAGTGGCCCGAAGTTTCGTAGAGCACTTTATGGCCAATATGTGGCGTAGTCACTTGCTGATAACCTGACTTGTCTTGGGCACGCTTCATGAAAGCGACCAGACGCTCGCGAAGTAGGGTTCCCTTTGGCAACCAAAGTGGTAATCCCATTCCCACTTTTTCAGAGAATGTAAACAGTTCTAATTCCCGGCCGAGTTTTCTGTGGTCCCTGCGCTTGGCTTCTTCGAGCATGTGCAGGTACTCTTCCAGTTCCTTGGCTTTGGGGAAAGTGATCCCGTAGATACGGGTCAGCATCTTGTTTTTCTCATCGCCACGCCAATAAGCACCCGCGATATTGAGCAGTTTGGCGGCTTTGATAAATCCCGTGTTGGGGATATGCGGTCCACGGCAAAGGTCCACAAAGTTGCCTTGCTCGTAGAAAGTGATCGAACCATCGGCAAGGCCTTCCAAAAGGTCCAGCTTGTACTCATCCCCTTTTTCCTTGAAATAGGCGATGGCGTCTTTTTTGGCTACATCTTTGCGGATGTAGTCGTTTTTTTGGCGAGCGAGCTCGAGCATTTTGTTTTCGATTTGCTCCAATTCGGCACCTTCCAAGGGCTTGTCGCCAAAGTCCACATCGTAGTAAAAGCCGTTTTCAATCGGTGGGCCGATGCCAAATTTGATTCCTGGATAGAGGCTTTCCAAGGCTTCTGCCATCAGGTGGGCGGAAGAATGCCAAAAGGTGCTTTTGCCTTCCTTGTCGTTCCAGGTCAGCAACTGTACGCTGGAATCCTGCAAAATCGGACGACTGGCATCCCACACTTCGCCATTGACTTTGGCTGCTAGGACATTTCTGGCTAAACCCTCGCTGATACTAACGGCAATCTGTAGCCCCGAAACTCCCTTTTCGTATTCCCTCACCGAACCGTCGGGAAGGGTAATTTTCACTTGTTGGTTAGACATTTAAGTTTTTGGATAAATGGTACATGGCATCTATACAAACAGATGCTTTTTTCGACTTGCAAATATGCGAAATGCGACCGGCTTTTTCTCTTATTGCTCAAAAGAGTTGGAATTCTTCATATACCATGAAGAATCACAGAATCACCTGTGCGCTCACTTTCACGCCAAACGGCCGTGCTCCGGGGTTGTCCAAGTAAGTGATGCGGTGAAAAAAGTCGACCCTGAAAAACTTGAAGATATTCTCAATTCCATACCCGAGCTCCACATAAGGCTTGGATGGATCCAAAAATCCGAAGGCAGGGATTTGGGTGCCGTTTTCGTCAAATTCAGGCACCACGAATAGGTTTTTGTCGCTGACCGAGCCCCAAAGCAGGTTGGCGTTGCCCACTGCCCGCCATTTGAGCTTTTTGATCAGGGGAATTTGGTTGAAGCCAAAGCCCTCAAAAGAGTGCCCATACTTCAGACTCAGAAAGCGGTCGCTGGCAAACTCGGCAATGTTCATCTGGTTGAATGCCGCCGTGGTATAGAAAAAGGTCTCGTTGCCAATGTGATTTTCAAGCAAAGGAAACGGCACCACGCCTCTGACCATCCCTGTCCGCAACTCGTACCGCGATACGCCCAAAAGACCCAGGTTCAGTTTGTGGTACACGCTCATCTGATAGCGCTGGTATTGGATTTCGCCACCCAAGCGGTCGAGACCTTGGCTGAACCGAAAATCGAAAATGGGCCACTTCACCTGACCCATGGAAATGCGTTGGTTGTCGTTGATCACAAAAATCTCGTCCCGGCCGTAGCGGAAGCCGAGGTTGATGTTGGCCAAGTCAAAATCGGATTTCAGTTTCCCGGTATTTTGGTCTTCATAGGAAAAAGGAAAAGTGGGGTCAAAATGCTTCCAACTCATGCCGCCAGTCAAGTTGAATCCACGGAAGACCTCGCGCTGCGCGATAAACCGATAATGGGTGCTGTAATAGGCATTGTTGAGTGTACCAAACCGCGTCGCGGCCAAAAAGACGCTATTGAGCTGCAGGTTCTCGATCTCCAGGCCAACTTGGTCGATTTCCTTTTGGGTATTGACTTGGATCGTGGTCCAGCGATTTTTGTCCAAAATCTTGGTCGCCGAGGCGAAATACTTGAACTGCTGATCACCAAATCCATACGCCAAATAGCCCGTCAACACGACCGACTTGCTGAATTTGAGGTTGGTGCGAAGGCCTGCACCAAGTCTAAATCCCTCGATATCGTTGTAATTGGCTAGGCCGGTCCATGGTCCCAGGTCCAAATTTCCGACCGGCAAAAAACCCGTGGATAGGAATTTGATCCCTTCCGAATAAAAACGCACTACGGGTAGCCTCGCCAAGGTATCGACCATCTGCCGCGACACAAGTTCCTCACTCGTCAGCGGTTCGGGTCGCACTTCCTGCCAAAACACCTCCTCGCCTTGGTCAAAGTCTTGGCTGAGCTCCACGGCCTTCAGGTAAAAATTGGGCGGGTGGGGTTGATTGATCACGAAGTCCGAACTCGAATTGTAGAACTTCGCCAAGAGTCCGACCGAGTTATCCGTCAACTTGCCGATCTTGATCAGCACGCGGGTTTTTGCAGGCAACTGAAATCCATTTTCCGTAGGGACGAGTTCCTGCTGGATTTTGATGGTCTCCACAAAGTTGAGATTGGCCGACTCGGCTATCGCCAAATCGACCTGCTTGAGGGAATAATTCTCCTTTTTGATCCAAATCAATCCCGAAAAAGCCAAATCCTGTTCCCGAAGCGGATAGACTTTCAGCATGTAGCAGCTATCACCTCCGACGAGGACCGAATCCAGCAAGTCATAATCATAGAAAGTCCGCCAACCATCCGCGATTGGAGAGACAAATTCCTTTTCGAGTATCGTCAGCCAATTGCGGTAGAAATTGTATTCCTGGAAAACCGATCCCGTGATTTGGGCCACGGTAGTGCCATCGGTAATGCCGACGCCCGTCAATTTGGAATTGAGAATGACTTCCTTCTTCAAAATCGGATCGGTTCGATAGTAGAATTTGGAATAGGATTCCGAGAAAAAAATTGGGAGGATTTTCTTGCCTTCGTCGTTGGTGAGCTGCTTGATACTGTCCAGGACTCCGAGGATTTTTTTTACCTGATTGATTTCCTTGAAGTCACCTTCGACCTCGTTCAGGGCAAGTTCGATTTTGGTATAATTATCAGACTCGTAGGCATTTAGATTTCGCTTGTCGAAGTTGTTTTTCGCTTTGACTGTCTTTCTGAGGATTTCAAAAGCCGGATTTTCTCCCGCTGAAAAGACCACTTCGGAAAGATTGAAAGTCGAAGGCACCAACTGAAAATTGATCGTGACCGCGGGGGATTTTTCGATCGCCTTGGTCTGGGAAATGTACCCCAAGTAAGATACCTGCAGGCTGTCGGCAAAGGAACGAAGCGCGAGCGTGTAATTGCCCTCAAAATCCGTGGTGGTACCCAAGGTTGTGCCCCTGACGACGACATTGGCAAAAGGAATCGGGTCGCCATTGTCGACATTCGTAACCTTTCCCTTGATCGTGACTTGGCCAAAGGCGAAAAAAGAAAGCCAGCAAAAAACCAGGCTGAGAAAATAACTTTTAATCATATGTGGTGTGCCCGGTCATTCAGTCGAGACAAAATCAAACCAAAGGCGCTGAAATAGGTTGGTTGTAGATATTGCTATAAGGTTTTGGAAGTGTTGAACTGGAAATCAATTGAACCTTATATTTGTCCCAAAGATAGCATATGGTTTACGATATCATCATCGTCGGTGGCGGAATAGTCGGCCTCGCGACCGGACTCAAGATAAAATCCCAACACCCATCCCTCAAAATCGCGATCCTCGAAAAGGAAAAGGAACTGGCCAAACACCAAACGGGCAATAATTCAGGCGTTATCCATTCCGGCCTCTACTACAAGCCGGGCTCTTTGAAGGCCAAAAATTGCATCGAAGGTTACCACCAATTGGTCAAATTCTGCGCAGAGGAGAACATCCCATTTGAAATCACCGGCAAAGTGGTCGTGGCAACGCGGCCCGAACAGGTTTCGATATTGAATGGCCTGCATGAACGCGCCCTGCAAAATGGACTTATCGGCACACGGCATATTTCCTTGGATGAACTGAAGGAGTACGAACCCTATTGCGCGGGAGTGGCAGCAATACATGTTCCGCAGACTGGAATCGTCGATTACAAAGTAGTGGCAAAGGCTTATGGACGCAAGTTCGAGTCTTTGGGCGGAAGCATTTTCCTAGGCACTAAGGTGCAGGGTATCAAAAAATTGAACCACATCAACTATATCCAAACGGATGGGCAGGAATATGCCTGCAAGCTGCTCGTCAACTGTGCGGGACTCTACTCCGATAAAGTGGCCCAAATGCACCAAGACGAGCCTTTGGACGTGAAGATCATTCCCTTCCGCGGTGAATATTATAAGATCAAAAAAGAACGTGAATACTTGGTCCGGAACCTCATCTATCCCGTCCCTGATCCGAATTTTCCTTTCCTAGGCGTGCACTTTACCCGCATGATGAAAGGGGGCGTGGAAGCCGGACCGAATGCCGTGCTGGCTTTCCGTCGGGAAGGCTATAAGCGTTTGGATGTCAACATCGGCGAACTGCGGGAAACACTCGCATGGCCGGGATTCCAAAAAGTCGCCTCCAAATATTGGAAAACAGGCATGGGAGAAATGTACCGCTCCTTTTCAAAGGCAGCCTTCACCAAGGCGCTGCAGGAACTCATTCCCGATATCCAAGAAAGTGACTTGGTGGATGGCGGTGCGGGCGTGAGGGCGCAGGCCTGTGACCGTACGGGTGGACTTTTGGATGATTTCTGCATCCGCGAAAACGAGCTCGGCATCCATGTACTCAATGCCCCCTCCCCTGCCGCCACGAGTTCATTGGCAATCGGCGGCACCGTTGCGGCATTGGCACTGAAGCGGTTTTGATCCAACATGATTCCCAAATCGATTCCATGGCGGGCACAGATTTGTGCCCGTCTTTTTTTGGATCATTTGCGTCACGATCCTCACAAAAAGGACTGAATTCACCCAGTCGCTTCCTGCTTTTTGGGTCTTTCATTTCCAATCTTAAATCCAACTTAAAAACTTCCATTAACTTTTTTTAAGATTCGATGTTGAATCATTTCTGGACGTTGGGGGTTCCAAATTCGTCTATCAAAAAAGAAACGTTGTATTTCCATACATAAAGATTTCAATTCCGGGATGGCCCGGAGATTGATTGGGTAATAGTTACTCAAAAAGGCAGCCTTTTGGGCTGCCTTTTTTCGTTTTCTCCTGCAAATCCACCTTACTTCAGGGCCGGCAACAAATGCTTCCACATCAGGTTGATTTCACCCTGCATGTCTTGGATATTGGCCGTGGCCACGATGACGGCATTTTTTTCCGGCAGGATCAGGATAAACTGACCATTGGCGCCGTCAGCACGGTAGGAATTGTGGCGGCTTCGCCAAAGCTGATAGCCGTAGCCCTGCAACCAGTCGCTGTCCTTTGGTTTCACTTTCAGGTTTTCGCGCTTGGCGCCTGCGGGAAGAGAGGGAACCTGGGCGGCGGTTGCTTCGTCAAACCAAGACGTCGGCAACAATTGCTTTCCGTTCCATTGTCCTTTTTGGAGATAGAACTGGCCCAACTTGGCCATATCCTCCGTCTTGACGTGGAGTCCCCAACCGCCTACGCTGATGCCTTGTGGATTTTCGTCCCAAACCGCACCCACAATTCCCAAAGGCCTGAACAAACGCGGCTGCAGGTAATCAAGCACACGATCGCCCGTGACTTTTTGGAGGATCGCAGAAAGCATAAAAGTCGCGAGACTGTTGTAGACATATTCCGTTCCCGGCTGATGGTCTACCGGCAGTGCCAAAAATGCCTCCACCCAATCCAGGTCCTTTTCGGCGCGAATGGCACGCGTCGGATCCGTGTCGTGCCCGGCGGTCATGGTCAGCAAATGCCTGATTTCCATGGCTTTCAGATTGTCGCTGACGACCGCTGGCAATTTGTCTGGAAAAAAAGAAATGACCTTATCGGACACCTTCAGTAGGCCTTCACTCACTGCAAAACCGATGGCTGTTGCCGAAAAGGTTTTACTGACGGAATGCATGACATGTGGCTTATTGGCGGCGTTGTCCCCAAACCAATGCTCGGCCACCACTTTTCCGTTGCGCAGGATCATCAGACTATGCAGCTCTTGTCCGCTTGACTTCACTGCGGCCAGGTAATTTTCTATTCCTTTGGGATTCACCTTTTCAGCCTCGGGTATACTTCGAGGAAGTGCCTTGGCAAGGGTGATAAAATTGATCAGCTCGACATTGTTGTCCTTTACGGCCTGCTTGACCTTGGGACTTGTCCAGGCATCTGTGACACCTTGCCTGTCCACTGCCACATCCTCGTAGCCAATATGGCCCACGCCCTGCATTTCCAGATTGTCATAGGCCGGATGATCGACAAACATGTAGGATTTCCCAGGTTCGAGTTTGGAGAGCATGCGGATAAATGCTGCCTCTTTCTCTTCGGAAGTGGCTTTGGGGCCATCGTAGGTGGTTCCCGAGATGCCAATCTGCTGCATCATGGCCCGACTCATGACAGGCAGGTCATATTCGGCGGCCAGCTTTTCCACCATATTCGCGACATCGGGATGAAAGCCCGTTGCACCCATATGACCCGAAAGGTGGCTGATTTGCGGTACATGCTTCAGCGCAAACTCAATCTGCGCCCGAAACTCACGTTCGATTTCCTCCAGTTTCCAAGGGTTCTCTGTGATGGCGAGACCAGGATAGTTTTTGTTCGCCCCCATCATGGGCAGGAAGTAACCGTCCTTGTCGGTCAGGCTTGGCGCATGCGTGAAAGGCCTCCATTTGATCCCGTCCCATTCGCTCGTGATGACCAAATGTAGACCCACATCGATTCCGGTATTTTGCCTCAATAGCTTGGCCGCTTCGGGAAACCAGGGCGTCACGACCATCAACTCGATGGAGGTCTCCACTCCATCCACAAATGTCTCGATACTGGCAAGATTGGCGGACCGGCTCGAGCCCATGTCATCGCCCCGCACAATCAGTCGCGGGCCTTGTACAGTCTGTGCAATAGAAGAAAAAGTAAAAAACAGGAAAATTGCGACCGCCCCGGCGCTTCGCTCGATAAGATTTTTGGGAATAGGAATCCGGTTCATAATCTGAGGTTTGATTTGAAATTACCTTGAATGAGATGGGTTTGCAAAACCATTTTCCAGATGCCCATCATAGCATGTGCGTTGCGAAGTTCCCTCGCTCGGATTGCTAACTCGAAAATAGGCTAAATTTCCCGATCATGGATACTTGGCATACCTTATTGGGACGGGAGGCAAATGGGAGGGGATTTGCGGTTTCAAAAAATCAGGACAAATGCCCGCCCTATTCCCTTCGAATAGGACGGGCAAGAATCTGGAGGATTTCGGGGATTAGGGTTGTTGCACTTTCTCGATCACAAACTTTTTCCTGCCTCCGGGCATTTCCCATTCGAATGTCGCACCCTCTTGAAACCCAATCAGGGCAACACCGAGTGGAGATAGGACAGAGATTTTCTTGTTAGCCAGGTCTGCGTACTTCGGTAGCACCAAATAATAACTGAGTTTGGTTCCTGAGGACAGTTCACGGATCTCGAAATAAGTCCCCAACTGTATCACTTTGTCAGAAATCGTATGGTCTGCAACGGTCTTTGCACGACGGAGTTCGTTTTGAAGGACGCCAAGCTCTTTTGTTTTTTGGGTTGGCGCGAGGTTTTCTACCAAATTGATGATAGCGTGGAAATCTGTTTTTTTTATTATAGGTATCATGGAATTGATTTTAAATTGAATGGAAATGTCGTTTGGAAAAGGGCTGCTTGCCACAAAAAAAAAATCAACACCCTGACGGGGCCATTTTACGATCCCCTGCCATCGGGCAAGCGAGGCTAAAGCAGGGGCTTAGTTTACAAAAGCCTTTCCATGGATGCATCCCAAACAAAGCAGGGCAAGCGCCGATTGGCCTTGTAAAAAAACTGCTGAAAGGGAAATGATGGACATGTGGCGGAATTAAAATCTTGGCAAAGATAGAGAAATTGACGGATCTATCCTACCGACCCTGATAGCCAAGTGCCTCCACCTTGAATTGTTGACAAATCGAGAAGATCATGGAATCAGCCTTTTCTGATGAAATCCAAAAATCGGTATTCTGCCCAAGTAAACTCTTGGCCAGAAATCAAAAATCCCGTATGCCCTCCCCGCTTCGGCATTTCCAAAAATAGCTTGGGGTGGTTTTCGGCAAGGGCAACCGGGTAGCATTTTCCCATCAGCAATGGATCATTAAGCGCATTGATGATCAAGGTGGGAATTTGGATATCCTTCATCCAATTATCAGCACTGACACTTCTGTAAAAGTCGTCCGCATCATCGAACCCATGCACTTTTGCCGTGTATTCTGTATCAAAGGTGTCAAAATCCATGACTGTATCGAGTCGGTCCAGATCAACCAATCCAGGAAATTGCTGTCCCTTGAGCTTCATTTTGGCCTTCAACTTTGTGAGAAAGCGCTTTTTGTAAAATGCGTTCTTCCTTTCACGCAGCGTCGCTGCCGAATCGGGAAGATTACAGGGAGTAGAATAGACAGCTGCCTTTTTGATTTTTGGATTCAAGTCCAGTCCTTTTTCCCCTAGATACTTCAGCGTCTGCGCGCCGCCCATACTGATTCCACAGAGGAAATATGCTTCGTACCTTTGTGTGGATTCCACGTGCTGGATGACGGTATCAAGGTCATAAGTCGATCCATGGTGGTATAGAAAAGGCGCAAGATTCATTTCTCCACTGCAGGAGCGGTTGTTCCAAGCCAATACGTCAAATCCATGTTGGTTGAAAAGCTTGGCGAGCCCTTTGGCGTAGTGTCTTTCCGAACTACCCTCCAAACCGTGGGAAATAATCAGCAGCTTTTTGCTTCCAATTTTTGACCAATCCAAATCCAAAAAATCTTTGTCCGGAGTCCAAATCCTTTCTCTTTGGTAAGCCACTCCTTCGATTTTTCTGAAAATGCTCGGAACAATTGTCTCCAAGTGTCCATTCCAAAGGAAAAAGGGAGGTTTTCGATACGAGGATGAAGGTATAACTGGCATTTGCTGAAAGAAGAAATCCCTGCGAAAATAAAAACATCCGACCACAACCGGGAATTATTTGTTTTATTTGAAAGAAATACCTTCCTAATTCTATGTACAAATCATTCATAGCCTTGGCGTTTGCCGGGCTTGTATCCCTTGGCGGATTTGCAGAAGCGCAGAATTTGGACCAAGACATCGACAATCTCTACCCATCTCTCGACAAGCTTTACAAGCACCTCCACCAGAACCCCGAGATTTCGCTCCAGGAAAAGGAAACTTCCGCACGCATAGCGGATGAATTGAAAAAAGCAGGCTATGAAGTGAGTACGGGAATTGGCGGATACGGCGTGATCGGCGTGTTGAAAAATGGTCCGGGTCCGGTATTGTTGATCCGAACCGATATGGACGCATTGCCCATGGAAGAAAAAACCGGACTTCCCTACGCATCCACCAAAAAAACAATCGGAAATGACGGCAAGGAAACCTTTGTCGCACATTCCTGTGGGCACGATATCCATATGTCGGTATTTGTCGGAACCGCACAGCTGATGGCTGCAAACAAACAAGCTTGGCGAGGGACACTCCTGATGGTCGGTCAGCCATCCGAAGAAAATGGCATGGGCGCATGGAACATGCTGAATGATGGCCTCTACTCCCGGTTCCCCCACCCCGACTATGCTATTGCGCTTCATGACGATCCCTTTTTACCGGCTGGCACGCTCGGGTATAAATCAGGAGCGCTCATGGCAGGAGTGGATATGATGAATGTAACAGTTTATGGAGAAGGTGCCCACGGCGCAGCACCACACAAGGGCATCGATCCGATCGTCCTCTGTGCCCAAATGATCCAAGCCTATCAGACAATCGTCAGTAGACGAATTGCACCGACGGACCCTGCGGTGGTGACCGTGGGATCCATTCACGGCGGTACAGTCCATAATATCATTCCCGATCAAGTGGTCATGCAGCTTACTTTGAGATCCTATTCCCCTGCTGTGAGGGAAGAAATGATCAGCAGTGTCAAACGCATCAGTGAAAACCTCGCCAAAGCTGCCGGTCTTCCTGAATCAAAAATGCCGACCTATTGGATCCGCGAACCACACACGCCTGCATTGATCAATGATGACCTCCTGACCCAGCAAATGGTGAAAGTCTTCAAGGCCAATTTCGATGAATCGAAAGTGGTTCCAGTGGAAGCCCAAATGATCGGCGAGGATTTTAGCAGGTATGGGATGCAGGAAAGAAAAATCCCAATCACCATGTTTTATCTCGGCGCCAATGACCCGGTATTTCTGGAAAAAGCAAAAGCTAAGGGACTCGAAATTCCTGGATTACACTCGCCCTATTTTGCACCGGTTCCAGAACCTACCATCAAAACCGGCATGAAAGCAATGAGTCTTTTTGCGATGGATATCTTGAAAAACCAGGAAGTAATGATGGACTCCAAAAAATAAGGTAACGCCATGATGACTTAAACTTCATGCTTGCTTAACTTCCAACTACACCGAGATTCCTACCTTTACGCAAGAAAATTTTTCTTCATAGGTATTGATGATATATAAACAGGCCGATTGTTTCGGCCTTTTTTATTCCTTAAGCTTCAATACATAGTTTTTGATGGGAAATTCCATCACTGCCTTGACCAGTTTGCCATTCTCATAATAATATTTGTTGGTATTGCCGTTGACGGTCACGGAGTAATGGTCTTTGTGTTTGGTAACCTTTGAAACCAAACCATATGATTCGGAGAGCATTTCGGAAATCTGTTTGGGTTCCTCAAAACAAAACGTGGCAGCACTTGCGTAAACCGCCTTCTGCAATGTCGTATCCAACTCGTACTTGTAATTTCTCGCGCTGATATCGTATCGGCTGCCTGTCCAGTTCACTTTTGATACAAAATTGCCGCGATTGGTGATGGACTTTACTTCACTCTTTTCCAATTGTTTCCCTTTGTAATGCGCCACGGTATAATAGTCCAGGTTGATCTTCCCGAAGAACCAAAAACCCACTTTGCTGCTCATTTCATAGACAGCACCGCCTTGGTTGGGTGTTTTCTTGGCGACCATTTCCCCGATACTGATGCCGGCCACTGCCACATCATATCGACGGATATCCTGGGAAATTGCCGTTTGATTCATTCCAAAGAGGATCAGTGAAAGCAGTATCAATCTTCGCATTTGGGCGCTTTTTTGTTCGTTATCTACTCCAAATTGAAGCAATATTCGCCAATTGTTCAAATTCTTTTTTTGGCTAAAAATGCCAAATAATCGTCTTCTGTATCTACATCCCGCAATATTTCCAAAAGACTGAAACTCCGTTCCCGGCCATTTACCAACGCCAAGGTTTCCTCAAGCACATACGGACTACTCCAGCGGATATTCTCAAAAATCCATGGATGAAACTCCCGCATCGCCAAAAAATAATATCCCCCATCATAGGCCGGACCGATGCAGAAATCGAAATTTTCGAGCTGCTCGATACCGTCCCGGATGATATCATGCTTCAACTCGGGACAATCTGTCCCAATGATGCCCACCCGATCGTAGCCTTTTGAAAAAGCCCAGGCAAATGCATTTGACATCCTTTGGCCAAGGTCCTGACCGGACTGAATTTGGCGAGAAGGTGAATTGTGTAACGGGATCGGCAAGGGTTCGGGATAGTTAGAAAAAAATGGAATCACGTCAATCCCGTAAAGTTTACCCACCTCCGAATATGTGGTCATCAAAAGCTCACGATAGATGTCCAAGGCCTTTTCATCTCCTATCGATGCCGCAAGTCTTGTTTTCACTTTGCCACGCGATGTGTTTTTCTGAAACACAAGTAAGGCCCTTGATTGCTTAATTTCCATATGACCCTGGTCTCCCTAAATACCAGTCTGCAAAATAGAAAAACAGTACGATTATGTTTGTCGGATTTTATACAGATCGGCAAAGATGGAAGGTTGGGAGATTGGAAGATTGGGAGATTGGGAGTTGGAAGATTGTAAGATTGGAAAATTGAAATATTGGAAAATTGGGTTTGTGGGTACAGAGGTTGCAAGGTTAAAAAGTTTGAAGGTTGAAAGCTTGGGAGGTTATGAGGTTGGATGGTTGGGTTTATTCGCCGCAGCGTCATTCCGACGAAGGAGGAATCCCCCGGAACTCAGCCCAGGATGGACCGAAAACATCAGTCCCATCGGGGCGCTCTGATTGTCGCAAAGAATCGCAATTTAGATTCACGAGCCTCGGAAAGGCGATATGATCGAATAGGTTCGGATTTCGAGTGAATCCTGCGTTCGAAAACGCAGGACAGCAAAAGATAGATAGACAGCAGCCTATCCCCTCGCCACAGGCGATGGTACCAGACAGTCCGACGGTGCAACGGTCGAACGACTGAAAATCTTTTTTCAGGAGAAAATACAGGAACGGAAAAACAAAAGCGGATCAAAATCAGTATATTTCCTACAAATTCTATAGACTAATAAATTTAATTCTTATGGCATTACGACTTGGAGATGTAGCTCCCAATTTTGTGGCGGAGACCACTGAAGGCACGATTGATTTCTACGAATATCTGGGTACGGGATGGGGAGTTCTTTTCTCACATCCGGCGGATTATACACCCGTGTGCACCACGGAGTTGGGTACCGTGGCGAAACTGAAACAGGAATTTGAAAAAAGAAATACAAAGGTCATCGCCTTGAGTGTAGATGGATTACCAGACCACGAAAGCTGGATCAATGACATCAACGAAACCCAAAACACGACGGTCAATTTCCCTTTGATTGCTGACAAAGACAGGAAAATTTCATTCCTATATGACATGATCCATCCAAATGCAAACGAGAACTTCACTGTCCGCTCGGTTTTTGTCATTGGACCTGACAAGAAAATCAAGTTGATCATCACCTATCCAGCCAGCACAGGCAGAAATTTCGACGAGTTGCTCAGGGTGATCGATTCGCTTCAATTGACAGCAAACTATTCTGTCGCGACGCCCGCAAACTGGCGGCAAGGCGAGGACGTGGTCATCGCACCTGCCATCAAGGATGAGGACATACCCGCCAAATTCCCGAAAGGCCACAAGCGGATCAAACCTTATCTGCGCACAACCCCACAACCCAACTTGTAGGAACATCAACCCTGGCGAATCCCAGGGTTTTTTTTATGGATTTTTGCCGCTGATTTCTAAAATATAATTCCTTACTTGGGATTCATTTCCACCAACAATCAGCCAAAAAATGACGATTTACTCTGTGATCAAGGGTTCGGGTTCATACCTGCCCTCCGTGGTAGTCAAAAATGAGGACTTTTTGAACCATGAGTTTTTGGATAACCAAGGAAACAAACAGCCAAAACCGAATCCACAAATCATCAGCAAGTTTCAGGAAATCACAGAAATCGAAGAAAGGCGATATCTATCGCCGGAATTGAATACGTCGGATATGGCATTCTTTGCGGCTGAAGCCGCTTTGATCGACGCCAAAATTGACCCCGAAACCCTCGATTACATCATAGTAGCACAAAATTTTGGCGAGATTCTCGACGACAACCGCAAGTCCGATTTCCTGCCGACAATAGCTTCCCGCGTCAAGCACATGCTAAAGATCGAAAACCCGGACTGCGTGGCATATGATCTTCCTTTCGGTTGTCCCGGTTGGGTACAAGGAATGATCCATGCGGATTATTTTATCAAGTCAGGCGATGCCAAAAGGGCCTTGGTAATCGGTGCGGAAACACTTTCCAGGATTATCGATCCCCACGATATAGACAGTATGATCTATTCTGATGGTGCTGGTGCGGTTATTTTGGAAGGGGTCAAAAGCAAAGATCCAATTGGGATTTTGTGCCACAAAACACGAACAGATACCCTCACCCAAGCGCACTTGCTGCGGATGGACGTCTCTTACAATCCCCAATTCAAGGATGACACCTTGTTTTTGAAAATGAACGGGAGAAAGCTCTACGAATACGCCCTCAATACGGTGCCAGGCGTAGTAAAACAGGCGATTGACAAATCCGGCCTTGACATCAGCCAAATCCACAAAGTGCTCATCCACCAAGCAAATGCCAAAATGGACGAGGCAATCATGCAGCGTACCATGAAACTCTACGGAATCGACGAGATTCCGAATGGACTGATGCCGATGATCATTTCAAAAATGGGAAACAACTCTGTCGCTACAGTGCCTATCCTTTACGACAAAATCGTCAAGGGTGAATTGCAGGATCATTCATTCCATTCGGGCGACCATTTGGTCTTTGCATCCGTAGGCGCAGGCATGAACGTCAACGCTTTCGTATACAAAGTCCCCTGAAATTTGCCTAAATGAAGATTTCACCAATTAGGTAGGTCACTGCTTTTCCACCCAAAAGCACACGATCCCCTTTCCATACACAGGAAACATTGCCGCCACGGGCAGATATTTGCCTGGCCTGCAATTGATGCTTTCCGAGGCGTTCCGCCCAAAAAGGAGTCAACGTCGTATGCGCGGAACCTGTAACTGGATCTTCGGGAACGCCGGATTGTGGAGCAAAAAATCGGGAAACGAAATCGAATTCCTTTCCCCTTGCCGTTGCGATTACCCCACGGACGGGGAATTCGGAGATTTTTGCCAAGTCAAATTCCAAGTCCCTGATCTGCGATTCATTTTCAAATACAAACATCCAATCGGTTTTTCCGCGATGGGCTTCAATTGGTTTGGGATCAAACGCATCCAGCATTTTCTTATCCAATTCAATGCTCTCCAATTTATCGGCCGGAAAATCCAAGGTCAAAAGGTCCTGCTCCTTTTTCACTTTTAGCAATCCAGACCTAGGCGAAAAAAAGGTAATCTCTTCACCAACAAATCCTTCATGCTGAAACAACACATGGGCGGTCGCTAAAGTCGCATGTCCACACAGGTCCACCTCCACCGCAGGCGTAAACCATCGGAGGAATATTTGATCTTGCTCTACGATATAAAATGCCGTTTCGGAAAGGTTGTTCTCCATGGCAATTTGGAGCATTTCCGTGTCAGAAAGCCATTCCGTCAGGGGCACGACCGCCGCGGGATTGCCTTCAAACCTTCGCTCCGCAAAGGCGTCAACTTGATATATTTTGAGTGTTTTCATGTCTTTTTCTCTCCCATTTTTTGCGCTATTGCAGAACCAACGATCAATTGCAAGGTGTGATATACCATCAGCGGCAGCAGGAATATCCCAAACACCTTCGGATCGGGAAACATCACGCGACCCATCACGGCCCCTTGCACCAGGGATTTTTTACTACCACAGAAAATCACGGTAATCATGTCTTCCCTCGAAAAGCCCAATGCCTTTGATATCCCATACATCAATGACATCATCAACAGGAAAAAGGCCAACATCAAAACCCCGAGAGAAAGAAGGTCTGCGGTCGATTTTCCTTCAAACATATTTTCCGAAAATGATTCCGCAAATGCCGTGAAAACGATCAATAAGATGATACTTTGGTCAAAATTCTTGAGGGTTTTCTGATGCCGATTGGCAAATCCAATCAACCTTCCATGCAGCATCAACCCAATAATCACCGGAAACAAGACCTGTAGGCTTAGCCTCCAAAATGTATGGCTAAGATCAAAACTTACCGAGGTATCGGCAATCATCAATTCCATCCAAAGCGGCGTGATGAAGATACCCACCATACTGGAAATGCTGGCGTTGAAGATTGCAGCAGGCAAATTTCCACCCGCAATAGATACCATTACGACTGATGAAGATACGGTCGAAGGCAATGCCGCCAAGTAAAAAGTCCCTAGCCACAAGTAATCCCCCTCCACCCCCCAAATGCCGTAGAGCGCCAACACCACCAACGGAAAGACCAGAAAGGTCGTCGACTGTACCACCAGATGCAGCTTCCAATTGGCAAGTCCGGATCTAAGTTGCTGGGGACTTAGCTTGACCCCGTAAAAGAAGAAAATGAATGAAATCCCCGCGCCCGTGATTTCCTTGAGCGGAATTGGTGCCCTTTCGGTGCCCCATTCCGGGAATGCTTTTGCCAAAAAAATCGTCCCGATCAAGAGGAAAAAGAACGTATTCAAACCGACCTTTTGGAGTGTGCTGCGCAGCTTGGACATCGCTCAGACATTTTTGGAGTTTGTGGTGATTTGCCTGAGAATATTGTCACAAATGACTGCTGTAGCCACCGCGACGTTGAGGGATTCCGCATTTCCAAACCTTGGAATGGTAACCTTGTGTTGGATGAATTTTTCCAATCGGGCAGAAATGCCCTTGGATTCATTTCCCATGACCAATATTCCTCCGTTTGGGAATTTCGATGTGTAAACAGACTCTCCTTCCAAAAAAGCCCCAAACAATGGCAACTTAGATTGGGGAAGATACGCTTCCAAATCAGTGTAGAAAAAACGGATTCTGGTGAAGCTTCCCATACTGGCCTGCAGGACTTTCGGATTGTACAAGTCTGCCGTTTCGAGACTCATCACGACCTTTTTGATCCCGTACCAATCGGCTATCCGGATTATGGTCCCAAGATTTCCTGGATCCCGGACATCGTCCAAAGCCAAAACCCATTCGTTTTGTCTGACCGAAAATCGAGCATTTTCCTTCATTTTGGCCACTGCCAAAGCCGAATCGTTGGCCTGAAGCGATCCCGCCATTTCCAAAGTTTTTTCCGTCACCTGATATGCTTCTCCCTTGTAATCGGCGATCGCCTTCAGGTGATTCCCAAAAAACCGATCGGTGTACAACAAATGAGTGACTTCAAAATCCGACTCCAGCAGTTCGAGGACACTTTTGGCGCCCTCTACAAAAAATGATTGCTCCTCAATTCGGAACTTCTTTTGTTGTAAGGATTTAATAAACTTAAGCGTATTTTTGCTTAACATCCGGGGAAACACCAAATAGTGAATAAAGCCAAATATATAAACTTTCTCGTGCTGCTGGTCTTGATTTCATCCTGTTCTTTGACCAAAGGACTGAAAGAAGGTGAATATTTGGTATACAATGTCAAGATCAAGGGAGTCAAAAAGAGCGATAAAGGCGCCCTTTACAACATGATCCGACAGACCCCGAATACGCGGATTCCCCTGATCAATACTTCCATCGGCGTCTCCATCTACAACTTTGGCGAGTGGACTTTTGACAGCACCAAACAACAAATCAAACGTGCCGAATACGAACAGGAGCGCCGCGAACTGATCCAACTCAACGAGGAGGGCGGATTGAACAAAAAACAGACAAAGCGTCTCAACAAGGTCAACAGCTATCTCGAAACCCTGGAGAAGCGGCTGGAATATGGGAATTTCTTCATGCGGACAGGCAACCCAAGAGTTGTCATGGACAGCAGCAAAACCATAGAGTCAGCCCAACAGATGCAGTTCTTGCTGGCGAACAATGGTTTTTTTGATGCAAAAACAGACTACAGGGTTACAACTAAGCGGAGAAAAGCGAGCATTGACTATCTTATTACAGAAGGCGAGCCCTATTTGATCGATTCTTTCTTTACCAATTCGGACGATCCAAAGATCTATTCGCTTTTGGAGAAATCAATCGGGGGATCCGAAATCAAGATTGGGAAAATCTATGAGCAAAACGCCCTTTCCCGGGAAAGGCAGCGTGTGGAAGATTTATTGAAGGACAACGGATACTACACCTTTTCCAAGTCCTACATCGAATACAATGTGTATGAAGATACAGTAGCGTATAGCGTAGTCGTGGAGCAGATCATCAGAAAACCTTCCTACGCCGATTTTCACCGGGTATATACACTGGATTCTGTTTTCTTTTCGGTAGACCCTCCCTCCTTGAATTTCATTGACAACAGTGAGGTGACTTATTTCCGCGACATCGAGTTTGATCTTTATGATGACCGCTATTCGGAAAAGATCATTTCCTCGCGGATCTTCTTGGAAAAGGGAGCCTTGTACAGCCGCTCCAATGTGATCGATACGCAACGGCAGCTGGCCAACCTCGATTTGTTTCGCTTTGTCAATATTGCGTTCGATACGGTTGGAAATACCTTGAGACCAAAAATCTTCACCCAACCCAACCAGAAATTCCAAATAACGAATCAACTTGGCGCCAGCATCACCGAGCAGGTGCCGGGACCATTTTTTAGCCATTCACTGAGAAACAGAAACCTGTTTCGGGGAGCAGAGATTTTTGAATTCTTCTTTCGTGCGGGGCTGGAAGGCGTGGTTTCCGCCACAGGTGAAGGCGGTGTCTTCAGGAGCCGGGAACTGAACACCTCTGCTTCAGTGATCTTTCCGCAATTCCTTTTTCCATTTGCAGCTGGTTCATTGGAAACCCTTGGGCGTTACAATCCGCGGACCCGGACATTGATTGGCTACAGCTACGTCAACAGGCCGGAGTATATCCGAGAGGCAATCACGGGTGCAGTCTCCTACAATTGGAACACCAGGAATTTTCGCCAGCAATATTCCGTCAATCTCCTGGACGCCAACTTTATCAGATCCAATCTAGACGATGCTTTCAGGGCTTTGCTCGAGGACCTCCAAAATCAGGGCAACAACCTCATCAACTCATTCCTTCCCTCCTACGTCAGCAGCATTTCGGGACAGGTGATTTTCAACTTCAATCAATATGGAGCATTTCAGAAAAACAAGGCTTCCCTTTGGAGGCTGTTTTTTGAGAGCGGCGGCACGACCCTCAATTTTGTCAGTGATGATTTTGTGGAAAACAGAAGTTTGGCCTATTTCCAGTTTTTGAAGTTCCAATCCGACTTCAGGCGGTACATTCCGATTACCAAATACCAGACTTTCGCCTACCGGCTCAACTTGGGTTTAGCAAGGCCATACGGTGTCAGCAACGGCGTCTTGCCTTATGAAAAATATTTCTTTGCAGGCGGCAGCACGGGCATCCGAGCCTGGCAGCCACGGCGATTAGGACCGGGTTCCAACACTCCGAACACCTTAGAAGACGGCTCGTTCGACTACAGATTTGAGCAGCCCGGCGACATACTTTTTGAGGGAATGTTTGAGTTGCGGACCAAATTGTACGGCTACTTTGACGCGGCCTATTTCATCGACTTAGGCAATACCTGGACCTTCCTCTTTGACCCGACAAGACCTGGTGCAAATTTCGAGTTCAACAGATTCTACAAGGAGATCGCCGTTGGCACGGGCATTGGTCTGAGAATGGATTTTGACTTTCTAGTACTTCGACTAGACATGGGCGTTAAAGCATTTGACCCCGCAAGGCCTCTTGGACAACGTTATGTCCTCAATCAATTTTTCAGGTCATTTCCCGGATTTCGTGGACAAACGGTTTTCAATATTGGTATCGGCTATCCATTCTAATTCTACCTGGGCATAAAAAAAGAGGCTTATCGGCCTCTTCCTGTTCTTTATTCGATACAATTTCTTAATAATACGGCGAGCAAAGTGTAATCTTCGATGGGTCAAAAGCCTGTGGATCATTGTTGTTGCTGCCGATATTTCCAGCTGTCAAGATGATTTGATACTCGGGCCCAGAGTCGGCTAAATGTACCTTGATATGTCCATTCAGTTTCTTGAAACTTTCAAAATCCAAGACCCTCCCATCTGACAAAGCGCCAAGCTGGGTGACACTGGTCAAATCCTTGATATTGATTGGATTAAGAAGGAACGCTGTCGGACTGTCGGGACTATCATAGGCTCCAAAATGCAAATGTGCTGGAAAATAGTAATCGGAACCGCCTTTTTCCCCTACCATTTCGATCCTGAGTTCCAAGCCTCCGCTTGTCAATTCCCTTACGGTTACCTTTCCGGTGTAATCAAAGTCAGAACTTTTGTAGAGATTGTAGCTCAATTCTTTGTTGGTGTAGACCGACTCTTCCTCCTTTTGGCATGAAGCTGCAAAGATCGTCAGGAGAAAGAAAACCGCTAACTTTTTCATATAACTGGTGTTTGTAATCAAAAACGCCCGAATTTGTCGGGAAGTTTAGAAGATTGTTAAATATATATAAATATTTTCAAGCCGAATGTGCAGCAAATCACATTCGCGCCACAAACCAATCCCCATGAGACTCTTTTCTGAGTTGTTTCTGAGACTTGACCAAAGCAACAAAACCTCCGACAAGGTCAATGCTTTGAAGGATTTTTTCCTTCGGGCAAGCGATGAAGACCGGATTTGGGCTCTTGCGTTCTTTACCCACCGAAGGCCCAAACGACAGGTAAATACCCGACAACTCAGAACTTGGTGTTGTGAAAAATCAGGCATAGCGGATTGGCTTTTTGAGGAAAGCTATCAATCGGTAGGCGATCTGGCGGAAACGATCGCCCTGCTCCTGCCCGCACCGAGTTCCTCACAGGAAATGTCCTTGGCGTACTGGACTGAGTTCCTTATCGCCATGGAACAATATCCCGAAGAAACAAAAAGAGATAAGATATTTTGGGCTTGGGACCAAATGGACAAGGATGAGCGGTTCATTTTCAACAAGATCATTACAGGCGGCTTTCGGGTAGGAGTCAGTCAGATGCTCGTCACGCAGGCCGTGTCGGAGGTATTCAAAAAGGAAAAAACCGAAGTCGCGCACCGCTTGATGGGAGATTGGAATCCGGCCAAGACGGATTTTCGGCAATTGCTTCTGGATGATTTCGGTAACTCAGACGGATCAAAGCCCTATCCCTTTTGCCTCGCACACCCCCTTGAAACGGAAACCGAATCCTTGGGCAGTCCAAGCGAATGGCTGGTTGAATGGAAATGGGATGGCATTCGTGGGCAGATTATCCACCGTAAGGGCGAGGTACATATCTGGTCGCGTGGGGAAGAATTGGTAACGGAAAAGTTTCCCGAACTGGTTCAAATGGCAAAAACTCTTCCCCTCGGAACTGTCTTGGACGGTGAAATCATCGCCTTTCAGGATGGGAGCCCCCTACCCTTTGCCGTGCTGCAAAAGCGCATCGGAAGAAAAACACTCGGAAAAAAAATCCTTCAAGAAGCGCCTGTGGCTTTCATCGCTTACGATGTATTGGAATGGGAAACCAAGGATTTGAGACAATCCGAATTAGTAAATCGTAGGGAGAAATTGGAGTGGCTGAAAGACTTACATGTGGATTCGAAATTGGTCATTTCAGAAAGGATAATAGCGGATTCCTGGGAAGAGTTGACGGAAATCAGGAGCCAAGCACGAACATTTATGGCGGAAGGAATGATGCTGAAGAGCCTTTCGTCTGCCTATGAAGTCGGAAGAAAACGTGGTGCCTGGTGGAAATGGAAAATCGAGCCGCTATCTATTGACGGTGTGATGGTTTACGCCCAAAAAGGCCATGGTCGGCGTGCAGACTTGTATTCCGATTATACGCTGGCAGTTTGGGACGGTGACCGCCTAGTTCCGTTTGCAAAAGCTTACTCAGGTCTGACGGACGCCGAAATGCGTGAGGTCGACCGTTACGTCAAAAACAATACTTTGGAAAAGTTTGGTCCTGTTCGTACCATAAAGCCGGGATTGGTTTTTGAGATCGCATTCGAGGGAATCCAGGAGAGCAGTCGACACAAGTCAGGCATCGCGCTTCGCTTTCCCCGTATCCAAAGGTGGAGGAAGGACAAATCCATCCAAGAAGCAAATACACTACAAGATTTGAAGGATTTGTTGAAGGCATATGGAAAATGACGACCTGAACGTAGGCATTCAATACTTCCGCAACAAAGGCTGGACCCCATTTGCTTTTCAGCTCGAGGCCTGGAGGGATTTTTTGGAAGGAAAGTCCGGACTGCTCAATGCCCCCACGGGTAGCGGGAAGACTTTTGCGCTGTGGTTTCCGCTCATTTTGGAATATATCAAAGAACACCCCAGCGATTGGCAAAAACCGAGGAAAAACGGCACGCTGATGATTTGGGTAACGCCACTTCGGGCATTGGCCCAGGATATCCAAAAAGCAATGCAAGAAGTCTGCGACCAAATCGGTCTGCCTTGGAAAGTCTCTGTACGCAACGGCGACACCGACAACAAAGAACGAACCTATCAAAAAAAGAATCCGCCAGAATGCCTCGTGACGACGCCAGAAACGCTGCATGTTTTGTTGGCCCAAAAGGAAAACCAAATACTTTTTCGTGACCTGCGTGCCATCATTGTAGACGAATGGCACGAGCTTGTCGGTAACAAGAGAGGGGTCCAGGTGCAACTGGCTTTGAGCTATATGCGTAGCATTTGCCCACAACCCATCAAGCTGTGGGGGATATCTGCCACGATAGGTAACCTGGAAGATGCCTGTAGGATTCTCTTGGGAAGAGAAAACACCCACATCGTCAAGGCGGACATTGAGAAAAAAACAGAAATCCATACGGTGTTCCCCAATGAACTGGAAAAGTACCCTTGGTCTGGGCATTTGGGCATCAAATTGATCGACAAAGTCCTGCCGATCATTGATCGCTACCATTCGGTCTTGCTTTTTACCAACACCCGGGCCCAAACTGAAATCTGGTACCACAAGATCATGGAAACCCGGCCGGATTGGGCCGGATTGGCAGCATTGCACCATGGCTCGCTCGATCAAGCGGTACGTACATGGGTCGAGGAATCGCTCCATGCGGGCAAGTTGAAGCTCGTCGTTTGTACCTCAAGCCTTGATTTGGGAGTCGACTTCAGGCCCGTAGAAGCAGTGATACAAATCGGAAGTCCGAAGGGTGTGGCAAGATTTGTACAGCGTGCAGGGCGTTCACGACACCAACCAGGTTTACCCAGCGAAATCTATTTTGTGCCGACCAATTCGCTGGAAATGATCGAAGCTGCGGCATTGAGAAGCGCCGTCGAAACCGGCGAAATGGAAAGTATCCACTGTCCCGAGTTGACCTACGATGTCTTGGTGCAGTTTCTGGTCACGCTTGCGGTTGGTGATGGTTTTCGGAAGGATGAACTTTTCCAAATTCTCAAACACACCTACTCCTTTCAGCATCTGACAGGGACAGCATACGAGTGGGCATTGAATTTTGTAACCAAAGGCGGCGAGACGCTTGGAGGCTACGAGGAGTTTTCCAAGGTCGAAATGGGTGAAGATGGGGTTTTCAGGATCAAAGACAAGAGAACTGCCATGCGCCATCGGCTTTCCATGGGTACCATCGTAAGTGATCCTATGCTTAAGGTGCGGCTGAAGAACGGCACTTTCCTCGGTATGATTGAGGAGTATTTTTTCTCCAAACTCAGGCCGGGCGATCGGTTTTTCTTTTCCGGTCGTAACCTGGAATTTGTCCAAATAAAGGACATGAGCGCTATCGTGAAGCTCTCGACTAAAAAGAGCTCCAATACCCCTTCCTACATGGGCGGTAGGATATCCCTTACCTCAAAGCTATCCGGGAAAATCCGGGAAATCCTGCGCGATGCCTCTCAAGGGATTTTTGCCTCAGAGGAAGTGCGATATGTTGCCCCTCTACTCGATCTACAGCAACGGCTTTCCACTATTCCCGATGATAATACTTTGCTGATCGAAAAGAATATTTCCAAAGAAGGCCACCACCTCTTCTTTTTCCCTTTCGAAGGCCGGATGGTCCATGAGATTTTGGGTAGCCTATTGGCTTACAGGATTTCGGTGAATTATCCGATTACCTTCAGCATAGCGATGAATGATTATGGATTTGAGCTGCTGTCCGATTCACCGATTCCAATAGAGGACATTTTGGAAGAAGACTTGTTTTCGGAACACAACTTAGAGGAAGATATTTTGAGGTGCGTCAATGAGAGCGAAATGGCGAAGCGGAAATTCCGGGATGTCGCTACCATTTCAGGTCTCGTGTTTCAAGGGTTCCCTGGAAAGCCCTTACGCTTCAAGCACCTCCAATCGAATTCCGGGATTCTATTTGGTGTTTTTGAAGATTATGACCCTGAAAATTTGCTTTTGGAACAGGCGCATCGGGAAGTCTTGGAAATGCAAATGGAACGAGACAGCATATTTGGAGCGATCCGGAAAATCAATCGGCAGCAAATCGTTCTCAAGAAACCCGGTCAGTTTACACCTTTTTCCTTCCCCATCATGGTCGATCGCCTGCGCGCCACACTGTCTTCGGAGTCATTGGAAGAAAGAATTGCAAAAATGAGGGCGCAAATGTTGGACTGACCTGTGTTCATCGGTCTGAAATCATTTTCTGTCAAAGGGGCAAACCTTAAAAAAAGGTTCTGAGTCAAGTCAAAAAAGTCGAATTTTGACTGGTCAACTTTTGGCAGGACAAGTAAATCGCCTTACTTTGGATTTTCATTCGACAATCAAAAAACGGCGATGCCCCTAAATCACCCCAATAAAACTGCAAGTCTAGCGGCGTGGATTATTCTGTCCTGTTTTTTGGGCATTTATCATACAGCTTTTGGGCAGAGCAATAAAGCGCAAGAGCTATACCAGCAATACCTGCAAACGAAAGACCTTAGGCAGAAACTGACAATCGTTTCGGATTTGGCTTGGGAGGTGCACCTTTCGGACTCTTCGAGGAAATACTACGAGGAAGCAATTGAACTCGCCAAGTTGCTCGAAAATCCCGAGTTGCATGCACAAAACCTCAACCGATTGGGAATCGCCTACCGAAATATTGAGCTGCAAGAGGAGTCCCTCAAGATGTATGAAGAGGCGCTTAAAGTAGCCAAAAGTTCAGGCAATCATAAGGAGGAAGCCTTTGCTCTCAACAATATAGCACAGATACATTACTATCAGGAGTCTTATGAGGATGCTATGGCATACTACGAGGAAGCAAAAGATATTTTCCTGAAAATCAATAATTTAGATGGACTTGGCTATACCTACACTGGAATGAGCGTGGTACAGACAAAAATCAAGAATTATCAGGAAGCATTGGCGCTAATCAACCAAGCGATTGAAATCCGTGAAAAACTGGCCGATGTCAGGCAAATCTTCATTTCGAAGATGAACCGTGGCCGGATTTACCAGCAGATGGGTGACTTGGAATTGGCAGAGCGCGATTTGAGCCAGTTTATGGAATATAGTCTGGAAAACGACAAAAGGGGTGCAATCTATGTGTTGGGTGAACTAGGCAACGTTTATTTTAAAAAGAAGAATCTACGGAAAGCTGAGGAAGTAGCTGCAAAGGCAATTGAAATAAACGAAGAAATCCCCGCTTCCGAAGCAATGATTACAGCTTATGGGCTCCTATATCAAATAGCCAATTTCAAGGGCGATACCGATGCGGCGAAGCAATACCTGGATAAGTTGGATGAGGCCCGCCAAACATTTACCGAAGAAAAGACAAAGTTGTACCTTTCGGGCATCATGGTAAGAAAACAGCGGGAAGAGATTGCCTCCCTAAACCGCGAAAAAGAGCTGATGGAAGCAAACCAGCGATTCAAAAGCTATGTCCTTTACGCGCTATTGCTAATGGCGTTTTCCTTTTTCCTTGCATTTTCAGTGTATTACCGATCCTTCAAAAGGGAGAAAGCCAGCTCGAAAATGTTGAAAACGAAGCAGGAGGAAATAGAAGCACAAACTGCCGAATTGGATAAGCTCAATCAGGAAAAGGATAAGATTTTCTCCATTCTCGCCCATGACCTCAAAGCGCCGATGGATTCACTTTGGGCTATGGTCAACCTCCTGAACGAACAAAACCTTACCAAAGAAGAATTTGAGGCCTATCTGCCGATTTTAAGCCAAAGCATCGGCAATAATTCGATTCTGCTGGAAAATGTGTTGGTATGGTCAAGGAGCCAAATGAACGGAATCCACGCCGAAATATCTTCTTGCAACCTCTACGCACTTGTAGAATCCAACATCAACTTTTTCAAAACGTCCCAATTTTACAAAGGCCAAAACCTGCAAAATTTCATCCCGAAAAACCTGGAAGTAGAGGCAGATCGAAACATGCTAGACATCGTGTTTCGAAACTTATTGACCAATGCCTTGAAGTTTACGGACAATGGTGACATGATTTCAATTTCAGCTGAGGATTCCGGTAGGTTTTATACGATCTCGATCGCTGACCAGGGCACTGGAATTCCGGAAGCGAACTTGGAGAAATTGTTTGGCAATCAATTTTTCTCAACACGCGGCACACATCGTGAAAAAGGTTCTGGTCTTGGACTGTTGCTCTCGAAGGAATTGATCCAGAAAAACAAGGGAGACATTTGGGTCGAAAGCCAAATGGGTTACGGCTCTACTTTCAGCTTTACGCTTCCAAAGTCCTAATTTGCACGCCAGAAATAAGGCGTAAATAGGATCAGGATTGTGAACAACTCCAATCTTCCCAAAAGCATGATGAAGGACAGGAATATCTTAGTGAATGGGTCAAAAAATGCGAAATTGTCTACTGGTCCTACCTCACCGATTCCTGGTCCAACGTTAGCCAAGGTTGTCGCAACGGCACCGAACGAAGTTAGAATGTCATATCCCATCAGGGAAACTACTATCGAACCCAAAACAAAAATCATCAAGTAAATCAACAGGAAGTTCATGATATGGGTAATGATCTTGCCTGTTACGCGTTCACCGTTTATTTTGAGGGGCACCACCGCTCTGGGATGAACAATACGCTTGAATTCGAGCCATGAATTTTTCACAAAAGTTAGGTGACGGATATACTTGATACCGCCACTGGTAGATCCTGCCGAAGCACCCAAAAACAAAAGCATGAAGAAAATCAAGGTCAAACCACTGTGGTAGGTTGTATAATCCGCCGTGACAAAGCCCGTGGTTGTAACAAGAGATATAACTTGAAACATCGTGTCCCGGATCGCTTTTTCCAAGTCCTGTTGCCCTGAATAATAATAAACCGGCAATGAGAGAAAGAATACAATCCCGATCAATGAAAACAGATACGCCCGAAATTCATCAGATCTCCATGCCCTGTGAAACTTTCCGGTCAGTCCAAAATACAAGACCGTGAAGTTTGTTCCAGCCAAAAACATAAAGAAGATTGCTACATATTCGATGAAAGGTGACTGGTAATAGGCCAAGCTTGCGTTTTTGGTCGAAAATCCGCCCGTTGCCATGGTTGTCAAAGCATGGTTGACCGCATCGAAAAAATCCATGCCCGCAATGCGAAACATTATGCCGGCCAGCACGGTGAGTCCTGTGTAGACATACCAAAGTCTTTTTGCGGTTTCCTGAATCCTCGGATGCAGTTTATCAGAGGTTGGACCGGGCGACTCTGCGACAAATAGTTCGATTCCACCAATTCCCAAAAGGGGGAAAATGGCCACTGTCAACACGATTATTCCCAAACCACCGATCCATTGGATCATGCTTCTCCAAAAAAGTATGCCTTTTGGAACCACCTCGATATCTGTCAAAATCGTCGCACCGGTAGTCGTCAGCCCGGAAACTGTCTCGAAAATCGCGTCGGGAATCGTACTTGTTGCTCCGCTCAGTAGAAAGGGAAGCATCCCAAAGAGTGTCATTAGGAGCCAACTTATAGCCACGATGAGATATCCTTCACGTTTGCGGACATTTTGGTCCTGCTTGGATAGAGAGAAGAAAAGCGTCGCACCGATCACAAATGACGTCGCAGCTGAAAGCAGCAAAGGGCCATGGTCTCCACTTTCGAAATAGAGGGAAAAAGCAATTCCGGGAAGCATGAGTGATGCCAAGAGCATCAACAAGCCTCCCATGATTTTCCCGATAGCTTTGTAGTGGATCATTTCAGTGGAAAAATTTCTCTAAAGCAGCCTTCGCCGCTGGCAAGGCCAAAATGATCGCCTTGTCATCGACGTTCAAAACAAAGTCGCCATCTGGAATAAAAACATCCTCGCCTCTAATGACACCCGCGACTATGGCGGTATCGGGAAAATGCAGCTCTTTTAGTGGCTTTTTGGTCACCCGATTGGTTTTCGCAACAGAATATTGGACAATCTCAGCATCCACACCATAAATGCCGGAAACTGATTCCACTTTTCCCTTTCTTAAAAACCGGGTGATTTGGTTGGCAGCAACAAGCTTCTTGTTGATGAGGGAATCCACGCCAATGCTATGCGAGATGTGGATATATTCACGCGTGTCTACATGCGCGATAGTTTTGTAAACCCCATGGTTTTTGGCGCTCAGTGAAGTTATGATATTGGTTTCGGAAGACTCGGTCAGTGAAATGAACGCCTGCATTTCCTCCAAACCTTCTTCAATCAAAAGTTCAATATTTTTGTAATCCCCATTGATTACCAGGGCATTATTCAGTCTCTCGGAAAGCCACTTACATCGTTCTTTGTCTTTGTGCACCAACGTAACCCGGTATTCGTCCTCGAGCTTAAGTGCAGTCGTGTAGGCCATATCGTCACCGCCTATGATCATGACGTTTTTGATGGTGATTTTCTTCTGGCCAAGTAGTTCGATGATTGATTCGACCGCGCGCTTGTTGGAAATGAAAAAAACATGGTCGTTGTTTCTGATGATTGTGCTTCCCCGAGGTATGATGGTCATCTGATCCCTTACAATCGCAACGATACGGATATCCTCAAAAAGCTCCTCATCGCTGATGTCCTGGATTTTCTTGTTCACCAATGGACTGTATTGGTCCAAGGTGATGCCGACAATATTCAGCTTTCCTCCTTCAAATTCAAAAACATCCGTGAAATTGGAGTTCTTGATCATCTTGAAAATCTCTTCGCTGCACAGCTTGGTCGGGGAAATGATATTGTCGATGCCAACATTCTTGAAGTACACTTCATGTTCTGGATCGAGGTATTCATGGTTCCTGACTCGAGCAATCACACGCTTTGCGCCAAGCTGCTTTGCCAAGGTGGCCGCGACAATATTTGTTTTCTCTGACGTCGTCACGGCCATAAACATGCTCGCATCTGTGACGTTGGCGTTGTTGAGTACCTCGATCGAGGTAGCATCCCCCACAAGGGTCAATACATCCAAATGGGAAGCTGCGTAATCGAGCGCATCCTTGTCCAGATCGATGAGGGTGATGTCTTTGTTTTCGTAACTCAGTTGCTCAGCTAGGTGATATCCCATATCGCCGGCACCTGCGATCACTATGTTCATTCCCATGTATAAACCTAAATAGTCAGGATTAAAAGGTACGCCTGCCTAAATCGCGGAAAAGGTAGGATGTTTTGAAACTAAGCGCAATAAGAATCTTTAAATTTATTTGCAATACGACTGAAGGTATTTTGTCGTCTGTTCGTTGCCCAGCTTAAGCGCCTCCCTCCAATCAGCACATGCTGCGTTGCGATTGTTTGTTTTGTAAAAGCAAAACCCCCTATTGGTAAGCACGTCTGCATTGTCTGGACTCAGTTTCAACGCATAGTCATAATCCGGAATTGCCTTCGCATGTTGGTTGGATTTCAAGAAGCAGTTGCCGCGGTTAAAATGATAAGCCCAAACAAGCGGAAAATCCTCCCCATTTTTCTTGGAAAACGCTATGGCATCAGAATATGCCTCTATCGCCTCAGGCAATCTATTGGCCTTTTGAAGGATATTTCCAAGGTAATAAGCCATCTCGTCATCCTCCTCAAATATCGTCAGGCCCACCCTTAGCGTCTCAACCACAGCATTTGTTTTGTTGGGTAAATTGCTGCCGGCACGGTAAAGATTCAAATAGGCTGAATGAAATGAGGGATCCTGCTCGATTACTGTCACCAATACCTTGTAGGCGGTAGCATAATTGCCATCGCTGATCATGGTGATTGCTGCATTGTTCACTTCGATGGAATTAGCCCTGGTTTCGCCCTCCACATCAAAGATTTTCTGCGAAAACGACTGGGCGTAAACAAAGAAGAAAAAGAGGCAGGAGAAGATCAATTTCATAAACGACTGTTTTCTCCAAACTAAAGCACCCAAAACGAAAAAACCAATGATTACTCGAGCATTTTTTTTCCTTCATTCTCAGGTAATTCCTCTACTTCTCTCAACTTCCTTTGTATCGCCCGTGTACGTGTACCGACCAGTTCATCCAAATCATGGTGGGCTTCTGAGATTTTCTTTTGGGCTTTGCTGATCAAATCCCCAAACTTGGAAAACTCCATCTTCACTGCTCCCAAGATTCGCCAAACCTCACCGGATCGTTGCTGGATTGCCAAAGTACGGAAGCCCATCTGCAGGCTATTCAGCATGGCAGCCAAGGTTGTCGGCCCTGTGACGATGATTTTGTATTCCCGTTGTAGAAAATGGGCAAGCTGTGGATCGCGCAGCACTTCGGCATAAAGGCTTTCCATCGGCAAAAACATCACCCCAAAATCTGTGGTGAACGGTGGTTTCAGATACTTTGAACTGATATCAAAGGCGGATTTACGAATGGCTTTGAAAAGCTCTATCCTCGCTGTTTCGATTGTGTTTTTGTCCCCAGATTCATAGGCGTCTAAAAGCCGGTAATAGGTTTCTTGGGGAAACTTGGCATCAATAGGCAGATAAACGGGACCGTCGTCCCCACTGCCGGGCATTTTGACGGCAAATTCAACCCGCTCCGCAGTTCCCGCATGCAGGTTTATATTGGTTGCAATCTGGTCCGGGGTGAGGATATTTTCCAATATCCCCTGCAACTGATATTCACCCAGCATGCCGCGGGTTTTGACATTGCTAAGGACACGCTTGAGGTCCCCTACTCCTGTCGCAAGATGCTGCATTTCTCCAAGTCCTTTCTGGACTTCAAGCAGCTGTTTGCTCACCAATTCGAAAGACTGGCCCAACCTGGCTTCCAAAGTCTTTTGGAGCTTTTCGTCCACGGTTTCCCGCATTTTTTCCAGTTTCTCCTCCGTAGAGGCCACCATACGCTCCTGCTTCCAGACCAATTCCTGAAACTTCTCCCGTTGCAAGGCATTGAATTCCTGTACGTTTTCACGAAAAAGGCGCCCAAAATCCTTCAGGACATCCGCTTGGTCTTTGGAACTTGCCCTTAAGGACTCAAACACCAACCCAAACTGCTGGATGAGTTGGGACTGCATCTCGATCCGATTGTTTTTGGCTTCTTTTTGAAGTGTTTCTCTGAGCTGCAGCAGCTCGGATTCGAATTTCTTCGTGTTACTTTTCTCTGGACCCAACTTTGCGATCAGCCAGATCTGACTGGCCAACAAAAGCAGAAGCATGGCCAAAATGGCCCATTCGATTGACATGGCTGTAGTACGTTTTGGGGGAAAGATAATCCCTATCCACACTAACGCCCAGAAAAGCCAAATATTCCGCGACAGTTTCAGTCGGTGATTCTTCCATGGGAACATGACCGACATGATCAAAAACCTTCAAAGTAGCGCGGGGTATGGCTTTCTCTAATCGCCTTCCATTGTCGAGGGATATCCACTTATCCTCTGCACCCCACATGATGAGCACGGGCATGTTGATTTTTGAGAAATCCAAATCATAGGGTTTTCTGCCGGTCAGGCGGTCTACCGTCGCCTGTCGATTGCCATCGCGGCGCATCAGTTCATAGTAACGCGTCAGCATTTCATCTGTGATCTCCCCATCATCCGCAAATACCTGCTTCAGGTTCATGCGAAACAGGAATTTCGGTGTGCACTTCAAGAGTAATTTATTAAAGACCGGATTCTGCGCAACCTTGAAAATCCAGGCTCCAGAGTTGTAGGATTTCACCCTAGCAGAATCCGTGGCCAGTGAAGGCGGTGCGCCGGCTGCATCCACCAGATTCAGCGTCAAAATGCGATCAGGAGCCTCGGAAGCCAGCCTTAATGCGACTGCTCCGCCCATACTATTGCCCGCCACATGGAATTTCTGGAGATTCAGTTGGTCCGCTATGTCCAGTACAAATCCTGCATAGTCTGTGATTCCGTAGCGTTTTTGAGTGTCCGGACCAGTAAGGCCATGTCCAGGTAAGTCCATCGATATCGTCATAAAATACCGACTCAATTCATCCTCCCAGGCTTCCCAAGTATGCAGCGAGGAAAAGGATCCATGTATCAAAAAAATAGGTTCACCCTCACCTTTTACCTTGAGATGGATGTTGATTCCGTCCACATTTAGAAAATGTGAATACTCATCGGTGTACTTGGGTACGAGTGATTCAAAGGACAAATCAGGGCGGTAACTCGCAACAAGGCCTACCACGAGGATCAGTAATAAAAATAGGAGTAATTTTGCGATTCTTAGAACCAATTTCTTCACGGCAGAGGGTTTCAGTTTTTAAATATATAAAAACCGTGAAAAGAAAGGGCGGGACCTCGCAGTAATTGAGTGATAGTTTGCGACGCTTTATGCCTAAATTCATTCAAAAAGAGGTAACTGAAACAAAATAAACGGGTTTCGCGCTGTCTAATAACTTGGCTCGCTTTTCCTAAAATCCGATAGATTTTTGCTACACAAAATAAAATCTACTATAGTTTTTATTCGAAATGTGACAAGAATCGGTTAATGGCGTTAATTTTGACAGCAAAGGGGAATTATACCGAATCAGTTTTCGATTCTTTTTGGGTCATTCAAACCAGTCTTACATGAAAAACAATCAGGAGAAACAGAAAAATATCTGCGCGCTTACGATGGCGAGAAACGATACTTTCTTCCTGACCAAATGGATCGATTACTATGGCGGTCAACTCGGCAAGGAAAACCTCTATGTGTATCTGGACGGCGAAGATCAGGTTGTTCCCGAAAATGCCGCAGGAGTGAATGTGACCAAGCGACCGCATAAACAAGAGGAAATGACAGTCGGAGACAGGACCCGCATCGGTTTCCTAAATCAGGAGGCCGCAAAACTGCTTCAGCGCTATGATTTGGTGATTGGATGCGATTGTGATGAGTTTCTGGTCGTAGATCCCAAGGTCGGCAGGTCGCTCCGCGCCTACTTGAGTGGTATCAAGGTACGCCCCTCGGTCTCGGGCTTGGGCTTGGACGTGGGTCAGAAAATCGGCGAAGAACCCACATTGGACCCAACTAAGCCTTTTCTTTCCCAAAGGAGCTATGCGCTTCTGGATTCCCAATACACCAAACCTGTGGTGATTTCCAAACCAGTGACTTGGGGTGCGGGTTTTCATCGAGTGAAAAACCACAACTACCGGATCGACAAAAACCTCTATCTGTTCCATTTTGGCTCGGTGGATATCAGCATTCTGGAAAATAAAATGAAAGACTCCGAACGGTTGAAAGCGGGCTGGACGAAGCATATGCTCCAAAGACGGAGGGCGATCGATCTAGCTGGGAAGAAAAAAGCGAAGCCAGGTGACACCTATCTTCCGATTGCCCATATGCTACAGACCATTATCAGGCATCCCTTTGCCTGGTTTAGGCCCTACATGTACTTTTGGAAGCTTATAGTCCATATTCCAGAACGTTTCAAAAATTCCGTATGAAAAGCATCTGTGTTATTACCATGGCCCGCCATGACAACTTTTTCCTTGAAAAATGGATCAAGTACTACGGGCATCAGATCGGAGAGGAACATCTGTACATCTACCTGGATGGAAAGGACCAAGACCCGCCCAAGCATTCGGGCAAAGCCAACATCATCTTTTGTGATAAAATACCGGGGCCAATCGGCTCTGCGGAACCCGGGCGCTTGGCATTTTTGTCCAAGAAAGCCGCCCACCATCTGCAGCAATATGACATCGTCATCGGCTGTGATGCCGATGAGTTTTTGGTGGTCGAACCCAATTTGGGCAAGACACTTGGCGAATACCTCGGCAACCTGAAAATCCGTACCACCGTCTCAGGTGTCGGCTTGGACGTCGGTCAACGCGAAGGCGAAGAAGGGCAATACGACCCCAGTAAAGGCTTTTTGGAACAAAGAAGCTACGCGATGATCGCCCCGGACTACACCAAGCCCTGCGTTATCACCAAGCCCGTGACCTGGGGTGTAGGATTTCACCGCATCCGCGGACACAATTACCATATCGACAAGAATCTCTACATGTTCCATTTCGGCTGCTTCGATGCCAAAATGATCGCTGATCGCTTCAAGGATAAGGACCGCCTCTCCATGGGTTGGGAAAAGCATCTCAACATGCGTCGGAGAACCATCGAAGCCGTATCAAAGCACGAGGCGAAAGACGGCAATGTGTGGCTGCCTAGGGCACAGTTTATCCAAAAATGGTTCAGACCGCCGTACAAATGGAACCGACCTTCAATGCTCAACATGGAGATCATCATCAGAATCCCCGAACGGTTCAGAAATTGTATTTGATTCCAAGCCAGTCGCCCTTTGTCCAAAAAACCAACATCCATGAAAATATTTTTTATCATCAAAGGGCTCAACTACTCGGGGGGAACCGAACGCGTGACTGCGATATTTTCGAAGGCCTTGATTGACCGGGGGCACCAGGTCCAGATCGTCAGTATTGTCGGCAAGGGTGAAAATCCATTTTTTGCGTTTGACAAAAAGGTGATTCGCCACTATCTGGAGGGGCCAAAGTCAAGCGGATTACCGATCGTCAGGGATATCCGAAGGGTCCGGCTGATGAAGAACCTGTTTGCAAAGGAAAAACCAGATATCATCATCATCGTCGATGCGGGCCGCTCATTCGTCAATATCCCAGCTACCCGGGGATTTACGACCATTACTTGGGAGCACTTCAATGTCAATACCAATTGGCACCTGATGCATTCACTCTCCAGAAAAATCGCTGTCAAACATTCCGATATGATCGTGACCTTGACACAGGGCGACGTGGAAGCATATCAAAAGAAATTTGGTGCCAAAAAAGTGATCTCCATCCCCAATCCCATCACGGTAGATGTTTCCGAGAAAACACCGATGAAAGAAAATCGGGTTTTGGCTGTCGGGCGGATTGTAGATCAGAAAGGTTTCGATTTGTTGGTAAAAGCCTGGCATATCGCACATCCAAAGGCTCCCGATTGGAAACTTCGGATTGTGGGGGCGGGAAAGCTCCAGCAGGATTTGGAAAAATTGATACAGTCCTTGGGGGTTTCCGAAAGCGTGGAAATCCTCCCTCCCACCAGGGATGTCGTTTCCCAGTACAAGCAGGCTTCGATTTTTGCACTTTCCTCCAGGCACGAGGGCCTTCCCTTGGTGTTGATTGAGGCGATGGCAATGGGTCTACCGGCTGTGAGCTTCGATTGCGAGACAGGGCCGAGGGATATCGTGATTGACGGAGAGACCGGGATTTTGGTACCGCCCCAGGACATCGACAAGATGGCAGCGGGACTTGTTGACCTGATGACCAATACCGAAAAACGTAAAAAATTCTCCCAAAAAGCCATCGAAGCTTCCGCAAAATTCGGGATCGAGGCCATTGTGGACCAGTGGGAAGCACTCTTCAAACAGCTGAAATCATGAAAGTAAGCGTCCTGATGCCAACCTATAACCATGCCGCGACGATTGGGCAGGCGATCGATAGTTTTTTGATACAGCAAACGGACTTCCCTTGCGAATTGCTCATATCGGACGACGCTTCATCGGATGATACGGCATCCATTGCAAAAACCTATGCGGAAAAACATCCGGACCGTATCCGCCTTTTTGTAAAGCCAAGCAATGAAGGCTTGATGAAAAATTACAAAAGCCTGTTGGAAAAGGCACAAGGACAATACCTGGCAATCTTGGAGAGCGATGATTATTGGACGGATGAAAGGAAATTGGTAAAACAGGTGGAATTTCTGGACCTGCATCCGGATTTTGGGCTATCCTTTACCCGTTGGCAACGCCTCAGGGACGGAGAGTTCCAATTAAGTGGGGACGAGACACCCATATTGGAAAGCCATAACCACCAACTTTACGCATACCTGCTGCTGCGCAATATCATTTTCTCGCCCACAGTTTGTTTCCGTAAAGCCCTTTTTGATAAGTATTGTTCGATAGCGGATTACGTCGACTTGAAGTTCGCCACTTTTGACTACCCTGTTTGGCTTTCGATCGCAAAACATGCCAAAATCCACTATTTGGCTGACAATACGGCCGTTTACCGTGTTTCGTCCACTTCCATCAGCAACTCCGGAGACCTGGACAAAAGGTTGGGCTTCGAATATGAAACGGCCCGCATTCGGCGCTACATCATCCAAAAGTATGGGAGTGGAAGCCTCAAAATCTCCCAAATCTCCAAACGGGAGAAAATCGTGCGTGCACGGATTTGCTTCCGCAGCGGCAATTTTGGAAGGGGCATATTGGAGATTTTCAGGTAGTCTTCGGACGTCATGTAGCGGAGGGCGAAAAGAAAAAAATATAGACCTCTCTTTCGTCGAGGTGACAAAATAGGTATAATTTCTACCCGAACTTGATGTCGTGGAAGGCCCGTTCGTGCCGATTTCTCGCAAACATTAAACCCATTTGCCATAGCTAATCTCCATTGGAAACTTTTGCGGCAGCAGGATTGTGTTTTTTCTATATTTTTTCAGGATGAAAAATTATGCCATTTGGATTGCGGCATGGCTGATGCTGGCCTGTGCGAGCACAAAGCAAGCGGACAAAATAAACTTGAATGACGTTCAGGTCGCGCAGAAGTTGATTGGCTTAGAATTTTCCGAAGCCAAGATCGATACGATGTTGGGCTATTTGGAGGAAAACCTGCAGGGCTACAAGCAAATGCGCACTTTTGAATTGTCCTACGACACAGAGCCCGCATTGTATTTTGAGCCGTTTCCGATTGGCTTTGAATTTCCCAAGGAAACGCCCATTCACCAATGGGAGATTCCCGACAACGTTGACTTGCCCGAAAATCCTGAGACCATTGCCTTTCTGCCGATTTTGGAATTGGCTTCACTGATCAAAAACAAGAAATTGACCTCAGTTCAATTGACGGAAATCTATCTCTCCCGCATCAAAAAGCATGATTCCCAACTGCTTTCCTTCATCACCGTTACCGAAGAACTGGCCTTGGAACAGGCAAAAAAAGCCGACGAGGAGATTGCAGCCGGGAATTACAGAGGGCCGCTGCATGGGATTCCCTACGGCGTGAAGGACCTCGCCGCCGTGCCCGGCTATCCAACGACCTGGGGCTCGGCTCCCTACAAAGACCAATACCTCGACCAAACCGCCACTGTGGTGAAAAAGTTAGAGGATGCGGGAGCAGTTTTGTTGGGAAAACTGGTATCTGGAGCCCTCGCGCGCGGCGACGTGTGGTTTGGCGGCAAAACCAAAAATCCATGGGACCTCAGTCAAGGAGCCACAGGTTCCTCGGCAGGTTCAGGTTCGGCAACGGCGGCAGGCTTGGTGGCATTTTCAATTGGGACGGAAACACTTGGATCTATCGTATCCCCTTCCCATCGCTGCGGTGTCACGGGACTCAGACCGACCTTTGGGGCGGTGAGTCGGTATGGATTTATGACCTTGGCCTGGTCTATGGACAAGGTTGGACCCATAGGACGATCAGCGCAAGATTGTGCCGTCGTGTATGATTTCATCCGGGGCCAGGACCACTTGGAGAAAACCGTCAAGACTACCGGTTTTTCCTATACAAATCCAAGCGATATCAACACGCTGAAGGTGGGCTATTTCCAGAAATTGTTTGAGACCGACTCGGGAAAAGTCATGCCGCAATTTGCTTCGACATTGGAAGAGTTTCGGCAACTGGGCATTGAACTTCAACCTGTGAACCTGCCGGATTCATTTCCTTTTGAGGTTTTTGATATCATCTTACGGGCAGAGGCCGGAGCATTTTTTGATGAACTTGTGAGAACTGGCCGGGTGGACCAGATGGTCGAGCAGCACCGGGGCTCCCGGGCAAACTCCCTGAGACAGTCACGGTTTATCCCTGCTGTGGAGTATATCCAAGCCAACCGGCACAGGACCCGCTTGATTGAGGAATTTTCCAAGGCCATTGCCGGATTTGACGTGGTGCTCTCCCCCACCTTTGGCGGCAACCAAATGATGATTACCAACTTGACCGGGCATCCCGCCTTAGCCATGCCAACCGGATTCGACGAGCGGGGACGGCCAAAAGGAATCACGCTGCTGGCCAACTACTTTGACGAAGCCAAAATCCTGCAACTCGCTGAAGCGTATCAGGCAAGCTACTTCCACCATGGAAAGGTGCCGACTGGTGTGAAAGGGCAGTAGCAGGAGGCGTTGGCAGTAGGCGGGCTCAGTTGGATCACCCCCTCATCCCCTTGTAGGCATTGATCAGCCCATTGGTAGAGGCATCGTGGCTACTGACAGGCGATGCGTCCTTGAGTTCGGGAAGAATGGCATTGGCAAGGACCTTACCGAGTTCCACGCCCCATTGGTCAAAGCTGTAGATATTCCAAAGGACTCCTTGGACAAAAATCTTGTGCTCATACATCGCAATCAAGGCACCCAGTGTATAGGGAGTAATCTGTTTTATGAGAATTGAGTTGGTCGGGCGATTGCCTTCAAATACCCGATGTGGCGCAATTTGGTCGATTTCCGAGGTGGATTTGCCCGCTTTAGCCATTTCCGATTTGACTTCCTCGAGCGACTTTCCGTTCATCAGCGCCTCCGTTTGGGCGAAGAAATTGGATAGCAACTTGACATGGTGGTCACCCACGGGGTTATGGGAAATTGCCGGCGCGATAAAATCACAAGGAATAAGGTGGGTACCTTGGTGGATCAGTTGGTAAAAGGCATGCTGTCCATTGGTACCTGGTTCGCCCCAAATGATCGGTCCTGTTGTATAATTGACCTTCTCCCCTGTTCGGCTGATGTACTTCCCGTTGGATTCCATGTTTCCCTGTTGAAAATACGCGGCGAAGCGGTGCAAATACTGGTCATAGGGCAAAATAGCCTCGGAGGTAGCTCCAAGGAAATTGCAGTTCCAAATCCCGATCAGGGCGAGGACCACGGGAATGTTATTTTCAAAGGGCTCATGGCGAAAATGCAGGTCCATCGCATGCGCCCCCGTGAGCAAGGCCTCAAAATTGTCAAAGCCGATCGCACAAGCTATTGGCAGACCGATCGCAGACCAGAGTGAATACCTTCCGCCTACCCAGTCCCAAAACGCAAACATGTTTTTGGTATCGATCCCAAACTCCGCCACAGCTTTCGCATTGGTTGAAAGCGCCACAAAATGCTTTGCTACCGCCGCGCCGTCTTTGGCTTTTTCCAGAAACCAACTCCTCGCCGTATGGGCGTTGGTCATGGTTTCTTGGGTAGTGAAAGTTTTGGAAGCAATAAAAAACAAAGTTGTCTCAGGGTCTACCCTTTTCAGCGTTTCCGCCATGTGGGTACCGTCCACGTTGGATACGAAAAACACCTCCAGATTGGGATTTTGGTACGGTTTCAAAGCTTCGGTGACCATCACTGGGCCAAGGTCCGAACCTCCAATCCCAATATTCACCAAGGACTTGATGGGCTTGCCCGTGTATCCAAGCCAATCCCCTTGGGAAACTTGGTCGGCGAAGGCCTTCATCTGCGCCAATACGGCATTGACCTCTGGCATCACGTCCTTTCCTTCCGCAAAAACCGGCTTGTTGGAGCGGTTTCTCAAGGCTGTGTGTAGGACAGCCCTTCCCTCGGTCCCGTTGATTTTCTCACCCCTGAACATCGCCTCGATGGCGGATTTCAAGTCCAGTTCCACTGCCAAATCCAAAAGCGCCTGCATGGTTTCGTCATCCAACCTGTTTTTGGAAAAATCAACCAAGACGTCTTCCCATTTGATCGAAAATTTATCAAACCGTGAAGGGTCTGAGAAGAGGGTTTTGATTTGCTGGTTCTTCTTGGTTTCCGAAAAATTGGCAAGACGCTGCCAAGCTTGGGTTGTGGTGGGATTCTGGGATTTCATGGCAATAGGTTTAGAACTTGGCACAAAAATAGAAGATAATATCCGCGGATGAAACCGATTTCGGGAACATCAAGGTGTTTAGTGAGAAAATAATCTTTGGTTGATAAAAACTATTCGATTATTTTCACAACCAATTTTAGTACGATTACGATTAAAGAGTAAATTTCAATCTCCTTCAAACCATGACTCGCAAGTTGCTTTTCACCCTTTTGGGCCTCGTTGTCTGTATGAATCTATCAGCAAACGACAGGGCAAAAATCCCATTAAACAGACATTTCGTGCCGCTTCAGAAGTCCCAACACGATATGGCTTTTATGAAAGTTGTCAATCCAATCGCAGACGGAAAGCAGGTGGAGCGGATTTATGATCTCGACAACAAACTCGTTCGGATTGTCACGAAGTATTTTGAAAACGGTAAGAATCCGACAAAAACCGTTTGGGAAGACGTGGACACAAGCGGACAGGTTTATAAAATCAAAGAAAGGAAAAACAGCGAGAACAATTACACGATTTACTACCTCCAAAACGGAAAAGTCATCGCTGAATACTACGGAAATGAACAGGAAGTAATTTTTGGAAAGAAAGTGGTCAATGAGGAAAAGGTCGTTACCTCCACGAATATTTTTGAGCCAGGATTCAAAAAATCAGTAGTCGATTACCAAGAATTTATAAGGCAAAATCTCCAATACCCCGTCGAAGCGAGGAAAAAAAGACAACAAGGCACGGTTGAATTGGCATTGGAAATCAAAGGTGATGGCTCTATCGGCCGAATCGAAGTCGTGAACGCAGCAGATGTTTATCCTCTGTTACAAGAAGAAGCCATCCGGGTGCTTTCCTTGTATGGCGACGGATTCCGCGGAGCGGTGGATATAGAGGGAAATCCTGTCACCAAATGGATGTATCTCCCGATACATTTCAAGCTGGGCTGAGTTTTTTGGACCGAATACATGAGCCTGGGAACGGAAAAGCCAACGAGACTATCGTGCGGAATCTCTTTATTCTTTTGACTGGTTCAAAAAAAGTTGAACCTGAAAAGTCGAACTATTTCGTAGGAAGGACCTTCGTTTCCACTTCGCCAAAGCCCACGCGGACATCTCCCATCTGCGAAAAGCCTTTCATGATGACGGTATCGCCATCTTCGATAAACTTCCTCTCCACGCCATCTTCCAAAATAACTGGCTTGGTTCCCTTCCAGGACAACTCCAACATAGAACCGAAGCTGTCGTCAGTTGGGCCCGAGATGGTCCCCGAAGCCACCATGTCGCCGACATTGAGGTTGCAGCCGTTGACTGTATGATGGGCGAGTTGCTGGGCGATGTTCCAATACATGTACTTGAAATTGGAAGTGCACACTTTGGACGGCTTCATGCCCTCAGGCTGAATGTAGACTTCGAGCTGGATATCAAAAGCATGGTCCTTGGAAGTTTGCAAATAAGGAAGTACTTCAGGCGTTTGTTCGGGGCTTTTTTTCCGGAATGGTTCCAAAGCCTCCAAAGTCACAATCCAAGGAGAAATGCTTGAAGCGAAATTCTTCCCCAAAAAAGGCCCCAAGGGCACATATTCCCAAGCTTGAATATCCCGAGCGGACCAATCGTTGAACAAAACGAATCCAAAGATATAGTCCTCCGCTTCCGAGGTAGAGACGGTGTCGCCCATTTTGGTCGACTTCCCGACTACAAATGCCAACTCCAACTCAAAATCCAATCTTCGGCTAGGTCCGAACTCGGGACTCTCCATTCCTTGATCCTTGAATTGGCCTTTAGGCCGATGGATCGGAATTCCAGAAGGGATGATGGACGAAGCCCTCCCATGATATCCTACCGGAAGGTGCCTCCAATTGGGCAAAAGGGCATTTTCCGGATCACGAAACATCTTGCCTACATTGGTGGCATGCTCGATGCTGCTGTAGAAATCCGTGTAATCCCCCACTTTCACCGGCATCAGCATTTGGGCTTCCTTCATGGTAACCAATGCTTTGCCTCGGCATTGGTGGTCACGGAGTTTTCCATTTGTTTCCAACAACAAATCACGGACACGCTCCCTCACCCTCTTGGTTACAGGCTTTCCAAGTGCGATAAAGTCGTTTAAGTATTCCCGTAAAAAAATGTCGTTGGGAAGCTGGGTGATGTCCACAAAAAAGCCTTCGTCATGTAACACCGACAGATCGATGATCTTATCCCCAATAGCTATGCCTGCACGTGGCGTAAGACGTTTGGTTTGGAAAATCCCGAAGGGCAAATTGTAGATACTAAAATCGGAATCCTTATGCACCTGAACCCAACTGTTCAAGGCTTGAATGACGTTGGATGACATACTCAAAAATCTTTTTGGCTGGCCAAAGATAAATAATTGAGAGGAAGAAAAAACTTGAACAGCTTGGATCGGCCTTCAAATACCATTTGCCTCAAATGTTAGTGAACATTTTTAATTCTGAAATATGCGCAATGGGTTATTGACTATTCTGTTTTTTAAACTTTTTATGCAAGCGATTGAAGTTGTTCGATTTTTTTAGCAAATTACCTTCGCCATCTGAACCCAAAATATGTCTTTTCCATGCGTCTCACGAGGTATATCCTAATTCTTCCCATCTGCCTTCACTTGGCATGCAATTCCAACAATTCCTCTTCTGAGTTGGATTTGGGAAGCGATGAACAGCTCAGCTACAACTTTCATATCCGTCCCATACTTTCTGACAAGTGCTTTGCCTGTCATGGGCCTGATGCCAACAAAAGGGAAGCCGGGTTGCGATTGGACCTCGCCGATGCGGCATTTGCCGCCCTCAAGGAAAACCCTGGCAAATTCGCCATCGTGCCCAGTGATTTAGAAAAATCTGAAGTTTACCACCGCATCATTTCCCAAGACCCAAATACTCAAATGCCTCCCCCGGAGTCCAATCTGGCCTTGACGCAGGAAGAGATTGAGCTTATCAAACGATGGATCAAGGAAGGTGCTCAATATGAACCCCATTGGGCCTTTGTTCCTCCTAAAAAGGCCCCACTTCCAAAAGTGAAGGACGAAGATTGGCCAAAAAATGAAATCGACTATTTCACCTTGGCAAAGATGTCGCAAAAGGGACTTAAGCCGAATGAGACCGCGACCAAAGCTGAGTTGCTGAAACGCATCAGCTTGGATATCACAGGCCTTCCGCCCACGCCGGAAATGATGGCCCAGTTTGAAAAAGATGAAAGTCCCGATGCCTACATCAGAATGGTTGACCAACTGCTGGACAAACCGGCTTTTGGAGAAAAAATGGCCGTGCTCTGGATGGACATAGCCCGGTATTCGGATTCCTATGGTTATCAAGATGACAACGTGCGTACCCAGTGGCCATATCGTGACTGGGTCATCCATGCATTCAACAACAACCTTCCTTACGACCAGTTTTTGACTTGGCAGCTTGCCGGCGATATGCTGCCCAATGCGACTAAAGAGCAGATTTTGGCCACCGCTTTCAACCGAAACCACAAGTATACCGAAGAAGGTGGCGTGATTCCCGAGGAATACCGCATCGAGTATGTCCTTGACAAGACAAATACCTTTAGCAAAGGAATTTTGGGCATTACGATGGAATGCGCCCAATGCCATGATCATAAGTATGACCCGATTTCGCAACAAAACTATTTTGAGCTTTTCGCCTTTTTCAACAACACGCCGGAAAAAGGGTATGAAGGCGACGTATCCCAATCAAAACCCGCGAAGACACCGATTCTTTGGATCGAACGGAACGACATCGACCAATTGCTGACCTTCATCAATCATCCCGATACCAGCAAGTTGATGGTTTCGGTCATGGAAGAGTTGGACACGGTACGTACGACCTATATCCTGGCGAGGGGTGTCTATGACGCTCCCACAGTGCCAGTAAAGCCAAATACACCAGAAAGCATCCTCGATTTTGGGGAGAATTTTCCAAAAAACCGCCTCGGATTGGCCAAATGGACCACGGATGCCAAAAACCCACTGACCTCACGTGTATTTGTGAATTTGATGTGGCAGGAAATTTTTGGACAAGGTTTGGTCAAGTCCACCGGGGATTTTGGCATGCAGGGCGATCTGCCTTCGCATCCCGAACTCTTGGATTGGTTGGCAGTTGACTTCAGGGAAAATGGCTGGGACACCAAGCGGTTGATCAAAAAAATACTGACCTCAGCGACCTATATGCAGTCCTCCAAGGTGGACCAGAAGAAGCTTTCAATCGATCCTGACAACAAGTACCTCGCCAGGGCGCCCCGGCTTCGGCTGACCGCCGAGAACGTGAGGGACCTGATGCTCGCCAGTTCAGGGCTTTTGGTTCCAAAAATCGGTGGACCAAGCGTGAAACCCTATCAGCCCGCAGGACTTTGGGAAGCGGCGACTTCCGGCCGGGGTGAATTAAAGACCTATAAACAGGACAAGGGCGAGAAACTCTATCGCAGGGGTCTTTACACCTTTATTAAGCTTACCTCCCCTCCGCCGATGCCTATCATATTCGATGGCTCCAACAGGGACCAATGCGAGGTAAACAGAGGGCGTACCAATACGCCGCTGCAGGCTTTGGTCATGCTGAACGATCCGCTGATGATGGAAGCCGCGCGTGTGTTGGCGACCAAAATCCATAAAGAAAAACCGGATGCTGAAGCCGGGATAGAGGAGGCTTTCCAAAGAATCATGTGTCGAAAACCCTCCGCCAAGGAGCTGGATATTTTAGTGTCCTATTTTGAAGAGGAAAATGAGCGGTTTGTTAATGAACCGGAAAAAGCAAAAGACTTGATGCAGGTAGGCGAATATCCCCTGGATGAAAAGGAAATCCACGCTGAATCCGCGGCACTGATGCAGGTGATTATGACAATTTACAATTTGGAAGAAGCCATTACCAAGGTATAATATGGAAAAAGAACAGTTGGAACACGGGTTGAACCAAAACAGGAGGAAGTTTCTCTCGAAGCTGAGTTTGGGTGTGGGAAGTTTGGCTTTAGGTAGCCTTTTGATTCCCGATTTGTTCAAAAGGAAACAGGAAGAGGATGCCCTATTTTCGGCAATCCCACATTTTGCGCCAAAAGCGAAAAGGGTTATCTACCTTTTCCAAAATGGAGCTCCCTCCCAATTGGAAACATTTGACTACAAGCCCCTTCTCAATGAGCGCATGGGACAGGAACTTCCTGCCTCTATTCGCATGGGCCAAAGGCTAACGGGCATGACAGCGGGCCAGACTGCGTTCCCACTCGTGGGTTCCTATTACAAATTCAATCAGTACGGGGAATCCAGGGCATGGATTTCGGAGATCTTCCCCTACACCGCCAAGGTGGTGGATGACATCTGTATCATCAAGTCCATGCATACCGAAGCGATCAACCACGATCCCGCTTTGACGTTTTTCCAAACCGGAGCCCAAGTCGGCAACAGACCAAGCATGGGCGCTTGGTTGAGCTATGGTTTGGGTAGTGAAAACAACAACCTGCCGGCTTTCTGTGTGCTTCTGAGCCGTGGAAAGGGGAACGGGCAGGGCGTGTATTCCAAGCTTTGGACCAATGGGTTCTTGGATTCAGTGCACCAAGGTGTGCAATTTTCAGCCAGCGAAGATCCCGTCTTGTACCTCGGAGATCCTAAAGGCATGAGCCGTGAGGATCGTCGCAAGATGCTGGACAAGCTTTCAGAACTCAATTCCTTGAACTACGAATCCTATGGCGATCCCGAAATCCAAGCCAAAATCCAACAGTACGAAATGGCTTTCCGGATGCAGACGGCTGTGCCTGAAGTGACTGACATATCTTCGGAACCTGACAGCATCATCAAAATGTACGGACCTGATTGCTTGATTCCGGGTACGTATGCAGCCAATTGCCTTTTGGCTAGGAAACTATCCGAAAACGGTGTCCGCTTCGTCCAACTCTACCACCAAGGCTGGGACCAACACGGCAATCTGCCCAATGAGATGCGGGGACAGGCCAAGGATGTGGACCAAGCTTCAGCAGCATTGATTACGGATTTGAAACAAAGGGGACTTTTGGACGAGACCTTGGTCATTTGGGGTGGCGAGTTTGGTCGTACCAACTACTGCCAAGGCACCATCAAAGTGGACAACTACGGACGCGATCACCATCCACGCGCATTTTCGATTTGGATGGCGGGAGGTGGCGTGAAGCCAGGCATCGTCTATGGTGAGACCGACGAATTTGGCTACAACATCGTCGAGAACCCGGTCCATATCCATGATTTCCAAGCGACGATCCTCCATTTGATGGGTATCGATCATGAGAAAATGACCTATAAACATTTGGGTAGAAGGTACCGCTTGACTGACGTGCACGGACATGTGGTAAAAGATATTTTGGTTTAAAAGTATTTGATTTTATGACTGAAAACCAAAGGATTATACCCATTCTAGAAAACGTCCTTATCGTACTCCATGGCATTGTCCTGATCCTCACCATCGGCCAAAACTACATCAGCCTACCCGTTTTTTTGGAAGTGGTCGGAAGGATGCATCCCCTCCTGCTGCATTTTCCGATTGTACTCCTGTTTCTGACAGGATTGCTTTTCTGGTACCCAAACTGGTTGGGCATCCAAACCAAATCGGCGTTGCGTTTCCTCTTTTTGGCGAGCTTGGTCTTGACTGGACTCACGGTCTTGGCGGGGCTATTTCTCAGCGCAGAGGGCGGATATGAAGAAGACCTGCTCTTTCCCCACCAATGGACCGGTTTAGGGGTTTTTTGGACGGGCACGCTATGGTATTTCTTTTGGACAAAGAATAAAATCCAAGCGGCCAAGTTCAGTTCGCTGTTTGCCTTGGCCCTGGTGCTTGTCGCGGGGCATTTAGGGGCGAATATCACCCACGGTTCGGATTACCTTTTGGCACCGCTCGAAAAGTTGGAAGAAAAGCCCGAGGTGCCACTGGAAGAAGCATTGGCCTTTGACCATGTGATCAAACCGATTTTGGAACAAAAATGCATTTCCTGCCACGGCCCCAACAAGAAGAAAGGGGAGCTTAGGCTGGACGAAATGGAGTTTTTCCTCACGGGCGGGGAAACTGGACCGGCTTTGGACAACGCCAATTGGGAAAAATCCTTATTGCTACACCGCATATTCCTGCCCATGGAAGACGAAGAGCATATGCCACCCAAAGGCAAAATCCAATTGACCGAGCAGGAAATCGAACTGCTGCAGGCATGGGTCTTGGATTCTGCACGTTTTGACAAAAAAGTAAACCAGTATCCCCAAGAAAGCACCTTCTTCACCCTGGCCAAAGGTCTATTTGATGACAAAGACCGCAAAACCTATGACTTCCCCTTTGCCGATAAAGGCACTATAGCGAAGCTGAACAATGAATACCGGGTAATCCAGGCCATTTATCCGGATTCTCCCGGCTTACGGGTAAGTTTCTTTGGCAAGTCCCAATTCAATGCCAATTCCCTGGACGAACTCTCCAAAATCAAGGAGCAGGTCGTGGACCTCAACCTTCAAAACATGCCTTTGAAGGATGCTGATCTCGACAAATTGGCAAATTTCCCCAATCTGGAAACCCTCAATCTCAACTTTACGGGCATCAACGGTTCGGGACTCAGCAGCTTGACCAAGCTCGAACACCTTCAAGAGCTATCTCTCAGCGGCAACCCCCTCTCGGAGGATGCTGTCAGCCATCTGGGAAAGATGCAAAACCTGGCTGAACTTTATGTATGGAATACGCAATTACCGGCGAGCCAACTCACGACTTTGAGCGCTTCTTTGCCCGATACACGTGTCGAATCGGGATTCGAAGACGATGGCAGGCTTTACCAACTCAACGCGCCCGTCATTGAATCTGAAAAGACGATATTCCAGGACAAGGTGCAGGTGACGATGAAGCACCCGATCGGATCGGTGAAAGTATTCTACACACTGGACAATTCCACTCCCGACAGTTCCAATCATATCGTCTATGAAGGTCCGTTTTTCCTCGAAAAAAGCGCAAACCTCAAAGCCAGAGCATTTGCACAAGGCTGGCTGGGAAGTCCCGAACGACAGACTGTTTTCCTGAAATCAGGCATCCGTCCTGATAAAATGAACCTGACCTTTCCGCCAAATGAGCGGTACAAAGGCAAGGGGCCGGAGACGCTTTTTGATTTGGAAAAAGGGGATACAGAATTCACCTCCGGAAATTGGTTGGGCTTTAAAGACACACCGTTCGAAATCACGATGGAGTTCGACAAGCCAAAAGACATTGAAAACATTGCATTCAGCCTTTTTTCTGCGGAAGGTTCCTACATCTTCCCTCCTGCCAAAGTAGAGATTTGGATAGCAGATGCTGGCGGAAATTTTCAACTCCTGAGCTCGGAAAGTCCTGAGATGCCTACCCAAATCCGGGAAAGCCAACTCTTCCTCAAGGAATATCCGATCCAAAAAAGCCAGGTCCGGAAAATAAAGGCCAGGCTCTCCCCTATCAATCCCCTGCCCAAATGGCACCCCGGTGCAGGCCAAAGGGGTTGGGTATTCGTGGACGAAATCCTCATCAACTGATCATGGAAGCCTACAAGCAATACTGGGAGCAAATCAGCCAAAAAGTCGCTGCCCTGCCCCAACAATCTGAAAAAATCGAATTGGCTGCCAAGTGGGTAGCTGAGGCTTTGGGTCAAGGCGGATTCATCTACACCTCGGGGACAGGACATTCACATATTTTTGCCGAGGAGATATATTACCGTGCGGGAGGATTTGCCCGGGTCAGGCCGATCTTGGACGAGGCGCTGATGCTGCACAAGGACGCATCACGCAGCACAGAAATGGAGCGACTCAGCGGCTATGCGGAGCAGTTGCTGCAGGACTTTCCCATCGGGCCAAAGGACGTATTTATCATCTCTTCCAATTCAGGACGCAATACCGTCAGCATCGATATGGCCATGATCGCGAGGTCTGCAGGTGCCAAGGTCATCGTCATCACCAACCTCCAGCATAGCCAATCCGTGGCTTCAAGGCATCCCTCCGGCCTCAAACTTTATGAAGTAGCGGACGTGTTTTTTGACAACTTGGGCGAAATCGGCGATGCGGCAGTGTCCATTCCCGGATATCCCTACAAAGTCGGCCCTACTTCCACCATTATCGTGACGATGCTGCTGCAGGGCATCATGGTGCAAGCCGCAACACTCATGGTGAAGAATGGCCAAGATCCCGAGATTTTCAGCAGCTCCAACGCCGACGGTGCCGAAGCCTACAACGACGGCCTGATAGCGAAGTACAAGGGGGTGATTAGGGGGCTGTGAGGGAGGAGAAGCGAGAGGCGAGAAACGAGATGCGAGAAGCGAGATGCGAGATGCGAGAAGCGAGAGACTAGAACGGGAGGCGAGACACAAGAGGCAAGAGCCAAGAAACAAGAGCTGAGAAGCAAGAGGCAAGAAACAGGGAAATGGTGAGGAAGCTATCCTGCTTCCCCGGAAGCAGGATTTGTCACGATACTGCTTTCTCCAGTCAGTCAAAAGCTAGACTGGATTTAAAGGAAACACAGCCAAAGCGCTAATCACTGTACTTTTCTACCCAAATCCCCCCAAATACCTTTTTGCAGAAAAAACCAAAATCCAAGTTTTCATTTCTCAGCTTTTGATTGAAATCTATTATCTTAGGAGATATCGACAACGGGAAAACGCTTGGTGTTTTACTTTGAATTCGGGAAAGGACCAAGTTTTCTTCATGCATTGAGATTTTTCCAGGTAAGGCCTCTAGAAAAAAAGAAAATGATTAAATCGACAATAACCACACTGATTCTCTTTTTGATTGCAGGAGTTACTCTCGGGCAATCAGATTTATGTTTTGAGAATAGTACAGATGCATATTGGCCGATTAAAGTAGGTAAAAAGATCATTTACTCCTCTCCTAAAGAATCTTACACTTCATACTTAAATGGTGACAGTCTACAAGTCGGTGACAAGTATTTTCTTAAGGAAATCAAGGAGTATGCTGGTGGCAAAACGACAACAAGCTACTGGAGAGAAGAAAATGGCGTTGTCTATTTCTATGATTTTGAAAAGAAGGCGGAATCGGTTGAACTGATAAATAATCTCATGCCGGGTACAACTTGGGAAAAATACGACAAGACCTGGAAATACACAATTATCGATACCGCTAGCTCTTTCTCTACACCATTTTGTGAGTTTAAAGACTTGTTGCAAGTAAAAGCCGAACCTCAAAATGAGAACAAAAGTATTGTACAATCCTATTATGATCTGTTTTACAAACGAGGAGTTGGCATGGTCGGAATGAATGTGAATGGAGAGCCATACCTATATGCCAAACCCAATAAGGAAGTAAACGAAAGAGGTTTTATCGCCTATGGATGCGAGAATCTCAACACCAATGAAGAACGACAAAAATGTACCTATTCGAAAATTGCAGAGTTTTTTAGCGGGGAATACAAAGCCCCAAAAAAGAAGGACTTCAAGTCCGGCAGGATCGTACTTAACGTTTTCATTGGAAAAGACGGAAAAGTTGAGGACATCAAAGTAATTGAGACTATCGAAGGTGCAAAGGAGCAAGAAGAAGAGGCCATTAGAGTGTTTAGAAAACTTCCAAAAATGATTCCGGCGCAAGTTGACGATGGGCAACCAATCAGGAGTTCATTCAAGTTTCCCATTAAATTCTGAAGAAATTCAAAGCCTTGACAAAACACTTATTGCAACAAGGCAAACTGGGTTTGAATCATGAATTATGTAATTCTCCTGTAAAGGGGTCGATTTGGGGTTTATGTGAAAAAACGAGTATTCGATCTCGATATGGACAAACGTGTTGCAAACTATGGGAACATCGCATTGAATCAGGAAGACAAAAAACTATAGACACAATTTTTATCTTGATTTATCAAATGAAACAATCTTAGTTTTTACATTTGGCTGAAATAGTGCTTAGACCAAGTCAAATCCAGTAGATGAATTTTCTTTCCAGATTTTTCAAAAAAAACAGATTTTTAATCATCAGTAGCTTGATTGTAATCGGCTGGTTTGGGATCAATGAAGCGAACAAACTACCGGTAGAATCGCAAGTCTACTTACCCCTCGTCTACACAGTCCAGGGTCGTTTTGTTGGCCTAGACTCCACAGCAAAATCGATCACTGTTTTGGCGGAAAACCCGACGAAAGGGGACACTGTAAAGCTAAAATTTGATAAAGTCGGTACATACCTTTTCCAAAAAAACCGGAAAATCATGCAGGTCGGGGAGCCGATTTGGTTTGATGTAAGGAAAATTGACCAGGAGGCTTATAACGCGATATCCCGATTCAAGCAAACTTTTATGATCTATTCCTTAGTACGCTCGGAGGATGGGGTTTTCAGCATCGATGATTACATGGTAGAAACAAAAAAGCGTGCTGGCATTACGAATCCGCTCGATCGATACAAATTACTGATTTGGATTCTGCTGGCCATCGTCGTCATCGATGTGATCCAAAAAAATCGGGAACAGATCGTGGAAAAAATAGAATCATTTGCTGGAAAGGTCGACACGATTTTGGATCCATATCGCGATCATCCCGAAGACATCAAGGAGTCAATTGAAAAACTGAAGTATCTGGATTTCAACGGAAAAATCAGACCGATTTCTGACTATTTCGAAGCAAGAGAGATTATCACGCTTCGCGATTACAATATCCGTCGGTCCAATCTAGGGAATATCATGGGGTCGATTTTTCCCATGATCATGATCACGATTTTAATAACCGTCTACATTGACGAAATGGATATGTACCTTTGGCTTAGCCTTTTGTCGGGTCTAGTAATCTCTTTGGCTTTACTAGTTGGACAGACACTTACGCGTGAAATTACTTTGACTGTAAATTCGCAGGGAATAAAAACACCTTATAAAAACATTTTTAAGTGGGATGAGATCGACCATATTTTTCACCACCACCACGATGGTATTGATGAATTACTGCTCAAGAAAAAAGGGGAAAGTTATCCGGAAGTAATCCGCATCAATAACCTTGAGTTCCCTCCGAAAAAGATCTGCCGCATCATCGAAGCATTGCGTAGGGAATATGCAAGAACTATCTCCTCCAGCAAAACACGCACAGTGGATCATTGAAATTGGCTTCGGCGGACGCCTAGAACTGAATATAAAAATTTGAGCAAGGATATCTTTGGGATTACTGTAACCCTGCTTCCCCGGAAGCAGGATTTGTCCCGATACTGCTTTCTCCAGTCAGTCAAAAGCTAGACTGGTCTTAAGGGAAACACAGCCAAAGCGCTAATCACTGTACTTTTCTACCCAAATCCCCCAAATACATTTTTGCGGAAAAAACCCAAAATCCAAGTTTTCAATTTTCAGCTTTTGATTGAAATCTATTATCTTAGGAGAGTATAGAAAACGATATAAACCTTCGCCTATCCACCCAAATTCAAGACCAAAAGCGAAAGTTTGTTTCGTGTATATACAAGTTACTGGCAACCCTAATTATGACTGCAACTAAACTGACATCTTTACAAAAAAAATGAAGAAAAAACTTTTAACACATAATATCTCTCTTGACACATCCTTCTTTGAACAGAACAACTTTCTTATTGGTGCTAAAATCAACGAGCTTGCAGAATTATGTAAAAAAGGAATAGCTAATATTTTTATAACGGACATTACTTATAGAGAAACAATAGCAAGGTTTCGAAAAAACCTTGTTGCCTCAGAAGAAAAAACCAAAAAACCAAAAGAACAATTAGCAACAAATGCACGTGTCCTTCGGAATTTTCCTGAAATGAAAGGATACTTTGAGTTGCCAAAAATTGACATTGAAGCTCTGCATTTAAAATTTAAAACCGATTTCGACAATTGGTTAAAGGAAAATAAAGCTGTAATAATTCCGACAGAACATATAACAATCAAAGAGATATTTGACGCCTACTTTAATAATAGACACCCTTTCAAAGAAGGTGAAAAAAAACACGAATTCCCGGACGCATTTACTTTAAAAGCACTTGTAGAATATTTTTCTTCTAAAAAGCAAACATCCTATCTTCTTTCATCAGACAATGACATGCTTAGTTATAGTAGTAAAATACTTATTCCAACAGAAGACTCATCATTACTATATGACTTAATAATTAGAACAACTAATGAAGAAATATCTGAAAGAGCAATTGAGCTTTTGGAAGATGAATTTAGAAATTCAAAAGCGTTTTTAGAGAAAGAGACAAAAGAAATGATTATGAGAGCCATTGAAGACGAAATCGGTTCTACTTATCAAATTGACGAACTTGAAATAGATTCGGTTCAACAAATAGACATAAGCGACATTGACTTAAATTCATTTTCAATAGTATCACTAAATACAACAGACAAGACAGCAAAACTTGAATGTAGTATAACATTTTCATTTGAAGTTTCATTTTCTGCCGATGATTACTCTGAAGCGTGGTATGACAAAGAAGACGACAAACATCATTTTGTTGAATCTAAGACATTCAGCATTGAAGACACTTACGACATTCCGGTAACAATTAATGCTCATTTTGACACTGACGAGGAATTTGCTGAATTAGAAATTGAAGACATTAACTATGGCAAAAAATTAGACGTTATGGATAGTTTCAATCCCAGAAAACACTACTATTGAAATATTTATGAAACAAAGAATAGACATAAGTAAGCAAACAGAAAGAAGGGCAGCCAGTAACACGGGTTTTGCGTCAGGCGGGGTGACGTGCAAACTTGGTGCTTTGTGCTTCTAATGAACTTTAGTAATAAATTGAAACTTTGTGCTCCGAAACCCGCCCGAACGCAAAGCCCGAGACCGTTGTACGCCACCAACTGACAATCCTTTATGATAAGTAAGTTAAAATTGAAATTCGGCTCGTCCCCGACTAAGCTTCCTTTAGAAACTGATACGACACCTATAACAGTATTTGTAGGACCAAACAATGCAGGAAAAAGCAAGGTATTAATTGAGATACAAAATTTTTGCAGCAATGGAACTTCCAGTGGGACAGACGTAATTGTTAATGACATTGAGTTCTCTAATTTACCTGACCCTGAAAGCGAAATAAACAATCATACCTTACCTCCAAACGTTGGGGAATTTATCCATCCAAACCACATAATGTTTGGAAAAGGGGCTTGGAGAAATCAATTAAACAGAAATGATTTACTTAATTACCTGACTGATGTTAGCACAAATAAACGAAACTACTGTGCTTACTTTGTTTCATTTAACACAATAAGAATTGATGGAGGTAGCCGGATTAATCTTGTTCAACAACAAAGCGCAGGTGATTTACAATCGCATCCACAAAATCACTTAGCAGTTCTCTTTAAGGATAATACCAAAAGAGCCGAGGTCAGAAGAATAATTTATGATGCCTTTAGAAAATATTTTGTAATTGACCCGACAAACTTAGGCACCTTACGAATAAGACTTTCTGATACACCTCCTACAAATGATATCCAAGAGAGGGGCATACATGAAGAGGCAGTGGAGTTTCACAGAAAAGCTTTGGATATAATGCTTGCAAGTGATGGAGTCAAAGCTTTTACTGGAATAATAACTACTATCATTGCAGGAGACCCAAAAGTCATTTTGATTGATGAGCCAGAAGCTTTTTTGCACCCTTCTTTAGCGTCTAATTTAGGTCGAGAGGTAAGCAATTCTGTAAACGGCACTTTTAAAAACTTATTTGTATCAACCCATAGTGCAAACTTTTTAATGGGATGTATCCAATCAGGAACACCTTTGAATATAATTCGCCTCACATACTCCAATAATACGCCTACTGCACGAATTTTACAAAGCGAAAAGGTGTTAAAACTAATGAGGCATCCGCTATTAAGGTCAACTGGTGTATTGAATGGTCTTTTCTATGAGTATGTAGTGGTAACTGAAGCAGATGCTGATAGAGCATTTTACCAAGAAGTAAATGATAGACTTCTCGCATTTGAGCCTTCAAAAGGCATCCCAAATTGTCTTTTCTTAAATGCTCAAAACAAGCAGACTATTCATGAAATAATGAAGCCATTGAGAGAAATGGGAATTCCATGTGCAGCCATAGTCGATGTGGACGTGGTAAAAGAAGGAGGTTCTGTTTGGACTAATCTATTAGTAAGTGCATTTATTCCAGAACTAACAATAAATGCTACTGCAACTTCAAGGGCAAAAATAAAAACAAGATTTGACGCTAAATTGCCAATCAACTTTAAGACACAAGGCGGTGTTGACGTATTAGATGCAGCAGATAAAGAAGCCTGCAACAACCTATTCGACCAACTTGATGAGTATGGAATTTTTGCCGTGAGAAAAGGCGAGTTGGAAAGTTGGCTCAAATCTTTAGGTGTAACTGGTCATACTCCTGACTGGCTAATTGAAATTTTTGAAAAGTTAGGAGAAGACCCAAGTTTGGCAACTTATATTAAGCCAACAACAGGTGATGTTTGGGACTTTATAGGAAAAATAAAAGCGTGGTTTACCAATCCAAGCCGTAAAGGGACACCTGAATAGCACAAACATGTGTGGCGACGAAAGGCCGCCTACAACATGGGTAACCGTTGCACAACATCCCCTTGAATTAAGGAAATAGAAGTTTTTTAAAGGAAGTGGTAGATTTTTGGGATTTTTGATTGGCTGGCGAAAACGGGATCGTTTTTCGGTCAGGCGGGGCCAGGAGCAGGTATAGCGATGATATCGGCCCAAAACAGCTCCAGAAAAGCAAATTTTAGGCCCCTGAGGGCCTTTTTCATTGCCATGGCCGGCCTTTTCGCTAACCGCAGTTCAAAGGAAAGTTACTCCTGCACGACGGCAGACAGGTTTTCAGATTGTAAGTGCGTGCGGCCATCATGACGTTTTTTTCTCACCTCCCCCCCAATCCCGGATAAGCGATATTGGTCTTGGTATGCCCGTTTTCGAGGATTATGCCGGGTCTTGGCATGCGGACATTGAATCCCCCGAACAGGTGCGCTAGGCGCGGGATTTCCTTTTGTCCCAGCACGTTGGCGAAGATATTCCAGGCCTCTTCCCGTTTGGTATGGCGGCTGGCGGGATCTGGCTCCAGACTCCAGGCAGGTTCGGCATTCCAGGCCCTTTCGACGTATCCCAGCATCTTGGGCAGCAGGTAATATTCCATCATGGCTTGGCCTTTGACAGTTTCAGACCAGAGTTGCCCCTGCACGCCTTTGATGTGCTGTCTGCCAAGGGCATTCAGGGAAACTATTCCTTTAGCCAGGGCTGCCACGTCGATCGGCTTGCCATACATATCGGTATCGTTGGAGATAAAATGGTTGTAGGGTACCGTGCGCCAAGCCGTTTTGGTATCGACAAATCCGGACCATTGATGCCCAGGTTCGTCGGGATGCATGTCGTAAGCCAAGTCGAAGTAGAAATTAGAGGAATTGCAGATGATGACCTCATAGCCCGCATTGGCCAGTTGGTAGGCCATGTCCTCCCCTCCCCAGCCGGCGACGGCATTCCAGGCATAGACCCGGAATCCCTTGTCGGCAAATTCCTGATTGGGGACGTGGATCTGCTTTCCATTTTCGGTTTTGGGCGATTGCCCGATTTCCTCCCAGCCAGCGACCTGCAGACCCTTGGAGGCAAACATGGCCGCGATTCTCCGGTAGAAATAGCCTTTGAGTCCTTCCGTGCCTTCGAGCTCGGGATGCTTGGCGAGGAATTCCGTGCAGACCGGGGACTGGGACCAAACGCCGCGTGGCACCTCATCGCCTCCCGTATGGAAGGTGCGGAGGGGCATGTCCGCATCGGCGTACACTAGCAGAATCTCGTCGACGACTTTTTCATAAAACCGATAAGTAGATTCCTGACAGACACAGATGGTGTTGTCCCTGAAGTTTTGCGCGGAAAGGTACCGGGACTGATCCCCCAAATCCTCCAACAGGTACTCCTTGGCCTTGATGGAATCCCCTTTAGCCATCCAATCATGGTAGCGCTTGCGCATCGCGACGATTGCCGCTTTGGAATGTGCCGGCACGCCGATCTCGGGTATCACTTGGATATGGCGCGCCTTGGCATAGCGAAGTATCTCCTTAAAATCCTCACGGCTCAGAAAACCAGTGCCATGTGGAGATTGATCAACGAAAGGCCCGGAACCGTAGTAGGGCCAAAGATTGTCGACTTCCTTGGGGGTGTGGCCCCTTTTGGAGCCTACCTCGGTGAGTTCCGGCAATCCTGAAATCTCGATCCGCCAAGCCTCGTCGTTGGCCATGTTGATATGGAAGACGTTCAGTTTGTAAAAAGCCAACAAATCCAAGAGCTTCAGGATGGCGGCTTTCGATTGGAAGTTGCGGGCGATATCGAGGAAAAATCCCCGATAGCCGAAATCCGGCCAATCCTCGATTTCGAGGTAATCGAGCTTGAGGCTTTGGGAGCGATTACCGCCAGACTTTTCGGAAACCAAGGCCAAAAGCGATTGGATACCATAAAAGGCACCTTGCACTGATGCTGCCTCGACGAGGATGGTTTTGGAAACCGAGATTCTATAGGATTCCGGATTGGCTGCTCCAGGACTTTTCAGCAACAAAACGTCCGCTTCTGATTTCGAGGCTTTTGAGATTTGGCCCGCAAGGTGGGTTTTCAATACTTGGTCCAGATAGTCCCCAAGCTCGGAAAAGGCAGGATCGATATAGACTTTTGGATTAGGGGGAAAAGTAAAGACGCCTTTGGAATACTTGTAGGACTTTGGCACGGGAACAAAAGGCGGCAAATCGGATTTTTCGAGCAGGCTGAGGGATTCATTTTGCCTATAGGTAAATTCATCCGTGGGGATTGGCGTAGGAGTTCCCGCGGCCATTTTCGCCAAATCTTCGACCTTAATCAATGTCGTGCGATAGTCAGTAATCAATTCCGGTTTCGATTGCGCGTCTTTGACCCAATAAAGCCCCTGGGGTATATGGCTGTTTTTGAGCACGAAGTTATCGGAAGTGTAAACGACTTCAAGGCTATCTCCCGGCAAAAGCGCACCCAATTCTCCCTTTGGTTTCAACCTGAAAAAATCCCCAGATAGGTGCTCCATGACAAATCCCGGAGTAAGCACCTTGGGTCTGACTGAAAGGAAAATCGTATTGAAATAGAGTTCCCAGGTCGGTTGTAGCGCAGCCTTGCCGTTGTTGGTCAATACAAACCTTGCCTGATGGCTTTGCTTTGGTTGCAGTTGGTTGGCGGTCAGTTCCCATTTGACAGACAAGTCGCCCTTCGACTGAGCTTCTGACGTCTCGAACAATCCTGAGAAAACTGCCAGCAGCACTATGCATTTTTGGTATGAGAGGAGCTTTGATAGCATCATTTATATATTATTAATATAAAGAAAGACATGGTTGTTTTTATTTCGTTAAATTAATGCATTGGATTGAAAATCATGGTTTTGACCTCGATTGTTTGTGTGAGTTTCCATCATTGATGATTTTTAGATGAAAACGGAAGTGAGAAAAACCTGTGCCGCGATTATGTTTTCGGACATAGTCGGCTATACCGCCATGATGGGCCGGGATGAGGAGATGGCCTACCAAATGGTGAAAAGAAATGTCCGCATCCACCAGCAAGTTATCAAAAAATACCATGGCAAGTTGGTCAAGGAAATGGGCGACGGCATATTGAGTTCATATCCTTCCGGTAGGGAGGCTATCGCAGCCGCTTTGGAATTGCAGCAGTACTATTTCAAATCCAAGGAACTAAGTCTCAGGATCGGTGTCCATTTTGGGGAAATCATAGAGGACGCGCACGACGTGTTTGGGGATGCGGTGAATATTGCATCACGCCTGCAAACGCTTGGACATCCCAACAGCGTCCTTTTCTCGAAGAGCATCAAGGAGGACATCGCCAATGATCCATCATTCCCTTTCGTCGATTTGGGTAAATTCCACTTGAAAAACGTGGACGAAAACGTGGAAATTTTTGCCTTGGCCAATGAGGGCTTGGCGGTGCCCAAGCGTGGGGACCTGGCGAAATTGTTGGAGAGTCGGGTGAAGAAGTTTGTCACAGGTGGATTTATTTTTGCATCCATTTCGCTGATCGTGATGTTGATTTATCACTTTGGGAATTTCGGCACTAATTCTATTGCCTTTCCCCCAACACTCGCCATTTTGCCTATAGACTACAGCGGAGAAAACGAGCAGCTCGGGATGAACATTAGGAACGACCTTTACATGATCCATTCCTATTTTCCTGAACTTTTTGTAAGCCCAAAAGCCCGTACAGATCTTTATGAGGGAATAAACCCAACCAAAACCGTTTTCGACGAACTGAATGTAAACTTCCTGATTTCAGGTCGCATCGTAGAAGACAAGCAAACAAATCATTTTCAGGTGAAGCTGTGGGCAGCTAACTCCACGAATCCGGTTTGGGAACAAGACTATGAATTCAATACCAGCAACCTACTTCAAATCGAGGGTGATATTGCACGCAACGTGGCGTCAAAAATTGGAATTCCGTTAACCGAAAAAAACATTTACCATATTGAAAATTGGCGAAATTCCAGTGCAAGCGCTCACGAACATTACCAACGAGGAAAAGAGTTCTATGTCAAGTATAGCCTTGACGCCTTACCGAAAGCAATTTCAGAATTTAGGCAAGCGATAAAAATAGATCCAAAGAGCTCGCTCGCTTGGTCCGGACTGGCTGATGCCTATAGCCTGAAGTATTACTTGACTAAATCGGAGCGAATTTGGATAGATTCAGCGATCACCTGTAGTCTTTTCGCAATCAAACTGGACTCGAATTCTGCGGAGGGATACAAGTCTCTTGCTGTGACCTACAATTACCAGGGAAAATATGACAAAGCGCTTGAATTGAACAATAAAGCCTTGGAAATCAATCCTTACTTTCATCAGGCAATAGGAAACAAAGCTTCCAATCTTTTTTCGCTTGGAGACCTTCCCCAGGCTTTACATTGGCAAAGCGTTGCATCAGGGTATAACCCGAACCTATACATTCCCTATCAAAACATGGGCTGGGCACATAGATTACTTGGCAACTATGATTTGGCCATTTCATATTTGAACAAGTCCATTGAAAGAACTCCGGCGAGAGAGACCTACGAGCAACTTGCACTGACTTATTTGGCCAAGAATGAAAAAGATTTGGCTCGTGCTCAAATCCCTTTGGTTCTACAATTAATTGACACGGTCTCTTATTCTAACCTGGATGAAAAAACGGCCTCATTTGAGGACGCGTCCAAAATACTCGAGACCGCTGGGATTATCAGCTTTTTCGTCCAGGACTTTGATTCGGCAAAAGGATTTCTGAGCCGTTCTATCAAGATTCACCCCAATATCGCAAACGATGTATGGGCATATGCGCCGATTTATTTGGCGTTCATTTTCACAAAGGACGGAGACAATATAGAAGCCGAAAATCTATTGAATGCATCACTCCACCTTCATTTGATAGAAATCAACAACGAAACACAGGACACTGAATTCTATTTCAACACCGCCGCGATATACGCCATAAAAGGAGATCAGCTCAATGCGCTCAAATTCCTGAATCTTGCAGCAAGCAAAAAATGGGTAGATAGATTCAAAATTGATAACAATCCGATGTTTGACCAGCTTAGGGATAATCCAGCCACAAAGCGAATTCTTTCCTCGATTCAATCTGAGATTACTCGGATGAATAAGGAAATAATGATCTCCAAATAAAGCCTGAAACTGACGCCATTAGAGAATTAGGGTCTCCTGATTGGAATTTTATAAACTTTGCTATCCAAGGGATTCGTGTAGTCTTGGAACCGTATTTTTTCAGATGGCCAAGAATCTACAGAATACAGTAGGCCTGCAAACAAGGCCGCTGACATCGAAGTGCCGGAATATCTCACAACACTATCAGCCAAATAGCAGGATAATACGTTATTGCCAGGCGATAGAAAATCTACGGATGGGTCGCCATAATAGCTGAAGCTCGAAATACCCCCGATAGTGGTTTCTAAATTATCGACAGATCCGATCGTAAAGATATTTGTCCCAGATATACAGCCAGGCCAGTTTGTCAGAGAGTTTCTATTTGCAGAAGTTGCACAAGCACCATTCGGCCCAACAACCTCGCAGTTGCCTGCAGACATAACAATGTAGACATCTTTTTGAGCCAACATCTTCAATCTCCCAACAGTGTTAGGGACAAAAGTTTGACAAGCAGCTATTGATTTTCGCGCTCCTAGTGCCAGTAATATTACATCTCCCGGTTTTGCTCCTTTGATTGGATTTGAGACCGTGTCCAATGCAGCGTTCAAAAAGCCAAGGGTAGTAAAACCTTTTGAATTAATTATCTTAATAGAAACAACTTTGGCGCTCGGAACAACTCCGTTTATCCTCATCAATTTCCCATTGTCAACCAGACCGCCTCTTGCAGCGACTATTCCTGCAACATGGGTACCATGTCCCAAGACATCGTTGTGGGGATCATTGTTGTTTCCATGCGGAAAAGCGATCCCCCTTGGCCTATCAACAGCGTTTACCAAACTTGGGTGATCTGCATCTATACCAGAATCAAAAATCCAGACGCGTTTTGTAGGGAAATTCACGTTAGCAATTGGCCCCCCGACACTCGAAATAGCATAACTTGTAACCTTTGAAACATCAAAATTCCAGTCATTCCCTAATGTACCTCCCTGCTGAATCGGTCTCCCCTGCTGGATGGGTCTTCCTTGGGGAATCTGCGTTTGGTTGACATCAATCAGAAAGTCTGGAATGATCTCTGACACATTGGAAGTGTCTCTTTCGAGGGCATCTTTTTGATTGGGCGTCAAGAATCCATAATAACCCACTACAAAATTGGTAAAGTAATATATCTCTTTGTTGATTAAGGAATCAGGGACGTAAACTTGCATTTCCTTAATTAAATTTTCTTTGTGACTTTTCACGTCATCCATCAACTTCTGACTGGTGTCTCCTTCCACCAATCCGAACTTTTCCAGACTCGATGGGAAACGTTCCGGGTTCAAAATAACCACGTAGCGATCCTTAATGACCAAACTGTCTGAGTTAACCTGCACGGGATCGGGCGAATCGCTACCACCTTTCGGTTTTTGGTTGCAAGACGCGACAAGGAGAATGATTTGAAGTAGTAAAATTGAGTATTTCATTTCGATGAAAATTAAAAATTTAACTATAAAAATCTAACAATCAACAAGTTAAAAAATAAACACGAAAATTCAAGAGCCAAGAACGTTATATTTTGAATCCAGTGGCTATTTGAGAGAAATCGGAATTTCTTTCAAGAAATTGGTTTCCTTTCAGGTTTATATTCTACTATTTGATTCTTCACCCTTCAGATTCTACGCGCAAGAAAATTTTTCCTTATGTTTAGGGTAATTGACAATAAATACCCCATCTAATTTATGCCCCAAACCCCCACCCTCGGAATCCCTATGCAGGAACGCTACCTGGCCCTCGATGTATTGAGGGGATTGACCATCGCTTTGATGATCGTAGTCAATACGCCTGGCGATTGGTCCAACGTATTCTCCCCTCTGCTGCACGCCGATTGGCATGGATTTACCATTACGGATTTGGTGTTTCCGACATTCCTGTTTGTCGTTGGCAACGCCATGAGCTTTTCCATGAAAAAGATGGAAAAAATGAGCCAAGGGGCATTTCTGAAAAAAGTGTTCAAACGTGCTGCATTGATTTTCCTCATAGGATGGGGGCTCAATGCTTTCCCGTTCTTCGAGACGAATGAAACCGGCGTTGTCAGTATGATTGACTGGTCTGCTGTCAGGCTTTTGGGTGTTTTGCAGAGGATCGCACTTTGCTATTTGATCGCTTCCTTGGTCCTGTATTATATTGGAAAAAGAGGTGCAATCATTTTCAGTATCCTGTCGCTGTTGGGATATTGGGGTGTCCTTTACTTCTTCGGAAATCCGGAAGACCCTTATTCCTTGGAAGGAAACGCGGCTTTGAAATTGGACCTTTGGTTGATTGGCGCAAAAAATCTCTATACAGGCGAAGGGATTCCTTTCGACCCCGAGGGAGTTTTGAGTACCTGGCCATCTGTGGTCAATGTAATTGCAGGCTTTTTGGCCGGGAAATTTATCCAACAAATCGGGAACAACAAGCGCACCGTGAAAGCGCTCCTATTGGCGGGCTTGATCGCCGTCGGTTTCAGCGTGATTTGGGAATTGGCATTCCCCATCAACAAGAAGATTTGGACGAGTTCCTACGTACTTTTGACTGTGGGCTTAGACTTAATCGTTCTCGGATTTTTGGTACTTATCATCGAAGTGCAAAAGTTCAATAAATGGACTTATCCGCTCGAGGTCTTTGGCAGGAACCCATTGATTTTGTACATATTTGCTTGGCTCGTAATCGACATTATGTACGCGATTCCAGTGGGTGAAAACAGCTTGAAAGGTGCGATTTACTCGGGGCTATTTACAAGCTGGCTTGGATCCAAGACAGCCTCTTTCCTGTTTGCCATCGCTTACATGTCTTTGATATGGTGTATAGGATATGTGATGGACAAAAGAAAAATCTATATTAAGGTTTAGGAGGGCTGTGGCTTTTCCCTACCCTTCAATTTCCCGAACGAGTTCCGCATACCAGTCTTCGCCATACTTTCTGACTAGCGCATCCTTAAGGAACTTGTAAACAGGAACGCCCAGTTTGCTACCAAGTGTGCAAGCTGGGCTGCATATATGCCAGCGATCGTAATTGAGTGCCTCAAAATCATCGTATTTCTTGACCCTGATTGGGTAAAGATGGCAACTGATCGGTTTTTTGAAATCGATTTTTCCGTCCAGGTATGCCTGCTCGATCCCACACTTCAAGATTCCCTTTTCATCGTAGAGTGCATATGCACACTCTCGGTTGTCGCCGATTGTAGGTGTGCATTTGTCTCCATCCTTATCGATAACCCAAGTGCCCTGGCTTTCAATAGCCTTTCTTCCTTCTTCCGTGATGTAGTCCTTGACAATGGAATAGATTTCTTCCAATACTTCAGTCTCTGAGTCTTCCAACGGTGCCCCCGAATCTCCTTCTACACAACAAGCACCCTTGCATTTCTCCAAATCACAAACAAAAAATTGTTCCTTGATATCGTCACTGATAACCGCGTTGCCTACCAAAATCATTCTCGTATTTTTTTTTCAAATCTAGGGATAAAGGACTACTCAAGCTAGGATGTGAACAACAATGGTCTATAACGAAAAGAACCGCCCCCAAGGGGAGCGGTTCAACCCAGCACTATGAAGAAAAGCTATAAAGCCTTTGGAAGTAAAACAGTATATGGGGACAATTGTTTTTAACATCCGTATTTTTTTTCATTAAAATTTATTTCATTAAAATTTCACAGTCAGTTTCAAATGTTTTCTGTCGTTTGAAGTCGCCAATCCTCATTGAAGGTTATTATTTTGAAACCATTCAGAAATCCGGATTTTTGATTTCAAAACGGGAAAAACACGACTCCAAAAACCTGACCTTCGGAACAAATAGTCAGTTTAAATCATTAACATTGCAAAGTGCAAGCCGACTTGTCGCTGGCCATTCCGAATTCTTTCGGAATTGGAAAGAGGAAAGTCCGGGCAACATAGAGCGCCATACTTCCTAACAGGAAGGCAGCTTGTTGGCGACGACAAGCTGACAGACAGTGCCGCAGAAAATATACCGCCCCGATCTCATTTGGGATTGGGGTAAGGGTGAAAAGGTGGAGTAAGAGCCCACCGCCCCAACAGCGATGAAGGGGGCACGGTAAACCTTATGGGTTGAAAGACCAAATAGGTTCCGCCCTGGGACTTGTTCCAGACAAGGTTGCTCGCCTTGATGCGGAACGGGTAGGTCGATTGAGCGCTGGTGTAAACCTGCGCCTAGATAGATGGCAGGTAAATCCCCAAAAAGGGAGGAACAGAACCCGGCTTATAGGCTTGCACTTTTTTAAAAAAACAAAACCATGTCAAAAATCCTCATTATCGATGATGAAAGAATCATCCGATCCACGCTTCGTGAAATCCTCGAGTACGAAAACTATAAGATTTTCGAAGCACAAGACGGTGAACAAGGCTTGAAAATGATGCAAGAAGAAGACTTTGATCTTGTCCTTTGCGATATCAAAATGCCGAAAATGGATGGCCTCGAAGTTCTGGAAAGAGCCGCCGAATTAGAGCGTCAACCGCAATTTATCATGATCTCGGCGCATGGCTCGATCGAAACCGCAGTCGAGGCCACCAAAAAGGGTGCCTTTGATTTTGTACCAAAGCCCCCCGACCTCAATAGGCTGCTGCTCACAGTCAGAAATGCACTGGAAAAGAAGAATCTCGTATCCGAGACCAAGGTTCTTAGAAAAAAGCTTTCCCAAAAGCTCGATATGGTGGGCGAGTCGTCCGAGATCAAGCATGTGAAACAGACAATTGAGAAAGTTGCGCCGACCGACGCAAGGGTGCTAATCACTGGCCCAAACGGTACCGGAAAAGAACTTGTCGCCCACTGGCTCCACCAAAAAAGCAACCGATCAAATGAGCCTTTTGTAGCCGTAAACTGCGCAGCGATCCCGGCAGAGTTGATCGAGAGCGAACTTTTTGGGCATGAAAAGGGCTCCTTTACCTCTGCGGTAAAACAAAGGATAGGCAAATTTGAACAAGCTGACAAGGGTACCTTGTTTCTGGACGAAGTTGGAGACATGAGTTTATCAGCCCAGTCCAAAGTACTGAGAGCATTGCAGGAAAATAAAATTACCCGTGTGGGAGGTGATAAGGATATCAAAGTGGACGTCCGTGTCTTGGCAGCCACCAATAAAGATCTCAAAAAGGCCATCGAGGACGGCACTTTTAGGGAAGATCTTTACCATAGATTGAGTGTAATCCTTATTCAAGTTCCTGCGCTCAAAGACAGAAAAGAAGATATCCCACTTTTGGTGGAAAAATTCTTGGATGACATAGCTAAAGAGTATGGCACGGCCAAAAAAGACATCTCCCCTGCTGCAGTTGCTAAGCTACAGGAATTTCCCTGGACCGGGAATATAAGGGAACTCAGAAATGTGGTGGAGAGACTGGTGATCTTGGGTGAAAAAACCATCAGTCTGGACGACGTGAAAAAATATGCTGACTATTGACGGTCAGCACATTTTTTATCCTTTGATTTCTTTACTGACGGGCGCCTTGGCATAAGCAGGGCAGGGTTTGCTAGAGGCACAGGCTCCCAAAGAGAGGAGGCCGATAGCCATTACAACAATTGCAATTCTTTTCATATGGGTTAAGTTTAAAGCCAAATATGTTTAATTCTGAAGGGATTACAAAATTAATTGAGCAATAAATTACATCCGCGAATTTCACTGTTATCAAATCGCCCCAAAATCTCCACTTTTCCTTCCGAATCTACCTTTCCCAAATCCTGCGTTTCTATAAATGCACAAGAATGAAAATTGGCAAGATCGATGACGTTGATACCACCTTGGGAGCGATTAGCTGGAGAAAATGGATCATTGACATCCCTCAAGAAAACGCGCATGGTAGGGGCTAAAGTATATTTTCCCTCTCCTTTTGAATACGCTTGTGACATAAGTTCCGTCATTCCATATTCGGAATGAACTAAATCCACTCCAAATGCCATTTTGTATATGTCATGCACTTCCTCGCGGATCATTTCCCTCCTTCTCCCCTTCATCCCGCCCGTTTCCATGACTATCAAGTTATCGGCCTCTGGGATTGTCATCCCTGATTCGGCCAGGTCTAGCAGGCCAAAAGTCACCCCAAGCAGCAATATCCTTCGGGAGTCTTCCTTGAGCAATGCGATCCTATCGAGCAGTTCTTGATGGTTGTAGAGGTAAAAACCTGAATGGGGCGATTTTGATTTTTTGATCAGAAAATCGGCCATACTTACGAGTGAACTGCCTTTTCGTTCCAAATAGGAAGGCAGCAATGCGAGTACGTGATAGCCCTCTATGCTGCCGTATTCCTTTTCAAATAGATTCAGGGAATGATGCAAGTAAAATTCCGGCGACCAAACGTGATGCTTGCTCGTTACCATGCCGGTTGTGCCACTACTAGAGTAATAGCTCTCAAACAGCCGAATTGGTCCAGAAACTACAGGATGCGTCTTAAAAAAACCTATCGGCAAAAAAGGGATTTCATCAATTTGCTTGATATCAATTGGCCTGATTTTCCGGACCTTTAAATACTCTCCGTAAACCGGATTGTTGGCTGATTGAAAACTGAATAGGTTTAGGGCTAGTTCCTCAAAATCCAAAACTTCTCCATTCAAGATTTTTTCTTGAAAACTTTTAAAATAGATAAGCGTTTCATTAATTGTCATCCAGAAATTTTGGAATTTTAAAGCGAAAAGATTCCTGCAAAATTAAATCGACATGGCTTACCAAAAAAAGCATTTTCTGTATTTGGGTATTTTAGCTTTGTTAGGATCTTGTATTTCCCCACCTGACAATTTTCCTACCACCCCGGAAATTTCATTTAGGGATATTCGTTTTTCCCCAAGTGACGGAGTTGACTCACTGATCATCTCTGTCAATTTCAAAGATGCTGAAGGTGATTTAGGCCTTAACGCAAATGAAATTGATCCCCCTTTTCAACCGGTCACTTATCAAAGAGATAATTTGGGCAACCTGATCGTTTACAGCAAAAGGCCGCCCGAGGCACCTTCCTTCAATCCAATTGATTGGGTCATAAATCCCATCGTGAATAACGCAGTCGTGAGAGATACTGTTTGGGTGGTACAAAACCCCAACCACAACAACATATTCGTGCGCTTCTTTATCAAAAGAAATGGGGTATTCTCTGAGTTCAAGTGGGAACAGGCACCGTTTTATACGACATTCAATGGAAGGTTTCCAAGGGTAAGCAATAACACGGGAGCCCAACCTATAGAAGGTAGTATTCAATATGCGATGCAATCATTTGGATGGAACTCAATCTTCCGAAATGACACCCTTCGGATTGATGTTGAAATCCAGGATCGGGCACTAAATCGAAGCAACCTGGTATCGAGTCCCGAAGTCACACTGAATCAGATTAGAAAATAGAAAAGGTGCCCAATAAGCACCTTTTCTATTTGTCACAAATTTTATATTCGTCACAAAGCTGGAAATCGATTTGGATCCGCCTCGTGCATGATCTGATAGGCCTTTTCTACCACATCTTCAATAGATGGTTTCGAAAAATAATCGCCGTCACTTGAGTAGGCAGGGCGATGTGGTTTCGCTGCAATTGTGACAGGCTCTGCATCTAGGTAGTAATATGCTTTCTGCTCCTCCAAGACCTGTTGCATCATAAAGGCGGAGGCACCTCCCGGCACATCTTCATCCGCAAAAATCACACGGTTTGTCTTTTTGATCGATTCAACTATAAAATGATTCAGATCAAAAGGGAGTAGTGTCTGAACATCTATCACTTCGATATCGATGCCCATTTCGTGCAAATCCTTGGCAGCATCCATCACAATTCGGCACATAGACCCGTAGGTCACCACGGTGATATCTCTACCCGTCTTAAGGATTTCTGGTTTGCCCATTGGCACCGTGAATTCGCCAATATTTGCTGGCATCTTTTCCTTCAAACGATAGCCATTTAGGCATTCGATCACCAAAGCGGGTTCATCTGCCCGCATAAGGGTATTATACATTCCAGCTGCCTGCGTCATATTTCTTGGAACGCAGATCAACATTCCTCGCAGAGAATGTAGCAACATGCCCATCGGGGAACCTGCATGCCATACTCCTTCCAATCTATGCCCGCGAGTCCTAACGATAACAGGAGCCTTCTGCCCACCTTTCGTCCGATATTGTAAGGATGCAAGGTCATCCGATAATGTCATCAACGCATAGTGGATATAGTCAAGATATTGGATCTCGGCCATTGGCCTCAGGCCTCTGAGCGCAGTCCCAATTCCCTGACCGATGATGGTGCATTCCCGGATACTTGTGTCTGTAACGCGAGATTCTCCATATTTTGCTTGAAGACCCGCAAAAGCCTGATTGACATCTCCAATCTTGCCCACATCTTCCCCGAATGCGAGGAAGCGCGGATCTGATTTCAACAAATGGTCAAAGCAGGCCTGCAATACCTCCCTGCCATCGACCATCGGGGAATCGACGTTGAATTGCACGGGTATTTCTAGGATTTTTGCAACCTGACAATCAGATTCACTGTTTAGATGGCTGTTGTACCTGTCTTCATTGAGTTTTGATAGCTCCTTCAGCCAAGTCCGAATTGGGGTTTTGTTTTCTTCAGGCTCTGTACGCAACATCCAGAGTGCTCTCCTGGCGGTGCTGATCACATCTTTTCTAATTGGATTGAGGGTTTTGGACAGGTCATCAGCCATTTGCTCCAAATGCACTTTTTGGGCCGATGCCTTCGACGCTTGCCTTATCAATGCTACTGCTTCATTCAACTCACCCTTAATTTCCTTTGAAAACGCATTCCATGCAGCCTCTTTTTCAGATTTAACATACTGCTTGGCTTCTTGGTCAATCTTGTCTAACTCCTCGTCCGTGGCAATGGAATGAGAAACCAAATACTCACGGAACTTCAGAATGCAATCGTATTCACGCTCCCACTCCAACCTTTCCTTGGATTTATATCTCTCATGTGAACCTGATGTGGAGTGCCCTTGCGGCTGGGTCATTTCGATTACGTGAATGATTACAGGGACGTGTTCTTCCCTTGCTATCCGTGCCGCATTGCTGTACGCGCGGTCCAAACCTTCGACATCCCAACCTTTCACCACAAAGATCTCGTAACCCTTCTGGTCATCATTCCTTTGGAATCCTCTCAAAACATCCGAAATGCTACCCTTTGTCGTGTGGTATTCATTCGGTACAGATATACCATAGCCGTCATCCCACACCGAAACAACCATCGGTACCTGAAGCACACCTGCTGCATTGATTGTCTCAAAAAACATACCCTCTGAGGTAGACGCATTGCCAATTGTACCCCAGGCTACCTCATTGCCATTATCGCTAAATTGGGTTAGGGATCTCAACTCCGGATTCTGACGGTACAATTTCGAAGCATACGCCAAACCGAGTAATTTGGGCATTTGGCCGGCTGTTGGAGAAATATCCGCAGCCGAGTTCTTCATTTTCATAAGATCCTTCCAGGTACCATCTTCGTTCAAGGAACGTGTCGCAAAGTGCCCGTTCATCAATCTTCCCCCGGACGCAGGATCTAAGTTTACATCTGTGTGCGCATACAATTGAGCAAAATATTCCCTTACATTGGATTGACCGATTGCAAACATAAAGGTCTGGTCCCTGTAGTATCCCGAGCGGAAATCACCATCCCTGAAATAGCGTGCCATGGCCAATTGGGCAAGTTCTTTGCCATCTCCAAAAATCCCAAACTTCGCCTTACCCATAAATACTTCCTTTCTGCCCATCAACGAAGCCTGTCTACTTTCTTGGGCAATTCGGTAGTCGCGAAGGAGTATCTCTCTATCGGAAATCTTATGGGCCCTATGTTTGGAAAATGTTGCCACTTTTGTCATTTTTATTTAATCTCTTTGTTATTTGGGTTTAGCGCTTTTTGCAAGCAGTCATTTCAAAAATAAATAAATTCAAAGTCTTTGCAAACCTGAGTACAAAATTTTTTTAAATGTTTTTTCAAACTTGTTTTAAAAAAATAAATAAAATTCAATTTTAACAGAATAAAATTCTTCATTTCTCTCAATCGGTATTTTAAAAGATTTATAATCCCAGATTTCACCAACGTTTATAAATGCAAAATCCGAAAAAATAAAATCTTCAAAATATTACTTTCCAAAAATTACAAAATCGAAATTTTAGTAAATAAATTGTCATTTTTCAAAACAAAATTTCAATTTCAACAATGTATGGACTTTGATTCAAAATAAGTATAATGATTTCGAACTCGATTCAGAATACCTCATTATCTTTGCAAACTACTCAAATAAAACCCAAATTTTAACAATATGATAATTGGTGTTCCAAAGGAAATCAAAAACAATGAGAACCGGGTGGCGCTGACACCTGCAGGTGCAAAAGAGCTTGTAAAAAGAGGTCATCAGGTATATGTACAACATTCGGCGGGCGTTGGCAGTGGCTTTCAAGACGAAGAATACACAACAGCCGGCGCGACGATTCTTCCTAATATAGAGGAAACTTATAGAATCGCAGAAATGATCATCAAGGTCAAAGAACCCATCGAGCCGGAATATAAGCTGATAAAAGAAAATCAATTACTATTCACCTATTTCCACTTTGCTTCTTATGAGCCTCTCACAAAGGCAATGGTAGCGAGCAAAGCGGTTTGCCTCGCGTACGAGACCGTTGAGAAAGCAGATAGAAGCCTGCCTCTGTTGGTGCCAATGTCCGAGGTTGCAGGACGGATGGCGATCCAAAAAGGGGCTAACTATCTTGAAAAACCTCTGAAAGGAAGGGGAATTCTTCTCGGGGGTGTACCTGGCGTGCTGCCCGCAAAAGTACTTATACTGGGCGGTGGAATTGTTGGAACGCAGGCTGCATGGATGGCCGCAGGATTGGGTGCAGATGTCACCATAATGGATGTTTCCCTACCACGAATGCGGCATCTCGCAGATGTAATGCCCGCAAACGTGAAAACAATGATGTCCAACGAATACAACATCAGGGAAATGGTAAAACACGCTGACCTTATTGTGGGAGCTGTATTGATTCCAGGAGCGAAAGCACCTCACTTGATTACGAAGGACATGCTTAAACTGATGAAACCCGGTACGGTATTGGTCGACGTAGCGGTGGACCAGGGAGGATGCATCGAAACATGCAAACCTACCACGCACGAAAATCCCACCTACATCATCGATGACGTTGTGCATTACTGTGTCGCCAATATGCCCGGTGCGGTACCCTATACCTCAACTTTGGCGCTTACAAATGCGACATTACCTTATGCCATTCAGTTAGCGGATAAAGGCTGGAAAAAAGCCGCCCAGGATAATCCGGACTTGGTCCCGGGCTTGAATGTGATCAACGGTGAAATCGTTTACAAGGCCGTTGCGGAGGCGTTCAACATGCCCTACTCGGACGTTGAAAAATATTTGGCGGATTAAGCATAAAAACGCCACAAAAAGAAAAAGCTCCCTATCTTGGATGGGGAGCTTTTTTTTGATAGTGTTCTTAACCAGACTTAATTAAGGCGATCCAACACTTCGAACCTTGAGACATTGCTTTTAAACTCAGGTATTATGGATTTAAGGTGGAATACAAGATCGTTGTCAGTAGACCTACCCAGCATTTTTTCAAACAAATCGATCTGACCTTCTATCTTGTAGTAATGTACCGGAGCTACCTTCGCAATCAATATCTTAGGGTGGTGGGTAATTTTCACCTGTTCGGACGAATTCAAAAGTTCTTCATATAACTTCTCCCCATCCCTCAGGCCTGTAAAAACTATCTGAACATCCTGACCAACTCTCTTTCCGCTTAAACGAATCATATTAACTGCCAGATCAATGATCTTGATTGGTTCCCCCATATCAAAGACATAAATCTCACCCCCCTCGCCCATTGCTCCCGCTTCCAAAACCAGTTGGCAAGCCTCAGGAATCGTCATAAAATACCTTGTCACCTCTGGGTGGGTAACCGTAAGTGGCCCACCTTGGAGCAATTGTCTCTTGAACATCGGAACTACAGATCCATTTGAACCCAAGACGTTTCCAAATCGCGTTGTAATGAATTTGGTGTGGTTTTTCTTGTGGTGACTCTCCAAAAAGATGTTTAAGGATTGCACGTACATCTCTGCTGCACGCTTGGTAGCGCCCATGACATTTGTTGGGTTTACAGCTTTATCGGTACTTACAAACACAAACTTTTCGACCATGTAGATCACCGCCAAGTCCGCGAGTATTTTGGTTCCGAGGATATTGCTTCTAATTGCTTCTTGTGGATAGTTTTCAATCATCGGTACATGCTTATATGCAGCGGCGTGAAACACCATCTCAGGTTTGTACTCGGCAAAGAGGGATTTCATTTTTTCCTTGTCTCGTACGTCGGCAAGAATCGCCAAGCTTTTTGTCAGAAAACCCGAATTGCTAATCTCGATTTCAAGTTCATACAATGCGGATTCAGAGAAATCCAGCATCAGCAGCAACTTAGGATTGTAGTGCATGATTTGCCGGCAAAGCTCGCTACCAATTGAACCTGCGGCACCGGTAACCAATACGACCTTGTTCGTCAACTCTTCCATCACCCGCAGATTGTCCAAGGATATTTGTTCACGACCCAATAAATCCTCAATTTTAAGATCGCGGACGATTTCACTTTTAGGGCTGCTCTTTATCCACCTATTTACGGAGGGTATTATGCTAACATGTATTCCAAGTTTGAAACATGTATCGAGAATCTCTTTTTTCCGTTGGACTGAAAGACCCTCAACGGCAATTATTAATTCACTTGCCTTTGCTGTTTTCACCAGCTTGCTTAATTGATCCAAGCCGCGGTAAATCCTAATTCCTCCAATAACTTTTCCGACTTTTTTCGGATCGTCGTCCAAGATAGCTACAACCTCAACTTGTGATTTTGGATCACTGTTTAGAACCTCAAGGGTTCTCAATCCTACCTCACTTGCACCGTAAAGTACAGCTGTCCTTTTCACGTTATTCACAAATCCGGATTTAAGGTAAAGAAACAATTCTTTAACTAACAGCCTGTAGATAATCAGTAAGAAAAGGGAACTCAACGTTGCAATCACCAAAACGGAAAACGGAATCAAATACCCCACGTTTCCGAAGAAGTCAATCGCAATATTTAGTACAAGAATCAATGCGAAATTCACCGAAACTGTCCTGAATACTTGAAGGCTATCTTTGAGACCGGTATGTCGAACAATTCCTTTGTAACTCTTGGTAAACAACATCACGGCTGTACCGGAAAAGGCGAAATAGAGACTTCCAAGGAAAAACCCGCTGTTTTCGATTTGTCCAAAATCGAAGTTAAATCTTAAGAAGAATGCAAGCACCGCTGCGTGGAAAAGTAGAAAAGTATCCAGTGAGGCTATTACCCAACGCGGAAGAATTTTGAGATCTTTCAGGAAGTTCATCTAGCGAAGAAAATTATCACATCAAGTAGAATCGAATGATGATAATGGTGATTAATCGTGATCAAATATAAATATTATTAAATCACTGGCAATTTTAATTGAAAATTAATAACGCGCTTATTTCACAAAGCAGATTTCAAAGTTTGTGATACAAAAATCAAAGCTCAAAATGCAAACCAAAAGATTGAATAGTTAAATAACTTGACAAAAATCAATTAACCCACTAGTCTGTTGGGCTGTTGGGGCCATCCCCTATATCCGAATTACCTGTGAATTTCGGCATAGATACGTTTTCCGAGTTGTTGACTCCTTTGCGAAAAAGTACGTTTTTGATGGTAAGGAGTAGTATCTTGGTATCTAAGTGTAGAGAAATATGATCGACATACCAAATATCAAGATCAAATTTCTCACTCCAGGATAGACTGTTACGACCATTTATTTGTGCCCAACCCGTAATTCCAGGCTTTACCAAATGCCGGCGCGCTTGCTTCTCATCATAGAGCGGAAGATATTCGACAAGTAACGGCCTTGGACCGACTAGACTCATTTCGCCTTTAAGGACATTCCAAAGTTGAGGTAGTTCATCGATCGACGCCTTCCTCATGAAACTGCCCAATTTAGTTATCCTCTGATTGTCAGGTAGGAGATTTCCTTGATGATCAAAGGCATCCCGCATTGTCTTGAATTTCACCAGGGTGAACACTTTACCATGAAGGCCAGGGCGTGGTTGTAAAAAAAGGGGATTTCCACGATTTATGGTTGCCAATGCAAGTGTCGCAATAATAAAAATCGGAGCTGACAGTATAAGCATTATCCCTGCCAGAAAAACATCCAAAAATCTCTTGCCCCAGCCTCTGTACATGGGTTATACCTTTCGCAAAGATTTTATAATCCCAACGATTCGCTCTTGGTCAAGTTCACTGAGCATTTCGCCACTCGGCAGGCAAAGGCCTATGTTGAAAAGACTTTCTGCCACATTCCCCCCAAAGTACGGGCAACCCTTAAAGATGGGCTGGAGGTGCAGCGGATTCCATAAATACCTACTTTCAATTTGCTGAGCAGCAAGAGCTTGCCTTACGTCCTCGTGGTCAAACCCGGTCACGGCCTTGTCGATCGTGATCGTGCTTAGCCATCTATTGCTTCTCACTCCTTCGGGTTCAGCCAATAAATTGATTCCTTCGAAATCAGAAAACATCTGGACGTATCTCTCGTAGGTTTTCCGCCTACTTCGAACTTTTTCTTCAAGTTTTTCAAGTTGTCCCAAACCAACTGCAGCAGAAAGATTACTCATGCAATAGTTATATCCGATTTCCTGATGTCTGTAAAAATGTACATTGTCTTTTGCCTGTAGCGCCAGATACTTTGCCTTTTTGATTGCCTCTGAATCTGAGGAAACAAGACAGCCTCCGCTACCGGTAGTGATTATCTTGTTCCCGTTAAAGGAAAATACTCCAAAGGCACCGAACGATGAACAAAACTTTCCTTTGTACTTAGAGCCAAGAGCCTCTGCCGCATCTTCAATCACGGGGATTTGGTATTTATCTGCAAGACTTAAAATCTGGTCAAATTTCGCAGGCATGCCATAAAGATCCACGACAACGATTGCTTTTGGTTTTTTCCCCTTTTTCAGTCGCTGGATTATTGCCTCCTCGAGCAAGACGGGATCCATGTTCCAAGTTTCAGACTCGCTATCTACAAACACTGGAATTGCACCTTGATAACAAATTGGATTTGCTGATGCACAAAATGTAAACGACTGACAAATAACTTCATCGCCGGGTTTAATGCCAATCAACCTCATGGCCAAGTGGAGCGCCGAGGTTCCTGAATTTGTAGCCAGGGCCTGGTAGCCCTCAGTGAAGGCAAGCAATTTTGCTTCAAATTGGACGAGCAAGTTGCCGTAAGTCGAAATATTCGAAACAGAAAATGCATCTCTGACAAAGCCTTGCTCATTGCCGTCAAACACCGGGGGGGAAAGGAGTATTCTTTCGGTCATTGTTTCGGTAAAATGTACCCAAATTTAGAGGAAAGTAAAATTCTTTTCGTTTTTCTCTGACCAAAACAAAAAAACCTTTGGCATAAAACCAAAGGTCTCTAGTATATTGACATATCAAGGCTATTAATTGTCCAAAATACGCGCCTTATCAAGTATTTCTTCCTGTATCTCAGGCTTCGAATTAGTACGTTTCCTAGTACGCTTGGATAAAATAGGCGGAGATTTTCGATTATTTTTCTTGACTTTTTTGAGAGTCAGATTGTCCAAGTTGATGCCGAGAATAATCGCAGTCAAAACAACAGTGGGTAACAACACATATTCGCTCCAACTTGAACCGATAAAGATCATTCCGATGAATGCAAGTTTCACGAAAACCAAGGTCAAAGTAACCTCATCATGTCTCATTCCCATCCTAAGGAGGAAATGATGAACATGGCTTTTGTCAGGTGCCATAGGTGACTTGCCTTTCATTATCCTTTTGATGAAAATCCGGGTAGTATCATAAATTGGAATAATTAAAAGGGCTACTCCGGTAGCAATGGGTGCATTAAACTTCCAACCTTCAAAATCTTGCATCGTCCCATTACGGTCAATAAATAAGATCGTGAGAACCGCAAGTGCAAAACCTAAGCTCAAGGAGCCTGTATCTCCCATGAATATTTTTGCGGGATGCCAATTGTAGACCAAAAACGAAGCGACAGCCCCCACCAAGATAAAAGCAAACGTAGCATAACTTTCGAGACCGGCCTCCATAAACCACCACCCGAGGAACATGAATGTCACCAAACTGATTGACCCCGCAAGTCCATCTAGCCCATCAATCAAATTAAACGAGTTAGTCAATGCCAGAATAGTGAAAATGGAGATAAAATAGCTCACATATAGCGGTAATTCATAGATTCCAAAAAAACCATAAAATCCGGTTAATCTGATATCAGCCATGACCACAACCAAATATGCCGCAATAAACTGACCAGCCAATTTTTGCAGCGCGCTCATGTTGACCATGTCGTCACGCAGGCCGACAAAAAACATCAAGCCAAAGGCCGCAAGAAGGAACCTGATTTCGACAATGTTGGATGAATCAAGCCAAGACAATACCGAAAGAAACGTGGCTGTGACAAAACCAATCCCTCCCATAGAAGGTATAAAACCATTGTGAATTTTTCGTCCCCCGGGTGTATCCATCAACTGCATCTTCTTCAAGATCATAATGATGATGGGGGTGAGAAGGAATCCAACCAAAAACGCGGTAACTACTGCTAGAAAAATGATCATAAAAAGAAATTTGCTGCAAATATATCAATAATTAGGCCAAAATCCAACAAGTTATCGAATCTAGAGATAGTTTGGCCCGATAAATTTGAAAAGTTTAATTTCAGAGTAAAATTATCCTAAATTTATTAGGGTTTGCCAAGAGACCTTAGCTTAAGTTTATGTAGTATATATTGACCATATTCGTTTTTGCTCATTGCTTGTCCTAAATACCTCAATTTTTCTTCTGATATGTATCCCATTTCAAAGGCTATTTCTTCGAGGCAAGCGACCTTCAAACCTTGTCTTTTTTCAATTGTTTGGATAAAGTTGGAAGCCTCAAGCATGGATTCATGTGTACCTGTATCCAACCAGGCATATCCCCTGCCCATGATTTCCACTTGAAGCTGATTCCTTTCCAAATATTCTTGGTTGACCGTGGTGATTTCCAATTCCCCTCGATCGCTTGGACGAATTTTCTTGGCGATCTCCACGACCGAGTTTGGATAAAAGTACAATCCTACTACCGCATAATTGCTTTTGGGGTGCTTGGGCTTTTCTTCAATCGAAACAGCATTGCCTGCAGGCGTAAATTCCACTACTCCATATCGCTCTGGGTCTTTCACATAGTAACCAAAGACCGTTGCTTTCCCTTCCTTATCGGCGGTTTTCACGGAGTTTTGAAGCAGTTTGGTGAAGCCGTGCCCATAGAAGATGTTATCACCAAGTACCAAGCAGACATTGTCCTTTCCAATAAATTCCTCGCCTATGATAAAAGCTTGTGCCAAACCATCCGGAGATGGTTGTTCAGCATAGGAAATATTCAAACCCAAATCAGATCCATCGCCAAAAAGTTTCTTGAAGCCCGGCAAATCATGAGGAGTGCTGATGATTAGTATTTCCCTAATTCCTGCAAGCATCAATACCGACATCGGATAGTAAACCATCGGTTTGTCATAAATCGCCAAAAGCTGCTTTGAAGTACCTTTGGTAATTGGATAAAGCCTTGTGCCTGAGCCGCCCGCGAGGATGATACCTTTCATGGTGAGGTGTTAGTTAATTGTTTCTTTTTCGAATTAGATAAATAATATTGGCTTGGAAATGGCTTGAAAAAACAGTATTTATCCCCTCGAAATCTCCACGCTCTGTATCACCAAATCCCCATTGCAGGTTGTGTGCTTGGACAGCCTGCAGACGTGAGTTCAAAATTAGATTATTCCACTTCTTCGAGAAAATTAATCCAACGCTCAAATCAATCCATGGCGTAGAATTCTGCTCATAGGCGAGGGAGCGATAGTAAAAATCCTGCTGATTTTCTAGGCGCTCTAATAATATCCCAACTTTGTCAAAACCTTTGACATAAGAAATTTCAAACGTCTGAATATTTGATCCGGCTCCAATACCAACACCGAGGGGTTGTCCCCGATGTACAAATCCCCTGGCCCTTGTATGTGAATGCCATATCAATCCTCCAGCCAATCCAGGATATCTAATATATCTATTCACTGACTCCTGCTGATGTGTAATCTCTCCTCTTAACTGAATGAACTCTCCACTTCCTTTCCCAACATCTATTAACTTGTTAAAACCTAAAATATATGCCCTCGCATGTTCCGGATTCAAAATAAATTCCCTCCAATTCAAGGCGTGGTCCCTTCTTCCAAACTCACCATAGATTTCTGCCTTAAATTGTTGATTTACAAGCCTGAAGAAAACGGAAACCTGCTGATCCTTGCCTTCCTCATCTCGGTCAAGTCCCGCACGGGTCTTTTGAAATGGTTCAAAAACTGGGAAAAAATCCAAGAATCTATTGCCCCTACTATCGTTGTATTGTTGTACGGTACGATTTAATCCAAAAAAGAAACCTTTCAACCATTTCGGGTTATAGGATATACTTAAGCCGTTAAGATACCTCCAATTATCTACAAATGGTCTAAAAAATTTATCATGTTCACTTTGAAATTGAGTTGGAAAAATTTTTGAATTCTCTAATCTTCCGATTATAAATTGTCCTTCAAAATTTCCTATTGCTGTCTTGGCAGGTTTTGATGTATTGAAAGTAAAATGGAAGAACCCAGGGCCATTATTTGAAAATATCAAACTATTCCACTGGCCTGGCCCCCACCATATGTTTTGAGTAGAAAATCCGCTTTCAAAGGCTCCGAATTTTGCGGTCAACTTTGTCTGTCCAAGAAAAAAACGAGTTGTCGGACTCGCTCCAAATCTTTCTGGGAAATCACCATAGTTGAAGTCATTGAACCTTAATCGAGTCACTTCGTCATCCCAATTCTCAGAAAAACCGAAGTAGGCCTTGTTTTGTGCAATCACAATTTCTGGCTGAAACTGGTAGTGGATAAACTTGAAATTACCAAATATCCCTGATGAAAGATATTGCTGCAAACCGACATTTGGTGCGATTGCGCCATCAGCCCATCCCCAAGGCCTTTTGGAATTAAACTGGGTAATGGAAAAAACTGGCAAATATTTAAAAGCAATACTGTCGCTGTTCTCAAGGAATCGCAAATTCCGCTCTGCTCCCAATGAATCCCAATATGGTATTCCACGGAATTCAAAATTTCTGATGAAAAGTGAGTAATCGCTGTCAAAATCGCCTTGCAATTGGGCTCTCCTAGTGAGTTCTTGGAAGATTAGACTGTTAGTTTGTAGATCTTGGCAATAGCCTGACTGAATTCCTACCGACAGAAAAAATCCCGAAAAGACGAGCATGATGGTAAAGAACTTACAAAATCGTAATGACATCCTGACTAGTGGTAGTTGTTTCTTCGAGGTATATGGTTTTCGCTTAATCCAAAAGGACATCGAGCATCTGTTTTGCGATTTTCTTTCTATCAAAATCATCTGCAAGTTTACGGCAACCTTGCTTGTATCGGAGATACGCGTCAGCATCCTTGTAAATAGACTTTACGGCAGCAACAAATGACTCCCTGTTTTCGGGACCAAAACAAAGCCCTGCGTTATATTGCTCAATCAACAATTTGGTTTCACCTTCAAGTCCCAAGAGGATGGGCTTTTCGACTGCCGCCGCCTCAAATATCTTTGATGGAATCACCGTTAAAAATGTATCACTTTTCTTCAAGTTTACCAACGCTACATCCATAAGGCGCAAATACCCAAGAACCTCCTGCTTGGGTACCGAGTCGATAAAAGCTACATTCGATAGCATTTTTTGATTTGCGGAATTAACGAGGTTTCTCTTTTCGGCACCATCGCCCATGAAAAGGAAGAATACTTCTTTCAGTTCCTCTTCGAGCTCTGAAAGGCAATTCAAAATAAAATCCAATCCATGTGCCAATCCATGTGTACCGATGTAGGCGATCACAAACTTGCCTTGCAAACCCAGCTTTTGGACCAGTGAAGCATCCTTTGTACCAGGTGTGAATTGGTCAAGATTTGCTCCGTTTTTAAAAACGAATATTTTCTCTGGATTTACACCTTTCCCTATTAGGTTGGATTTGAAAGCATCAGTTACAACCACAATTTTATGCGCCGATCGATATAGTCTAGTTTCCACCCATTCAAAAAACCTTATCGCTGAGTTTTTTTTCATAGCTCCCACTGCTACAATCGATTCCGGCCAAATATCCCTAACTTCCATCACCCATTTTTTTCTTTTAAAAAATGCTGCCATGCTACCAGCGATGGCAGTGAAAAACTGGGGAGAAGTTGCGACTATCAGATCGGTCCTTATGAAAAGAGAAACCCAAAAAGCCATAGTTGCATAGCTGACGTAGTCCAGAATCCTCTTTAAAAACCCCTCGTTTGCCGTTATGTAGGACCAGACCCGAATGACGGTTATTCCTTCAATTGTTTCCTTTTGGACAAGTTTATTCCTATAACCGTCAAATACCTTTCCCTTGGGGAAATTCGGAACACAGGTAACCACCGTAACCTCTATGCCTTCTTTGACCCACTCTTTGCAATGCTCAAACGTGCGATTTGCTGGCGCATTTACCTCTGGGGGAAAATTATCGGATAGAAAAAGAATTCTCATTAGTTTATTTTGATTGTGGTTTTTACATCCTCTTTGAAGCCAACAACATTGATTTTTTTCGCCTTCGCAAGCTTATTGAAACCGAGACAATAATCATATTCCTGTATTGCTACAGAGAGTTTACTGTCGAATTCCATTAAGATGTCCTTCCCGATACTGAAGGTATTTTCTCCTACATCCCTAATTGAAATGGACGGGTGAAAGTGAAAATTTAATTGAGGCTTCACAAGCGAAAGGTCCCCGACAAGTAAATCTTCAATTTCAATCCTCCCGTTTGAAATTTTCAAGCGCCTAAAAACCTCAATACCGAGATTTCTGTATCCAGAATGAGAGGCAAATATCCCTTGATCGCTGTCTTCGTGTATGGTCACGATAGCTCTACGTCCAACCCTAAATCCAGCCCAAACTTCTGAAGAATTCCCGCCATTGATTGAAACCGTATTGTGAAGCATTGTCGACCTTTCTAAATCCCTTCTAGAAGAAATATTGTACGTAGAGACACCAGCATCGACAATTATCGGAAAATCAAGGATATATAAAACAAATGAAAATGTGTCTGCATGGGCATGGCCAGGCTGATAGCCTGGACTAATGCCATTCACATCGATCACAAGTTCCATACGACTGTTTTTAAACTTACGGTATCCCGATTCCTTCAAATGAATGTTTTTGTTGATTGGTAAGGCTTGAAGAGACGCGAGTTGATTCAATTGAGTTGTATTCAATGAAACACCGTATGTGGAATCGTTGAAATGTGGAACTTCTCCGTTCGAAAATGATACTTCATTGAGCCAAGAAAGCATCAAAATAGCCTTTTGCTGGAGCAGCCCTCTAACTTGGCTAGATTCCGACAAGTAGCCAATTGCCTCCAATATTCGAAATAGGATGATTTGGTGATACATTGGACTCAATTCGAAATGCGCCCCATCCCTCAATATTTGCTCCTCCAATTCAATCTCTAAGAACCTCTCGGCTTTCTTGATCCAATCCTCGTTACCAAAAAAATGCCCCGCCATCAACAATGCAAAAAGGTTTTCCAAGAGATGATTTGCCAAAATGTGAAATTCGAGATTTTTGGATAGGTACTTTGCCTCCGCAAAGACCATAACAAAAACTTCGTCATCTGGCCGAATAATTTCCTGTGTGGAGAAAAATCGAATCACGTTCATAATCCGGAGACTTACTGGGTATGGCTCCAACCGAAGTCTACCATCCCATAGATTATTGTATACTTCAGCCAAAAGTTTTGCCTTGATCTCAAACGAGACTGATTGCTGTTTTAGAAAATCCAGGTATTGCAAATTGTAATTCCAAAGTTTTCCAAAACCCTGAAAATTCCAGTCCACTGCGCCCTCAAACTCCTTTTGAAGATTCAAGAAATTGAATTTGAGATGAGTATCGGATACAGCCAAAATCTCATATTGGACTGGTATTTCCTGAAATTTCAGCCGAGTGACACTAAAATTCCCACCAGAGTGCTTCTTGAGATTGCGAGGCTTTACAAACCGATATTTAAACTGATAAGCCACCTGTTTCATTTTCAGGTGGCTTATCGTTCGAGTATACAATCCAATCTTTGAAATCACCTCCAAACCTATTTTTATTTCTTTGAGAAAATATTTAGCAGATGTTGCACGATTCTTTCGGATGTCTTTCCGTCCCATTTCTCGATTTCTCCCCCTTTTTTCCAGTTTCCCGAAAAGAGCTTTTCCATATTTGGCTTGATCGCCTTTGGATCAGTACCGATAAGCTCATTGGTTCCCCGAGAGATAGTTTCTGGTCTCTCCGTGTTGTCACGTAACGTCATACATGGAATACCCATTACAGCCGTTTCCTCTGTAATCCCTCCCGAATCAGTAATTACACATTTAGCGTTTTCGACTAGGAAATTGAATTCCAAATACCCCAGCGGTTCTATCATATGTAATCTTGGATGGGAAATACCTAGATTCTCCAAAATTTTCTTTGTCCGGGGATGTACTGGAAATATCAAAGGTAGGTCTTTGGAATTAGTAACTATTTCGTCTACAAGTGTTCGCAGCTTAAATTCCTGATCGACATTGGCTGGTCGATGCAGTGTCATTACTATAAATTCCGAATTCTTCAAACCCAATTCGTCCCAAATCGAGGGCTTTTGGAATCTGTGCCTGTGTTTTAAAAGCGTATCTATCATTGTATTGCCAACAAAAAATATTCGTTCCTCTTCCACTCCAGATTTGCGAAGGTTATTGTTTGCTATTTCGGTAGTAGTAAAAAAGTAGTTGGTAATACTATCAGTCACCATTCTGTTGATTTCCTCCGGCATAGTCCAATCTCCCGATCTGATACCCGCTTCAACATGTGCCACCGGCACATGCAATTTTTGGGCCGCTATCGCGCATGCCATAGTTGATGTCACGTCACCCACCACTAAGCAAAGGTCTGATTTCTCATTTATCAACAATTTCTCGTATCCAACCATTATTGCTGCGGCTTGTTCGGCTTGTGTCCCACCGCCAGCACCTAAGTTGATGTCAGGTTCAGGAATACCGAGCTGCTCAAAAAAACTGTCGGACATGTTCTTATCGTAGTGTTGCCCAGTGTGGACCAATCTAAACCCAATGTTATTCCCTTTGGAACGCGCCTCATAAATGGCGTCAATGATTGGGGCAATTTTCATGAAGTTAGGTCTTGCGCCCGCTATTAAATCTATATTCATATTCCCTTAATCGCTGTCGCTAGTTCTATTGTACTGAAACCCATGACTTGGACTTCAAGCTTTCGATCGCAGCAAAGCTTGCCTTAGTCGTATTCACTAATTCATCGATTGGGATAATGGGATCACCACCTCTCTTAATAGAGTCAATTAATCGATTAAACTGGATTTGATGCCCTTTGTCCTGCCCTGACGAAGCTGAACTGAAATTCCTAAATCCATACCCCTGCAACTTCCGCCAATTGTCCATAATCAGCACCCTGCCCTGATGAAAAACTTCAATCCTCTCCTTCGAATAGCTTTTGTGCCCATTTGAAAAGTAATTAATGACCGCATTTGACCCATTCTCATAGGACAGCAAAATGCTCGCATTATCGGTATTCTCTTCAGGATTTTCCCCAAGCGAATTCATACAGACAGAGTTGACTAAGGATCCTGTGAGGTAGGTGCACAGGTCAATAAAATGACAAGCCTCCCCTATGATTCTTCCCCCACCTACTTCCAAATCGTGAACCCAAGAATTACCTGGAATAAATCCTGCATTCATGGTAGCCACTATGTTCATTGGCGTATCAGTCGAACCCAAAGCATTTCTCATCTGCAATGCAAGAGGTGCAAATCTCCTGTTGAAGCCAACAGAAATCGACTTACCAGATTGGTGATAAACATCCAGTATTCGCATCAACTCTTCATTTGTCAGCGCAAGCGGCTTTTCAACAAATACATGTTTATCTGCAAGAAGTGATTGAATTACAAGATTTGCATGGGAATTGTGCCTTGTAGTAACCATGACCAAATCGACTTCCTGATCATCAAGAATACTTTGATTGCTCGTGGTTGATTGTTCCACACCAAATTTTTTCGCTAGCACGGTTCCGGACAAGCCACCTGAACTAGAAATGACTTTCAGCCTTGCCTGGGTCTTTTTCAAGCACGGAAGAATCATGGCCGAAGTGAAATTACCCGCTCCGATTATTCCGACGACCCCACTACCTGATTTGATTTTGCTGTGGACTAGTGAAATTGTCCTTTTCGGGATTTCATCGTTTTCCGAATATTCGAGGATGGAAGCGATTGACCTCCCATTGGACATATTGCCGTAAATTTGGTCGAATTGTTCCAAAGGAATCCTTTCAGTTATCAGTGGTCCAACCTTGATTGCTCCGGTAGAAATGGCATGAAGGACTGCTTCGAAATTTCTCTTTTCAGTCCATCTTACAAAAGCTAGGGGGTAATCCTGCCCCTTTTGCTCGTAATGTTCGTCATATCTGCCGGGACCGTATGAGCATGACACTTGGAAAGTCAACTCCTTTTCATAAAAATCAGCCCTCGAAATATCCAATCCGATAACGCCGATTAGAACGATCCTTCCTCTCTTGCGTGACATCCTCGCCGCCTGTGAGATTATTTCATTGCTTTTATTTGAAGCCGTGATGATAACGCCGTCGGCGCCAACAGCGTCTGTCACCGAATTCACAAACGCAACAGGGTCGATGCCTTTACTCGGATTCACCCCCACTACACCAAAAGTATTAGCCAAATCCACCTTGGCCTGATCAAAATCAAATCCTATAACACGACATCCGTTCGCCTTTAAGAGCTGGGCAGTAATTAGACCGATTAGCCCAAGGCCTACGACCACAAAAGTTTCCCCAAATGTGGGATTTGCCAGCCTTATTCCCTGCAGGCCAATGGCTCCAATCACCGTGAAGGAAGCATCTTCATCTGATACATCGTCCGGAATTCGTGCAACCAAATTTTTTGGTATTGAAACGTACTCTGCGTGGGGTCCATTGGAGACTACCCGATCGCCAACTTTAAAGTCTGTGACACCTTTGCCGATGCCAATGACCCTACCGACGTTGCAATAGCCCAATGGCAACGGTTGACCAAGTTTGTTCATCACCGCATTAATGGTAGGTCTCAAACCATCCGTCTTCACCTTTTGGAGCACTTCCTTTACTTTATCTGGCTGCTGACGGGCTTTTTCCAAAAAATTGGCTTTGCCGAACTCAACAAGCATCCTCTCCGTACCCAAGGAAACCAAACTTCGTGTTGTTTGGATCAAAATTTGGCCAGTTTTGACTTCTGGAGCTGGTACTTCCTCTAGAATTGTATGGCCGTTTTTTAGGTCCTGTATAATCTGTTTCATTGATCAACTTAAATTAAGAATCGACTTCTTTTCACTTCGATTTGGGTAGCTAATCAATACTGCTCTATATTTTCCTTTGAAGACAAATAGACTACCCGCAGCAGCACCGATGATTCTATATCTATCAATAAGCGACTTGATATCGGAAAAGGTGCCCGCCCCGCCTAGGACCGTGATTGGAAAATCTGTTTGATTCCGGATCGAATCGACCAATTCCAAATCGTAACCTTCCATGGTACCGTCTCTATCTATGGAATTGATGACGATCTCCCCCACACCTATCTCATTGAGATCCTGAATAAGTTTAGACAATTTCACGTCAACTTTTTCCTTGCCATTTTTAATGAAGACTTCAAAAGTCTTACCGAATAAGCCCCCCGTCTTTTTAACATCAATCACGACAACCACACTCTGGACGCCGACTGCGACTCCAATATCCCTCAACAAACGACGGTCTTTAATTGCAGAGGAACTCAACGCAACCTTTTCCGCCCCCAAACTAATGATTGTTTTTGCCTGCTCGACTGTGGTCACTCCACCACCGTAGCAGAATGGCATCCTGCATTCTATCGCAAGTTTTTTGATTAGCTCAAAATCAGGTCCCCTACCTTCTACCGTGGCATCGATATCTAAGACCATTAATTCATCCACTTCTTTCTCATTAAATATCTTGACGGCATTCAGTGGATCGCCGACATACTTGGGATCCTTGAATTTGACGGTTTTGACTAGCCCTTTTTTGTGGACTAACAAGCATGGGATAATTCTTGACCTAAGCATGGCTAAATTTTAGCAAAGTTTTCCAATAGCCGCACACCATTTGAATGGCTCTTTTCGGGGTGGAACTGGAATCCAAAAACGTTTCCGCTGGCAACCCCTGACGCGAACTCAGTACCATAATGGGTCAAAGACAGGATGTCGTCCACATTTTGGGCATCGAAAAAATAACTATGAACGAAATAAAACCCCATATCGTGGTCTATCCCGTCGAAGATGGGGTGGGCTCGTTGAATTTCCACCGTGTTCCAACCCATATGGGGGAGATAAGGCTTCTGGGTAAAATTGGCGACATTAAATCTTTTGACTCGCCCTGCCAGCCAGCCCAGCCCAGGTGTATGGCCCTCTTCGCTGGATTGCGCCAAAATCTGCATTCCGACACAAATTCCCAAAATCTTTCTTTTTCTCTCCAATACCAACTCATCAAGCTTGTCTTTAAGTCCAGAGGAAATCAGCTGATTCATCGTTGCGTCGAAGGCCCCTACCCCTGGAAGCAAAAGCCTTTCTGCACTTTCCAATGACTCTGGAGTACTGAGGATTTCAGCCGGAATGTTAAGTCTGTTGTATATGTTCTTTATAGCTTGAATATTTCCAGATCCGTAGTCAATAATGCCTATCATCGTTTACCTCCTTTTTCCTTTCCAAGTACTCGCATGACTTTGGCCCCAACATTGTAAATACTCTCCTGTGACTTAAAGTCTTTGTAGGTTTTCTTGGGTAAATGAAAATAGTGATTCAATTCTTCCACGGTTATTCCCAATTTGTTAGCCACATACTCAAAGTCGTGTTTGATGTTTTCGGGATCATAGGGAAGATTTTCTAATGCCCTCAATGCCTCTTCCCGGGTCATTTGGTTCGTCAAAATAAGGCTTGAAAACTGCACTCTCCTCACATCATACCCAAATCGCTCATACAACCAAAAGCTCTCGTAAAATCTGGTGAATCTCGACTCGAAGTGTTTTTGAGGGTATTTCTGATAGCCAAATTTATTGACCAGCTCTTCCATCGCTTTTTCTTTATTGTAGGGTACAAAATCCAAGGGTCTGATCAACTTGATTCCCTTGATATAGGGAAGATATATTTTGTGCCATAATATGTTCGTCACGGGATAGTCTCTCAGTTTTCCTGTACCATGCTTCTTGTATATATCTTTGAGCTGAATCGAATCGGACTGATAATACATCCATTCTAAAGGATTTCTAACACACTCGGTTGAATAATTACCTCCAGTTAGTATGTATTTGATTTTATGTTTGCTAGCGAACTTATACATAGTCGCGAAAAAAGCGTGATCCTGTGGGACATCTACATGAGGCACCCCGGATTTAAAAAACGCCAATTGTAGATCCTTTATTTCCTCCCAATTAATGACCTCGGTATATAAGTCCAAACCCAATCCATCAACCAATCTTTCGATGTTGTTTACAGCAATTTGGGAATTCCACCCTGCATCTACGTGAAAAACCAGCGGCCTCAAACCAAACTCCTTTACCATAATGTACAAGAGATAGGAACTATCAATTCCTCCACTCATCCCCATAAGGCAATCAAAATCCTTGTCCTTTCCCTCTTTCTTGATCTTATTAACCAAATCTTCGAGTTTCTTCCTACCACGCTCATCCGTATGCCAAAAAGGAAGAATGTCGTTATAAAAAGTATTGCAATGGTCACATACTCCCTTGTCATCAAAAACGATTTTTGAATCTGAGGTATCCATTACGCAATTAGTACAGATTTGATATTTTTTCATTAGTTACCTAAATATTAATTCATATCGATTGATTTTTTGGCGATTTCAGTGTATGAAAACACTTTTGGCCCTTTTTCCTCTGCATTTTTTCTAAGAGATGCAAATCTATTTGAATCCATCACAATTTCATGCATTGTTTTTCCGATCTTCTCTGCAGAGATTGATTCGATAAAAACGCAATTGCCTCCTACATCCACGTGAGTAACTCCATCCCACTTACAGAATATTGCAGGCAACCCCACACCAACAGCTTGTTCCCACAATACTGAATGTGTCCCAGGGAAAACCCCAAAATCGGCTGCCATAAAATATTCGGATACCTGTTTTGGCTCAAGCCATTTAAGATAGGTTATGTTAGATTGTCCTAGATGCTTTTCTATCTCTACCCTCATCTCGTCAGTGATAGAACCAAATAAAATTAAATGATAATCATCAAAGGCTTTATCCGAAAAGGCTTCCAAAAGTAGATGTATATTTTTCCGTCGATCAATCTTGCCTCCAGAGATAAAGACAAATTTTTCACCAAGGCCATGCTTCGTTCTTACTTTTTCCCTCACGAAAGCCTTGTTAGTAATATCCAACTCTGAATCATCGAGACCAAGAACAAGCAAGTCGACCTTTTCCTTATTGATACCATATACATCTATAAAAAAATCAACCCGCAACGGCGTGACTCCCCAAAATTTGGAAACATAAGGCTCAATCATTTTCGCGCACCACTTGTATATTACTTTGTGCAAAATGTTCCTAGAAACCCAATTCTTTGCACTATTCCCAAAATCCGTATGCCCGTCAGCATAGATCTTAACATTGGGGTTTCTTTGCGCAAAACGAACAATCTCCACAATGCTCAAAAATTGGACATCATGAAGAAAGATAATGTCCGGATTAACTTTTTTCAAAAAAGCCCCAATCCCTTCATATAACCGAAGTTTCCTCACAAGCACACTTGGAATGAATCGAGAATAAGGAATTCTTTTAACAGGTATTCCATTCTCGTTGATATATTCTCCAGGGGAGGTATAGCCCAATTTAGAGCCAATGTAAGTTTCAGTAGAGGCAAGAATGGTCACATCATGGCCAAGGAGCTTATGCATTTTCGGCAAAATGTTTTCCTGATAGCCGAAGTTGTCGATGTAAAAAGCAGCTAGACAGCAATGTAGAATCTTCATTCCAAGAACTTTAGGAAAGCCAACGGATCTTTGATATGAACGGCTGCACGAGTAAGCGTGTCTTCATCCAATTCCCACCATTTGGAAGACAGAAGTCTTTCAATAATAATTTCGTCAAATCTAAATCGGACTAGTTTCGCTGGGTTTCCTGCAAATATTGCATAAGGGGGAACATCTTTAGTGACAACGCTGCCCATGCCGATCACCGCACCGGTCCCAATACTAACACCCTGCTTGATCAATGCGTTTTGTCCAATCCAAACATCATGCCCCACGGTCGTTTTCTTCGGCGCAACCCTCGAAAAAGTGGAAAACTTAGCCTTGACACTATCCCTACCTTCATAAAATACTGGAGATGTACCCACCCAATCAATGGGATGGGAACCGCCACCAATAACCACACCATTCGCTATTGAGCAGAACGATCCGATTTCACAATTGATAATTTCACAATCATACCCGCAAAATGAGTGTTTACCCATTTGAGTATTTACGATATGGCTCCCTGATTCAATTTTTGAGCTTGGGTCAATCGTGGAATTCTTTATAGCAGCTCCACGTAGTTTCTTTAAGATTTTTGACCAATAATAAACTAACATCATTCTAATATTATCGTTATAGACCTAATCTGCTAAATATTTGTTCAGAATAATGGTGCATAGAAATGTATAAACAATCAAAAGATCATCTTATAGGGACAGCAATTATTGGAATTTCCACTAATCGCAAACAGAAACAGCAGGAAATAAGAAATCATCAAACCAAGTGAAAACAATTTCTTTTTTTCAATAGACCATAGGTAATACGCTAAATATGAAAGTAAAATTGGCCTCATGATCAGAAAATAACTATTAAGCCTGTTTATAAGCTGAATCTCGAAAAACAAGTTAAAAATTACTGCTCCAACTAAAAACAAAAAAAGGTGTATCCTCAAATAGTCAAACTCTGCAATTAATTTAGAGGAGTACCATAATATTAACCCATTGATAAGCAGCTTATAAATGAATCCTAAACCTATGCCCACTTCAGATCCAACGAATTTCCCCGACTCAACATACCTTGAGTATCTACTTACTGATTCAACTCCATCGCCCAATAAGAGCAATCCTAATTGAATCTGATCCAATATTGGCGTCAAGTTTCCAGAGACCAATACCAGTATTGACAATCCATAAATCACTAACCAAATTCTTCTCTTGAATAAAAATTGAAAATTGAGAAAATAAAAGACTAACATTAGCCAAGCGGTGGCATGAAATAAACTTGCGATGCCGATATAAAACAGATAGTAAAATAGTTTTCTCTCGTAAATATAACGGACTGAAAATACCCAAATTCCCATTGCCGCAAATTGCCGAACTCCATTCATCCCCCAAAAAAAATATTCGTCAACGAAAAGAAAGTACATCAGTAACGGCAAAAGAAAATTCTGGACCGATCTGAAGAAAAATGTCCAAGTTATGACTGACACAACAAAAAACATTATTTGGAATCCTAGACCCAACCTACCAACCATCCAATTTATGATTAGGTATCCCTTTTCGTAGTATTGATCTGAAGAAAAAATATCAGGAATCTCTGATATGGAATAAAAATCTTGAACATATCCCTTCCAATCTACACCTACGTCATTTCTGAACCCAACAAAAAAAGACAAAAGAACCACAACTAGTATGTGAAAAAGATTTAATCCATATCTTTTCTCCCTTTCCACTATTTCTCTAAGTTTAACCTTAGAAGCAAGTTGGGCCCCATAGATGGAAATTGACATCAAAAAAACGTAGAAAAGAGAACTTGAAAGCGTTTGCATTTTTGGACTCCAAAGTATAAAACTTGGGATCAGGCGATTTTAAATCACATGCCAAGCATTGTCCTGATATGATTTATGGTTTTGAATGTTTTTCTAGTGACTGGTATCCTCTTGTACTTGATCATGTTTGAATACATTTTCGGAATACTTCGCAAAAAATCCAAAAAGAATCCTTCCTTGAGTGCATAGACGGGATATACAACAACAAAATATATCAGAAATTGAACAAAATACTCAATAGGGTAAAGTTGATAAACATTCGCAAGTTTATTTCTCCAACTATTTAAGGTTTCATTTTTGACGTTCCTCGCATAACTTGATTTCTTGTGCCAAAGAATCACGTTTTCAGATTTTCTAATCTCATACCCCTTATCCATTATCCTAAACGATAAATACTGCTCTTCCCCCCCGTATATATAGTCGTCTGGGAAAAGTTCGATCGTGGAAAAAACCTTCTTCCTGATTAGACAAATCCCCCCCTGAAAAGTATGAATCTTATAGGTTTCAGATGGGATAATTTCATATTTGACATCAATCTCCCTTTCATCTGAAAATTCTCGAACTGTCCCAGTGACTACAAAACAATCCGCTCTCCCAGAAATTTCTTCGTAGGCAAATTTAACGGCATCCTTATGCAATACACCATCATTATCACAAAAGAAAATATACTCACCGCTGCATTCTGAAATCCCTCTGTTCCTCCCGCCCGGACAACCATAGTTCTTTGACAGAGATACTATCTTCAGGTTAGGGAACCTACCCGAGATTAACTCTACCGACCCATCTGTTGATCCGTTGTCAACTACGACAACTTCAAAATTTGGATAACTTTGATTAATTGCACTTTCAATGGCTCTGACCGTTTCAGTTGCTCTATTCCAATTTAGAATTTGGATGGTGATCAATGGAAAGTCTATGTTGCTTTTCATTATGGACAACTATTTACTAAACACTAATTCCCTGCTGTATCTTTTCTACGCAATCCGAAAAAAAAGATGGCGAGACTTTTCTTTTGGGTCAGTATAGAGTTCTCTCAAAAACCCAAAATCTTTTTACTGTAAGAATTCAGTCACATATTAACAATCAAGAAAAACGGGGAAACAAGTAAAAAGAATTCTGGCCTAGGTCAAACCTCTCCAAATTACAACTTACCTATTTGTTTTAGCATGATATTATCGAAAATCCCAATTAATTGACCTGATAGAAAAACTTTGTCCAATAAAAATATTGGGAGACTATATATCAACTACTTCTTAAAATTAGTTGCTTTAAGCTTTTCCACTCTTCTCGATTTATGATGACAACGGATAGCAAGATCACCACGAATAGAGTAAGAATTTTATTGAAGAATGTAAACCCATTGAAAAAACCTTCGCTACAGGCTACAATTAACGAAACGGAAAGAATATACACAAAGGGCAATACAAACTCCCAACTTTTGAAGCCCAATATCCTTATAGTTATGATAAATTTCTGGAGATTGTAGACAAAGAATGGGATTGACATTGCAAGGGCAATCACCAAAATCGCATAGTCGGTCGGTTTGAACAATAATAAAATAAATGCGGCTAACATAGCCATGGAAAATCCCATAAGTGAGGTTTCTTTCAATTTCTCCAATGTGACCAAGATGAACGCACTTGGAACGAAAAATACACCAATGGAAATAAACCAAGAATATTTAACTACAAATATTGCCAATTCTGGTGCTTGATCCCCTAGCCAAAGTGGCAATAAATCAGCCGCAAAAAACTGAAATAAAGTCAAAATTAGGAGTGCAGAAATTGAAAATAGTTTTGAGGAAAGCTGATAAATCCCCTTCAATCGTTTTTCGTCACCAGCAGACCGGAAGAAATTAAATAACGGAGCCAACGCAGACGTGACAGGTGAAATCATTCCCCTCACAAGACTATAAAACTGCAGCCCTATTCCATAGTATCCAGAGTAAACTAAACCATACTTACGCGCAATGATTAGCATTGGGATTTGTAAGAATAACACATAATTGAGGTTGTGCAAAAAATTAAGCGAATTGAATTTTATTACTCCAACATAATAAGTCTTGTCAATTGGAACGATCGTTGGTATCGGTTTTATTCTGATCTTTATGCCAATGCTAAAATAAATCGCTAGAGTTACTGCCAAAGATTCCAAAACAAGGATCACCGAATAAACTATTATTGTTTTCGAAAATACGAAGATCGAAAACACCAATAGTATCCTGATAATAAATCCAAAAATCACTGATTTTGCCTGAAACTCGATTTTGTTGGTCGCCTGAAGAATTGCTAAACCAGGAAGAGCCAATATCTGAAGTAAGACATTCATTCCAGTGAGAAGAAAAACAATTCCCAGTTCCTCCGAACCTTCTGACATCAGACTAAATATGAAAAAAATCTCACAAGCAACTACCATTAAGAGGACAATGGCACAGACAATCAAAGTGAGATATGTTGTTGCAAGATAATGTCTATTAAACCCTTCTATATCATTTTTTACGTAATAATCAGTCAATTTCTTTCCCGCGGCCCCCGAAATGCTTGACTGTAATACCGAGATGATATTCACCAATGATACCGAAACAGTTAGAATCCCCCATTTTTCTATACCAACCGATTTAACGACATATCCAATAATCAAAAAACCAAAAATCATTTGAACAACCCTTGCAATTGCAGAATATCCAAAATTTCTAATGAAACTAGTGCGTAATGGAGCGGGTTTCTCTATCATTCAAATTTGATTCCCATATCTTTACAGTGAATGAATTTGAGACTTTTTAAGGTAATTATTTGAATACGAAGTTTTCCTAAAATTCAACAAACACCGTTACAAGGAAAGAAATATCGTTGGAATCCCCCATGGGATAACATTCTGAAAAAAATTGATAACACTAATAAAAAATCGTGAAGTTGAATCAAACGAAGGCCCGCTTAATCCAACTTCTTAAAATTCAATCTTGGAAGAACTCTCGTTAGAGCCTGGCATCCACCAACTCCTTCTCCAATATCGCCTTGACGTCAAACACCACCTGATTTGCGGATTTCGCGATTTTCCAATCCCTAAACTCCCTGTGTGCTACAGCCAATATTACTGCGGAATAATCCTCCAGATTCGGTTTCCGGCCACCATTGATGATGTGAATACCATACTCATGTTCCACTTCGGCAGCATCGGCCCAAGGATCGTAAACATCCACATCCATATCGAATGACTTGAGTTCGTTGTATATATCGATCACGCGGGTATTTCTCACATCTGGACAATCTTCCTTGAATGTAAAGCCCAAAATCAAAACCTTGGAATCGATCACCTTTAGGTCCTTGCGCATCATCAGCTTGATGACTTCTGTTGCCACGTGCTTACCCATTGAGTCGTTGAGTCGTCTCCCTGCCAAAATGATTTCAGGGTGATAGCCTACTTCCTGAGCTTTTTGGGCAAGGTAAAATGGATCCACACCAATGCAGTGCCCTCCAACAAGGCCTGGTTTGAATGGAAGAAAGTTCCACTTCGTCCCAGCAGCTGCCAAAACCTCGTGGGTATCTATTCCCAATAAGTTGAAAATTTTTGATAGCTCGTTGACGAACGCAATGTTGATGTCTCTTTGGGAATTTTCGATCACTTTGGCAGCCTCTGCTACTTTGATGGAAGATGCCTTGTGTGTTCCAGCTTTAATGACTGATTTGTACAACTGATCCACATAATCAGCAACCTCAGGCGTACTTCCTGAAGTCACCTTGAGGATTTTTGTAACGGTATGTTCTTTGTCTCCGGGGTTAATCCGCTCAGGTGAATAACCGGCAAAGAAATCAATATTGAATTTCAGACCAGAGAATTTCTCAAGAACTGGAACACATTCGTCTTCAGTCACGCCCGGATAAACCGTGGATTCATAAATGACCACATCTCCTTTTTTTAAGATTTTCCCGATCGTTTCAGAAGCCTTCAACATCGGCGTCAAAACCGGCCGATTGTGCTTATCGGTAGGTGTAGGTACCGTTACAATATACACGTTGCAGGAGGTGATTGGAATCACGGCGTCAGAGACCAAAAGGCCTTTCCGCTTCTGCTCCAATTCCACAGAAGTGGAGACGAGGACGTTTTTCAACTCCTCATCGTTCACTTCCAAGGTTCGGTCATGCCCTTTTTGCAATTGTTTGACCCTTTCGGCATCAATGTCGAATCCTATTGTAGGGTATTTTTCAGCAAAGGCAACTGCCAAGGGTAAGCCCACGTATCCCAGGCCAATAATGGCGATTTTTGCGTCTTTTATAGGGGTGATCATGATTGCCAAAAATTATAACGCATTCTTAATTAGTTGTTGAACTGGGTCTTGCGTACCGATCCCGTAATGTTCAAAACCATTTTCGGCCAAATAGGATTTGTCATAAATATTCCTTCCGTCAAACACAACTTTGTTTTTCAGCAGTTTGCCCAGTGCCGACCAGGAAGGTATCCTGAATTCGGACCACTCTGTGATCAACAACAAGGCATCGGCGTCCACGCAGGCATCGTAAGCGTCCTTTGCATAGGTGATCTTGTCGCCCACATAGATATGTTGGGCTTCTTTCATCGCAATAGGATCATAGGCCTTCACCTGTGCGCCTGCTGCAATAAGCTCATCAATAATCACAATGGCGGGTGCTTCACGCATGTCATCTGTGTTCGGCTTGAAGCTCAGTCCCCATAGTGCAAATGTCTTGCCGCTGAGGTCTTCGCCAAAATGCTGTTTAACCTTCTTGACCAAAACATACTTCTGGTCGTCGTTCACATCCTCAACCGCCTGAAGAACGCGTAGCTCGTAGCCATACTTCTTGCCGGTCTTGATGATTGCCTTCACATCTTTCGGAAAGCAAGAACCTCCGTATCCCACACCTGGGTAGATGAATTTGTTGCCGATCCTGGGATCTGAACCAATTCCTTTGCGGACCATATTGGCATCGGCACCCACAAGCTCACAGAGGTTGGCGATGTCGTTCATGAAAGAAATTTTAGTTGCCAACATCGCGTTTGCAGCATATTTGGTCATTTCGGCTGAAGGAATATCCATATAGATGATCCTATCACCGTTGAGTTGGAATGGCTTATATAGGCGCTTCATGATTTCTTCGGCACGCTCATCGTCCACACCTATCACAATCCTGTCTGGCTTCATGAAATCCTCCACCGCGGCACCTTCTTTGAGGAACTCAGGGTTGGAAGCAACTGCAAAAGGGATATTAGTGCCTCTTTTTTCCTGCGCTCCGGCAATAGCTGCACGTACCTTTTCACCCGTAGTAACGGGTACAGTACTTTTCGTCGCCACGACGATATAATCGCTCATCGTACGTCCGATCTCGTCGGCAACGGCCAACACATACTTCAAATCCGCGGAACCATCCTCACCGGGAGGCGTACCTACGGCAATAAAGGCTACCTCGGAACCCTGAATGGCTTCCCCGAGGTTGGTGGAAAACTGCAGCCTTCCACTCGCATAGTTTCTTTTGACGATTTCTTCCAATCCCGGCTCATAGATCGGCATGATACCGTTCTTGAGCTTGTCGATTTTTTTCTGATCGATGTCCACGCAGACAACTTCGATCCCCACTTCAGAAAAACATGCACCGGATACCAATCCAACGTACCCAGTACCTACTACTGTGATTTTCATTGATTATTTTAATTTAGGGTTAAAAAAGAATGATAAATTTTGAGATGATAAGCTATTTTGGATTCTTGAGGAATTTACCCTCTCTGAATTACGATTCAAATGTAAAATATTTTTCAAATACAAAAAAAGTATTTTTGAATATTTTTTTTTGTATTTAAATTGAAATCATTCATTTATTGTATACTTTTTATCTGTGTTAAACAGTTCTTCTCTTAGGCCGTTCCAATAAATCTTTCCAAAAACCAAGCCTAGTCCAGTTACGATACCGAAAATCAGAAATACCGCCAAAATCAATACTCTTTTGGGAGAATCTTTTTCTATCGGAACGGAAACAGGTTGAATCACAGAAAAAACGGGCGTATCCCTACTAACCTGCAATTTGGCGGTTTCCAATTGTTTTGCCAATTCTGTATAGACATTTAAGACAAAATTATACTCAGCTTCGAGTTTTGTAAGCCGGTTCTGTGCAAAAGCAGAGGAAATATTCTGATTTCTATCTCTAAAATTCGCCAACCTAGTCTGAATTTCCTCAAACTCTTTCCTTTTTTCTTCGAATCTCTCTTCCGTATATTTTAAATGCTCCCGGGCATTTTGGATCTTATATCCAATTACCTCACGCTGAAGCAAGTCTTCGGCAAATTTGGCCATTTGGGCAGCTAAAAGAGGCTCTGGCATTCTGAAGGATAAAGAAACAAAGCCTTCCTTATCATTGAACTGAACCGACATTTGGTTGTCAAGCCTTTTGAAATGTTCCAATTCTTCTTCAGAGAATGAAATCAATTCCGGATTAGATTCATCCTGTTGAGTCTGGGAAGCCGGTCTGATAGTCTTAAGAATTAACCCAGGTAACCCCAAGGTATACTTTAAGAGGGTTGACAACACTCCCGCATTATAGTTTTCATTGAAAAATTCAGCATAGGTCATTTCCGGAAGACCCGCGGGTGTTACTTTCGCTTCTAAAATCTGTTTCTTGAATGGAACAGATGAGACTATTTTTGGATATAAAGTCGGTGGTATTTCATTCCCTGAAGTGAGACCACCCAAATTAATTCCAGCCAATGAGGCCAAACCACTTAAACTTCCCCCGACTTTACTACCATCTGCGACCTGCGGTACGAAAGTCGACCCTGCAGCATATTCCTTTGGAATTAGGAACGCCACCAGGAGTCCAAAAATAACGAATAAAATAGTCGTTAGAAATATCTTTCTCCTATTTGCCCAAGAAACTCGGAAAATCTCAACCAAGTCTATCTCATCGACTTCCGTATTTTGGCTTTTTTGCATCGTTGAGTCTATGGTTTATTGAATAATGTTATTAACGACCAATGCCAATGTCGCAACGCTCGTTGCAATCGCTATCCACGCCTGGAGTGGAATGGAATCCTTCTCTGGCTTTTTGGGAACAATAATTTCAGATCCTGGCTCAATTTTGGGGTAAACCTTGAAAAAGAGAAAGTTGGAAGTTTTCCTTACGTCCCCGTTGGCATAAACTACGAATGAACGTTTTTTTCGCGCATTTTCCGTAAAACCGCCTGATCTCGAGATATAGCCTTTAAATCCTAAGCCCTCATCGAACCTAGCGGATGTTGGAAACAAAACTTCACCCCTCATCCGCACCGTCTGGAGTAATTTGGGAATACTCAAAACGTCACCTTCCTGAATAAATAAATCATGAACTCCACCTGGATTTCTCACGATTTCCTCCAGATCAATCCCGATCATTTCTAAAGTCTTGTCAGAAATCTCTTCGACGTTCAATGAATCGCCAACCAACTCCTCAATCGCCTCTCTCCTGAAATCATCGATCAAAAGACCACCTTGCTTATTGGAAAGATCTCCTCCCCGCTCCGCAATCTTCCCATCAATCCTTTCCAACAAGTATTTTTCAGCCTCGGTGTTTCTTCCCGTCCTTCTAAGACTGTTTTGCTTGACCTGCGTGAGGTTTTGTGACTTGATTTGGTTGTCACTTGGGGCTTTAAAAAACTCATTCCTGCGGATCAAACTCGCACCTTTTGGGTAGGCAAATTGGTTCAAGCCACCAGCACGCTTCAATAGATCTGAAATCCGCTCATTTGCATTCGAAATTGCATATTCTCCGGGATAAAACACTTCCCCCTCTACTCGAACCAATCGTTCCCGCTGGAAGCCTGGACTTCTTCGGATTATGACATGATCGAACGGCTTCAATATCATATCTGCATTTTCACCGGTGATCTTCAAGTCTTTGCTAATATCAATGTGGAAAATTTCGGCCAATTTGCCCGAAACGTCATCTTTTACCCTTCGCGCAACCTCGATTTGTGAAGGTGTCGCTGATTCCTTGAAACCACCCGCCCTAAGTACCAAATCAGCAACCTTCATATTTTCCCCAAAGGCAAAAGCCCCAGGTCGGTTTACCTCGCCACTAATCAAAACATAATATTCCTCCCGCAAGTCATAAATACTCGGAATATTGAGCACATCCTCTCTTTGCAATGCAATATCGGGGGCTTCTCCCCGCACCACAGCTCCAATATCAACAGTCACAATTTCGAGCGAAAAATCAGGTCTTGTCCGATAAAGCGTTGCCCGGTTCATAAATGCATCTTCCCTCAGGCCTTCCGCTCTTTTGATCAAATCATTGATGCCCATTCCAGGCTCCAACGCAAAAACCCCAGGCCTTATCAACGCGCCAGAGACCTGCACCCTGTTCTCGTATCTGTCAAGCAACTCTCCAAAAATGAACGAGTCACCGTCCTTAGGGTTAAAACTTGCAAAACCCGACTTCTCAATGTTTTCCACTTTCAATTCCTTTTCTGTGGTTCTCATCACCGTTCCAATATTTGGATAAGCGTTGCTTGTGAACCCTCCTGCAAACTTGATCAAATCCTCCAAACTCTCCTTACTTTTTACTTCGAAAAGACCCGGTCTTCTCAGTGGCCCAGCAATTTCCACTCTTGTTTGGACGGGTGGAATCAGAATTACATCGCCCTCTTCCAATCTAATATTGGATTTTTGGTCACCATTCACCAAGAACTGATAAACATCTACTTCAGCCACCAATTTGCTATTTCGATACACTCGGATTTCTCTAAAGGAACCGTCTGCTGTAATACCTCCCGCCGCATAAAGGGCGTTAAATACAGTCGCAAAAGAAGACAAGGTATAGTTTCCAGGAGCAAATACTTCGCCTACCATCGATACTTGTATGGAGCGAATGTTGCCTACCCGCAAGGACATAAAAGTGTTCGGATTGCTCCCTCTCAAACCAGAATAAATGTTAGAAAGGGCGTTCGAAATCCGATTAGTCGCAGCATCTACGGTCAGTCCACTGATATTTATTGGGCCAACGTTGGGGATGAAAATCAAGCCATCTGAATTAACAGTCACATCATACAAAAACTGGGAAGCACCATAGATATCAATCATCAATTGATCCCCAGCACCCAACACATAATTCTTGGGAGTTGGGATGTTAAGGTTGGGAGTGAAAGAAAGCTGAGTATTTCTAAAGACTGAAAAGCCAAAAATACGTTTTTCCTCCTCTGTCATTGGAACCTCCTTTTGTACATCTTCCTCAAGATCGAAGTTAAGTCCCCTTAGTTGGATCTCTCCTGAAGTGCTCGGCTGAGTGGTAGCATTAGAACTTCCACCGCCACTTCGGATTTTGTTGATTCGGGTTCTGAGTTTTGCGATTTCCGAAGCAGGTAACCCTCGTTCCCTTGCCATCATTTCGAGTTGCATTTCAGTCATTCCTGAAGCTTCGGCGCGTTTCAGCAACTGCTCGATTTGTGCATCACTCAGGTTATCCACTTTTATGTTTTGGATATCCGTGAGCGATTGTGAAAACACTGCAACCGCAGAAAGGAGAAAAACAAAAGCGACCAAAAGGCCCTTAACCAACCGCCTACTTGTTTGAGTTTTATTCATTTTGCTAAATAAAAATGACTTTTTATGATGGGTCACTTTTTACTGTCGTTTAAAAGATTTCGAAAATAATCCGAAACTTTGGATTCTTATCAATTTCTGGTCGCCGATCCTCACAGCTTCGCCCTTTCAGTCACATTTACTGTGCTTAACAACTAACGTTTTGATCGGCTTTCGCCCTATTTTTTATACAACACCAATGATTCCTTCGAAGAAAAGGACTCATTGACGCGAAAATTCACTTTCCTCTCGATCAACTCCTCAACCCTCGTACTCAAATGCTGCAGGTAATCTTCATTCAAGGAGGACCCGTTGACTAGAACTTCGATTTTACCACTATCCATACCCCTAGCGTAATCGCCCGTTAGGACGACTTCGTCGACATCTCCCATTCTTTCCAAAACAGCCTCAAGCAACCTATCAAATCCGAGATACTTGCGGATCAAATCCTGGAGGTTGTTGAAAAGTGGGTGGTGCGGGTTTGCCTGATATTCAATCTTGTTTTTGTCCGCAATCCTAACCAAAAATCCGGCTTCAGCCAGATTATTCAGCTCTTTTCTAATTGCATTGGTTGATTCACCAAACTCATCGGCCAAGCCCCTCAAGTGCCCCTGGATTTCGGGGTTGCTAAAAAACTTGATCAAAAGTCTTAGCCTAGTCTTGGATGTGATGAGAGAATCAAGCATAAAAGTGACGAGCACAAAACGAGCAACAAAAGTACTCGCGTAACAAAGAAATGCAAAATTTTTTCCCGGTTTTTCAATAGAAATAGGTATTCGACAACAATCGGTGAGGGCAAACTCAAAAAATAAATAACCAATTCAAATCTGAAAATCAAATAGTTATATGTTCTATATATTCTATGGTCGGGTTTTGTAAATATTTGTGTCGCGCCTCTCGAAAATCTTCTTGAACATACTACCGGTCAGTCCGGCAAATCCACCGATAAGGAATCCTAGAATACCGGTTCCAAACCATAATAGGTTGTCATTTTTAAGCCCCATCAATTCGGCAACCTTTTTTGGAAGCTCCGATTCAGAGTCTATCGATATCCAAATGGAAAGAACCAGCCATGCCAATCCAAACCCAAATCCCGTTGAGAAAAAACCTTTTGTTGGACCAATTCCAGTCAAAAAACAGGTCAATGCAACGAACACCATGAGTATCCAAAACGGAAACCATTTTCCGACCAAAACCACTAACACTGCCGTCAGCGCGAACACCAAAACAAATCTACCCATATCAGTTTCTAAATTCGGTTTCAAATAGAACTCCTTCCAAATCGTCAGCCTTGCGGAGGTCAAAGTTCAAATATTCCCCATTCGCCCACCTTTTGATGAAATTGTCGTAAAATTTACTGCCAGGATTTCCGGATTGTCCGCCTGGATAGATCCCAAAAGCCATTACTTCATCGCCAAGCTCAACTACCATGCGCCAACTTGCACCGTTGCGCTCGCTCGTGGCGTTTAGGATTCCCGCGCCGCCTCCTGTGTACACTTTGTCGTAACTGAAGGATTTGAATGTCGGCACCAAATGGTTGATCGAAGTGCCCTTGTAATTTGCCCAAGTATAATCTCCGTTTTCGGCATCCCATTTTTCAATTTCTGCCACCATCTTCCCAAAACTATCCTCAACCAATATCTGAGCGGTTTCAATTGTTTCGGTTTTCGGATCATCCAAAACTGTTGAAAATGGCTCATCCCTAAGCAATCGTGTGGTTTCATATTTATTTGGCAATACGACTGGCAATTTTTCCTTCCTCCATTTTCCCCAAATCCCGTCATACAAGTGCTTCCACCAACTGTGAAAAAGCGTTGGCTCCTCTTGGTTCGGAAAGGTATTGTAATTCCACGACCTCAGTTTTGCAAGGAATTTTTCTGCATTTGGATTGGAAATGGATACAGAATCCATCAGGCCCAACATGATTGGTAAGGCTTCTGCTGCATGTAGGTGAAAATTGTCAAATTGCAGGCTTTTCATATCATCGAGCGTGATGCCAGACATTTCATACAGTTTTGCATTAAGGCGCCGATTTCTGTAATGCTCGAAACTATTGTCAAAAATGTAGTAGGGATAGGATTGATCCACCGAATGCTGATTGGCAGAGGAAACGAATCCACGCTCAGGATTCAATGTCGATGGGTTTTGCTCAAAAGGAATAAAGCCGGACCACTCATATCTCGGGTCTGATCCATCCATCAGGAACTTACCCTGACCCTTCCATTTCAAAGGAAACCTTCCTTGCACTTTCATCGCAATGTCTCCTCCCCGCGAAGCAAATACAAAATTCTGCGCTGGTGAAGTGTAAAAATCCAAGGCCTCAAGGTAATCTGCGTGGTTCTTTCCCTTGTTTAGCGAGAGGAAAGTCTGTTGCTCATTGGATTCCATGTGTGCGGTCCATTTGAGGGAAAAGTTGACATCCTGACGATTACTACGGAACGATTTATCAAAAACCACAGGCCCATGGTGGGTATAGGCTACTGTATCATAGTAGATTTCCTGGCCCTTCACCTTTATTTCCTCTACCCTAAAGGTCGTCGGAATCCATTGGTTATTGTAGAAATATTCTTTTCTGCTGGCATCTTTGAACTGGATCAAATACCAATCCCTGAGATCACGCGTCGCATTGGTGACACCCCAAGCAATGTTTTGATTAAATCCCGAAATGATCCCAAGCGCCCCCGGCAATGTCGCTCCCTTGGCGGAATGATCCGGCGTAGACAGTTGCATCGCATACCAAAGCGAGGGAAGATTTAAGCTCAGGTGTGGATCGTTTGCCAAAATAGGATTACCACTCTTGGTTTTTTTTCCTGAAACCGCCCAATTGTTTGATCCCACGCCATCTTCCGGATTGGGAAGTGGTTCTTGGACGATCAAGCTGTCAGGATAATTGATGCCTTCTGGAAGGGGTACTTGAATTGCCTGGAAATCCCAAACACGCTCTTTTTCGATTACCGGATCGTTTTCGGCTGGAAATTCAGGAAAGAGCTTCGCAAACCATTCTTGCCCAATCAATTTCCTTGTGTTTGTGTAATCCAAGTCCCTATCTCCAACCAACATGTCCGCCATATATTTCAATAGAAGTGCCGATTTGTAGACGCTCCATTGCTCCGGTTCATAATTGAGAATCTTGTACTCCAATGGAGTGCGGGCTTTAGAAAGTTGCGCAATGTATTGATTAACGCCGTCCGCATAAGCCTCCATCAAACGATAAGTATCAGGATGCTCCTTTTGAATGAATTTCTCGGCTTGCTCGGCACTGTAGGCTAAGCCTTTTCTTCGAGTCATCCGATCCAACTCAAGCGCAACAGGTCCTACAATCTCTGAAATCCTGCCTGCCGCCGCCATAGTCTGGAATTCCATTTGCCAAAGACGATGTTGGGCAGTGACATAACCCTGCGTCCGATACAGGTCACTTTCATTTTGAGCAAAAATATGCGGTACTAAGTGCTCATCATAAACAACCTTCACAGGAGCGGAAAGCCCCTGTAAACTCACGAATTCCTGTGCAAGGCGATCTTCGCTGTAGCAGTTTTGCCAAAAACCATGGTTCGGGTCCAACAATTTCCCAATGGGCGGGACTGACCCAATCTGCATATTCAAAATTGCCCCAAGAAGGATCGAGACGAAAAGACTGACAAGGAATCCTAGGTATCGCATATTGTTGATGGGAGGAGGAAGTCGGCTGCTTGAAATTAGGATTGGAACTGAAAACCTTTTCCGGATCAATTCAAACCGTTCGCGTCATAAGTTTTGAAACCAATCAAATCTTGAAAGAAATGTTTTCGAGGCTCGAGAGTGGGCATTAATAAAAAGCCCCGAATTCCAATCGTGGAATTCAGGGCTTTTAAATCAATTCACATTATTGGATGGCGATCGGGAGCTTGAGCTTTTCCCAACGCACAACAATACCTGGAGACTCGATCGCGATTGTAAGCTGTTCTTGGCTGTCATTCACCCATTCTGGCGTGGATTCTACCCTCAGCACATCGTTTTCTTGCTTGTATTGGAAATGTCCATGCTCCAAATCCCATTCAGAATTGAATATTACCGTCCACTTACCCGATGATTTTGGAATCGTGAAAAGGGAATATCTACCCGCCTTCAACGGCTGTCCCTCTACGGTAACGTCAGCACTGAGGTCAACATAGGTCGCTTCGTTGGCGCCGGTTCTCCAAACCTCATTGTAGGGTACCAAATCCCCCCAAATCACTCGTCCCTTAACCGAAGGCGCTCCATATTGAATGGCAACGGTTGCCGCTCCAATTGTTCCTTGCAGCGATCTCAAGGGGCTTGGGCGCTGTTCGGCCTCGGGTTTTGCCTCCTCAGCACCCGCTTCGGTTGATTCAGCGGAGGTGGATTCCGAAGATTTCTCGCCCCCGCAGGAGGAGATCAAAAGCGTGCCGGCAGCGAGAAATGCCAGCAATAGGATATTTTTTTTCATTTTTGAGTGGTTTTTTGATATCCGAAGATAAATAATTTTTCAAGAACAAAACCAAATGTAAGGCCTTTTGCCTCGTTATGGCACCTTAGGGATTTTTCAAACCACATCAAATCAAACCAAATGAGTATTCAGCAAATTGATTGTCAATTCGTTAAGCATAATTTGATTGGATACCGCAATCTGCCTTTTCATTTTCTTCCACAAAAGCCTATTTTGGCACTTCCATAAAAATCACATCAACTAAAAGAGCCATGCACTCCATTAAGAAGATTGCCGCACTTCTTCTCATGATCGCTACACTTGCCGGATGCAAAAACGAAGCGATCAAACCATCCTTTGAAAATCCATTTTCCGGACCGAGCCCATGGCCAGAAATCAGAAAAGAGAGAATCCAAAAATTGCTCCCAGAGGCAATGAAAGCAGCATCAGTAGATGCGTGGGTTATCATTTGTCGGGAAAACAACAACGACCCCATTGCCCACCACATAGGAGGTGAGAATGCTGGCGGCACGGCACTATTTCTCTTTTATCTGGACGGAGAAAATGTCAAATCTGTCGCATTTTCTCCCATTGGAGAATCCACTGCGCTTGCGGACCTGAAAATCCACGACGAGGTGATTCCGGTCGAGCGTGGAAAATCAGCGGTTTTGGAAGCGATGCCTTTTATCAAATCAAAAGGATTCAAAACCATTGCAGTGAATTCATCTTTTGAAAATGAACTGGCCGATGGCTTGAGCTATACGCAAAGAAAAACATTGGAAGAGGCGCTTGGAGAAGATGCTGCAAAGCTCATTTCCTCCGATCAATTGGTCTATGAATGGCTCAGCGTGAAGTTGCCTGCTGAAGTGGAAATCATGACAAAAGCAGCCGAGTTAACCGCGCAATGGCAAGTGGAAGCCTACGAATCGGTCATTCCCGGAACAAGCACGGATGCTGATATCGGAAAGTTCCTAAAGAAAAAAATGGAAGAATATGGTGTCACCGACGCTTGGCACCCAGACCAGAATCCCAATGTAAACTCTGGACCCGATCGAGGTCACTCCCACGCGACCGACAAAGTCATCATGCCAGGTGATGTTATCCAGATTGATTTCGGTATCAAGGTTTACGACATGTGGGTTTCCGATATCCAGCGCTTTGCCTATGTGCTACGACAAGGGGAAACCAAAGCTCCGGACTCGGTGCAATTCTATTTTGAGTCTTCCATTGGTGGTAACAGGAAAGCGCTTGCCGCGATGAAGCCAGGTGTTCTTGGTTATCAAGTCGACAAGGCACAAAGAGACTGGATGGCGGAAAGAGGCTCTGAACCTGTAATGTGGAGCACCGGACACCCAGTCGGCTATGTGGCGCATGATATCGGGCCTAACCTCGGCGGTGGACTTCTCCCCGACCCTTCCGTAAGACCCGCATCGGTCAAACCGTTGAAAGAAGGAATGTTGTTTGCCTTTGATGGATTTCATGCCTGGAAACTCCCACAAGGTGGGACCAAAACCATGTCTGTCGAAGAGACGGCCGTTGTTACAAAAGACGGTGCCAGGTATTTGATGAAACCACAAGAAGAGTTGATCTTGATCAAATCAAAATGATCCCCGACCCAAGCTTACCAGAGGGCAATTGATTGAGGACATGTGCTTTTTGCAGGTCAAAAATAATTGGCCTGCAAAAAGTATTTGGATGGTGACCGTTTTACGAATAATTTTCGTCGCCAATCCTTTCACCATCCATGCTTAGGTTTTTCACCGTATTCTTTTTTCTGGTATCTCTTGCCCTATTTTTTAGCGTTTACATTTCCCCGCTTTATTTCCCGTACGTCGGATTGGTAGCACTTACGATTCCCGTTTTGCTCGTCATCAATTTGATACTGCTGGTAGGATTGATTTTGGCCAGAAGAAAACTCGCCATTCTTCCGCTCCTTGCGATCATTTTTGGGTGGAAATACGTCGGGATGACCTATCAGATCCGCCAAAATAATCCCGACAAAGAAGGCCTTTCTGTTTTGTCATATAACGTGCATTTGTTCAGTTACAGTCGTGACGGAAAGGCTGAAAATTCGCAGAATATCCTGCAATGGCTCAAGGAAAACGATTCGGATATCAAATGTTTCCAAGAGTTCTACCAAGACCCTACCACCCCGTCAAGAAACGCCATCAAGCAATTGGGTACCGAAAAGGGGTACGGCCATTCCTACCAAATCATCCAAGGCAACCCCAAAAAGGCAACCTACGGTATGGCCATTTTTAGCCGCTATCCTATCGTAAATGACGGCGTAGTCTTGGATTCGAGAACAACCAACGGGATCATTTTTGCCGACGTCAAAGTAAACAAGGACACGATCCGCATCTACAATGTGCATTTGGAATCAATGAATATTCCCTCTGCCGAATTGGACAACATCGAGGGTATAAAGGAACACTATAGAAAAACGCTTGGAAAACTCAAGCGGGGGCAGGTATCCCGCGCCTCGCAACTCAAGACATTGTTCGAACACATGGAGAATAGCCCCTACCGTAACATTCTTGTGGGCGATTTCAATGATGTACCATACAGCTACACGTACATGTCACTGCGAAGCATCATGGACAATGCCTTCGAAATGGCTGGCCGCGGCTTTGGGTTCACGTACAACAAAGTGCTTTTTTTCCTCCGAATTGATAATATTTTCCATGATAAATCATTGAAAATCAAAAATTTTGAAACCCATTCGGAAGTAGATTATTCAGACCACTATCCTATATCAGCTGTGTTTGAACTCGACGAGGATACGATTGCAAGATCAAAAGATTGACCTCGATTTTTCTACTTTGTGATAAAAAACCATCAAAACCGGCAACAACACCATATCCGCAATCAGCGCAAAAAATAACGCCAAGCTGATGAGCAATCCGACATAAAAAGTCACTCCAAACTGGCTGAAAACCAAAATCCCAAAGCCCGAAATCAAAACCAACGAGCTAAGTACGATGGACTTTCCCGTTTCAAGGTAGGTCCGCTTGATGGCATAAAGCCAAGGTTTCCCCTGCTGGTACTCGTACTGGAGTTTGGACATGAAATGAATCGTATCATCGACCGCTATCCCAAAAGCAACCGTAAAAATTATCGCTGTGCTCAAACTCAAATCTGCTCCAATCATCCACATGACCCCGGCAACCCAAAAAAGCGGAATCACATTTGGAATCAAAACCAAAATCGGCAAAAGCCATGACCGGAACAAGAATCCAACGAACACAGCCACCACCAAAAAAGCAATCCCGATGCCCTTTGCCAACTGCACTGACACATTTTGATGACTGATGTCAATCAGGTGAGAAGTACCAGTCAACCTTACCCGCAATAAATCCTGATTGATTTCTTTTTTAATGAATTCTTCAAATTTGACCTTGTCCTTTTCAGACCTATAGCTCCCAAAATCAGGCGATCTTCCCGAAATCCTACCTTGCTTTTGATCCGGGGAAAATACCTTCACTGGGCTGTTTTCGTCCCATTTCTGAATCAGCGGCCTCATTCGCTCAAGTTGACCCGGGCTTGGCAGTACAAAGGCCTTGTCGTTTCCTCCATTTTGGGCTTTATTCAAAAACTTGGCGACAGATACGGGCGAAACCACACTTGAAACACCAAAATGCTCCATCGCAAAACCTTCGATTTTTTCAATTTCAAGCAGTACATCCCGATCAAAAACGTTGTCTTTTAGCGCACCAACTTGCAGGTGGATTTCAATTGGTTTTGAACCACCAAACTCATCATCGAAAAACTTAAACTCTCGCGAAAGTTCACTGTCCTGAGGAAGACTATCCAATATAAAACCATTGATTTTCAATTGATTGGAAAGATACATTGAACCTAAGGTGGCAATAAGAAAGAATAGTGCAATGTTTCTTTGATATCGAATGACACCCATAAAGCTGAGTCTCAGAAAAGGCTCCCAGCGGTCTGTTTCGGCAATACCTTCCTTAGTCTTGAATCTCGGAAAAAGGTAAAATAAGCCCGGACTTAACCCAATCACAGCTAGCATCATAAGTATCACACCAAGTGCAGTAAACAATCCGAAAAATTTCAAGACGGGAACATCCGTAAAATACAGGGTGAAAAATCCCAAGGCTGTAGTCGCAGATGTGAAGAAAACCGGCAAAACAAGTTGAGAAAAAGCTTTTTGGATCGCTGCCTCCTTATCCAATCCTTCCTTGACCAGTGCCCGGTATTTGTTCATGAAATGTATCATGGCCGCCAAACCTACAATAGCGAGGATTGTCGGCAACATGACCGACATCAAATCCAGCGCCTTGCCCGCCCATAATTGGATGGCAATTGACCAGATTATTCCGATTGCCAATACGAGCAAGGGAACCACCACCGACCACCAAACTCTGAAAAGCAGCCATAAGACAAAGGCAATCAGGAGGAAAGACAATCCCAAGAAAAACCCAAACTCATTTTGCATCAGTGTCACAAATTCCCCTTGAGCCCTAATTTTTCCCGCGATGTGAAATGATTCAATCCCTGATTTTTCAAGGACTTCAAGAATCTTACCGTACAAGATGTCTCCTTCCTCCTTGGAAATCCTTTGTTTATTCTTGATTTGAATTAGAAAAAATTCAGCAGATTCACTAAAGAAATTACCCGCCAGATTCTGATCTTGGGCAATTTTTGATTTCGAATTGGTCAACGCTGAATTCGATGACCAATCCAAGACTTTCCGAAAACGCATCCCAAAAGGACTGATAACTGGTTCATCGACGGTCAATATAGAAATTGTCTCCTCCACCCCAGTCAAAGTATCGAGCATCATTTGTATCCGAAAAGCTTTGTCCAAAAAAAGGCTGTCAAAAATATCCGGTCTATTCCCTAATGCCAGCAATAAATAGTCATTGTCATTTTCAAAGGTGTTTCTGAAATCCTGGTAAAATTTGAGTTCATCGTTATCCTGACTGAAAAAATTCTCGAAATCGTAATCAAACTTTGGCTCAGGCCGAAAAATCAATATCAAAACGGTGACAAATAGCCCCATTAGTAGGTTGAAAATCGCCTGTTTTCTTTGAAAGTTCATGTTCGCTAAGATATACAGCGTAGGACAAATATTGTTTTCGTATCATTTGGGTTTGGGTGGATTTTGCGACTGATTTTTCCACAATTCAGATGCTTTGTTTTCAGGAAAACCAGACTCTTCCTATCTTGCCCACACAAATCCCGCTCCCTTATGAAACAGTATCATGATTTGATGCAGCATATTTTGAACAATGGCGTCAAGAAGGAAGACCGCACAGGTACAGGTACTATCAGCGTATTTGGCTATCAAATGCGTTTTGACCTTACTGAGGGCTTTCCTTTGGTTACTACCAAAAAGCTACACTTACGCTCCATCATCCATGAACTGCTTTGGTTTTTGAAGGGCGAAAGCAATATCCAATACCTCAAAGAAAATAAAGTGAGCATTTGGGACGAGTGGGCAGATGAGAATGGGAATTTGGGTCCGGTATATGGCTATCAGTGGCGGCATTGGCCTGATGGAAAGGGCGGCGAAATCGACCAAATCAAAAACCTTATCCATCAAATCAAAACCAAACCTGACAGCAGAAGGCATATCGTTTCGGCGTGGAACGTGGCGGATGTAGACCAAATGGCGCTTCCACCCTGTCACACCCTGTTCCAATTTTATGTAGCTGAAGGAAAGCTTTCCTGCCAATTGTACCAGCGAAGCGCCGATGTCTTCTTGGGAGTACCTTTCAACATCGCATCATACGCCTTGTTTACAATGATGGTCGCTCAGGTATGTGGATTGGAGCCAGGAGATTTTGTACACACCTTTGGTGATGCACACCTCTACAGCAATCACTTGGAACAAGCCAGGTTACAGCTTAGCAGAGAACTTAGGCCTTTGCCGACAATGAAAATCAACCCTGAGGTGAAGGATATTTTCGGATTCAGATTCGAGGATTTCGAACTGCTAAACTATGATCCACATCCCCACATCAAGGCTGAAGTGGCAGTTTAAAAAATTGGTTTCAAATACCTGTTTTTCAATGAAATAATTGGTCCAATTGATCGATTCTGGAAATATCAAATCTGTTTCCGTCGATTTCTTGGATATAACTGATTCCCGTGACATTGCTGACGAAAACCCTGTCAGCGTTCATTAGTTCTTCTGGTTTGAATTTTCCCTCTGCGAGGGGAATACTGTTTTTTTGAAAGTGGTTTAAAATCGCATTTCTCCCGACTCCAGCGATACAGGAACATTCCAGCGAAGGCGTATAAAACCTCCCGGTCTTCTCCCAAAATATATTCGCCGCGCCTGCTTCGGAAATGTACCCATCGGAATTTAACAGAATCACTTCGTCTTTCCCGAGTTGCTTCCGCTGTCGGTTGGCTAGGACGTAGGGCAGCGCGTTGAGCGTCTTAAAATGGCTCCAGGGCGTTTGCGGAACAAAATACGCTTTACTAACGTAGGCGTGTTGCTTTATCGAAACTGCGGGATGAAAACTTTGGATGAGAAGGTTTTCACCAATCCGGTCTGTTTCTGGCGTGTATTTCCCAAGACCGGCACGAAATACATTCCACCGAATTCTCAGTGGCTGGTTACATGAAGCCATTTTCAGTACCGCTTCTTCAATTTCCTCTAAAGTTGACAGTGTCGAGGATTCCAACCCAAGCACACAACAACCCTCTTCAACGCGACTTTTGTGAAAATCGGAAAACCTTATTTTTTGGTTTTTTAGCACCATGGTTTCAAAAATGCCGTCCCCGAAAAGAAACCCACGATTAATCGCCATGCCATCACCTATTTCCCATTTCCCAGAATCATGTTTCTGAATAAAAATTGTCTCAAAATCGGTCGTAGTAGTGTTCATTTTCGGTCAAAAGCATCGTTTGTTTTCTTTTTGCATGCTAAAAATAGTTAAAGAAAGCCTGATTTATCTCAAATTATCTGCGCTTCTCAAGTTTTATCCCTCCCATCTCTACCAAACTTATTACATTAGCACGTTAATTGCCTCATCAGGACAGCATGGGAACCAAAAGCAGCATTTTTGATATGATCGGGCCAGTGATGATTGGGCCATCTTCCTCCCATACTGCGGGCGTAGTACGAATCGCTCGGGCTGCAATAAAGATTTTAGGGGGTCGTCCAGATAGCGCGACGATCACGTTTTATAATTCTTTCGCCAGAACTTATGAAGGCCACGGAAGTGACAGAGCGATCATTGGTGGCTTATTGGATTTCAACACCGACGATGAACGTATCAGGACAGCCTTTGATTTTGCGGCCGCAAATGGACTGCAATACACGTTCAAATCAGTCGGTAACGCATCTATTTATCATCCCAATACCATCAAATTGAATTTGAAAAAAGGTGATCGAGAGATTGAAGTGATTGGCGAAAGCCTCGGCGGCGGGGTAATCAACATCGCGGCCGTGGATGGATTCAATGCGAATTTCTCCGCCCAGTCCCACACGCTGATCATCAAAGCTGACGACATTTCCGGAGCCATCGCCTTTATTTCTTCGGTAATTGCACAGGAAAAGACAAACATCGCTACAATGTCTGTGTCGCGAAAAGGCAAAAATGATCTAGCCTGCCACGTGATCGAGATGGACAGCGGAATCAGGGAAACCACAATAGCTTATTTAAGAAGTCTCACTTGGATTAAAGAGTTGATTTATATACCAGATATTGATATTTAACTACATGATTAAAAGAATTCTAACCACTATTGTTTTTTGTAGTAGCTTCTACTTTACCTACGCACAATCAACACCAGGTCAATCCTGGAACCAGACGGATCTGGAAACATGTATCCGATTAGCACTCGAAAACAACTTAACGCTGTTACGCAGCAGGGTTGAACTGTCAAGGTCAGAGGTAGACCTCATGGCTGCAAATGGTCAAAGAATCCCAACGTTCAACATGGGCGCGAATACGGGCTACCGTTGGGGTCGTTCCATCAACCCAGTGACCAACCTATTCGAAAATAACCGGATCGGCAACGTCAACTTGTTTTCCTCTTCTAACCTTACCGTCTTTGCGGGAAGACAAATCCACAACTCTGTCGAGCAGGCCAAAACAAACATCGAGCTGCAGACATACAATGTGGAAACCACGAAAAACAACATTACGCTCAACGTAGTCAATCTGTTTATCAATGTGGTTTTTGCCAAAGAACAGCTCAAGATAGCCCAAAACCAGCTCATCAGTACGAAAGAACAATACGAAAACACCTCAAAAAGAGTCGATGCAGGTGCTTTGCCTTTGGCCAATAAGCTTGACTTGCAGGCACAAATGGCAACCAACGAACTGGAAGTCATCAATGCAACCAATACGCTTCAGCTGGCGAAATTGAATCTGATACAAGCTTTGGTTTTGCCTAATATTCTTACTGAGGATTTCGATGTTTTCACCCCTGATTTAGATGCTGAAGAATACGTGTTGGCAATGACCGATCCATACCAAATTTACTCGGTTTCAAAGGAAATCATGCCCCAAACCAAAGCCGCATCGCTTGGCGTGAAAAGTGCCGATTACGGCATCAAGGTCGCGAATGGCGTTTTTCTACCAACTTTAGGTATTGGCGGTAGTTCGTTTTCCAACTACGTTGACCAATATTTCATGGGCCAACGCGATGTCTTTTGGACACAAATCCAAAATAACTTCTCCTACTCTGGAACGATCCAGTTGAACATTCCAATCCTTAACAACCTCAGAAACAAGGCCAACTTGCAGCGTGCGCGCCTGCAAAAAAGATTGAGTGAAATTCAGGAGTTTGAAACTAATCTACAGCTCAGACAGGATATTGAAACTGCACTTACCCAGGCCAATGCGGCAAAACAGTCCTACCGCGCTTCGATTATTCGGGTTGAATCGCTCGGCGAAGCGTTCAGGATTGCGCAGCAGCGATTCGATGCGGGTGCCATCAACTTCGCTGATTTTCAATTGGCTCAAAACAATTACTTCAACGCGCAGGCTGACCTTGTCGCAGCAAAGTACACATACATATTCAGGGCAAAAGTCCTTGATTTTTACCTCGGAAATCCTCTTGAACTTTAACCAACTTATCGCTTTATGGCAAAGAAAAAATCAAACAATAAGCTGATTTATATACTCCTTGGGGTCCTTGTAGGTGTGATCCTATTGGCAATTATCGGTAGGTCCGCCGGCTGGTTTGGCGGCAAAAAGGAAACGAGTGTCGAGATCGCGACCGCTTCCAAAAAATCAATTATTGAAAAAGTAAGTGCTTCCGGCGTCGTCGAGCCGGAAATCGAAGTGAAGCTCAGCCCCGATGTGGCGGGTGAGATCATCGAACTCAACGTGATCGATGGCGACTCTGTCAAAGTTGGCGACCTTTTGGTCAAGATCCGTCCTGACAATTTTATCTCAGCCTTGGACAGAGCTCGCGCAAACCTAAACCAAAACCAGGCAAATCTCGCACAGGCCCGTGCGAACCTCAAAAGAGCGGAGGCGCAGTTTACCCGTGCCGAACTTGAGTTCAGGAGAAACGAAAAGCTCTACAAAGACAAGGTCATTTCGGATGCAGATTGGGAACAGTTCCAAGCAACGTTCTTCACTTCCTCCAACGACCTTGACGCTGCCAAACAACAAGTGATTGCAGCTGAATACATTGTGAAAAGCTCACAGGCTACCGTGTCTGAAGCTGCTGAAAACCTCCGCCTGACCAACGTATATTCACCTGTCAACGGCATCGTTTCCAAACTCCTCGTCGAAAAAGGTGAAAGGGTGGTTGGAACGCAGCAAATGGCAGGTACCGAAATGCTGAGGTTGGCTGACTTGACCCGTATGGAAGTACGTGTGAATGTCAACGAAAACGACATCGTGAGGATCAGTATGGGTGACACCACAATCATCGACGTGGATTCTTATTCAGCCTCAGGCAAGAAATTCAAGGGTGTCGTAACCTCGATTGCAAATTCTGCAAACACAAAGGCTAGCGCTGATGCAGTTACCGAATTTGAAGTGAAAATCAGGATCATCAACGACTCGTACGCGGAATTGGTCACTGAAAGGAATAAGTATCCTTTCAGGCCGGGAATGACTGCAACAGTGGAAATCATCACACAGAAGAAAGATAATGTCCTATCCGTTCCACTCGGTGCAGTGACGACAAGGCCTGATACGACCATCAAGGATGCAAGTGCCAAAGCTCAAGAGCTTGTTTTCCTGATTGAAGATGGCAAGGCCAAAATCCAAAATATCAAAACGGGAATCTCGGACTTTGACAATATAGAAGTACTCGAAGGATTGACCGAAGGTCAGGAAATCATCTCGGGTCCATACTTCGTGGTCAGCAAGGAACTGAAAGAAGGCGATCCTGTCAAAAAGTTGGAAACCCCTACTCCACCTGTGAAAAAATAGCAAACGCTATTCGGGAAAAATGGGGCTCGGTATCACAACCGAGCCCCATTTTTATTTTACGGGAGACAAGCGCTACCCAGAAATATGCGATCTAGAACTTGAAATCGTTGTCTACTATTTCGCTTCCCTTCGGAAAGAAAATACTACAACTAACAATTCCAAGATTTCAAAACCTGATAAACCAAATGTAGGGGTAGCCCCATAACGGTGAAAAAAGAACCCTCGATCTTCTCGACACCGATAAATCCAATCCATTCTTGGATTCCATAGGCTCCAGCTTTGTCAAATGGTTTGAAACTTTCGATATAAAAATCGATTTCACCCTCACTCAAATCCCTGAAGTAGACCACTGCCGTATCTGATTCGGTCACTTGCTTAGTAGCCGAGGTAAAGCTAATGCCCGTTACAACCAAATGAGATTTTCCGGAAAGCGCCTTCAGCATCGACTTTGCCTCCGAGGCGTCCACAGGTTTGCCAAGTATTTTCCCGCCCAAAATCACCACTGTGTCTGAAGTAAGTACGATCTCATCTGTCCCAATGTCAGGCCGATAAGCTTCCGCCTTTTTCTTTGCGAGAAATCCGGCGACCTCAGTCACGGCAAGTTCTTCCGGATAGTCCTCGGCGATTGGTTTGACTTTGACATCAAAATCCAAGCCCAAACCGGCAAGCAATTCCCGGCGACGCGGTGACTGTGAGGCTAGGATTAGTCTAAATCCTTCGAGTTTGATCATGGGAAAAACGCTTCGTATGGAAAATCGAACTCCTCCTGTTTTATCGATCCGAAAAGAAGTCCAGACAATGTTTTTGGGTAAAAGTTTGTGGATTTCTGGGGCATCGTGTAGCCGCTTTTGCAAACATCCAAAACCTCGGACATTTTCACCTCTTTGGCGACCACGGCAAAATCGGCCCTTCCGGATTCTACTTGCGCCACGCACTTCATCAAACTTCGCTCGTACTCAATCTTCTCACTGAAGCGTTGTGCGTCCATCGGTATTCCCAGAACCTTCTCGACGAAAAAATAATGCAGCACGGTCATATCAACACGTTTGACTAGGTGAGGTACTTGCATATCCATTTGTTCGATGCATTCCGGTATGAGTCTGATTTTGTAGGCATTTTCTGGGAACACCAATCCAAAGGCCCAATCCTTTTGAAGAATGAGTTCGGAAATCTCGCTGACATCGTTGAGTTTTTTCACAATGAAAAAAGCCTCCAGCCTCTTCAGAATTTCGCCTTCATCTAAGCCGAAGTCTCTGAAAAGTCGATGAGTGGGCAATATCCTTAGATCTTTTGAAAGCGCGTTGGTAAAATACATCATGTGGTAATCATATGCGTTCCATCTTAGTGGCGGGGCATGTTCAGACTTTTTTTCTTTACGATATGCAATCGCACCTTCATACCGATGATGTCCATCTGCCAAGATGATCTGCTTGCTTGCCATCACTTCCAGGAATTTTCGAATCAACGACGCATCATGAATGACGGCCAAAACCTCCCTAACACCTTGATAATCTTCGATATCGAAAATTGGATCCAAGATCGCATCATCCATATAGGGTTCCAACTCGTGTAGTGGATCCTCGTAAAGCCCATGTGTGGGGCTCGGCTGGAATTCAGTTGCGCGCAAAATGTCCAAACGATCATTGACGGCTTTTGAGATAGTGTTTTCGTGCCGCAGCACAACACGTTCATCCCAATCATAGGTCTTGATTTGGGCAATAAAGCCTTTGCGGCAGGATTCCTGTTCCTCCCCCGGGAATCTAAAATACTGATAGTAAACATAAATCCCGGGAACAGCGTCTTGTTTGATTATTTTTTCAGCTTTCCAATCCACCAGTGTCTCGACTGCAGCGGCACCGGGATTTTCACCAAGCGGCACCGACAGATGGATGCTATTGTATGGGTTGGCATATAAGGCCTGCCTTTGCTTGTGAGAAACTACATCAAATAGCGGAGAGGTGAGTTCCTCTATGTTCTCAGCAAAGCGTCCGTGGTATCTCCAAGCCTTGATTGGAAGGATTTCAGCCATCAGATCAGGCGGTTTTTCCAGTTCGTTCTTGGACTCGAATTTGATTCCGTCGCGCCAACTCTGACGAGCTTCGACTTTGATTGTTCGAAGATTTCGACTGCCAGTCCTGCGAGTAGTTTCTTTTCTGTATCGGACCATTGGATCTTCAACATATCCGGCTTGAAATGCTTTTCGACGAACTTTGTGTCAAAATCACCAGAGGCAAAAGCCTCATGGCCCAATACAAACCTGCAAAAATCAAGTGTTGTCTCGATGCCCGTAATCTGATACTCGTCGATTGCACGGATCATCCTTTGGATCGCCTTCTCACGGTTTTCATCATGCACGATTAGCTTCGCAATCATGGGGTCATAGTAAATCGGAATATCCATGCCCTCCTCGAATCCGTCATCCACCCTGATGCCCGGCCCTTGAGGGCGCACATAGGTTCTCAGTTTTCCGATATCAGGGAGAAAGTTGTTTTTCGGGTCCTCGGCATACACGCGTACTTCAATGGAATGCCCAGAAATCTTGAGATCATTTTGGGAAAAGGATAATGGATAGCCCTCAGCTATCAGAATTTGCTCTTTTACCAAGTCCTTGCCCGTAATCATCTCGGTTACCGGATGCTCGACTTGGAGGCGGGTATTCATTTCCAAGAAGTAAAAATCCAGATTTTCATCGACGATAAACTCCACAGTTCCTGCACCGTAATAGTCGCAAGCCTTCGCCACTTGCACCGCTGCTTCGCCCATTTCCTTTCTCATCTTTGGAGAAACAACAGCGGAAGGAGCCTCCTCAATCACCTTTTGGTGACGCCTTTGCACGGAGCATTCTCTCTCGAACAAGTAGACGACATTGCCATGCTGATCTCCCAAGACTTGTATTTCTATATGCCTCGGCGAGGTAATGTATTTCTCTATAAATACCGCCCCATCACCAAAAGCAGACTGTGCCTCGGAAATTGCCCTTAGCATTTGTTCCTCAAATTCCTCCTCTTGATTCACGATGCGCATGCCCTTTCCGCCACCTCCCGCACTTGCCTTGATCAGTATCGGATAGCCGATTTCAGAAGCCTTGCGTTTTGCGGCAGGGATGTCCGAGATCGCGTCTTCAGTACCAGGTACCATGGGTATGCCGTACCTGGCGACCGCTTGTTTGGCAGCAAGTTTGCTGCCCATTACCTCGATCGACTCAGGAGAAGGTCCCACAAAAATGATCCCTGCTTCCGTTACTTTCTTAGCGAAATCAGCATTTTCGGACAGAAAACCATATCCTGGATGGATGGCATCCACACCCATTTTAAGAGCTGTTTCGATGATTTTATCTGCGCGCAAATAGGATTGACTGGACGGCGCGGGGCCTAAAAGGACTGCTTCATCCGCAAAGGCTACATGGGGGGAATTTCTATCTGCCTCACTGTAAACAGCAACCGTAGAAATCCCCATCTCTTTTGCCGTGCGCATGACTCTGAGGCTGATTTCACCCCGATTGGCAACGAGCAATTTTTTGATTTTTCGCATATTTGGGTTTTATGTACCAAAAAAACTGACCCTGCGAAGTAAGTAAATTAACCCGAATGCTGAAAGTATAATCGATTTGGAAATGGAATTTTGCAGGGTTGGGTGAATTGTGTTAGTTTTGCGCGATTTATTGGACAAAAGTCCTTTTGTTGATTTCACAACCCTAAATACTTCAAACCTTGGATTTATTCTCAAAATTAACTGTCAACATGGGCCCATTGGGCAAACATTCCGAGATGTCAGAGGGATACTTTATGTTCCCGAAACTTGAGGGGGAAATCGCCCCAAGAATGAGATTCAAAGGAAAAGAAGTATTGACATGGAGCCTTAACAATTACCTCGGATTGGCAAATCATCCTGAAGTACGAAAGGCAGATGCAGAAGCAGCTGCAAAATGGGGAGCTGCATATCCGATGGGTGCAAGGATGATGTCCGGTCAGACTGATCTCCATGAACAGCTTGAAAGGGAATTGGCCGAATTCGTTGGAAAAGAAAGCTCCTATTTGCTCAACTATGGCTATCAGGGCATCATGTCCGTGATTGATTCGCTTTTGGACAGGAAAGATGTCGTCGTTTATGATTCAGAGTGCCATGCCTGTATCATCGATGCCTTGCGCATGCACCTTGGAAAAAGGTATGTATTCCCGCATAACGACATAGAGAATTGCGAAAAACAACTTCAAAGAGCAACCAAACTGGCTGAAGAAACCGGTGGTGGAATCTTGGTAATCACCGAGGGTGTGTTTGGAATGACCGGAGACCAAGGAAAGTTGGCCGAAATCGTCAAACTGAAAGAGAAATTCCAATTTAGATTGTTGGTAGATGACGCGCACGGGTTCGGAACTATGGGTAAAACAGGTGCTGGAACTGGTGAAGAGCAAGGCGTACAAGATCAGATCGATCTTTATTTCTCCACATTTGCAAAATCAATGGCGTCCATCGGGGCATTTATCGCAGGTGATGCGAATGTGATTCGATTCCTCAAGTATAACATGCGCTCACAGATTTTCGCCAAATCACTTCCGATGTTATTGGTAGAGGGAGCATTGAAACGCTTGGAGTTGCTTAGAACAAAACCGGAACTGAAGGACAACCTTTGGAAAATCGTCAATGCGCTGAAGAGTGGGCTTCAGGCGAAGGGATTCAGCACAGGAAAATCCAATTCACCGGTAACCCCCGTAGTACTAAACGGCACGGTTGGTGAAGCTGCTACACTGAGTAAAGATTTGAGAGAAAACTACAATATCTTCTGTTCTGTTGTCATTTACCCGGTTGTGCCGAAGGGAATGATCATTCTGCGTCTCATCCCAACGGCCGTCCATACCCTGGAAGACGTGAAGGAAACAATTGCGGCATTTGAAGCGGTTAAAGAAAAATTGACTTCAGGCTACTACAGAAATACCGAATTGGCCAAATCTTTTGGTGAATAAAATCAAAAAATGGCCTTGGCTTGTTGTTTTAAAAACATTTTAGCTATATTGAACATTCAAATAAACTTATCATCAACCTTTAAAAACTGACTTTTGTTATGAGCAGATTTAGTGAACTAAAAGATCTCGTCCTTGGATTGGAAGCTGATTTTGAAAAGTTTTACGACAAACAAAATCAAGCTGCCGGTACAAGAGTACGAAAAGGCATGCAGGATCTTAAAAACTTGGCTCAGGCGATCCGTACTGAGGTTCAAGACAAGAAAAACACAAAATAACAACCAAATAAAAAGGCATTCGGAAGAATGCCTTTGTTTAATGTTATCAAACCCTTGGATGCCATCATCCAAGGGTTTTTCTTTTTACTTTTTGCCTTCGATAGACAAGACCTCAAATTTATTGTTTTCCCGATTGACGTCCGCCATTCGCAGGCTAGGATCAATCTCCACACTCAAAACACTCTCTATCGGCTTCGAAAGCTGCACCTCATGGGTAGGATTAGTCCAAGCCCATTTAGATACTTGGGATCTTTTTGGCATCCCAGCCTCCTCGGGTTTGTCACCCCTCTGAATCACCAACGGCAGGTAGATCGTTTCCTTGGTGCCATCTGTATAGGTCACTACAACATCCAGAGGCATAGGCATTTGCCCCTTTCTTTCGAAAGTAATTTTTGTTTCCTTCCCGACAGGCTCTACGCCCTTTATCCCATAGTCAATGGTCTTGGTAGATGCAATAAAGTAATCATAATACCAATCCAACTCCAAGCCACTCACTTTTTCCATTACGCGCATGACGTCGTTACCATTGGGATGCTTGAACTGCCACTCATTCCAAAGCCTCTTCATCCCTTTGTCGAAGTTTTCCCGTCCAATCACATAGGATAATTGTTCCACAAAAACAGCGCCTTTGCTGTAGGTCCCTGGACCATAGGCTGCATTCAGATTGTAGTGGTCACCATGTGTGGTCAACGGTTCTTCATACCCCCCTTTCGCCAATCGGAAATAGGATTTATAATTACCATCCAATACAAAACCAGTCGATTTCTTAAACACTGCGTCCATGACCACATCAGTTCCCCAAGTTGTAAAACCCTCGTCCAACCATGGTTCCGATGACTCATTGAAACCCAAAACGCCATAATACCAGCTGTGGATCAATTCGTGGACAGTCACTCCTACCAAGCTCGCCAGATTGCGATGACCGGTGATCAAAGTTGACATAGGATACTCCATGCCGCCATCGCCTCCCTGCACGACAGAGAACTGTTCGTAGGGATATTTGCCAAAACGGTCACTCATATAGCGGATTGCATCGACCGTGTAGCCTTTAAGTTTGGCCCAATTTTCCTCCGTTTTTTCACTCTTCACATAAAGAAAATGTACCATCGGTCCGTTTTCCATTTTCACCTTTTCGTGCGTGTATTTTGGATCGGCAGCCCACATAAAATCATGAACGTTTGGCGCGAAAAAATGCCAGGTGAGGTTTTTTCCCTTTGGCTCCGGTACGGTTACCCCGTCCGATTCGTATCCATAGCCAATCTGGTTTGCATTCTGCAAATAACCCGTACCGCCAAGAATATACGTCTTGTCTATTGTGATTTTGACATCAAAATCCCCAAAATTCCCATAGAACTCACGCCCCACATAGGGATTGGCATGCCATCCTCTCCAGTCGTAAGCGCTCATTTTTGGATACCATTGCGACATGGAGTATCGGATTCCCTCTGCGTTGTCCCTGCCAGCTCGGCGTACCTGCAAGGGCACCTGGCCTTCGAAAACCATATCAAAAACGACCGTTTGACCAGGTAGAATTGGTTCGACAAGATCCACCTCAAGGATGGTTTCTACTTCCTCATACTTTACCTTTTTCCCATTCATCGTTAGTGATTTGACTTTGAGGTAGCCAATCTCATTGGGGGCCAATTTCTGTATCCGGTCCAAAACCCTCCGATCAGGATCTGCGATTGTGCGCGATCGCACGTCCATCATGGAATTTGGCTGGAAAGCATTGAAATACAAGTGATAAAACGCCCTCGTGAGTGTGTCAGGCGAGTTGTTTGTATAATATAGTTTTTGTGTTCCTTGATAGATATTTTTCTCAACATCCATCGTGACATCCATTTCATACTTGACTTTCTGCTGCCATCGGTCCGGCTGTAAGGCTGGTTTGGCAATGGCAAAATGGGCACTAAAAACGAACACTGATAGAATGAATCTTTTGAGCATAGCTGTTGAATTAATGCTTTAAAGAAAAACAAATTCTTATTCCTAATCAAACCAATGATCAAATCAGATTCATTCAGACGTGGGGAATATTTGGTATATTCAAAGCTTAAAATAAGCGTACATGAAACCCTTCCTATTACCCTTCTTTTTGTTTGTGTTACTTTTCTCCGGGGCTCTTAAAGGCCAGGATAGCCCAAAATCCTCCAGGAAAAAGGTGCTGACATTCAAGATTGACGACAATATCGATCCACGGATGAATAGACGTGTGAAGTTGGCGCTGGAAGAGGCCGAAAAGCAAAACGTCGATCTCGTCGTCATCGAAATGGACACCTATGGAGGTGCTGTCAATGATGCGGACGACATCCGCACCATGATTTTAGAGTATGAAAATCCCATACACGTTTGGATCAACAAAGACGCGGCTTCGGCTGGTGCGTTGATTTCCATAGCTTGTGACAGCATATACATGGCGCCGGGAGGGAGTATCGGTGCGGCAACGGTTGTCATGGGAGATACTGGTGATGCGGCTCCAGACAAATATCAAAGCTATATGCGCTCAATGATGCGAAGTACCGCGGAAGCAAAGGGGCGTAATCCGAAAATCGCCGAGGCGATGGTGGACGAAGATATCGAGATCGAAGGCGTGAGCGAAAAAGGGTCGGTCATCACATTCTCGGTTTCCGAAGCAATCGAAAACGGCTTTTGCGAGGGTGAGGTAGATTCAGTGGAAGAAGTGATCAAACTTCAGGGTTTTGAGGATTTTGAAGTATCGACCTTCGAAGTTTCAAATGTCGAAGCCATCATTTCATTTTTCCTTCATCCGGCAGTGAGTGGTTTCCTGATTCTGGTGATTTTTGCTGGAATTTACTTTGAATTGCAGACGCCGGGAGTTGGGTTTCCGTTGGCGTCTGCAATTGTCGCCATCATCCTCTATTTCATACCCTACTACCTCAATGGACTTGCGGAAAACTGGGAAATTGCTGTATTCATTATCGGTTGTATTCTACTTTTGGTGGAAATATTCGTCATTCCCGGATTTGGAGTTGCGGGTATCGTGGGCATAATTTGCGTGCTTACTGGGCTCACGCTCGGGATGATCCCGAATCAGGCATTCGACTTCACATTTGTTCCGGCAGGTGAACTTTTCGTAGCGTTGCTTACGGTGATTTTGGCGGCAATTGCAGCAATGGCTCTGATTTTTACACTCGCACCCAAAGTGAACCAATGGCGTGCATTCAGTTCAATAGCCTTGGCCACTACTTTGGACAAATCAGCCGGATATACTTCAACAGTATACCAGGAAACGCTGCTTGGAAAGGAAGGCGTAGCACATACCCGTCTGATGCCGAGCGGTAAAATCCTCATCGACGACGAGGTTTACGACGCCCATTCGCGGGGCGAGTTTATCGATCAGGGAGAAAAAATCAAAGTCATCAGCACAGAAGGCACATCCCTCAAAGTAAAACGAATCGGCTAATCCTTTTTAAGAATATCATCAACTCCATAAAACGCTAAGACTGTTTTTATTTCCAATTATGAAAATTTTAGTCCTTAATTCTGGCAGTAGTTCTCTAAAGTATCAATTATTCGAGTTTCCAAATGAATCTCCACTCTGCACAGGATTGGTGGAGCGAATAGGTTTGGACGGCTCTATCATTACCCACAAGGTTGCACGTGATGGCGGAGAAGCAAAATTCACAATCAAACGCAAGATCCAGAATCATGAGGAGGCCCTTGTGACGGTTACTGAAATCCTCTTGGAGAAGGATAAGGGCGTTTTGTCTGATATGTCAGAGGTCATTGCGATTGGTCACCGCGTGGTTCATGGAGGTGAACAGTTTGCCTCGACCACTCTTATCTCCGATGAAGTCAAAGACAAAATCGAGGAATTGTTTGCATTGGCTCCACTTCACAACCCGCCAAACCTGCTGGGTATCCAAGTGGCAGAAAGGATTTTTCCGCAAGCGAAGCAAGTTGCTGTATTTGACACGGCATTCCATCAGACAATGCCAGCGCGAGCATATCGCTTTGCTGTACCAAAAGAGATGTACGAAAAAATGGGAATCCGTGCTTACGGTTTCCACGGCAGCAGCCATCAGTACGTTTCCAAGATGGCGATGAAATTCCTTCAAAATCCTGGCGTAAAACTCATTTCCATTCATCTCGGAAACGGCAGTTCGGTAACAGCGATTGAAGCCGGGAAATCCGTCGATCATAGTATGGGTCTTGGTCCGATGGGTGGATTGGTGATGGGGACACGGTGTGGGGATATCGATCCGTCCATCATTTTTCACCTGATAAATGAACGGGGAATCTCAGCCCATGAACTCAATGATATTCTGAACAAGAAGAGTGGTCTTTTGGGCCTCTGTGGGCATAGCGACATGCGGGATGTGAAGGATGCGATCGCAGCAGGTGACAAAGACGCCGCCTTGGCCTATGAGCTGTATGCATACCGCATCCAGAAATACATCGGCATGTATGCTGCGGCAATGAATGGGCTCGATGCCATCATCTTTACTGCGGGTATTGGAGAAAATGATACGGATATGCGGGAAAAAGTATGCGCAAACATGGAATTTTTGGGAATCCGATTGGATCAATCCCTAAATACGGCAAGGTCCTCTGGCATTCGCGAAATCAACCGATCGGATTCCAAAGTCAAGGTAATCGTGGTCCCAACAAACGAAGAACTTGAAATCGGGCAGCAAACTTATCACTTGGTTCAAGCGATATCACGGGGATAATCTCACTGAAAAACCAAATTACAACCTACTCCATTTTTAACACATCCGGATATCGACCAATTATGGAAATTAAACTATCAAATGCCGAACGCTTTCTGGAATCGTTCAACGCCATCGAAAATTTTCTTAGAAGAAACCTCGAAGCAAGAAACTTTGTAAGTTATTTCTCGCTTTTGGATGACGCATGTGATGAAAACGTAGTAGTTCGTCAGTACCGCGAACAGCTGCGACTTTTTGGGAATCTGAGAAATGCGATTATTCACTCTGAAAAAAAGCAAGGCAAGCCAGTTGCCGACCCAAGAGAAGACATTGTGGAGGAAATTGAGAAAATTGCTGGTTTTCTGATGCACCCGCCATTGGTTTGCGAACATTTTCTCTCCGAAGTTTACTCTGTTTCCCCGGAGGAGAATGTGGTTCCCGTGCTTCAAAAAATGGTCGAAAAGGACTATTCTCAAGCGCCTATCGTCAAAGAAGGATACATATTGGGTCTTATCAACTATGAGGCAATGGCAAGATGGATGGCTAAGCTCACTGCGACTCCTGAACCCCTGAAGCTTTTCAGAGAGTCAAGTATCCAGGATGTGATCAACGGTATCACCCGATTAAAAAACTACCGCATCATCAAAAAAACAACGGATTTTGTGACCGCAAGAGAATATTTTGTAGAAAGCCTCGGGAATCCGCATCCTGCCGAAGCTTTGCTCATCACGGAAACAGGACGGCGGGACGAGCCGATATTGGGAATTATCACGATAAGTGAGGATTTGGAAAAAATCATTGATGTATTGAGAAAATAAAAAGGCCCCGAACTTGGGGCCTCTAATGTCTTAATACATTGGAAACTCCTTTTGGAGTCCCTTGAAAGCATCGATCATCTCCCATTTTGGTTGGACGAAGTCAAACTTGAGTCGAGCGTTTACGGTGCCGCTTTCGATAAAATCGAGCGCCGCCTTAAATCTGTCTTCCTCAAGGTCACCCCAGTTTTTACTTGGATTGTCGTTGACTGCAAAGTTGACCGGGAAGCCTTCAAAATACTCAGCTTTCCCTTCGGAATTAGCAATTGCAAAGGTGATTGGCACCAATTCAACATTGTTTGAACTCAGGACCCTATTGTATCCGGATAGCGGAAACGAACCGACCGGCTTTCCATAGGTCCTATCCCCTATCAATACCAAATCCATGTAAGGATCCAAGCAGTTGATGAGAAGTTCTGACGCAGATGCAGAACCACGAGAGGTGATGAAAATTACCCTGTTCAAGTTCAGACTCCCTTTCTTGTTAAAATTGACTGACCTGTTGAAATCAAACTTGTTGGCATTGTGCTTATTTGTGTACATGACCCGTCCGTTGGCACTGGCAGGTGCGATGTAATTCAGGATTTGCTCGGTCACGGCTACAGAACCACCACCATTATAACGTAGGTCGATAACTAGCTCTTCGATTCCCTGTGCTTGGAAAAACGTGAACGTATCATCAACTTCCTGGGAGCGCGTCGGCGTAAGACCGGCGGTTGCCCTGAAACTTTGATATACCCAATAGCCGACTTTTTTGCTTCCGACTTGGTAAACATCCCGATGCAATACAGAATTGCTCTGGAATGCCGCCTTTTGGATCGTCCTTGTGGTTTCTGTTCCGTCTGGCAGTCTGAATTTGAATGAATTGGTAACACCAGGTGTATTTGCACCCAAGTCAAAAGAGTAGGATCCGGTAGATGTCCTATATTGGGATATTGGCTTTCCGTTGATTTCGGTGATTTGCCAACCTCTTTTCCATCCATCCAATCCAGCAGGTCCTCCGTCAAACACAAAAGCGACAAATAATCGTTCCTGGCTATCAAATGCGAAGCTGAATCCATGTGCGCCAGAGACCTGACCTGTGAAAGCGGCATCAAAAGCCGCTCTTGTTGTCAAATAGGACCAGCGGTCCAAATCCTTGTACATTAACGCATCCAATACCTCATCATTGGATGAAAACTTGCTTGCATCAAAGGTCGTCGGCAATCTGTTTTCCCAAAAATACCACTCCTTCATGCTGTCGAAAATTGCCTTTTTCACCTGGTCTGCGGCAGAAATCGGTGCAGGCCCCCCATCGTCTTCCTTATCACAAGCGGAAAACACAAGCAGGAGAACTAGCAATAATCCCCAGCTCGAATACTTTACTCTCTTCATTCAGTTGTTATTTGGTTGTTACTCTTTACGAATCAAACCCAAGAAAGGATTTAAACTACAAAATCATATACCTTAACTGACGCCCATTTGTTTGAATTTCTCTCAATAAACTTGAGATGTTCGGGATCCGTTTGGTAGATGTTTTGATCCTCAATGCTGTCAAAAAACAGCGTACAAGCCACTTGGTAGCTATGGTCAACCACATCCCTTGCTTCAGTAGGCGCTGGAACACCCATGTAGGATTTTGCGACTGTTTTACATTTGCCCAAGACGGAGGCCTCCTTTAGGAAATCTTTGACATCCTCTCCTGGCTTCAACCAAAAGAATACTTGGTGGATCATTTTCTGTTTTTTGGATTGCTCTGCCATAAGTTCGATAGGTAAGGCTGTGGCGACACTCGCAACAGCAAGGGTTTGAATAAATTTTCTACGTGTTTTCATAATGGATAAAAACGGTTCTAAAGATAAAAATTTAAATTGCTTCCCGAAACGCAGGTATCCATTAATACCACCTATTCATGAACTTTCGAACTTTTGGCAAAACTGGCTGGCAGGTTTCCGACATTTCCCTAGGCACTTGGCAGGTCGGCGGAGGTTGGGGAAAACCATTTTCAGAAAAAAACGCCCAGGACATTATCCATGCCGCCATTGATCTTGGAGTGAATTTTATTGACACAGCGGATGTATACGACAATGGACTCAGCGAGGCGGCTGTCGGCAAAGTGGTTAGGGAAAGAAAGCAAAAAGTATATGTGGCAACAAAGTGCGGACGGAGAATTTCACCCCATATTGCGGCCAGTTATACAATAGACTTGCTTAGAAAACACGTCGAAGACTCGCTCCGAAACACGGGACTTGAATCGATCGATTTGATCCAATTGCACTGTCCGCCTTCGAAAATTTACCAAAAACCTGAGATTTTTGGGCTGTTTGAGGACTTGATCGCAGAAGGAAAAATCCGGGCCATGGGGGTTTCTGTTGAAAGGGTTGACGAAGCGATCCAAGCAATGAGCTATCCGATTGTTTCATCCATACAGATTATCTTCAACATGTTCCGTCAGAAGCCTTCAGAAACACTCTTCAATCATCCCGAGATTTCAAGATTCGGAATCATTGCAAGAGTACCCTTGGCGAGTGGCCTTCTTTCAGGTAAATATTCAGCAAATACTACTTTCAACCCGCAGGATCACCGAACATTTAATCGCAACGGTGAGGCTTTCGATAAAGGAGAAACATTCTCCGGCGTTCCCTATGACCTAGCCCTTGAAGCAGTTGAAGCACTGAAGGAGATTTTCAAGGGGGACATTCCGCTCGCCCATTGGGCATTAAGGTGGATACTCCAGTTTCCGCAAGTGAGCACGGTTATCCCTGGCGCATCGAATCTCCAGCAATTGACCAGTAATGTTGAGGCAGGCAGTTTACCCCAGATTTCACCTCAGGTGATGTCTCAGGTAAAAAATATCTATGACCTGTTTCTCAGGGATTTAATCGATCCTCAATGGTAAGATTTTGTACCAAAAAGACCTGCTGGACAATATGAGCAAACGCGTTCTCATCATCACCTACTATTGGCCGCCATCGGCAGGTTCAGGGGTGCAGCGGTGGTTGAAGTTTGCCAAATATCTCCCCGAATTTGGTTGGGAGCCAGTTATTTTTACACCAGAGAATCCAGACTTTGATTTGAAGGATCATGGCTTGGAAAAGGAAATCCCAAAAAACGTCGAGGTGTTGAAATTCCCGATTTGGGAACCGTATGATCTTTTCAGAAAAGTCAAAAACCAACGGGAAAATCCTGCAAAGATCCTTGAAAAAAGAAAGAAATCCTGGAGGGACTTAGCGGCTATATGGCTCCGCGCAAATGCCTTGATTCCAGATCCGAGGATTTTCTGGAAAAAACCTGCCGTTGGATTTCTATTGGACCTTATGAAAAATGGCCAGTTTGATGCGATAATCACCACTGGGCCACCACATAGCATGCATTTGATCGGATTGGAGCTCAAGCGGAAAACCGGCATAACCTGGTTGGCTGATTTTCGCGACCCTTGGTCCACCTGGGAGTTTTTGGATACCTTGCCCATGGTGGATTGGGTAAAACAAAGACATCAGAAATTGGAAAAACAGGTGCTTTCCCAAGCAGATGTCGTGACGACCATCAGTCCGACCTTTCAGTCCGACCTTGAGGCTATTGGCGAAAGAAAAGTCGATCTATTGACAAATGGATTTGACGAATCCGATCTGCCACATCCTTGGCCCCATACTCCCGAAAGCGAGGAACCCATTGAAATCCTATACACCGGGGTCATCGACTCCATTAGAAACCCGACACCGTTTTTGCTGGCCTTCAAGAAAGTGTTTGAAAATGAGAAGAAAAACGTCCTACTACGATTTGTCGGATTGGTTTCTGAAGGTGTTCAGGAATCGGTGAAAAATGATCCTTGGTTATCCTCTCATGTCGTGTTTGAGGGCTATATAAGCCATCAAGCGGTGTTTGAATATTACAAAAAGTCCCATCTGCTGCTATTGATCCTGACAGATACCAAAAACGCCAAAGGAAACATTCCCGGAAAACTATTCGAGTACATGGCTACAGGCAGGCCAATCATTGCATTGGGCGATCCAGAAGGAGATGCTGCCAAAATCCTAGCCGAGGCGCATGCGGGAAAAGTTTTTGCACACACTGACTTCACCGAAATTGAGGCTTTTCTCTCCGCTTTCGAACCCAACGCGGCAAATCCGGATCCGGCCTCAATCCACCAATATTCCAGAAAAGCACTTACACAGAGACTAACCGAGCTCATCGATGCGAAAACCCGTTCCTTTTCTTGACCTCAGCCAATTCCCAGTTGATCTAAAGTCAGCTCTCAAAAAGAAATTCGGAGAGATGATGGATACGGGCATTTATTCCGGAGGCAATGAACTGACGTTACTCGAAAACAAACTGAAAGAACTCACCGGAAGCGCTGAGGTAATTCCCTGTTCCAATGGGACAGATGCATTGGAAATTGCGCTTAGGGTTCTGGAAATCGGTCCTGGAGATGAGGTTTTGGTTCCTGCATTGACTTGGGTCTCCACGGCTGAAGCGGTCTACCTTGCAGGTGCCAAGCCGGTATTTGTCGATACCGACACCTCGGGTTTGATCGATCTGAAACTACTTGACACCCATGTCACAGCCGCAACCAAAGCCATTATCCCGGTCCACCTTTACGGAAAGATGGTCGATATGAAGGCATTGAATGCATGGGCAAAGTCCAGAAACATGAATGTCATTGAAGATGCTGCGCAAGCATTGGGGGCAATACAAGAAGGGAGATCGGCAGGAACCTGGGGCGATATAGGTTGCCTGAGCTTCTACCCTACCAAAAACCTCGGCGCTTTGGGCGAAGCCGGCGCCTTGTTGACCCAAGACAAAAAACTCGCGGAAAAGATGCGGCTTTTTGTCAACCATGGTCAGATCGAAAAAGGAAATCACATTGTGTTGGGTCGGAACGCCCGAATGGATAGCATACAAGCAGGCTTTCTGAACCTCAAGCTCGAGTATTTCGAGCAGTGGCAACAAAGACGTAAGGCAATTGCAAAAATCTATCTTGAGGCATTTTTTGGCCTAGAGTTGACACTGCCAATGGATATTCTGGGGGAAAATCACAATGCTCATTTATTTGTGATTAAATCAGATAGGCGGGATCAATTCGCCGAAATATTAAAGAATTTGGGAATAGGAACTGCCATCCACTACCCCGTAATCCTCCCAAGGATGAAGCCCTTTGGCGATTCCAAGAAATATCCTGTCGCTGAAATGCTCGCGAAGCGCGTTCTTTCCATTCCGCTCAACCCCTGGATGGGTCGACGCGATTTTGAAACGGTGATCAAAATGGTCAAATACGCTTACTCCAAGACCTCATAGGTAGTTACTGGTTTTTCCCGGTTCTTAAGTGTCAGGGCACCAATACTCTTGAAATGGAAGGATTCCTTAACCCTTTCGTAAGTTTTGTCACTAATAAGGATTTGGCCGCGCTCGGCTGAAGACTGCAACCTGGCTGCTACATTGACAGTGTCGCCAATCACGGTGTAATCCAAGCGCTTGAGTGTCGCCGAACCAATATTCCCGCTCACCATATCGCCGGAATTGATTCCAATCGACACGTCTGGCTTGAAACCGATTACATCCAACCCAATCTCAGTATTGTGAATCTTGTTTTTGATAGCAATACAGGCCTCAATGGCCCGTGCTGCATGGAATTCACCGCGGAACGTCGCCATCACCGCATCTCCCAAAAACTTGTCCACATTTCCACCCTCGGCAATGATATCCTGTACCATGATGTCAAAATAGGCGTTTAGAAGACCCACGACTTTGTTGGCCGGTTGATTTTCACTGATCGTCGTAAACCCACAGATGTCGATGAATACGACCGTTCCGTCTATGATTTCATTGTCAAAAAGAGAGTTTTCACTTTCCTTGCTCGCCATGAAGCTCAGGACTGTATGATCTACATACATCTTGAGGATGTTGTTTTCCTTGAGCGCCTTGATGGTTTCCTTGAGGGCCTTGACATGCGCAAGCGTCTTTTCGATCGTGATCTCCAAATCATTGAAATTGACCGGCTTGGTTACAAAATCAAAGGCACCACGATTCATGGCAGTTCGGATATTCTCCATATCTCCGTAGGCAGAGACGATCACAGACTTTAGGATCGCATGTTGCTCGTTGAGTTTGGTAAGCAAGGTGAGCCCGTCCATTTCAGGCATATTTATATCCGACAGGACTACATCCACGTCCTGATGTTCCTTCAGCTGTTCTAGCGCTTGCCTGCCATTGAGGGCAAAGACAAACTCATATTCATTTTGCCGGATCTTTTGCCTGAACTTTTGCTTGATCAGCATTTCCAAATCGGCCTCATCATCCACTACCAGTATCTTTGCCATCACGCAGTTTGTTTTAATTCAAAAGTGCTGTAATCTCTTTTCTCAATGAATCAAAGTCAATCGGCTTGGTAAAAAATTCCTTTGCGCCGGATTTGATCGCCTTGTTATAATTTTCAGTATCCCCGTAAGCCGAAATCATGCTGACGTTGATGTTTGGAAACTTCGTCTTCACTTTTTCCAGGAGTTCAAGACCGGTCATTCCAGGCATGTTGATGTCCGAAAACACATAAACTACCTGTGGCGGATCGGTTTCACTTAGGATATCTAGCGCCTGCTGCCCTGAGAATGCAAACACCAACTCCAAACCTCCAGTTTTGATTTCCTTCCGGAATTTTTGCCGAAACAACATCTCGACATCACGCTCATCGTCAACAATCAATATTTTCATGACTTTTTGGTATTTAAAAATATGGTAAATTCTGTAAATTCTCCTGTTTTGCTTTCAACTTCAAGCCTCCCTTGGTGGCCTTTTGTGATGATATCGTAGCTCATCGATAGTCCCAAACCCGTGCCTGAACCGGCCGGCTTTGTCGTAAAAAACGGTTGGAATATCTTGGACTTGATGTCATCCGGGATGCCGTTGCCATTGTCACGAATGGAAATGGTCACGCCCTCTGACTCGTTCTTGGTGATAACCCAAACTTTGGGCTTAAAGTCCCCGAGGTTTCCGGATTCTTCCAACAATTTTTTCTTTTCCGAAGCAGCGTAGAAGGCGTTATTGATCAGATTCAACAACACCCTGCCGATTTCTTGGGGGATGACTTCTACTTTGGGGAGACTCGGATCCGCATCCAAATGGAAGTCAGCAAAGAATGATTTGTCCTTTGCCCGCAAGCCGTGGTAAGAAAGCCTGAGATACTCGTCTGCTACCTGATTGATGTCCGTGAGTTCTTTTTTGCCATTGTCCTTGCGACTGTGCTGGAGCATGCTTTTTACGATGCCATCAGCCCTTTTTCCGTGGAACTTGATCTTGCCTAGGTTTTCCTTGAGGTCATCGGAAATCAACTTGACGTCATCGTAATTGCCCCGGTCGATCTCCTCCTTCATTTCTTCAATCAACTCCTCACTTACCTCCGAAAAGTTATTCACAAAATTCAGCGGATTCTGGATTTCATGGGCGATTCCGGCAGTGAGTTCTCCCAAAGAGGCCATTTTCTCGGATTGAATGAGTTGCTCCTGGGTATTCTTGAGTTCATTGTACGCTTTCTGGATCTCCCGCGCGTGCTCCAATTCCCGTTGTCGGACTTTCTCCTTCTCCCTAATCAACAATCTCCTTCTTTGGAACCTATCGATACCATAAATCAATAGACAGAATAAGGCAAAGTAGATTAGATATGCCCACCAAGTAGCATACCAAGGAGGTAGTATCGTGAACTTATAGGTTGCTTCCTCACTGATGTTGTTGTAGAGGTTCTTGGCTCGGACCCTGAATGTATACGTGCCTGTACCCAAATTGGTGTACTCCTTGTAAGAGTTGCTTCCCCAATCGGTCCAGTCTGCATCAAATCCTTCTAGGAAAGTCTGGTACAAAGTCCGCTCTTCCTGTTCATAAAAGGGAGCCGCGTACATGAACCTGAGTGAATTGTTGTTGTTTTCGAGTTCTATATTATCAACAACAGTGAGTTTCAATGTGTCTTGTTTCGTGATTGCTTGACGTAGCAATACTTTGAATGGCCGCTCCTTTGATCTTTCTTTCTGTATTTCCATTTTGACCAGGCCGTCTCCGCTACCAATCCAAACCGTAGTGCTGTCTTCAGGAAAAATCGTGGTGATATCTTCCCATGGATAGCCGTTGAACAAGTCATCCTCCAATTTGTAGCCACCAGCAGGCTGGGGCGTTGCCAATCGAATCTTGTTTTTAATGGTGATCCAGACCCGACCCAAATCATCCTCTTTCATATTGAAGTTGTCTGTCGAGGCGTAGTTTATCTCTATTTCGCCGAACGTATCATCTACTTCAAACTTCCCGGACTGTGGATTATAAGAAAAAAATCCTTTCTCTGATAATGCAAAAATTTTACCTGCCACGCCATAAATTACCCCATCGCCTGCTTTTTCCTGACCTTCTCCTCCAAAGGGCACGATTTTCGATTTATCAAAATCTATGTTTCCATTTTGGTCCAAAACCGGCGTTATTTTGTAGGCGTATCCTGACTGTGTGCCGGCCCAAATGTCCCCCTCATTGGTCTCGGCCATAGTCCAAACGCCGAAAAAGCTACCCGGAAAATGTCCTTCCTTTTCCCAACGATTGGTTTTTAGGTTCTTTCTAATCACGGCGACACCAAATCCTCCACCGATCAATACTCTCTCATCCAAATGCCTTGATTTCAAAAAAACAGTACCGCTCAGCCGATTGTCAACTAACTCATAGGAAGGCTTCAAGTTCATGTCGAGTACTCCAAGGCCGCTAATGTTTCGGAATATAACCTCTTCTCCAATTGGCAAAATATCAAAAACCTGTGTCCCTCCTCCAAAGTCAATCTGTTCAAATCTTCCCGTGGCCTTGCTGAGGGCGGAAAGCCCGGTGGGGGTTCCAATAAGCAACCTTCCATTTGCGCGTTGGATGGACAGTATCCCGGTTTTCAGACCCGATTGTTTGGAAAAAGTGGTAATCTTAGGACTCAGTTCCGCTTTGGAAATGCCATTGTCCAACCCCAACCAGAGCGTTCCCGAAGGATCCAAATAAGGCCAATAGACCGATTCATCCTGCAAACCAGCGTCGTAATTGATGTTCCGGAGTAGTTTTCCTTCAGGACTCATCACAAAGATGCCTTTGCCAATGACCGAAACTAGGTAATCGCCGTTTGGTAAGTTGATTGCTCGATAAAGGAATAAATCCTTCAAATGTGGATCTAACTCTGTATCGACCTTTTCGAAGGTCTTGCCATCGTAGCCGAAAAATCCCTCACTTGAGGTGCCGACCAAGTACCTGAAACCCTTTTTTCCGTTGTACGGAAGCATGATGTAAATCCGGGTGCCTTTGAAGATCTCAGAACCGGGGACTAACTGCAAAGAGTCGCCTGAGAGTCGGTAAAGGCCTCTTTCCAGTTGAAAGGTATACAATTGATCGTCGAGCACCATGGTGTACGGAAAAAATGAATCGGCCTTCCAAGCCTTGAATTCACCCCCCTCCGAAAGCTTTTTGGTATTGAATCTGAAGATATATTCAAGACTCTGTACATAAAGGTAATCTCCCAGCAAGCGAATCGATCTGGTATCAGAAAAATCCCTGAACTCAGGCTTTACCAGTCCAACCAAAGAAATCACTTTCGAATTGCCATAGTCGTCAGGCTCCAAGTAGCCAAAATTCAACCCACCTGCGAAATATATTCTCCCCCCTTCGGCCTTCTCAAAAGCCCTCACCGTCTGAAAGACAATGGAATCCGAAACACTCACGCGATTCCAATTGACCCCATCATACTCCACAATGCCGGCAGAAGTCCCGAAATACATCACACCCCGATCGTCCTGGATAACTGCCCATACCTGCCCATGGCCCTTATAAGTTTTGGGAGAGTAGTTGTCAATCAAAGGGAATCCCAACTCTCCATTTGATTGACCAAATGAATGGTCAGCAAAATAGAGAATGAAAAGCAAAAACAGTGGTACCGTCTTTTGGGTCATTTTTGATAGTATGTGGTACAAATGATGCGACAACATAAGTTAATATTTTATATCAAGGCTTTTTTGGAAGGATGATAGAGAATACGGTGCCCTTTCCGATCTCAGATTCCACCAGCAATTCACCTCCATGCGCCTTTACAATATCAAAGCTCATAGACAATCCCAGACCAGTCCCTGACCCGGTAGGCTTGGTCGTGAAAAAAGGCTGGAATATCTTGGACTTGATGTCATCCGGGATCCCATTGCCATTGTCACCAACCGAAATCTTGACGCTTTCAGTGGTATTTTTGGTCGCGACCCAAACGTGAGGCTTAAAATCCCCTAGGTTTCCGGATTCCTCCAAAAGATTTTTCTTTTCAGAAGCTGCATAGAACGCGTTGTTGATCAAATTTAGCAAAACCCTGCCAATTTCTTGGGAAATGACTTCAACCTTTGGAAGGTTGGGATCCGCATCCAAATGGAAGTCAGCAAAGAATGATTTGTCCTTTGCCCGCAGGCCGTGGTAGGAAAGCCTTAGAAACTCGTCTGCTAGCTGGTTGATGTCCGTGAGTTCTTTTTTGCTATTGTCCTTGCGACTGTGCTGGAGCATGCTTTTTACGATGCCATCAGCCCTTTTTCCATGAAACTTGATTTTGCCGAGGTTATCCTTGAGGTCATCGGAAATCACCTTGACGTCATCGTAATTGCCCCGGTCGATCTCCTCCTTCATTTCTTCGATCAACTCCTCACTTACCTCCGAAAAGTTATTCACAAAATTCAGCGGATTCTGGATTTCATGGGCGATTCCGGCAGTGAGTTCTCCCAAAGAGGCCATTTTCTCCGCATGGATCAACTGGGATTGGGTAGACTTCAGGTCGGCCAACGATTTCTCCAAAGCAGCAGTTCGCTCATTGACCCGCTCTTCCAGGATACGGTTTTCAGCTTTCAATTTTTGTGAACGCCACTTCACAATGGCGGTGATTATACCGCCTATCAACAGCGCGTATAGCAAATATGCCCACCAGGTGGCGTACCATGGCGGCAATACCACAAAGGAATAGACAGCCTCTTCGCTGATTCTTCCGGTATGGGCCAGGGCCCTGACATGAAAGGTGTACGGACCTGGAGGAAGATTGGTGTATTCTTTGAACTTATTGTCGGTCCAGTCCACCCAATCGGAATCAAATCCTTCCAGAAATGTCTGGTATTTGGTTTTCTTTTCGTCTTCGAAGTAAGGTGCCGCAAACTCAAAGCGGTAGGAGTTTTCTTTTCTTTCAACAGGGGCTAGACCTTTGTTTCTACCATAAAAAGGCAAAGGAATGGTGTCTGTCTTGGTTTCGATTCGTCGGATCAGTGTAAAAAATTCCTTATCGGTCTGATTGTCTTTTTTGGGATCGTAGCGGATCAGGCCTTTCGGAGATCCAAACCACAGGATGCTGTCCTCGTCAATAAAATCCACTTGAGATAAATAAGGTGCTATGGAATTGGTTCTCTCGTCCTTGACAAATTTCCCTTCTTTATTCCGTTTTAGGATATTCTTCTTTTTATCTAAGGATTCATACCAGAGAATGCCTGATTTGAATTGGGTGAAATCAAATAGATCATTCTCCACTGCACTAAAGTCCTCAGTAGCTACAAATTTCCCCTCCTCGGGGGAATACTTCTGCATACCCTGAGGGGAAGTCATATAAAATTCTCCATCAATCTTGGAAAAAGAACCCGAAGGGTCTACATCAAAAACAGTCGGTTTGATGACCTGATTCCCTATGGGTTCTACCCCCTGCGCCTCAATTTCGAGTGCATATAGCTTTCCGTGACCATTCGTAAAAATGATTCCATCTTTTCCTTCAAAAAAGTGGTTGCTGATTGGGCCTATTCCCGGAACTTTTCCCCTTAATTCCCATGGGAATTGTTTGGAAAGGCCCTTTTCGTAGAGAAGAAGCCCTAAGGTGGTTCCGACTAATAGGATATTGGGGTTGTCTTTTGGGATAATTGCAGTTTGTGGCCGGCTCCCATCTTGTGGAAAATCCAAACGAATGGCTTTACCATCTCGAATTACATGTAAATTCCGTCCAGGAACAATCAAATTATCCCCATCACCCAACAATCCAAAAATCTCTGAATTCTCGTTTTCCAGGCCTGATTTGAATTCCTTTTCAATCGCGTCAAATTTGATCAAACCAGTATTAGTCCCTAAATAGAGTTCATCGCCCTTTTTTTGGATGGAACGTACTGCTGAATTGATCCCTAACTCTTTTCCAAAACTAAGAATCGGAGAATCTATAGCTATCCTGGCCATACCGTCCTCAGTGGTTACCCAAAGGCCATTGTTTTTATCAAGGTAGACACCTGTTACCACATCCGAATGCAGGCCTTGGTCAGATCCTATCTTTTTGAGTATTTCTCCTTTGGGATTCATGATCACTACTCCCACTCCTAGGACGCTGAGGATATAGTTACCCTGATGGGATATTGCACCGTAAAGTTGATTTCCTTCTTGGATCAGTAGGTCTACTTCGGTCGGAAACTTTGTTAAAGCACCTTTCTCCAAAAAGTAGAACCCTGTATTCGCTCCACCAAGCAGTATGTTATTACTATTCTTTTCAGGATAAGGAAGCATTACACTAACTGCATCTTTTCCAAAAAAATCTTTCGTACCTGGGATCAACGTTAATTCCTCATCTTCCAATAGGAATAAACCTCGATCTAGATAACGGACATAAATTTGATTGCCAACCAAAAAACTTTTTCCAAATCGTGTTTCTGACTGCCATGATTTTAGGGATTTTAGGGTGAAATCTTCCCCCAATTCCAATCTGATGAGGTAATTCGGAGTTCGAAGTAGAATAAATTCATTCAAAAATAGGATTTCAACGATGGTTTGTCCTGATTTCAGTTCCTCAGGAATTAGGTGAAAGAGTGAAACCGCTCTCGCTTCACCTTTTTCGTCAACTTCCAGATAGCCAAAATCATCGCCCCCATAAAAAATTCTTCCCTTGCTGTCCTTTGTCAGACTTCTTACGGTTACATAATCCCTGATATTAAAAATAGAACGCCAAGAAACCCCGTCATATTCATACATTCCACCTGTTGCTCCAAAATACATGAGTCCATCCTCACTCTGTATGGTGGCCAAAACAGTTGGATATCCACCATACTCCTCGGTGGTATAAGTAGTGATAGGAAGCCTTCCGACCTGCTCGTAGATGGATTGGGCGGATGAAGCGAAAGTCAGTAACAGAAGGAAAAAGCCGGGTATTAAACCAATTCCCGATCTCTTCCGGGACTCTTTAGAAATCACCATAAATGCCTTCAAATTATTATTTTAGACTGTATCCGCTTCGGCTTTTGCAGGTTTTGACCTTTTATTAACATAGAAAATTACACAGCTATTCAAGATAGCATTGTTTCTGTCGAAATAGCTTCCTCACCAGAATTTTTTCCCATCCGGATAGCTCTCCAGAGCCACCTTCATTTGATTATATCCCTTCTGCACGATCTCCCGCCATTTCGTATCATCCAGCATGCCAATTCCCTTGAGGTCCATCTCGATGTAAATATCAACACCGGATTTGGCCATTTCCTGCTTCTGCCTGCTATTGAGTGTCAATGAGTTGACAAGGATCGAGCTGATACCTGGCAGACGGTACTTTTTCTTGCCTCTGACCCTGCTCCAAATCAGTTGCGAAGCGGTAGGCGTTTCCTCAAAATCGACTTCCTGAGTTTTCAACTGGCTGAGAGAGATGGCAATGATATGTTTGACAGGGTATTTGAACATCGTTTCTATCGGAAGATTATCCACCACCCCACCATCTACATGAAGCTGATTCTCAATAACCACCGGCGGATAAATCCCCGGAATAGCAATACTTGCTGCAATTTGCTTCCATGCCAAACCACGTTCGTGAATCTTTATCGTAGAATTGGAGTAATTGGTCGAAACACAATAGCTCGAAACCCAAAAATCCTCCAAATAGGTATCGCCCATCATTTTTTTCACATAGTCGGTCATTTTTCTCCCCGACATGATGGAAATCAGCGGGATGGTATAGTCGTTGGAAGTGAGCTTACTCTCCGCAGACTCCTTACAATAGAAGTCAATCTTTTCTTTGTCAAAATCCGAATAAGATCCGGTCATGCCGTAAAGTGCACCCGCGCTAGTCCCGCCAAGGAAATCGATTTCCAAACCCGCATCATAAAGCGCCTTTATTGCACCCAAATGGGCAAATCCTTTGGCACCTCCTCCACCCAAAACAAGGCCAATGGCCTTATTTGCCAATATCCTTGCGAATCTGCGGATATCAGGACCATGGTTTTTGCGGTAGTGGATATGCAGGTCCACCTTCCTATTTTCAAACCAGCGGCGTGTGTTTTCGGGAAATTTGGCGTCCTCGGGATGCAGCAGCAACAGGTAGATTTTCTTGTTGAGGATATTGTTGGAATACAAATCCAGTTTCCTTTCAATGTCACGAAGGCCACTATCTGCATAAAAATCGGTCGCTATAACGACCAAATCAGCATAGATGATGCACTGACGGGACCACTCGAGGTGATCTTCACTGCTTACCAGGAAATTAAGACCCTCATGCTTCTCCAAGGTATCGTACATCGCCTGGAGCTCAAGATTGGCATGGGACTCGTGGTCAAGAATTTGAATGCTTACATCAAGTGATTCGAATTGGGCCTTAACGGCTTCTGTATATTCCGTAATATCATTGTCAGACTGCAAGTTGATCACAGCGATGTTTTTGGCAGAAACTTCGAGGTGTTTCTGAAGGCTGTTTCTTCGCAGCCGATTCACCACAAACCTTGTCAACTTCGTGGAAAATGCGGGATTACTTGCCACAATCTCAAGGTATTGAGGCTCGGTCAGTTTGAGCACGACGGATTTCCGAATCGCAACTACAGAAGCAGACCTTGGTTCGGCCATAAAGAGAGCAAATTCACCTATTGGTTCGCCTTCACCGATGTCGCCAAGTGCATGAAGTATGCCGTCCGATTGCTCTGCAAGCGCTCTGAACCTGCCGGATAAGACTATGTAAAGGGAATTGTCTCGGTCTCCCTGGTGAAAAAGGAAATTCCCTGTATCCATTTCCAAGGCTTTTCCTTTGTTTAAAATCTGTGTCAACAACTCTTCATCGAGTTCACCAAAAAGACTAACTAATATCGCTCGGTTATGTGGGTTATGGGCAAAATCGGAATTCAAAATTCAATTCTTTTAATATTTAACATCTCTACTCGAATACTCTTTTTAAAGATAAAAAAAGAAATTTCAATCCAATTAAAATTATCTATTTAATTGATCTAAATATCGTCATTTGGACAACATTCATTTTTGCTTAATAAAGTCAGTAAAATGCGTGAGCAAAGTGTTTTTTGATAGGGTCTGGCATGAAGTTGATGGATTCCTCAATATGAAAAAACCAATTAGTGAGTCAATCTATTCCCTTTGATGGGACTGAAACGGCATGTCCGGAAAATAGAAAAAATCAAAGTTGACCTAAATACTCGGCAAAGAAATTACGAACTCAGTTCCTTTCCCCAAATCCGACTGTAACCTGAGTTCTCCTCCATGCCCCTTCACGATATCATAGCTCAGACTCAATCCCAATCCTGTGCCTTGCCCAGTCGGTTTAGTGGTAAAGAAGGGCTGAAAAATTTTATCCTTGATCTCGTCAGGGATACCCGGACCGTTGTCAATCACCCTTATTTCAACTTTCTTGGGAAGCTTTTTGGTGGTGACCGTGACGGTCGGCACGTATTCTCCCCCACGGGATTGGGCCGCTTCTTTTGCTTCCTTTCCTCCTACAGCGTAAAAGGCATTATTGATCAGATTCAGCAATACCCGCCCAATATCTTGAGACACTACTTCCAATTGGGGCAAATTAGGGTCGAAGTCAGTTTTGTAGGTGGCGTTGAATGACTTGTCCTTGGCGCGCAGGCCATGGTAACTTAGGCGAAGGTATTCATCCGCCAATTTATTGATGTCGGTTGGTTCCTTTTTCCCACTTTCCTTCCGACTGTGCTGTAGCATGCTTTTGACAATTCCCTCGGCGCGCTTCCCGTGGCTGACGATTTTCTCCTCGTTGTTTTTGAGATCTTGGATGATTTCCTTGATTTCATCTGTGTCCCCTTTCTCAGCTGCCTGCTCAAGTTCATCAAGCAATTCATGATTAAGCTCTGAGAAGTTATTGACAAAGTTCAAAGGGTTTTGAATTTCGTGTGCAATTCCTGCGGTCAGTTCACCAAGTGAGGCCATCTTCTCTGCCAAAATCAATTGTTCCTGGGTCGCCTTCAAGTCAGTCAACGCCTTTTCCAGTTCCTCCTTTTGCTTTGTCAAATCAGCGGTACGTTCTGCCACTTCGATCTCCAATTGGGCTTTGATTTTTTCTGTCAAGACCAATTCCCTTTCTTTTTGTTCCGCTATAAGCCTTTGAACCTCAAGCGCTTTTCGCTGCCGCCGGGAAATCCACCATTGGGCCACCGCCCATATAAAGGCAAAGAACTCTGCCGTTTCAAATAATGCTTCAACACCACTATAGGTACTTGGGAAGAGAATCTGGCCAAACTCCGCAAGAAAAGTAATCGACACATAGGGAAGTATGGCAGCTACAATGGGCCTCCCCTTGGAAAATGATGGAAGAGTCAAAATGCCGTAAATCAACGCTCCCATCAATAGGAGTGACAATAAGCTCGTCAAAAACCTCGGCCCTACATCTGACGCGCCTAATAATCCAAGGAAAGCGGCCACCGCCATCCCGATAATGAGCAATCTGTTAGTATTGGGAAATGGCTCTGGTTTGTCAAAGTTCTTCCGAAGGTAATTCAGCAGAAAAAAAGCGATCAGGTTTTCTAAGGCCATAGATTCTGGGTTTTGATCTTTGGTTTTCTCAAAAATCAAAGTTTAAAATACACCTTTTATTTGAGGATTGGGATTCCATGGAAAAAAAATCATTCAACCAAACTTTGGCTTAGGGTGATTTTTTACCTATAGTCGGAATCCAAAGAATCCCGGTAATGGAAAGAAACGCTTCTCACCAAAGACAATTCAATTTAAAACAGCCTTTTTTTGAAAAATGCCGCTGTCTAAATCTCCTGACTGCCCATCAGGAAACAAGGCTTACCTTCAACACATCTTTTGCGCTAACTTTGAAAAACTCCTTGTGCACGTTGAATTCAGCTTCGTCGACTTGGGGCAATTTTGGAACGTAGCCTCCATCCTCCAACATCCTATATGAATTGACGTTGTCACGAAGATTGTACGAAAGAATGTTCATCAGCTGTTTCTCCAGCAAATTGTCTTCAATCCGAAATAGAGACTCGAGACGCTTGTCAAAACTTCTTACCATCATATCCGCACTGCCGGCATAGGTTCTTGTTTGACCGTTATTGTGAAAATGATAAATCCGCGAATGCTCCAGAAAATCCCCTACTATCGAAATGACTTCGATATTTTCGCTCAATCCCGGACGGCCAGGTCTAAGGCAGCATATGCCCCTGATTATCAATTTCACAGGAACACCTGCTTGCGATGCGCGATATAGGGCATAGATGATTTCTGAATCCTCCAGCGAATTGACCTTGATAAATATCCCTGCGGGGAGTCCCTTTCGAGCGTTTTCGGATTCTTGCTCGATAAATTCGATCAGCTGTTTTCGCATATCCCGCGGAGCGGTGATCAGGTTTTGGTAAGAAGAGGGCATAGAGTGGCCCGTGATTACGTTGAAAAACTCGGAAACATCGTTGGCCAAAACCTCATTTGTCGTCAGCAAACCAATGTCTGTGTAAAGTCTCGCCGTGTCCTCGTTGTAATTGCCGGATCCAAGATGGACAAAGCGGGTGACTTGGTTTTCGTCCCGCTTAACGATCAGCATCAGCTTGGTATGTGTCTTCAAGTTGCTGATTCCATAAATAACAAAACAGCCCGCTTTCTGGAGTTTTTTGGCCTCCCTGATATTGTTCTCTTCATCAAACCTAGCCTTTACCTCAAATAATACCGATACGTGTTTGCCGTTTTCCGCAGCCCGCAACAAGGTTTTGGTCACCCGGGAGTCTTTTGCCAATCGGTAAATGGTCATTTTGATCGCCATCACGGTGGGGTCGTCCGCAGCCGCATCGAGCAGTTCCATGATCGGATCTATGTTGTTGTAAGGATGATGCAACAGGATATCCCTGGTTTTCAAAACCTGGAAAATATCATCAGAGCCCACGGCTGGATAAGAAATTGGAGGCACAGGTGGCGGTATTTGAGGAAGCTTGTCTTTGAATCTCTTGTTACCAATTACCTGCCATAAACCCGTGAAATCCAGCATACTAGCTCTTTCCACTTTAAAAATACTATCATCTGCGATATTCCATCTTTCTTTGAGCAAACTCACCATCCACCGGCTATATCCTTCCTCGATTTCTATCCTTACCACACGGCCGGTCTTACGCTCGTTAAGCTTTCTTTTTACTTCCTCCAGGAAGTTGGCATCCATGTCTTCACTTTCCTCCAAGGTGAAGTCGCCGTTTCGGGTAATCCTGAACAGGTTGATGGATTCGATATTGACATTGCGGAAAAGCGAAACGATATTCTCCCGTATTACCTCCTCAATCGGGATATAAACGACTACGTCTTCGCGCTCGATTTCGAAGAACCGGGGAATATTTGCAGGAATCTGCACGAATGACAATTTCCTGTTATCCTTTTTCTCTCCAATCGCCAGCGTGACTACCCCAAAAATCAGCAGCTTATTCATCAAAATGGGGAAAGTTCTATACCCGTCAAACACCATCGGAGTCAACATCGGATACACCGCCTTCATGAAATAGGATTTGATCGTCTCTTGTTCCTCGGGCTCAAGGTTCCGGACATTGCTCAGGATAAAACCGTCCTTGGCCATATTGGGCAGCAAATTCCGGGTAAAATGTTCTTGCTGGCGCTTGTGAAATTGTTGGCACTCAAGCATCAGTCGCATTTTGAAAGGTTCCTCTCGAAGCCCCGAATAGTCAATCCGCTCTTTGTCATAATCGAGGTAATTGTAAAGCGAACCAACCCGGATCATGAAAAATTCGTCCAAATTGGACGCTGTGATCGCCAAGAACTTCAATTTCTCAAAAATAGAACGGCTGTCCTTTTTGGACTGGTCCAGTACCCGTTCGTTGAATTTCAACCAGCTCAGATCCCTAGAGATCAGATCCGAGCTCTCGATGATGCTTTCAAATTTATCCTTTGCTGTGACTCTCATGGTTGGAAATAGTTCCTACAAATCTAATATTCTGGGCAAAAAAAAGAGCCTCTCGGCTCTCCTTTTTAGGTATCTATCTTGGCGTATTTCGCATTGCGCTCGATGAAATCCCTTCTCGGAGCCACTTCATCGCCCATCAGCATGGAGAATAGGTGGTCTGCCTCTGCGGCGGATTCGATCGTCACTTGTTTGAGCGTCCTTGTGTTAGGGTCCATGGTTGTACTCCACAGTTGCTCGGGGTTCATTTCTCCGAGACCTTTGTACCGTTGGATATTCACGCTGTCCTCCTTTCCTTCTCCTGCCATTTCCCTGATGAGCCTTTTTCGCTCTTCCTCAGTCCAGCAATACCGTTCATCTTTTCCCTTTTTCAGCAAATACAACGGTGGCTGTGCGATATATACGTAGCCTCTCTCGATCAAAGTCCTCATATATCTGAAAAACAGTGTCAGAATCAAAGTCCTGATATGGGAACCATCAATATCCGCATCGGTCATAATGACGATTTTATGGTACCGCAGTCCTGAGAGGTCAAGTTCCTTGTCGTCATTCGCGGTACCAAATCTGACTCCCAATGCGGTGAGGATGTTTTTGATTTCGTCGTTGTCGTAAATCTTGTGCTCGTGGGCTTTTTCAACGTTCAAGATTTTACCCTTCAAAGGCAATATCGCTTGAAACTCCCGATCCCTACCCTGCTTAGCGGAACCACCCGCAGAGTCACCCTCGACCAAGAAAAGTTCGCAAATGGTTGGATCGGAATTGGCGCAATCGGCGAGTTTACCCGGCAATCCACCACCGCCCAAGACGTTTTTACGCTGCACCATCTCGCGGGCTTTCCGCGCGGCATGCCGGGCCTGTGCGGCCAAAATCACCTTCCCAACAATTGTTTTGGCTTCTTTGGGATGCTCTTCAAGCCAAGTCTGAAGCACTTCGGAAACGGCTGAATTTACCGCTCCAGCCACGTCAGAGTTGCCCAATTTCGTCTTCGTCTGACCTTCAAACTGCGGTTCGGCCACCTTTACGGAGATAACCGCTGTCAAGCCTTCTCGGAAATCATCTCCAGCGATATCGATCTTGAGCTTGTCGAGCATGCCAGACTTGTCTGCATAGCTCTTCAAAGTCCTTGTCAGCGCCATCCTAAAACCCGAGACGTGAGTGCCGCCTTCATAGGTATTGATTGTGTTGACGTATGAAACCACATTTTCCGAATAAGAAGAATTATAGTTCATAGCGACTTGAACCGGCACATTTCCTTTTTCGGACTCGATATAGATTGGTTGGTCGATGATCTTTTCTTTGGTTTCATCCAGATATTGGACAAATTCCACCAATCCTCCTTCCGAGAAGAATTCATCGTTTCTTGGCGTTCCATCTTCCTCAAGCTCGCGGTAATCTTTCAAGAATATCCGTATTCCCGCATTCAAAAAGGACATCTCACGAAGGCGATTGGCAATCGTTTCGTACTTGTACTCTGTAATGGTAAAGATGCTGTCGTCCGGCTGAAAATGGATGGTAGTCCCACGCTTGTTGGTGGTTCCCACCTCACGCACAGGATATTGAGGTATGCCGATTGCATATTCTTGTTCGAAAATCTTGCCATCGCGGTGGACTGTCGCTTTCAGATGCGTAGACAAAGCGTTGACGCAGGACACACCCACGCCGTGCAAACCACCCGAAACCTTGTAGGTATCTTTGTCAAATTTACCCCCAGCGTGCAAAACGGTCATGACGACCTCTAGGGCTGACTTCTTCTCCTTGGGGTGCATGTCGGTCGGGATTCCGCGGCCATTGTCTTCGACTGTTACAGAATTGTTTTCATGTACGGTGACGTGGATCGTATCGCAATGTCCAGCCAGCGCCTCGTCAATCGAGTTATCCACCACTTCCCAAATCAGGTGATGGAGTCCTTTGATTCCAACATCCCCGATGTACATTGCGGGCCTTTTTCTTACTGCTTCTAGTCCTTCTAAAATCTGGATATTTCCTGCTGAATACTCCTGTTGACTTCCTGCTTTCTTTTCGCTCATAACTTGTGTAAAAACGTCTTTTTTTTCTAGAAAAAAAGAGATTTTGGTGATTTTCAATTGAGGCGTAATAATACACAAAAAAATCGAGAGCGCCGCCGTTTTGCGACAGCTTGAGACCTTATTTGTAGCCTTATTTTACCAAAAATATCTGCGGAAAATGCGCCTTCTCCATTCAGTCAGGGGTGCGGAAATCGCAGCAGCAATTTGTTTTTTTATTAAGAGACCATCATCAATACTGCCCCGTGCTCAGCAGCACCAAGGTGCAAGCGGGCCATACCTGAATCCCTTGGGCTTTTGCCAATTTCTCGAGTTCGGGATTCTCGGTACCGGGATTGAAAATGATCCGTTTTGGCTTAAGGGATAGAATATAATCATACCATTCAGGTTGATTTTGAGGACCAATGTACAGTGTCACTGTGTCGACATCCGGAATGGCAGGCCTAGTCCTCAAATCCAAAATCGGCTTCCCGAAAACCTCTCCTGTCTTTATGCCCACCGGGATAAAATCAAACTTAAGCCGATCCAACATCGAGGCAGCTGTGAAGGCGTACCGTGTCGGATTATCGGTTGCACCGAGAATCACTGTCTTTTTCATGTTCAAACTGTCCTACTCCCAAACACCCTGTCCCGCTCGAAAGTCTCGAGGTGACGGTGTTTTTTACTTTCGTAGATATCGGCGATGGTGATCAAAATCCCAGTCTCTTCCACTTCACCAAATTCGTCATTGAGTGCCGTACCAAAGGTCTTCATGGTGGGCGAAAGATTCATGTAGGTATTGATCAAGGGTGGGATATTTTCACCAAAACCCCGGATTTTGCTGTTGAGAAGTTTGTAGCCTTCTTTATAATCCAAACCATCAAAAATCCCGAAAAATTGGCTCCTATCTGTCTCGTAGGTCAACTCAAGATGGGAATGTGGCTTTACGAGATTTTCCTTATCAGGGAAATAATAGTGCATGAAATACAGCAACAAGTCCCGCGCTTCACGTTGGTAGTGGGGATACATCGTTACCTTTCCAAATAGGAATTTTATTTCAGGATTAAGCATTATCACCGCTCCCAAGCCATCCCAAAGGTTATCCAAGGAGAATAACCCCTTTCGATTGTCAATACTTGGCTGATATTTGGGTTGGACAAACGACCTCCCAAGTTCGATGGTTACAGGAATGTAATCGCGTTCGAATCTCTCGGAAAATGAAAAAAGATGTGTCGTAGAAAGGTTCGGGTGGCCTTCATCATTGAGCCCCGCTTCCCCACATTTGATCAGCCGATAGCCTGCCACAATTTCCTCATCCTCAGGATTCCAGGTGATCAATTGCTTGTAGCAATTCTCATTGGTATCGTTTTCATCAATATCCATCGACAAACCGGTACCGCCGCCCGCAGCCCGGAACGTCAATTCCCTCAACCGGCCAATTTCACGCATGGTGTTGGGGGCCTGATGGTAATCTATAAGGTAAATATGGTTGTTCCCGTTATTTGCATAACGCAGAAAACGCTCCTCAGTAAGTTCTTCTTTAATCAACCCACGGTCAACTGCCGGAATAAGTACTTGCATAGGAAAATTGTTTAGGACATCTGGTAAACGGTCTGTTTCACCCATTCCGCCCATTGGCTTTCTGTTTTGGATTTATCAAAGTACTGGTAAGAAATTGGTTTTCCTACATGGATTGTGACTTTTTTACCCCGTTGCGAAAACATCTCATCGGGAAGGTAAAACATCTCAATGTTGGACTTTATCCCCAGTCGTTTTCTGAGTCGCGCAAAATTGTAAAAGAAATTTGAATTGCGCCCTTCTATGTACACAGGAACGATGTCTTTTTTGTACCGCTTCGCTTTGCTGATAAAACTCTTCTTCCATTCCAGATCTTTGATACCTCCTGGTTGCTTCCGCGACACCAACCCAGCCGGGAAAACCAAAACGGCATAGTTACCGGCATAAGTATCTTCGATCAATTGACTGACTTCGCGGCTGTTGGTACCATGCTTGTTGACCGGAACAAATATGGGCTCAAAGTTCTTGATGTTCATCAGGATATCATTGACCAAAAACCGCAGGTCATCCCGATATTTCCCCAGCGCGTGCATGAATGCGATCCCATCCAAGCCGCCCAAGGGATGATTGGAGGCAAAAATCACCGGTGAATCTGCTGGGATATTTTCTGCACCTGTCAAGCTAACCTCCACACCAAACTCTGCGATAAGTGCATCGACAAACGCCAAGCCCTGCAAGTGTCCAATCTTGGCCATCACGCGGTTGATTTCGTCCTGATGGACAATTCTCTTCACGTAGCTGATGACAAACTTTGGCAAAATGCCGTAGACCCTCGGATTTTTTTTCCGAAAGACATCATCGATATCAATGAATGGTTTTTTAGTCTCCAATTGGATCGGGGATAGCCTGAAAACGGGTTTCTCGTAAATCATTGACCATCAAGCAAAGGCAGCAAGAAGCACTTTAGGTCGGTTTCTTTCTTTCCTAAAACTCAAGAATCAATTAGGCTAAAATTACAAAAAAATGGACACGACGATTGAAAATTATCGATTCTACCGGGAAAATAGCAAACCAAAATTGCTCGGAGTTGGTTGAAAATCAAAAAACACCAAAATGAAAATAGCCATAACAGGAGCCACTTCCGGAATTGGTTGGGTGACTTTGAAGAGAATAATTCCGGATGCCGAACAAGTTTTTCTTTTGGCCAGGAATAAAGACAAAGCCGATGTACTCCTGAAAAGCCTGCCAAGCGATCAATCGCAAAAAGTAAGATTCGTGGCTTGTGACCTTGCGGATTTTGACTCTGTAAGCGCGGCGGCAAAAACCATCCAATCCCAAACCACGCATTTGGATTGTTTGGTCAACAATGCAGGTGGCATATTTGACAAGAAGGAATTTACGAAGGATGGGGTCGAGATGAGTCTCGCTGCCAATCACCTCGGTCATTTCTTGTTGACAAACAGGCTGATTCCACTCCTTTTGGCCGCAAAAAATCCCAAGGTCATCAATGTCAGTTCCGAAGCGCACCGCATGGCCAAACCCGACTTTGACGATCTGAATTTTGTGAAGAAATCCTACAGCTCGTTTTTGGCCTATGCCAATGTCAAGCTGTTCAACATCCTGTTTTCCAAATCACTTGTCGACAGGTACGGAAAAAAAGGCCTGCGAAGCTATTCCCTGCACCCAGGCGTCGTCAAGACCAATTTCGGGAAAGAGACCAAGGGGATTTTCAGTTTGTTTTGGAAAATGGCGGCTCCGTTCATGATTTCGGCCGACGACGGCGCCAAAAACAGCCTTTTTCTTATTAAATCGGATTTTTCGGCCGAACAAAACGGAAACTACTTCAAGAATCAAAAACCTAAAAAACCTTCTTCCTTGGCACGTTCGGTCAAGACACGGGAGCAATTGTGGGAAGTGTCCGAAAAAATGTTGGAAAAGTGGTTGTGATATTTGGGAGGAATTTTAGAACTCCTCCCATTTCCAATCTTGATTGATCTGATTGATGGCATGGTGTGCCGTCAAATCGTATTGGCAAGGAACTATTGACACGAAGTTGTTGGCAATCGCCCATTCGTCGTTGTCCTCGCCTTTGTCAAAATTCACGAAGTTACCTGCCATCCAAAAGTACTTCCTGCCGTTTGGGTCATAGCGCTCAGAGAACTCCTCCTGCCATTTGGCGTGCGCCTGTCTACAGACTTTAATCCCCTTGATCGCCTCAAATCTTTTGGGCGGAAAATTCACGTTGAGCGCGACTCCTTTTGAAATGCCGTTTTCAAGAACCTGCTTTGAAATCTTGTAGACGTATTCCTCCACATGGCTGAATTCCGCCTTGGAAGAGTAATCACAAAGGCTGAAGCCGATGGATGGAAGTCCTTCCAATGCGCCTTCGATCGCTGCAGACATGGTGCCTGAATACAAAACCGATATCGATGTATTGCTTCCGTGATTGATACCGCTTACGACCAAATCGGGCTGACGATCCTTGAGCACGTAATGTTTGGCCAACTTTACACAATCCGCCGGGGTTCCGCTGGATTTGTAGGCCTGCACACCTTCAAAAATATCCTCTTCGTAGAGCCGGAGCGTTTCACCGATGGTAATCGCATGACCCATGCCGGATTGGGGGCTGTCTGGCGCTACGACCACCACTTCACCCAATTGCTGCATCACATTGACCAACACGCGTATTCCTTTGGAGGTGATCCCGTCGTCGTTTGATACGAGGATCAAAGGCTTTTTGGACATTAAATTTACCTGATTTGATTATAGTATGCCGTAATCCTGAGGAGATCACCACGCTTGTCATGCGAAAGTCTGTTCTTTCGCATGTACACGTCGACCTCGTCCGAACGGTCGGCTAAGATATCCAAAAGTTCTTTTTTCTTTTGGTTGTAATGCTGGATTTTTCCATCCTTCAAAAAATAGAAATTGAATGCCAACTTATACGCTCCACCCATCGGCGGGCCCCAAATGGGATTCATCATCATCGGGCCATACATGCCCATTCCACGGCTATCAGTGGTGATATATTCGCGACACAGCAGGATAATCTCCTCCCCCTCAGTCAGCACTTCGAAAAAAACCGGCGTCTCGTAATCTCCGGTCAGCGGATAGGGAAGCGTGTAAAAGGTCCGGATACCTCCGTATTGTTCGTCAAATATCTCGAAATGGGTCACATTTGAAGCGCCAAAGGTCTCTACCCCGCTGTTTTGGACCTGGACGAGATTGTTTTCCAAGTCATATTTCAGCATTCCCTGAAATACCTGCCCGTTGACACTGAAAACCTGCCCCTTGTGCCAAATCTGGGATGGGAACTGACCGCTTTGTGCAGAGGCCTGATCAACTGCACATAACAACAGGAACCACAGCAAATGAATTTGTTTCATGTATTTGGCTTGATTAGTCCAATTAAGGTACGAAACGAGCGACAAATAAGTTGATGCAATTTGCACGGTTTTTGAAATTTGGGTCGAAAAAACAAAATCCGTTTGTCATTTTAAGTTTTTCAGAATGGAGTGGCCCATCTTATCACGTTTGGTGGCAAGGTATTTTTCATTGTGGGGATTGGGTTTGATTTCCAGGGGAATTTGCTCTACAATTTCGAGCCCATAACCCAAAAGGCCAACTCTTTTGGTAGGATTGTTGGAGATCAGGCGAATTTTGGAAATTCCCAAATCCCTGAGGATTTGGGCACCCACACCATAGTCCCGCTTGTCCATAGGAAATCCCAACGCCAAATTGGCTTGCACGGTATCCATTCCCTGTTCTTGGAGTTTGTAGGCTTTCAGCTTGTTGATCAGGCCTATGCCCCTACCCTCTTGGTTCATATAGACAACGACGCCTTTACCTTCCTTTTCGACCATTTCCATCGCTTTGTGCAGCTGCGGCCCACAATCACAACGACAGCTACCAAATATGTCACCTGTCACACAAGAGGAATGTACCCTGACCATTACAGGCTCATTTTCGTCCCAAGAGCCCTTAATGAGCGCAAGGTGGAGATCGCCAGTGCTCGTTTGGCGATAGGCAATTAGGTCAAAATCACCCCAAGCGGTTGGCATTTCAACTCCAATTTCACGCTTGATAAGCGATTCATGCTTCATCCTGTAGGCGATGAGGTCTTTGATCGATACCAGTTTGAGGCCAAATTTCTTCGCAACGTCCACCAAATCGGGCAGCCTTGCCATGGTACCGTCCTCATTCATGATTTCCACAAGTACCCCTGCAGGTGCCAGTCCTGCCAAACGCGCAAAATCAATCGCAGCTTCGGTATGGCCTGCACGCCTGAGTACTCCGCCCCTTTTTGCTTTCAAAGGGAAAATATGGCCTGGCTTCCCCAGTTCATCGGGATGAATCGAGTCGTCTATCAAGGCTTTGATCGTCTTGGCCCGGTCTGAGGCTGATATACCGGTCGTGCATCCATGGCCAATCAGGTCCACTGACACCGTAAAGGGAGTTTCAAAGGTCGCGGTATTGTTTCCGACCATCAGTTCCAAACCCAGTTGCTCGCACCGGTCCTCGATCAACGGCGCGCAGATCAGGCCACGTCCATGCGTCGCCATGAAATTGACGATTTCGGGCGTCACCTTCTCGGCAGCACAAATGAAATCGCCTTCGTTTTCCCTGTCTTCATCATCGACCACGATGATCACTTCACCGTTTTTGATGGCTTCAATGGCTGATTCAATGGTATCGAGTGTGATGGGATTGGACATTTGCAGGTATTGGTAGAATGAACAGTAGGGAACAAAATTAGTACCCTTTGGCGAAGTAAACAGGGAAAACCCAAATAAAGTTTGGCTCAATAACTAACCACAATGCCGAGCAATTTGTCGATTTCGACTTGGTATTTCTTCAACTCCATATACACTTGGATGCGATGGCTAAGCTCGTCGACTTCCATTTGAAGTGTTTCGGCCTCTTTGATTTTCTGTTTTGCTTCCTCCAACAACTTTTTGATCACCTTTTTCTTCAAATGCAAAATGTTGTCATAAACGGTTTTGGCCAAATCATCTGCCTCATGGTAAGTAAAAATGTGGTAACGGGTCTCCCAAAGTGTCGATAGCTCATATTTTCTCGTGATCATGGTGATGACCTCTTTCTTGACTTCTTGGTCATCTACTTGTAAAAAAAACTCCGGCTGGGGTAGTACCTTCTGCTCGAGTGCGGATTTATAGAGTTCCAATATCTTCCTAAAAACGGGCGTTTCGAAATGAAGCTCGGCGGTCTCCTGCAGCAGGTATTCGCAAACCATCGTTTGGTCAGAAACCATCTCAAAACCATAATTGACCAAGAGGCGCATCGTTTCTCGTTCCTGCAGGAAGATCATCGACTGGAACGAAACCTGCTCTGGCTGCGTCGGAAGAATTTCCTCCAAGGCAGCTTCGCGTTCCGATTCCTCTCTTTGCTCTTTGAAATAGCGGTCCTTTTCGCCCTTTAGCAGAATCTTGTTGACCTCAGTTTGGATTACTGCCTCCTCGATTTCAAGCAATTTGGCCGACTGGCTTGCAAAAACAGTACGGTTAATGGGATCGGGGATTTTGGACAAACTTCCGATCACATGCCGCACAAGTTCGGCTCGCTTGATGGGATCTTCGGCAATTTCTTCCTTGTATAGACCAATCTGAAAGGCAATAAAATCTTGGGTTTTATTCTTTAGGTAATCCGAAAAAGCCGCTGGGCCGACCTTTCGCGCATAGCTATCAGGATCCTCTCCATTGGGAAAAACGACGGCTTTGACGTTGAGCCCCCCTTCGAGTATCATATCAATCCCCCTCAAAGAGGCCTTGATACCCGCGGCGTCTCCGTCGTACAGGACTGTGATATTGTCCGTAAAGCGCTTGATAAGTTTGATTTGGTTTTCCGTCAGGGAAGTGCCGGAAGACGCCACTACGTTCTCGATCCCTGCCTGGTGAAGGGAAAGTACATCCGTGTAGCCCTCAACCAAATAGCAGTTGTCTTTTTCTCGGATCGATTTTTTGGCCTGGAAAATCCCGTAAAGCACATCACTCTTGTGGTAGACCTCCGTCTCGGGCGAGTTGATGTATTTGGGCTGTTTCTTGTCATTGGTAAGAATCCTCGCCCCAAAACCAATCGGCTTGCCGCCAAGGTTGTGAATAGTAAAGGTGACACGTCCTCTGAACCGGTCATAAATCCTTTCAGGTTCGCCTTCTTTTTGGAGAACCAAGCCCGCCTTCAACAAAATCTCCTCCGAATGCCCCGACTGCTTGGCGGCTTGAAGCAGGGAATCCCACTTGTCCAAGGCATATCCCAAGTCAAACTTTTGGATCGTCTCAGGACGAAGCCCCCTTTCTTTGAAATAGCTCAGTCCAATGGCCTTCCCTTCTTCGCTTTCAAGATTTTTGACAAAAAAGTCCTTGGCAAAGCCCAAGGCGATGTAAAGACTCTCCCGCTCGTTGTAGGCCTGTACTGCTTCCGGAGTCGCCTGCTTCTCCTCCTCCACCTCGATGCCATACTTTTGGGCCAAGTGTCGTATCGCTTCATTGAATCCGATCCCTTCAATATCCATGACAAACTGGATCGGGTCGCCCGCCTTTCCGCAGCCGAAACATTTGTAAATTTGTTTGGCCGGCGAAACCGAGAAAGAGGGCGTGCTTTCATTGTGAAAAGGGCAGCAGGCCCATAGGTTCTGTCCCTTTTTCTTCAAGGGCACATAATCTCCGACCACCTCCTCGATGTCCACCCTATCCTTTACTTTGTCTGTTGTCGTTCGGCTTATCACGGTTTTGGATTATTGGATTTCAAAGATAGAAAAGGAAAGGAACAACTCTGTCCAAACTTCGGAAACCAAATTATCGAGCTAGAGGTTAACTCCTCTGAAAAGGCTTCGATAGGCCCTCCGAAATGTTTTTCATTTAGAATAAATATAAATTAATTTGCGCACCAATAAATCCCTCTCCATGCAAATCGACAACACGAATATCCTGAAGGCACTCTCCAAGGTGCAAGATCCAGACCTTAAAAAAGACTTGGTGACCTTGGGAATGATTCAAAAACTTCATGTTGAAGGCAAGAAAATCAGCTTCTCTGTAGTGTTGACCACGCCTGCCTGTCCTTTGAAGGAGGTAATCAAAAACAATTGTGTGGAGGTGCTGGAAGAAGCTTTCGGAGAGGACATAGATTTGGATATCACTATGACTTCACAGGTGACAAGCAGCCGCGCCAATGCACCGCTTTTGCCAAAAGTGAAGAATATTATTGCCGTTGCATCCGGCAAAGGAGGCGTGGGAAAATCCACGACGGCTTCCAACCTTGCTGTGGCGCTGTCCCTTACGGGAGCCAAAGTTGGTCTGATCGACGCGGATATATTTGGCCCATCGATTCCGATCATGTTCAACGTGGAAGCTGAACAACCTGCCATAAGGCAGGAAAACGGCAAAAACGTCATCATCCCCATCGAACAGTACGGAGTCAAGCTGATGTCGATTGGCTTTCTTACCCCCGCCGATGCGGCAGTGGTTTGGAGAGGCCCAATGGCTAGTTCGGCATTGAAGCAATTCATTGGTGACGTGGACTGGGGCGATTTGGATTACCTGTTGATAGACCTACCTCCCGGCACTTCCGACATCCACCTGACTATGGTTCAAACAGTCCCAGTGACAGGCGTGGTGATCGTGACGACTCCGCAAAAGGTCGCTTTGGGAGATGCCACGAAGGGTTTGACCATGTTCCGACAGCCGCAAATAAATGTTCCCATCTTAGGTGTTGTGGAAAATATGGCTTATTTTACCCCGGAAGAGTTGCCAAACAATAAGTACTACCTTTTCGGTAAAGAGGGGGGCAAAAGATTGGCGGAGAAATTCAATGTCCCTCTTTTGGGTGAGATTCCAATCGTGCAAAGTATTAGAGAAAGTGGGGATTCGGGATTTCCGGCGGTGTTGAAGTCGGGAGTCACCCAAGATGCGTTCTCAGCGTTGGCAGAATCAGTGGCAAGGCAAGTGGCGATCAGAAATGCTGAATTGAACAAAACCGAAGTTGTGCAAGTAAATTAAAGATGATGAATACGGAATTAAAAGAAAGAATCGAAACCGCTCTTGACAGTATCAGGCCCTATTTGGAAGCAGACGGCGGAAACGTCAAGATTGTGGACCTGACCGACGACATGGTGTTGCGGTTGGAGTTGATGGGTGCTTGCAGTTCTTGCCCCATGTCCACAATGACACTCAAGGCAGGCGTAGAAGAAGCAATCAAGAGGGCCATCCCCGAAATCACCAGAGTTGAAGCCGTCAATACAGTACCTGCTTAATCCATCTTAAATGAAAAGTAAGTCCTTAGGGTTTGGGACATTTATTTTGTCCTTATCTTTTGTTTTAGCCAGTATCCAGGGATTCTCCCAAAGTTTTTTTGGAAAACCCTATCAGCACATCCATGACGAAAAATGTGCTGCAACTTACCTTGAGCACCTGCAGGAAGAGCGACTTGGTATCTACGGAAGCAAGGATTTCTTCGAGACTTGGATGAACGGCCAGCTTGAGCAGCGCAAGAAAAATGCCCCTGCGGTTGCAAGGACACAAAATGGGACTCGGGTAATTCCAGTAGTAGTGCACGTGATTCACAACGGGACTGCTGTTGGTACAGGAACGAATATTCCCACCGGACAAATTGAAACTCAAATACGGATCCTCAACGAAGATTTCAGACGCCTGAATCCAGATCGGTTCCAAACACCCGAGGAGTTTTTGCCTGTTGCAGGAGACGCGAATATCGAATTTGTCCTTGCCAAACAGGATCCAAATGGCTTACCTACCGACGGGATCGTCAGAGTACAGGGACCTAAGTCAGTCTATACCCCAAGTGACGCCCCGCTCATTGGACAGCTTTCACTCTGGCCACCTGAGGATTACATGAACATATGGGTAGTACCATTAGTATCTCCATTTATTGGATACGCTTCGTTCCCGATATCGGATCTGCCAGGTCTGAATTTTCCTCCCAACTCTAGGGAAACGGACGGGGTAACAATCGACTACAGATATTTTGGGGAAGGTGGTAACGCAGTCGCAGGCTCCCGGGGCAGGACAACCACCCATGAAGTTGGTCACTTTTTTGGACTGAGGCATATTTGGGGTGATGGTGGCTGCGAGGTTGATGATTTTGTCACCGATACGCCCAACCAAGACGGTTCGAACTTGATTTGCAGGACAGATAATCCAAGAATTACCTGCAATACCCGTGACATGGTCGAAAACTTCATGGACTACACGGCAGACCAGTGCATGAATATTTTCACAAAGGGCCAGATAGAAAGGTTTGACGTGGTACTCGCTTCAAGTCCGAGAAGGGCCAGTTTAGTAAATGGGCGGGGAACAGTTGCACCGATTTTGAGACCGGATGACTTGAGGATGAGTAAAATCATCGAGCCGCAAGATCTCGTTTGTAGCCAGACCTTTTCGCCTCAAGTGGAGGTGTTCAATCTGGGCACAAATGTAGTGACTTCGACAAGGGTCGAAATCAGAAATAACGGAGCACTACTCCAATCGAGGGATTTCAATGTTGCCTTGGCTGTGGGAGAAACGACCATTCTCGCATTTGATCCCATCACCATCAATCCAAGCGGCAATAACTTTGAGGCTCGAATCACTCTTGTAAACGGAAGAACCGACTCGAACCCTTCCAACAATACCCTGACTTCGCAGCCAAGGATACAGCCTGCGTTGCAACTCCCATATTCCTTTAGATTCGAGGAATTGAATAGTACGTGGGAGGTCGTCAATCCAGATTCGGATTTTGGCTGGGAACAGCGGACGATAAGTATCGGAGGTACTGCAACCAATACCGTTTACGTTAGAAACTATGAATATGACTCACCCGGCGAGCAGGACTTCCTGATTTCTCCCTCGATTGACTTGTCCAATGTGACAAATGCGCAATTGACGTTCAACTTGGCGCACGCACCATACAATGACCCATCTGTTGGTGACGTCCTGTTGGTGGCAGTTTCCACAGATTGCGGCAATTCGTTTGAGATTGCCAATGCACCCTATAATAAAAACCGTGTATTCCTTCAGACAGTCACTCCTACCCCCGACGAGTTTATCCCCAATTCAAATACACAATTTAGAAGGGAAATCGTTAACCTTAGCCAGTATGCAGGTTTGCCTAATGTGAGGTTGGCATTCATCAACGTGAACGGCTATGGCAACAACCTTTTCATCAAGGATATTGAAATATTGACAAATGAGGTTCATAAGTACGATGTGAGGTTGCTGGAACTGCTGTCTCCAACTCCCATCAACTCCAACAATTATGAAAACGAGGAGATTGTGGTGACGAATACGGGGACACTTCCTATTTCTGGGTTTGTATTCCAGCGAACAGGTACATCTACCCAAAATTTCATTGCCCGAGGCAATCAACTCGCTCCAGGGGATACTACCCTGATCAATCTTCCCAAGTCTACAGCCTCTGGAATCAATACCTTGGGTTATTCAGTTTTGTTTCCAAATTTCGACCAAAACCTACGAACACCGATTGAGCTTAGACGCTTTGTCGTAGTGGATGTTGAACGTATCAGGGCACCATTCAGACAAAATTTCAACAATACCGTGACTTTCTTACCTTGGCTCAACATCAACCCAGAGAATAACCTGTCAGGTTGGAGCATTTCAAATCTCCAATCAGGACCTTTGGGAAGCGCAGTGGCGAGGTTGGCTATCCCGTCAGGTGAAAATAGCTTCTGGTTAGGTTCGCCATTGTTGGATCTGACTGTGAGTCGTCAAGCTGCCGTCTTCTTTGATATAGCGGCCGGCCAAGTGAGTCCAAGCACGGTGTTTAAGGTTTTGGCGAGTGACAATGGTGGAAATGACTATGTCGAAGTCATGAAGATGACTGGTGCTGAAATCACGACGGTACAAGCCGCAGAAGCTAACCCCAATAATTCCAACGAGTTTGAAAAGAAATATGTGAACTTGAGCGCATTCGCAGGAACGGGAAAAAATTCAAGCCGCATCGCTTTTGTGGTAGATAATGGTCAGGAAGGATTCAGTCCGATTTACCTTGACAATGTGGAACTCTTCCTGTCTGCAGATGAAGAACCGGTCAACCCAGGCTTGGGACGCACAAAGATATATCCTAATCCAGCGACTGATTTCTTTAACATAGTTTTCAATTTCCAGAATTTTGAATCGGTCAATATCCAAATCGTGTCGGCAACGGGTGCGGTCGTGCACAATGTAGATTATCCAAACACATTGAACCAGACATACCGGTTCAGTTCAGAACAATTTACGGAAGGGCTGTACATAGTTAAGATTACAAGCCGCTCGATTACAGAAACAATAAAGCTTTTCGTCCAGTAATCGGACCAAATGACGAAGGCCAGCGGACATGTTGGCCTTTGTCATTCAAATCGTCTAATCAACTATTCCTGAGTTGTTCAAGAATTAGTCCCGCTACACTTTTCACGATCAGGAATTCTGTTTTGACGGCATAGCTATTGGGGTGGGTATTGGTCGTGACTACTTTGGAAATAACCCCCGAGTCCTCGATCTTCCTCAAGGCCTCGTTGGTAAATAATCCGTGTGTCGTGATAGTGAAAATTTTCTTCGCCCCAGCGTTTTTATAGGCTTTTGCGGCATTGATCAGTGAACCTCCCGTCCGGACCATATCATCATAAATGACCACATCCCTTCCCTCCACGTCCGCTGAGATACTTGTGACTTCGGTTTTTTCGCCTGAAATCCGTCTTTTGAAAACAAACGCTGCATTGACGCCCATTTCGTTGGCCAATGATTCCACCCACTTAGCACGGCCAGCATCCGTACAAGCCATCACAAATCCATCCTCCGCGAGTTCTTCTGCTGCTTCAATGACGATTGGCTTGCAATAGACATGGTTGATTAGCACCTGTCCTTCAAAATAGTGCGGGATTCCCTCAGAATGGAGATCGAAGAAAATGAAATGATTTCCCAAGCTGGTTCTTGGCAAGGAAGAAAACATCACAGCCCTCGACTTAGCGGTAACCACTTCACCGATTTTAACCGCGCGCTCCATCGTGCTGTAGCCAAAATAGGGAAAGAAAATCCGGATCGACCGGGCGCCATATTTGATCAGCGCATAGGCCAAATCGTAAATTTCTAACGTATCTGAGTCGGAAATCGTGCCGCCTATCAACACCACGTCCCTACCCTGAACAGGTGTCAATATCCGTTGGTATCTCTCTCCATCCGGAAACAGCTTAACCTCAATCTTTCCCTCTTCAAATTCCCCGAGGGCCAAGATTTCCTGTTGTAGGTATCTATAATCGGGAATGCTAAATATGATTTTCTTCTCCGTCATTGTTTTTCATTTTAAACACCAGGCTATTTCTCAATTGGTAGAGACTTTCCTCCAATCCAACAGGATAAATATGTGGATTTACCAAGCGTTTGTGGGTTTTGTCGAAATACTCCAGATTTCTTTGCGCCTTTTGTTTGATTTCGTGGATGTTGGGACGTTCGTACACTTTCTGTCCTTTCTGGAAGATCGGTTTGAGCAAAGACTCCACTTCCAATCCCTTTGTATTGATCTTCTTCATGCGCGTGGGATCGATGGGATCGAGGATGGTGAATTGATCCCTGCCAACGTCACTTCCCTCAAGGCAAATCATATCTGCCACTGCTCTTCCGTTTTTCGAAAATCTAAATACCTGCTGCCTGCCAGGAACATTGATCTTTATCGCCTGTTGGGATACCTTCACGCGGGGCTCCCACTTTCCCTCAGAAGTTTGGATTGCCGCCAATTTGTATACAGCTCCCAAGGCAGGCTGGTCGAAAGCAGTCACCAACTTGGTACCTACTCCCCAAACATCGATAGAAGCATCTTGGACAATGAGCGAAGTGATGATATGCTCATCCAGGTCATTACTCGCGACGATCTTGGCATTGGGGAATCCAGCCTGGTCGAGCATCTCTCTTGCGATATTGCTATAATAAGCCAAGTCGCCTGAATCTATCCTGATGCCCACAAGTTCCCTACCTTTTTCCCTCAGGATTCTTCCAACCTCAATGGCATTGGCCACTCCCTTGATTGTATCGTAGGTATCGACAAGAAACACGCAATGGTCAGGAAATGCCTCTGCGTAAGCTTTGAAGGCCTCCAATTCGGAATCAAACGACATGATCCAGCTATGGGCATGGGTACCAGATACAGGGATCCCAAACAATTTGCCCGCCATGACATTGCTGGTAGCAGAACAGCCTCCAATGTAGGAAGCCCTGCTCGCTGCCAAAGCACCGTCTATTCCTTGCGCCCGGCGAAGTCCGAACTCAAGTACCGACTTACCCTGTGCCGCAAAACAAATCCGTGCCGCCTTGGTCGCAATCAGCGTCTGGAAATTGATGATGTTGAGCAGAGGTGTTTCCAATAGCTGACATTGGATAAGTGGACCGGTCACTTTTACCAAGGGAATGTGGGGAAAAACAACTGTTCCCTCCTCCACGGCTTCGATATCGCAGGCAAACTCAAGCTTTCTTAAATATTCGATGAAACCCGTTTCAAAGGTCGGATTTCCATCTTTGGTCTTCATCTCGGACAGGTAAGCCAGGTCATCTTCGTCAAAGCGAAAATTGCGACAAAAGTCGATCAAGTAATCCAAACCTGCGGCAAGCGTAAATCCGCTTTGAAACGGGTGCTTACGAAACGAAAGGTTGAACACCGCCTGCTGCTCTCCCTTTCCCGACTTCCAGTAGGCATATGCCATTGTCAATTGGTAAAAATCCGTCAAAAGAGCCAGTGAACCCTGGTAAAGATCCCGTGTGATTTTCATATTGCTCGGTCAAAAATCGTGTTATGTCCAAAAATAACACTTCAAGTTGGAATCCATGGGCCTTTGGAACATATTGTCGTCTCGATAAATTGGAAAAGAAAAGTTACCATTAGGTTACAATATCACAAGTAACCGCGACTAAAGTATAGAAAGAATGAAGAAACCAGAAAACTTGACGGATTCTGAGATACTCCACGGCATCATTCTCGGAGGCCCAGATCTGGAACGCTGCCTTGGCTACCTGTATCGCCAACATTACAGTGTGTTGGAGCACTATGTCCAGACAAATTCCGGCGATCAGGATGATGCAGCTGATATTATCCAGGAATGCTTTCTTGTTTTCTTCAGGATGGTGGAAGACCGCAAGTTTAGGGGCGAATCGTCCATCAAATCCGTCCTATATGCGATTTGCCGAAATCTGTGGATTACTGAACTCAGAAAAAGAAAAAACATTATGGCCCGACACGAACTATACGAAGCTGAAAAGGAAAGTATATCTCCCGATGTGAGCAGCGAAATCTCCCGACAGGAAGACAGCCGAGTGGTCATGGACTTGTTTGAGACTTTGGGTGAAAAGTGCAAAAACATCCTGTTGGCCTTCTATTACGAAAACCTCTCGATGAAGGAAATCACCGTAAAGGAAGGTTTTTCAAACGAGCAGGTACTTCGCAACAAAAAACATAAATGCCTAAAAGCCCTTGTGGAAAAAATCCAAAATCACCCAACCCTTTACCAAACCCTAAAAAACGCCCTTCAAAATGGACAATGACCTTCAGATGCTGGAAGACTACCTGGATGGTACTCTCAGCAAAGCCGATGCTGAATCGGTGAATGAAAAGCTAAAAAAAGATCCGGAATTGCGGGAAATGTTGGCACTGCTACAAGCATCCACACAGGGAATAAAACTGGCTGGACGCCGCACATCGATCCGCAAAATCCACGAGGAATTCATTCTCGAGACCAGATCAAACAAAAAAATGGAGCCTGCAACTACTCGGAAAATCTTCCCTTGGTGGATGGGAGTAGCTGCATCCCTTACCCTTGTCCTTGCATTTACTGCAATCAGCATCTTTAGGTTCCCGGGCAGCTTTCTCGATGAGGGTGCAATCAAGTACGAGCTGCCTACGATGCGCAGTGCCGGGACCAATACGGATGATCTAGAGACAGCATTCAAAAACGAAAATTGGAATGTCCTGCTGGAAAAAGTCGATACCCAAGAGACAGATCGCAAGGCTTTGTTTCTAGCCTCAATAGCAGCCCTCCAAAAGGAGGAATTCGAATTGGGCCTCCAGTATCTCGATGCGCTTGAATCCCAAAACAATGTCCAAACCGAACCCCTTTTCAAAAACGAGATATCCTATTATCGCCTGGTGTTTCATTTGGAGCTAAGGGACTATAATAGCGCGCTAGATGCATGGAAAACTTTGGATGCGGAAAAAGACAATCCATACCGATCCTCCCTTGGCTTGATGGACAAAGCGAGCCTGTGGATTTTGGGGAAATTTTGAAAAAACAACAAAAAATTTTATAAAACATGGTTACAAACCGAAGAGCAGGGTAGACTAAAGCATGTAACTAAACAATTTAATGCCATGAAATTTCCAACATCAATCTCCAAAATGCTTTTAGTAATCGCCACAGCCTCCGTGGTTTCCTGTACACAAGAAGAAAATGTTCCCATGTTTGGCCAAGGGGAAGGAAAAATGGGAATTGCTCTTAGACTCAATAACGGCCTGAGTTCCTCCACCAATGCCCGTATTGCCAACAGCAACCTTCGCCTGACAAATGGATTCATTCAGATCAAAGAGTTGGAATTGGACGTGGAAGGCAGGGATTCGAGAGGTGAGTTCGAAAAGGAAATTGAAATCGACTTTGACGATATCAAGAAGGTGACTTTCGACGAATTTGACCGCAGCGTCGACTTTTTCATCAACATACCAGAGGGAGAATATAAAGAAATAGAATTCGAAATGGATCTCATTGAATACCGCAACGAACCTTCCATTTTCATCGAAGGAGTTTACAGCAAAGAAGGAACCGAGATCCCTGTTAGATTCCAGTATTTCGGTGATGAAATTGACTTCAAGGTAGAGATCGAATCCGACGATGATGACAATTACTTCAAGATTGACCGGATGAACAATCCTTTGGCGCTTTTCGAAATCAACGCATTGAATTGGTTTAGCCAAATCACAGACGCTGAATTTAACAATGCGGAAATCACTGAAGGCGTCATCGTAATCAGCAGGCAATCCAATAAAGCGCTGTATGACAAGGTAAAGGGCAAACTCGAAGCTTCTGCCGATATCGAGATTGAACTTGATTAATTCAAAGTGACTTGGTCTCCCTTTAAATCCATCCCAATCGGATGGATTTTTTCATTTTTTTGGACTTTAGCCACCAGAATAACCCGACCATGAGCAGGAGCAGACCAAGAAGCAAACTGTACATCAAAATTGGTTTTTCCGAAGAGGGCAAATCTCCGATCAGAACCAGATGGGCCCAAAAAGCCGGATGGTGAAATTGAGCCATCGTTGGATCCGAAAGGAGGTCATTTTTTGCTTTTTGCAAGGCAATGGCATAGCTGTCGCCTTCATCCAAATACACATAGAATCTGGCCGAAATGTAGGCTGTGGCTTTGTCCTCGGCTTTCCAAAGCGTGGTGATTAGATTTTTGCAACCTGCAAACGAAAAAGAACGCGAAAGGCCAATGATTCCTTCACTCGCGCTGAGGGAACCGTAATTGGTTTCACAAGCACTCAAAAAAACCAAGGAAGTATTCTCCAATGAAAGTCCGCTGATTTCTATTGGATATAGTTTGTTGCCACTTTCATGGGGAAAAAAAGCAACAAAGGCCGCCTCTGGTTGAGCAGATTTGGCGACAGCGTGTGTAGCTAAGTGCAGGATATTTGCATCATCGACCTTATCGAGGAATTTCTCCTTTGTAGCAGCAGAGTCCAAGATTTTTTCTCCCTTAAAAGACTCCAATTCCTCTAAGGAATAAGGCAGCTGGTCCAATTTTTCATCCCCAGTCTCCAAACCCGCCGAATGAAAAGGGGCAAAACCTACGATCGAGGAATGTAGATACTTCGTCTTCTCGGAAGAAAAAAAAGTGGAAGAAAGCTGATAACTTATGCTCAGGGATTCCACCAAAAAACCCCCGTCCTGATTTTCCAGCACTTCGAATGGCAAACCTGCAAGAGAGGAATGCGGAATGATCATAAGATTGTCGTAATCGGACAGCTTGGACATAATCGGCGAAAGCAGCAGCTTGGAAAGTTGGGTCCCGATTCCTCCAGTTTTGTATTCTTTGCCCAATTCGAACGTAGATATCCTCGTTTTGAACTTAGGAATGGCGTTGTTAAGTAAAGCGTAATCCGATATCTCGTATACCTTCAACTGCTGTTCGTCAAGCGTAAAGGCAAACCAAGCACTTCCCGCATCGAAAAATGAAAGCAAAAGCGTGTTTGACCGCTCCAGAGCTTCCTTTAACTCCGCCAAATGAATGGAGTTCTTTTCACCTTTTGCTTTTGTATATCCTGGGAACTCGGCGAATTGGCCGTGTAGCCTTGAAAGTTCCAGCCTTTTGTCCAGAGCCAATTCATTGAGAATCCTTCGCTGCTGCTCATCGCTCTCCGCGAATATTTTCTGTTGGATCTGGGAAAGTGAAAATTGAATATCGCGTTCTTTTTGGATCAAGTCATCCGGTAAATCCTCCAGCGTCTTGACCCGCTTTTCCCGGATTCCGATGTTCAGTCCCATCGCCTTGCTTTCTTCCGACCAAGCAAATGCCCGCTCCAAAAGCGCTTGTTCGCTGGTTTCGAAATACTTCTCTAGTACCTGGTTTATCCCATCCCGATAGCCTTCCAGCACGAAATCAGAGAAAAACACCCTCGCTTCGTCATTGTCGTAGTAGTTGGCTACCAAATAAGCGAAGTCAAAAGCCGATTGAAACGAGGCGACTGAATACCCAAAATAGGGCTCGCTCTTTTCCCCTTTCGCCAACCGCCCAAATGCCTTCGCCTTACCTATCAGTGCCTCGAAAAGGTGGTTTGATGCAAAGCCGACACTGTAATCGCTGGGGTTTTTGAGTATATCCTGTTGGTCAAAATTTCCATCTGCCCTTACGATTGCCTGATGATAATGGGTTGCCGCACCCAGAAAATCCCCCTTCTCCAAGGCCAAGTCTCCGAGCTTGTTGTAGAGGGGGGCAAGACGAAAATCAGATTCTTTCCGGTTTTCTAAAAAGTCGACCAACAAATCTTCTGCCTCCAAGCGGGCACCTTTTTGAATCAAGGCTTCTGCCCTTAGATCAACAAAAAACGGAGAAACATCGCTCTGGTTCACGGCTTGCTGAAGGTATCGATCTGCTGAGTCCACTTCGTTCAAATCGAGGAAAATTCGAGCAATCTGCAGGCGAGTTTTGTCAGTATCAATCCCGGAGATGAGCAGATTTTTATAGATAGAAAGTGCCGAATCTGGCTGATCGAGGTTTACCAGGCATGAACCAATATTATTCAGAAAAGAAAAAAGGGCATACCGGTAGTAAGGCTCCAATTCATCAAAGTCCCTTTGACCGATGGTGAGGTTTTTTGCTTTACTGAAATAATTGACTGCCTGTGAGTAATTCCCCGATTGGTAATAGATGACGCCCAGCGAGTTGAACAGTCTGGAAGATTGATTGGTCGCCATTGGCCCATGAAGTCGTTTTTCGGCTTCTTTCAAGAAAAAAATACTGCTATCTGCCTTACCTAGAAGGTAATAGGACTCCCCCAAATACAATGTGGGATCAAAAAGCAATGAATCCGCAAGTTGGGAGGATATACCAATGTCAATCGAAGTCCGATAGCGCGCGATCGCCAACTCATACTTGGTCGCCAGCACAGCCAATGTGCCAAGCTTCTCAAAAACATCAAGCTGCAGATCCTTCTCCAGCGTCACGAAACCAGGGTCATTTACCATCTCCAAAAAGATGGCTTCTGAAAGACTATCCGTTGACTCAGTGGGGGCATCAGACTCGAAAAGCGACGTCGCCATGCGATACCTTTCCAACAATGGTTTTTGAGGATACCGTTGGGATACCAAGCAGACCAGAAGAATACTGAACAATAGCCATCGTAGTCGCATGGCTAAAAATATACCAACAATTTCTGCTTTCCTAATCTACTGTAAGCGCCCTACAACAACCAAATAAGGCGGTCTTGGCTTGGCCTTTGGGTTTTCAGCCGCCACCCTTGCAAATGGCAAACCTGCAGGGACATTGACTTTCAGGATGGAGTTTTTCTTCTCTTCAATCTCGTCAAGCAGTGACTGAGGTACATCAGACAACTTCTCAAAATAATAAAGCCGAATATCCAGGCGATTTCTGGCCCTCAGACTTGAATCGTTCAACCTGTAAAAAAGTTTGGCATCTACCCTAGTCCCATTCACCGGACTGGCTCCAAAAGCACCGTTTTCCAGTGTCTTTTTCAGGTTGATTTTTCCAGAGGAAGATCCAATTTTTATACCAAGCGAAGCAAGACTGGGCTCCCCGGTACCTTCATCGTCGTCAAACTTACAACTATCGTCGTCATCGTCGTCATCATCGTCATCATCATCATCGTCGTCATCACAGGGCGTTAACAGCGTTCTATTTCCATCAAAAATCGGAATCGCCAAGGTATCGTTTTGGTCGAGGATATAGACTTTGTCCTCATAATTGATCCCCGCGATTACAAGTTCAAATTCGCAAAGTTGACTGCTCCCAACAGGCTGAAACGAAACACGGTAGCGAAGCCCGGATTCACTTTTGTTGATGTCGATTTCCCCGGTCTCTTCATCAATGACCAGTCCTTCAGGAAATACGGTATAGATGCCTTCGGCAGGATTTACGGGTTTGATGATATTTTCCGCTGAATCCGACACATAAAAAATAGTGTCCGGATAGGAGAAAGATGTGCATGAAAAAGTCTCACCCCCTGGATTTTCATCATCAGGCGACATCGAAGACTCACAGGAAGCCATAGCTACCACCATTCCGCACAGCGACAAGATATAGATAATCGTCTTCATTTACACTAGGTCGATTCTTGGTGCCAAAACGTAACCCATTTATTTGAAAATATTTAAAACCACTCCTATCAGTACCAAAATCATACCCAAAAAAACAACGAGGCTATACGTTTCACCAAAAACAAAGAATCCAAAAAACAATGCGTAGAATATTCCCAAATAAGAAAGACTCGCAATCTTCGACAATTGGGCATTTTGATAGGCCAAGGTCATAAAATACTGGGCAAATTGGGTCAATAAGCCCACTGCCAGCAAAATTGCCCAATCCCAACCAACCGGATCCACCCAGACAAAATAACTCGCGACAGTCGCCACCGGTATTGTGATAAAAGGGAAATAAAACATAATCACAAGCGGGTGCTCTGTGGTGTTCAATTTTCGGATAATGTTGTACGCAAGTCCCATGGCCATCGCAGCAACAAGACCAACCCCCAAATCAAACATTCCTATCCTAGGGTCAAAGCCCTCAATTACCATCACGCCCGCAAAGGACAAACCGAAATACAGAAACTGCCGGGATTTGACCTTTTCCTTTACAATGAATATGCCCAAGATCGTGGTGAAAATCGGCCCGAGATAGTTGATCGTCACGGCACTTGCCAATGGGATGGTTTGCAACGTATAGAAGAAACCGATCAATCCAATCGATCCGGCCATTCCCCTCAGGATCAACAATTTCTTGTTTTTCCCAAAGACTGGAATTGACTGCCTCCTTAGCGCCAAAAAAGTGATCACCAAACTGAAAACAGACCGGAAAAGGATGATCTCTATAGCAGGGATATGCGGAATCAGCTTGACAGAGACATTCATCAGGGAAAAGAGGATCCCTGCCAGCAACATGTGTTGAATACTCTGCCTAGTCAATTTTGGTTGAGAAGATATTGTTTAAAAATGACCTTGAATTGAAAATGGTTCATTTATCCAGACGATGAAATTTGGTAAAGACACCTCAAGTCAAAATCTTCCCATCCTGCATGACCAGTTTTCGATCCGCCATTTGTGCAAGCTCTTGATTGTGGGTTACGATCACGAAAGATTGTCCAAACTTCTTTCTCAAATCAAAGAAAAGCTTGTGGAGCGATTCGGCGCTTTTGGAATCAAGGTTACCGCTCGGTTCATCGGCAAAGATGACTTTTGGAGAATTGATCAAGGCCCGCGCGACTGCAACCCGCTGCTGCTCTCCACCGGAAAGCTCGGACGGCTTGTGGTCAAGCCTTCCTCCAATTCCCAAAAGCTCCGCCAACTCCTTTGCTTTTGTTTTAAGTGATGCCGGGTCTTTTCGGCCGATGAGCCCGGGGATCATGATGTTTTCTTCGGCCGTAAATTCCGGTAGCAGGTTATGGAACTGAAAAATAAATCCGATTTGCTGGTTTCTGAAGTCAGCGAGTTTGTCGCCCTTGAGGTTGTTGACCTGTATGCCATTGATCCATACCTCTCCCTTATCCGCTTCATCCAATGTACCCAAAATATGGAGCAAAGTACTCTTCCCCGCCCCAGACGCGCCTACGATGGAGACAACTTCGCCTTCCTTGATGTGCACATCTACCCCTTTGAGTACCTGGAGGTCTCCATAGTTCTTTTGAATTCCCTTTGCTCGTAGCATAATCAAACGTTGCTCCGCCAAATATAAAAATTAGATCAAGCGTGCTTGCTGTTCGGACAATTTATTTGCCGAAAGACCCAAGGCCGATTTGATAAATCCCACCCCAGACCTTAACTTCGGGCAAAAATTTTCACAAGGATGAACATTCACGAATATCAAGCGAAAGAACTTTTGAAAAGCTATGGTGTCAGGATACAGGAAGGCATCGTGGCGGACAGCCCTGAATCGGCACTTGAAGCAGCAAAAAGGCTAAACGAGCAGACAGGAACTTCCTGGTACGTGATCAAAGCCCAAATCCATGCAGGTGGCAGAGGAAAGGGCCAGATCAAAGAAACGGGCTCTCGTGGTGTCGTCCTGGCAAAAAAGCAGGAGGATGTTCCGACCAAAGCAGCCGATATCCTTGGGGGCACATTGGTCACCATCCAGACTGGCGCAGAAGGTAAGAAGGTAAACAAGGTATTGATTGCGGAGGACGTATATTATCCGGGCGCTTCCGAACCGAAGGAATATTATCTTTCTATTCTATTGGATAGAGGAAAAGGCTGCAACGTCATCATGGCCTCTACCGAAGGCGGTATGGACATTGAAGAGGTAGCCGAAAAGCATCCGGAAAAGATCATCAAAGAATGGATCGATCCCAAATTTGGTTTGCAGGGCTTCCAAGTCAGGAAAATTGCGTTCAAACTCGGTCTTGAAGGAAATGCGTTCAAAGAAATGGTGAAATTCATCACTTCCCTTTACAACGCCTACGTCGGTTCCGATTCATCCCAATTCGAAATCAATCCAGTGTTGAAGACGTCAGATGACAAGATCCTAGCAGTAGATGCCAAGGTGAATTTGGACGACAATGCGCTCTACAGACATAAAGACCTCGCTGATCTGAGGGACGTCGCTGAAGAAGATCCTTTGGAAGTAGAAGCCGGCAAATCAGGCCTGAACTATGTCAAGTTGGACGGAAACGTGGGCTGCATGGTCAACGGCGCCGGTTTGGCTATGGCAACCATGGACATGATCAAACTTTCCGGCGGCGAGCCTGCCAACTTCCTCGATGTGGGAGGAGGTGCCAATGCGACGACCGTTGAAGCTGGTTTCAGAATCATCCTTCAGGATCCAAATGTAAAAGCCATCTTGATCAACGTGTTTGGTGGAATCGTAAGATGTGACCGTATCGCAAATGGTGTGGTGGAAGCCTACAGATCGATTGGAAATATCCCTGTACCCATCATCGTACGTCTGCAGGGCACAAACGCCGAAGAAGGTGCCAGAATCATCGATGAGTCAGGCTTAAAAGTATCTTCCGCAATCACGCTCAAAGAAGCGGCCGAAAAAGTAAAAAAGGCGCTCGCTGAGTCCTAATCAGATAATTTTACCGCACCTGTAGTTCAACTGGATAGAATATCGGATTTCGGCTCCGAGGGTTGAGGGTTCGAATCCTTCCGGGTGCACAAGAGCCTTGGCAAACGCCAAGGCTCTTGTTTTTTAGACTGATTTTTATCATTCTACCGACTGATTTACAATAGGTTAACTGTCATTTTTTTGGAATATTTTTAATTCAACAAACATCAAATCCCGAATAGCCATGAAAAAGATACTCGTGCCGACCGACTTTTCGGAATGTGCCAAAGCTTCAGAAAAATATGCCGAGTTCCTAGCAAAAAAGACTGGCGCGGAACTCCTCTATCTACACATCATTCATACACCTGTAGATTGGAGTAAACTCACGAAAGATCAGGAACATTTGTTTCCAGAGATCATGGAGAGCATTGCCAAAGCAAAGGAATCACTTAAATCCCGCATAAAAGCAGCTGAGAGCATGGGGATTACTGCCGCAAAATTGCTCATTTTCAACAATACGAATGAAAAAATCCACCGATACGCGGAGGACGAGAATATTGACCTCGTAGTGATGGGTTCTCATGGACAGTACGGATTTAGAGACCACATTATTGGGACAAACACCTATAGTATGCTTAGGAGGTCAAAAATGCCGGTGGTTGTTGTCAAAAAGGAAATAGAAAATCCAAAGTTGGAAACCTTGGTTTTCGCGACAAATTTCCAGAGTGAAATGGGAAGTTCATTCGCAAAAATCGAACAGCTTGCCGAAGAACTCAAAGTAAAGCTTCACATTCTCTATGTCAACACCCCAAACAACTTCAAAGGGACATATGATATCATCAACCAAGGGAGATCGTTTCTAAAAGAGTATTCTAATTACAACTATGACATCCATATCGTGGATTCACTGAGTGTCGAACGGGGAATCATACAATTCCTTGAACACGGGGAATACGACGGAATTGCAGCGATTACAGAGGGCAAATCGGACTTTGCGCAGTACTTCTCCCCTAGTATTACCGAAAACCTGATTTCAATGTCAAACAAGCCCATAATCAGCCTCAAGGCCTCCGGAAAATAAAAAAGCAGGAGAAACTCTCCTGCCCTTTTTATGAAAACTAAACCAACTATTATTTAACTACCACAATTGAAACAAAAATACTACATAAATATAAAATTCAAAATATTTTGATAAAAACCTGTGAAAAAACCTACTTTTTGTTACTCACTTTGTACACTATGCCCAATGCCAAGGCTTGGCTAAATTGTATTCCTTCAGTCATATCGATATCATAAACGTTGATACTTGTAAACGTCACGTCAACGTACTTTGTAATCTTGGCAATCAACGTAAAATCCAACCTGTGGTCTATCGTCTCAAACGAAAATTCCTGCAAATTGGCAAACAACTGGTACCTGGAATTCAGAGTCAGGTTGTCATTGAATTTCTTGTTGTAAGTCGCAAAAATTTGGAAAGCCAGCCATTCTGTCCTTAGGGTTTCGCCGCGCGCGACACCATAGTTAGTAGGTACATTGTTGATCAATGTCGTGTCTGTGACAAAGGTAAACCTCGGGGAAAATGGTGCTAGGCGAAGCGCGAAATCTTTGTTGGGTTTGTACTCGAAACCAAAGCCAGTGGTCAAGAAAGCAGGCGCAAAAAACCTGGATATCAGGAGTGGATTTGCGTTGTCTGAAAAATCAAAACCATCCGTAAATTGACTAATGAAGTTCAATCCTGCGAAATACCCCCAATGCTTGTTGATTTTGTAGCCAACCTTGGTGTCGTAGAATATCCGGTCATTTGATTTCCTGAACTGTTCCTGTCCATCGTTTTTGACCAAACCATAAATAAGCTCTAATTGGCTATCCCAGCTCCATCGGTCTTTGGCATATTTCAGCCGCCAATCCAGGATCGAGCCAAAAGCAAGGGAATTTACACCACCCGACTTCCAGTTTCCGGAAAATGCAGCCTGGTTGAAATTAAAGCCTACGCTGAACTGCTTGTCCCAATAAGTTGTGTCTTTGGGCGCAGATGCTGTGTCTTGAGGTACGGCAACCTCCCCTTGACCAAAAGCCAGCTGAATACTCAAGAGAAAAGCGAAAAGGGTAGATAGTTTTTTCATAGTTATGATCTTAAGTGAAAAATCGAAAATAAGGATTAATAAGTTGCTGTAAAAGAGTCGGTCTTACATGAGCAAGTCAAAACCATCGGATGAGCGCATTTTAAAAACATTTTTTCAAAATTTGGAGTAAATTGATTTCTAGATAGCCGAAAATAAATGACCACTCGATCCAAAAAATTACCTCAAGCATTATTTCCCGTCCTTGTGTCTTTGTTCATGACTATGTCCTGCGCTTCTATTGAGATTTTCAAAGAAAACATGGAAGTAAAAAACCCAAGAAATTATCGAAGCTTTGTCATCGTCAACAAGGAGCTAGGAAGGAATGGCTTTAAAGATGAGTTTCTGGACGCCATCACCATGGATCAGATTCAACAACTGTTGGAAAAAAACGGGCTTACTTATGATAGGGAAGATCCAGAAATCCTAATTCGTTACACTTCCAACCAGGATCCACGCCAAAAAGAAGTATATGCCAACCAATACCCCATGTGGGGGAGTCGCATGTGGTGGGACCCTTGGGTATACAACCCTTCCTATTTCAACAGACAAATGACCACCTCAACCACACAAAGTTATGAACTTCTTCAAGTGATAGTCGATTTCATTGACCCACATTCTGACAAACGGGTCATGACCCTGACCGCCGTCTCTGAGACGAGTAGTCCAAAACAGCGACAAAAAATGGTTGCAAAATCAACTGAAAAAATCATAGCCACCTATTTAAAGGAAACCCAAGCCAAATAGAACCATGGAAGCAAGATTCAAAACACTCAAAGAATTTTACCCTTTTTACCTGAGCGAGCATATGAACCCAACGAGCCGAAAACTACATTTTACAGGCACCGCATTGCTCTTTGTGATATTGGGAGTCGCAATCTATCTGGGCCGTTTCGGACTTTTGTGGCTAATACCAATCGTCGGATATGGTTTTGCTTGGGTAGGACATTTTTTCTTTGAAAAAAACAAACCAGCTACATTCCAATATCCTTTTTACAGTTTGGCATCCGATTTTATCCTGTTTTTCGAATTGCTGACAGGAAAACAGAAATTCAATCCTTGAAAAAAAGAGGAGTTATCGGAATTTTTTCACTCTTCGACATTGTAAATGAAAAGATTACTCGTAATTTGGCATGGTGATTATCGTATTTCAAATCTAATATTTTGTAGTTAATGCTTAAGATCGTACTCATAGATGATGACCCAATCAGCACCTTCGTGACCGAAAGGCTGATAACCAAAAACATCAAGGTCCCACATAAGATCTTCAAGTACCAGAGTGCGTCCAAAGCTTTGCAGGACATTTATCAAATCGACCCAAATTATTTGTTTTTGGATCTCAATATGCCTGAAATGACAGGTTGGGATTTTTTGGAGGAGTTTAAGGTAGAAAATATCCAGCCGGAAGTCTACATATTGAGTAGTTCCGTAGATGAAAGAGATATGATGAAGGCCGAAAAGTATACATTGGTCAAAAAGTACCTTTCTAAGCCACTAATCAAGAAGTACATCACCAACATCTTCCCGGATTTCGCGGAAAGCTGAAATCCTCCCCCTTGAAAAATCATACTTTTTCAGCAAGTCATTTCTTCTTTTCCCCAAAACCGGATTCTTTTCAGCCCGAAGGAAACCTCCCATGACCTGTTTTACAATGCCACCTCGGTCAAACCGATCAGAATTGACAGTTTTTTGAAACAAAATTTCATGGAGAAAAAACACCGCATACGGTTAATTGGTTAACTTTTGAAAAAAAGTACTATGGCTACACCGAATCCTGAATTGATTTCTGCCCTGGGAAGAACGATAGCAAAACTTAGAAATGGGGCTGCGTACGAGTGGGGGCACATGGGCAGCTGCAATTGTGGCAACCTCGCCCAAGAGTTGATCTACATGACTAAAGACGAAATCCATCGTCATGCGATGACCCGAAGCGGAGACTGGAATGACCAACTGTTGGAATACTGCCCAAGCAGCGGCTATCCGATGGACCTCATGATCACCAAACTTCTGGAAAAAGGCTTGCGAATAAGTGACCTTCGACATTTGGAGCGACTGTCAGACCCAGAAGTATTGCGCGAGATACCTTGGGAAAGAAGGATGCAAATGAATAAAAACTCGAGGCAGGATGTAATTCTCTATTTGGAAAAATGGATGGAAATGTTGGAAAATCAATGGATTGAAAAATCCGAGACACAAGAGGGAAAAAAACTGAAAAAAAATAACCGGAATAAGGTATTTGCATAAATATATATTTTGACTTAATTAGCGCACATCAATCCATTTGATAACATCAACCATTAACCTTATTCATACTATGGAGGAACTTGACGACGATTTTGAAGATTTCGACGATCTTGAGGACGAGGACGAATTTGCAGAGGAATTCCAGGACGAAGTGTACGACTTCGAAGAGGAAGACGAGTTTGCAGAAGAGGAGGACTTTGAGGACTTCGACGAAGATGAATTCGATGATGACTTCGAAGATGAAGATGAATTTGAAGATGATTTAGACTGATAATGCCCGCATCCTAAGCAGGAAACTCTTGGTTCTCCCTGCTTTTTTTGTGAAGTATTTTGTCCTAAAAAAAGTCTGGAGTATCTTTCGGGCGATTCATCAAAGAAATCAATTTAGATATGTTACTAGAAATATTCAGTTCACCGCTTGCATCAGGCGCTCAGTTGTTTTTGTTGATTGTCTGCATCTTGGCTGGCCTGGGTGCCGGACTTAGTGCGATGGATTTCAGGAAGACCAACAAATAGTCTGAACATACAGCTTAAAAAAAAATGGCCCTCTTCGGGCCATTTTTTTTTACCTTACATTTCCCATCAGTTTTCTAAGCGGACTACTGATGAGGATTAGCAGACCGCCAGCACCGATAGCTGTCATGACAATAAGCTTGTATTGGTCCGGCATCTGCAAAATCGCCTCCTCCGTACCACCGCTTGCCTCACCGGCAATCAATCCCGCAAACAGGTTACCAAGCGCCACGGAGAGAAACCAAACACCCATCATCTGCCCACCGTACCGCTTTGGAGCCAGCTTGGTCACAAGACTCAATCCAACAGGGCTTAAGCTCAATTCCCCAAACGTGTGCAGCAAATAGGTGAAAATCAACCAGTTTGGCGCGGCCAAATCACCAGCGGCAGCGATTTTTGCCGCAAAATACATCACCAGAAAACCCATGCCAAGCTGAATCAGGCCCAAAGCAAATTTCAAGGGAGAATTTGGTTCCATGTTTCTACGGCCAAGCCAAATCCACAACGCTCCAAAAAAGGGCGCAAAAATGATGATGAACAGGGAGTTGATGGACTGGAAAAAGCCGGCAGGAATCTCCCAACCCATCATGTTACGGTCCGTGAAACGCTCAGCAAACAAATTCAATGTCGAACCCGCCTGCTCAAAACCTGACCAAAACAGGGCTGAAAACACGAATAGGATTCCGATGACGGTGACTTTCTTCCTTTCGTCCGAATTGAGTCCTCCAAAAAATATGACATAAAGCAAATAGGCATAAGCAAGCACGAGAAACACAATCCCCGACCACTCTGCAATCACGCTTGCATTCACTTGGACGAAGCCCAAGAATATCATCGCCAACAGAAACACGACCACGGCACCAATCCCCAAGAGAATTTTTACCATCAATGACTTCTCACGCTTTTTCTCAGGCGTATCAAATGCAACCTCTTCACCATATCCGTCAAGGTTACTGCCACTCAGTCTGTATTGCACCAATCCGATGACCATCCCCAAACCCGCAAGACCGAAGCCCAAATGCCAATCAACTGTTGCAACAGCGCTACAAGCCAATGGCGCGATAAAGCCTCCCAAGTTGATCCCCATATAAAATATTGAAAATCCCGCGTCACGCTTGATACTCCCCGAGGGGTACAATTGTCCTACAATCGAGCTGATGTTAGGCTTCAGAAGCCCAGTACCGATCACTATCAAAATCAACCCCAAGAAAAACGAGTTGGTGTCCAATGCCGTCAAACCCACCCGGGCCACGCCACTGTCTCCCAACATATGGAAGATGCCAGGCAAGGCCATCGTGAAATGCCCCAAGGCAATGATGATACCGCCATACCAAACTGATTTTTTGAGCCCAAACAGGCGGTCAGCAAACCATCCTCCTGGCAAGGCCAAAAGATAGACTCCCATGGTGTACAATCCATAAATGGCGCCCGAAGTCTTGTCATCGAAACCCAATCCGCCATCGGCCACCGCCGCCGTCATAAACAAAATCAAAAGAGCACGCATGCCATAGTAACTGAACCGTTCCCACATTTCGGTGAAAAACAAAGTCATCAGTCCTTTCGGGTGGCCAAACATGGTTGGTCCCGGATAGAGATCCATCCGCTCCGTGGCTGAATTTGAAGGTATATTTTTTTCCAAAGCGATGATTATTTGGTTTTTGAAACAAGATATAACCACAATGATAAGGGATTTTTTTGTTTTCTTCTATTGACATTTTCCATTGGCAAACAGAAGGTGAAAAAAGGATTTAGCAAGCGTAAATCTCAAAAAAATATGGCCAAAATAGTGTTGGAAAATACGCCAAATAATATTTTCGAAATCGATTGAACAAAGAAAAAATGGACATTTTCTTGTGAAGATGTGCTGGTTTTATCTTTATATTTGAGTCAGATTATAAACCCAAATATTACTTTATGCACCCCAGTACTTTTCAGGAAAATCTTGAGATTTTACCGATACCCCACCCAGTACCAAATACAAATGGCCGGATTTTTTGGAACCTCGAAACCGCTGAATTGGTAGAACTAGCTATTGCCAACGGAGAAGGTCGCCTTACAGACTCAGGGGCCCTGATGGTGGAGACGGGAGAGTTTACCGGAAGGTCTCCCAAGGACCGTTTTATTGTCATGGAAGAATCTACCCGGGACACCGTATGGTGGGGAGATATCAACATTCCGTTTGCGGAGGAAAAATTCGACAAACTTTACGGCAAAATACTGAAGTACCTCGCTGACAAAGACCTGTATGTGAGGGATGTATTTGCAGGGGCCAACATTGACTACAGGCTTTCGATCAAGGTAATCAATACCCTGGCATGGCACAATCTCTTCAGCGCCAACCTCTTTATCCAACCGGACAAGGAAGAATTGGCTAAGTTCAAGGCGGATTTCACGATCATCTGTGTGCCTGATTTCAAGGCAATACCGGGTGAGGATGGCACCCGCCAGGAAAATTTCGCGATCATCCACCTGAGCAAAAAAATCCTCCTCATCGGCGGTACCGCCTACGCTGGTGAGATGAAAAAAGGAATATTTTCCGTCCTGAATTACCTGCTTCCTATCAAACACGGGGTTTTGCCGATGCACTGCTCAGCAAACCTTGGAAAGCACGGAGACGCAGCGATCTTTTTTGGACTATCGGGAACCGGAAAAACAACACTTTCCGCGGATCCAAACCGAGGACTTATTGGCGATGACGAGCACGGTTGGGACGAAAACTCCATCTTCAATTTCGAAGGGGGATGCTATGCCAAAGTAATCGACTTAAGCCGTGAAAAGGAACCCGAGATTTGGGACGCGATCCGTTTTGGCAGCATTGTGGAAAATACCAAATTCATCCCAAAAACCCGTAAAGTCGACTTTCAGGAGAAAACCATCACCGAAAACACCCGTGCCGCCTATTCACTTCGCCATATTGCGAATGCCGTACTTCCGTCAATTGGACCAATCCCAAAAAACATCTTTTTCCTCACGGCGGATGCATTTGGAGTACTTCCACCGATTTCAAAACTCAACAAAAGCCAAGCGATGTACCACTTCGTTTCCGGATATACGGCAAAAGTCGCAGGTACGGAAATGGGGGTTACGGAGCCAAAAACAACCTTTTCCGCTTGCTTCGGGGCGGCATTTCTCCCCTTACACCCGACAACATATGCAAAATTGTTTGGGGAAAAGATGGAGCGGCACCATGTCAACGTATGGCTGGTCAATACCGGTTGGACGGGTGGTCCATTCGGTATTGGGTCTCGCATGAAACTGGCCTATACCCGGGCAATGATAACTGCTGCATTGGAAGGTAAACTGGATAGAGTTGACTACCTAACCCACGAGATTTTTGGGGTACTTGTCCCCCAAGATTGTCCCTCAGTGCCTCGGGAAATATTGAATCCAAAGTCGACTTGGCAGGACCCCCAGGCCTATGAACTCAAGGCAAAGGAACTCGCCTATGGTTTTATCCAAAACTTTGAGAAATACGAGGATTTTGCTGGCGAGACAATTATGGCTGGCGCTCCAAGACTATAGAAATAACCCATCAGAATCAATAAAACCCAAATAGCCAGGAGCACTTCGGTGCTCCTTTTTCGCTGATTTCCAGCTCAAGTTTGATTCATGAGCAATAATTTGATAAGCTCAAGGTATATAATTGCTATTTTTGCCAAAATTCATAAAAAATGAAGCACGCAGAAATCCAAACAGTCAAAGGCACCATGAAAGTGGAGTTTTTTGAGAAAGACGCTCCGAAGACAGTTGAAAACTTTGTTTCCTTGGCAAAAAAGGGCTTTTACGATGGCCTGACTTTCCACAGGGTAATCCCGAACTTTGTCATCCAAGGCGGTTGTCCAAAGGGCAACGGCACGGGCGGTCCAGGCTACAAAATCGACTGTGAACTCACAGGCGGTAATCAATACCACGACCGGGGTGTATTGTCCATGGCCCATGCCGGACGAAACACGGGTGGTTCGCAGTTTTTCATCTGCCATAGTCGGGACAATACCGCCCATCTGGACAGAAACCATACCTGCTTCGGCAAGGTCGTCGAAGGCTTGGAAGTAATCGATGCGATTCGCCAAGGCGACAAGATCGAGAAGATTACGATTTTGGAAGATTGATCTGAAAAAATACGGCCCCGTCACCAACGGGGCTTTTCTTGTTTGTTTACCCGAATAGTGCGCCCGCAATCGTCGCCGTCATCAAGCAGGCCAAGGTGGCTGCAGTCAAAGCCTTGAGTCCAAGTTTTGATAAATTGCCCTGTTGGTTTGGGGCAATGCTTCCGATACCGCCCACCTGAATCGCGATAGAACTGAAGTTCGAAAATCCGCAAAGGGCGTATGTTGCTATCACAACAGACTTTGTGGAGAGGTCACCTGCAGCCTTCATATCGGCCAAACTCAAATAGGCGACAAATTCATTGATCACCGTTTTTTGCCCCAAAAGCGAGCCCACACGCAGCGTCTCCTGCCATTCTACACCGATGATCCACGCAAAAACCCGAAAAATCTGGCCAAGGATATATTCCAATGAGAAACCTGAGAATTGTCCCCCAGTGGACGAGGCCACAAAGGCATTGATCCCGGTGTAGTGTCCGATCAGGTCATCCAAAATGAAATTAAGCGCCGCAATCACCGCAATAAAGGCTAAAAGCATACCCCCTACATTGAGTGCCAATTTCAGCCCATCTGATGCACCGATCGACATGGCATCGATAAGGTTCACGCCAAGGTTCTCACCGCTGACTTCAAGGGAATCATTGATCACCTCCTTGTCGGTCTCGGGAAGCATGATCTTGGAAATCACTATGGCTGCTGGAGCGTTCATGATACTTGCACCCAGCAGGTAGGCAGCAAATTTCGCTTGTTCCACGGGATCACTCCCACCCAAAAAGGCCACATATCCGGCCAACACGCCACCTGCGATTGTAGCCATTCCCCCAGTCATCAAACACATAAGTTCAGATTTGGACATCGTAGGAATAAAGGGTCTCACCAACAAAGGCGCCTCCGTTTGTCCGAGGAAGATATTCCCCGCTGCAGACAGGCTTTCAGGTCCAGACAAGCGCATCGTTCTCGCCATTACCCAGGCAATCCCGAAAACGATCTTCTGCAAAATCCCCAGATAGTAAAGCCCCGCGGAAACCGTAGAAAAAAATATGATCGTGGGCAGGACCTTGAAAGCGAAAATGAAACCGAAGGTATCCGTAGCAAGGTCGCCAAAAATAAACTTGGCTCCGTCCTCTGAAAAGCTTAAAAACTTGACGAATCCCTGACTCACCAAGTTGAAAAGCTCCGCCACTGCGTCAACCTTCGTGATCAGGAAACCAAAAACAGCCTGCAGTGTCACCCCAATCGCCACTAATCTCCAGTCTACGCGCCTTTTATTGGCGGAAAAAAGAAAGGCGACAGCCAAAATGACAATGATTCCAATGATTCCCCTAAAATATTCCATTTGGCTTTGATAGTATCTTAACAGAAAAAAACCTGGCGTTTACCAGGTTTCAGATTAGTTTCTTCGGTTGATTTCGTCCCTAATCCTGGCAGCCTTTTCATAATCTTCATTATTTATGGCTTTGTCCAGCATTTGGTTTAGTTTGTCAAGGCTATAGTCCTTCAGGGAGTCGGGGCTTTTGGTTGAGGCCGGGGTGGATGACCGAGTGGCCTTGCTCTGTTTTTGTTGCTCTTTCTTCTCGTCATCCTCGTTGAACTCTATGGCTGCCTCCGCCATTACCCGCGGCACACAGAAGATCGGTGCATCAAACCTTACAGCGATCGCGATCGCATCCGAAGGCCGCGCATCAATCTCAACCTGTTTGGAAGCATTTTTGCAGATGATTTTTGCATAAAATACCCCTTCCCTCATATCCGAAATAAGAATTTGGACGATCTGGAAATTGAAATTTGAAGAAAATGACTTGAACAGATCATGCGTCATCGGCCTGTTGGGGATGATCTTCTCAATCTCAATCGCAATCGCTTGCGCCTCAAACATGCCGATGACGATAGGGAGCCTCCTACTGCCTCCAACCTCGCCCATGACCAAGGTAAAGGAACCCGACTGGGAATGATTGGAGGACAAGCCCAAAATCTCTAATTCGATAGGTTGGTCCACAGGTGTTATTTTATTGCTTTGACAGCTTCAGTGAGTTTCGGCAAAACCTCAAAAGCATCTCCGACAATTCCATAATCAGCAGCTTTGAAAAATGGGGCCTCAGGATCTTTGTTGATGACGACGATGAATTTTGAGGAGTTCACTCCTGCAAGATGTTGAATAGCGCCCGAAATTCCAACAGCGATATATAAAGTTGGGGCAACTTTTACGCCTGTCTGTCCAACGTGCTCATGATGGGGTCTCCAGCCAATATCGGAAACTGGTTTTGAACAACCTGTCGCTGCACCCAATTCTTTGGCCAAATCTTCTATCATGCCCCAATTCTCTGGTCCTTTCATGCCACGTCCACCAGATACCACAATATCGGCCTCCGGCAACAATATTTCTCCTGTTGCTTTATCAGTCGATGTGATTTTGGTCGCAAAGTTTGTATCCGGGATTTGCAGGGATACCTTTTCTACCGAAGCTTTCGCTCCATCTGTTTTCAGGTCGACGGCATTTTTCCTGATCGCGAGGATTTTGTGTTCTTTCGTTACGGAAGTTTGAGCAAACGCCTTCCCTGTGTAGATACTCCTTTTTACTGTATACCCGTTATCGGTTTCCGGAAGTTCGACGACGTTGGAAACCAAAGCCGCGTCCAATTTGATCGCCAATCTTGCTGCCACAGCATCACCCAAGGAGGATTTTGCCATTACTAGGGTTTTGGAACCCACCTTTTGGTAAACCTGGGCAACGGCTTCTGCGTGGGCTTGTATGACACCTGCGTCAAGTTTACTGTCTTCGACATGAAAAACCTTGGACGCGCCTGCTGCCCCCACATGGGATAGCTCTGCTTCCGACACCGTTCCCAGCGCTACCGCAACCACTTCTCCTCCATTTGTTTTATCAGCGAGGGCTCTGGCGAATGACACCGCTTCCAAACTTGTCTTTTTTATCGATCCTTCGGCTTGTTCGATATATACTAATATTGACATAACTTCTTCTATTACTGATAATTGAATAATTAAAATTAAAGTACTTTAGCCTCATTTTTGAGCAATCTAACCAATTCCGCAACGTTGTCCTTATCCACCAACTTGACGGTGCCCTTTGCTGGGGGAAGCTGGAAATTGATCACTTCCGTCGCCACATTTTGACTGGCAGGTTCGACTACCGTAAGCGGCTTGGTACGGGCAGACATGATGCCACGCATGTTTGGGATTTTCCATTCGGCAATCGGTTCCTGGCAGCCGGCCACCAAAGGCAGCTTGGCCTCCAAATATTCCTTTCCACCTTCGATTTCACGAGCCATTTTCACCTTGTCACCCTCGATCTCCAATTTCATCACCGGTGATATCGAAGGGATTCCCAACAACTCACCGACCATTCCGTGCACCATGCCACCATTAAAATCAATCGACTCACGGCCCATCATGATCAAATCATAATTGTTTTGCTTGGCAATTGCAGCAATCTGTTCTGCGACAAACTGGGAATCCTTTGGAAAGGCATTCACCCGGATAGCATCGTCCGCACCGATTGCCAGGGCTTTTCTAAGTGTGGGTTCAGTTTCTGCTTCACCGACATTGAGAACTGTGAGTGTGGCATTCAACTGCTCCTTCAACTCGACCGCCCTTGCCAAGGCATAATCATCGTAGGGTCCGATGATGAACTGTACGCCGTTTTTATCTAGCTTGGTATTGTTGTCCGTAAACTGAATTTTCGAGGTAGTATCTGGAACGTGTGTGATACAAATAAGAATTTTCATCGACTGATTTTTTGGTTACTTATTTTTAAAATTGCGTGAATTTAGTCATAAGGGTATCATATAAAAAAGAAAAAATGAGCAAAAAATCCCGAATTCAGATGTTACAATCGTTTGCGGAACAAGAACCCGACAACCCCTTCAACTGGTATGGATTGGCGCTCGAACACCTCGACGATGAACCTGGGGAGGCTCTAAAATATTTCGAAAAGCTTTTGGCCGAGTTCCCGAATTATCTGCCAAGTTACTATCATGCCGCACATTTATTTGCTCAAATGGGGTATTTGGAACAAGCCCGTTTGGCTTTCGAGAAAGGGATTGAACTTGCGCAATCACGAAATGAACTGAAATCACTCAGTGAGCTGAAAAACAGCTATTTAAATTTCAAATTTGAAAACGATTTGGATTAAGGCATTCAGGAAATCCTTATTACGATTTTGCCCATTTGTTGCCCGGCCTTCATCCTTTCAAATGCGGCAACGCTGTCCTTCAGTTCGAAAATTTGGTCAATTATTGGGACGATCTGTTTGTTCTTCACAAAATCTACCATCTGCAAAAAGTCTCCATCTGAGCCCATGGTGCTTCCCTTGATCGTGAGTTGGTTCCAGTAGACTTTCCTCGCGTTGAACCCGGATGGATTTCCCATCGTCGCACCGTAGAAAATTATCCTGCCCCCGGGATTTGCCACATCAATCAGATTGTTTAGGGTATCTCCCATAGCGCTATCGACAATTAGATCAAATCCCCCGACTGTAGCCCGCACTTCCTCTACCCAATTGGCATCCTTGTAATTGAATCCAGACAGTACGCCGATTTCCTTTGCCCTTTTGATTTTTTCGGCGCTGCTGCTGCTTATATATACCTGGGCACCGGCCGCTACGGCATACTGCGCTGCAAATTGCGCAACGCCCCCGCCAATCCCGGTAATCAAGACTTTCTCCCCAGCCTGAAGTCCACCCTGCACGAAAACCGCCCTGTAGGCAGTGAGTCCCGCCAATGGCAATGCTGCAGCTTCCTCCCAGGACAGGTGTTCCGGTTTGTAGTGAAGCCGATCGTAGGGTACCTGGACATACTCTGCAAGGGTTCCATTGTCGGGAATGCCGAGAATCCTGAAGTCATTGGACTTCGCATGTTCCGCACCACCCCAATTGGAAGCAGGATTGATAATGACCTCTTTTCCAAGCCAATCACCCGGAACTTTTGAACCAATCTTCACAACCTTACCCGCTCCATCCGAACCTAGGATAACCCCGTCACGGAGGTTTGGATACAAACCCTGTCGACTCCATTCGTCCCGGTGGTTCAGGGCAGATGCTACCAGGGAAATGCGTACTTCGTTTTCCTTTAGCGCGGGAAGTTCGGTTTCTACCAGTTCTATTTTGTCCGAAAGATTTCTGTTGAGGATGATCGCCTTCATTGAAAAAACTTCAAAATTGTGTAAAATGCGTCAATTCAATTTAAAACGGCGCTGGCTCGTTGCTGCCAAAACCACCTGGAAAGGTATCGTCAACATCACCGCCATTGGCCTTGCTGGAAAGCCGGATGGTATTCCCCGATTCAAAGCCTTGACCGGCGGCGCTACTCGGAAACTTGCTTCCGTACATGGCATCCTGTGCTTTGTAGGGCACGTTCATTTCCAAATCCGCAAATTTGGTGTATTTGCCGATAAACCTCAGCTTGACCGTGTCCAAAGATCCATTTCGGTGCTTCGCAATAATGACTTCGCCAACTCCCGCAGTCGAGTGCCCTTCTTCGTCCTCCGTGATTCCATAATACTCGGGCCTGTATAAGAACATAACCATATCTGCGTCTTGCTCAATCGCTCCAGATTCCCTCAAATCCGACAATTGCGGCCGCTTGTCTCCTCCCCTTGTTTCCACAGCCCTCGAAAGCTGTGAAAGCGCAATGACCGGGATGTTGAGTTCCTTGGCGATCTTCTTCAAGGCCCTTGAAATACTGGCAATCTCCTGTTCGCGGTTGCCACCTTGTCCGCCACCCTTGGTATCTCCCGACATCAATTGGAGATAGTCTATGACGATCAATTGAATATCATGTTGCGCCTTTAGCTTTCGGCATTTTGCCCTGAGCTCCAATATGGACAATGCAGGCGTGTCATCGACAAACAAGGGGGCCTTCGAAAGCTTTCCTGTCTTATGTACCAACTGCTCCCATTCGTAATCCGCCAAGCTACCTTTCTTGATCTTTTCCGAATCCAACTCGGCTTCTGCGGAAATCAAACGGTTGACCAATTGGACAGAGGACATTTCCAATGAGAAAATCGCCACAGGGCGACTGTGATCCACGGCGGCATTTCTCAATACCGACAATACAAACGCCGTTTTTCCCATGGCAGGCCTCGCGGCAATGATCACCAAATCCGACTTTTGCCATCCCGAGGTCACCCGGTCAAGTGCCGTAAAACCACTTGGAACCCCTGTAAGGCCGTCCTTTTGTCCTTTCTTCGCCTCCAATTCCATGATTGCCTCCTTCAAAATGGATCGCATGTCCGCGTAATTCTTCCGGATGTTTTTCTCGGAAATCTCAAACAGCGACTGCTCCATTTTGTCAAGCAACTCAAAAACGTCCGTGGTATCCTCGAACGCGTCCTTTTGGACTTCGGACGCGATGCTGATGATTTCACGTTTCATTGCCTGCTCGGTGACGATCCGCGCATGGTACTCTATATTAGCTGCAGAGGAAACTTTGGAAGTAAGTTCGGTGATGAAAAAAGCGCCACCTGCCAACTCCAGTTGACCTTTTTTCCTCAATTGGTTGGTTACAGTCAACAAGTCGATCGGTTGACTGTCGGAAAACAACTCGAGAATAGCAGAATAGATGACCTTGTGCGCCTCTTTGTAGAAACTTTCGGGCTTCAGGATATCGACCACGTTGGTCAAAGCATCCCGCTCAAGCATCAATGCTCCCAAGACTGCCTCTTCCAAATCGATGGCTTGGGGCGGCAACTTGCCAATTGACGAAGTCAAACCAAGCTCGGGCTTCCGCCTTCCTACCAATCTATCTTTCCCTTGGGGTTTATTGTCTGCCATATCAACAAAAGTAGATGCTTTGCAACAATCTTTTTGAACATTTTATACACTTGTTATCAACATCGCGCACAAGTCTCTACAAGTCAAATGTTTGATATACGAACGTTGGGTTTTGAAGCTTATTTTCCAGGACCAGGGACCAAAAGGAGTTTTTGCGGAGCAGGCGCTCGATGTAAAAATTTCCCCAAAAATAATCCATGCCGCATCCTTCGGCCAAAGCCTGATTTATTACTTTTGGACATTCTGAAACAATATGTCAAAGAAATACCATTTCATCGCCATCGGTGGTGCGGTCATGCACAACCTGGCACTCAGTATGGTCGACAAAGGCTACAAAGTCAGCGGTTCGGACGATGAAATCTACGAGCCATCCCGCACGCGGCTCCAAAATGCAGGCATTTTGCCACAAGAAAAGGGGTGGTTTCCCGAAAAAATCAAGCATGACCTTGACGGTATCATTCTAGGCATGCATGCGCGCATCGATAACCCCGAACTGCAAAAGGCAAAGGAATTGGGGATTCCGGTGTATTCTTTTCCTGAGTTTGTGTTTGAGCAAAGCCGGGACAAAAAGCGCGTCGTGATCTCCGGCAGCCATGGCAAGACGACCATCACTTCCATGATTCTGCACGTCTTGAAGTACCACAAGCTGGACTTCGACTATTTGGTAGGTGCCCAAATCGAGGGATTTGAATTGATGGTGAGGCTCTCGGATGCGCCTATAATCATTATCGAGGGGGATGAATACCTCACTTCTCCAATTGACAGAAGGCCAAAGTTTTTCCACTACCACCACGACATATTATTAATGAGTGGGATCGCTTGGGATCATTTCAATGTTTTCCCGACGTTTGAAAATTACAAGGAGCAGTTTCAAATTCTCGCTGAGATGACGCCCGAGCGCGGAACGTTTATCTACTGCAAAGAAGATTCCCATATCGTTGGAATCGCCGAAGGGCTCAAATCGAAACCATTTGCCAAAATCCCCTATGGCGCCCATCCGTACACGATTAAGGATGGCGAGACTTTCCTTCTTACCGAAAAAGGGGAAATCCCAATCCTGATTTTTGGAGAGCACAACCTCCAAAATCTCCAAGGTGCGAAAGAAGTTTGCCTCAGCCTGGGTTTGACGGATGGACAGTTTTATGAAGCCATCGGAAGTTTCAAAGGCGCCGCAAAACGTCAGGAGGTTTTGGCGAAATCCGCGTCATCCATTCTTTTTCGGGATTTCGCACATGCGCCCTCCAAATTGAAAGCCACGGTGCAGGCGGTAAAGACACAATTTCCTGAGCGAAAACTGATTGCGGTACAGGAATTGCACACATATAGTTCGCTCAACAAGGACTTTGTCCACAATTACGTAGGGAGCTTTGCCGCTGCAGACGTTGCGGTTATCTATTTGAACCCAAAAGCAGTATCTTTGAAAAAACTCGAACTGATGGACGAGGAGACACTCAAACAGGCATTTGGCCGCAATGATCTCAGGCTTTTCACCGAAATCAAGGATTTGAAAACGTTCCTCGAAAACCAATCCTACGCCAACACCAACCTGCTGCTTATGAGTTCAGGCAACTACGACGACATGGATTTGTCAGTACTCAAAAACAAAATCAACCAAAACCCACAAGCATGAAGTTAAACCTGAAGACGCCTATCGCATTTTTTGATATCGAATCCACTGGGACCAATGTCGCCACGGACCGGATAGTTGAAATCTCGATTTTGAAAGTCCATCCCAATGGCAGCCAGGAAACAAAGACATTCTTGGTCAACCCGACAATCCCCATTCCCCACGAAAGCTCGCTGATACATGGAATTTACGATGCAGACGTCAAAGACCAACCCACCTTCAAGGCGCTTTCCAAAGAACTCCACCAATTGCTTTCTGGAGCGGATTTGGCAGGTTTCAATGTGCTGAAATTTGATATACCCTTGCTGGTGGAAGAATTTCTGAGGGCGGGAATTGACTTTGATATCGAGAAAAGAAATATCCTGGATGCCCAGAAGATTTTCCATATGATGGAAAAAAGGAATCTGGCAGCTGCCTACAAATTCTACTGCGGCAAAACCCTGGAAAATGCCCACAGTGCAGAGGCCGACACCATCGCCACTTATGAGGTTTTTCTAGCCCAGATCGAAAAGTACGTGGGTGAGGAAGCCGAGGACCTTTTGGGCAACAAATTGGGTGTTTTTGAAAATGACATGAAGAAAATCCACACCTTGCTCAATGAAAAAATGGTGGATTTGGCTGGCAGATTTATCTTTAATGAACGAGGTGAGGAATGTTTCAACTTTGGGAAGCACAAGGGCAAAACGATCGAGGCGGTACTCAAAGAAGAGCCATCCTACTACGATTGGATGATGAAGGGGGATTTCCCTTTGGATACAAAACGCAAGTTTACCCAAGTCAAATTGCGAAGTTTCAATCAGCGTTGAGAACAATTGCTCAGTTACAGGTAAGAATTCAGACGGACATACACAAACTTCAAATTATTCGTTAGCACATTCGGGGCAAGCCCTCAAGAAAAAACATGAGAGAATCATTCAAAAAAATTGGACTTCACCTGCTCTTGGTTTTTGTGGCATTTACCGTACTTGGCTTTCTATTCCTCAAGGTTTACCTGCCATTTTACACCAACCATGGACAAACGGTAAGTGTCCCAAACTTAGAGGGATTTTCAGTGGGCGAACTCGAGGATTATCTTAAAGCCAGAGACCTCACTTACGAAGTGGCTTTGGATAGCGGATTTAGCACAGAGATGAGGCCACATACCGTGATGAAGCAAATTCCAAAGCCAGAAAGCAAAGTCAAAAAGGGACGAAAAATCTACGTGACCCTCAATGCCCAAAACGCCCCTCTTCTCAGAATGCCGAACCTTGTGAATAGCCCGCTTAAGAACGCTCAAGAAATCCTTTCAAATATGGGGCTCTTGCGGGGCGAGATTATTTACGTGCCAGATATAGCACCTAATGTGGTGCTAGAGCAAAAATACCGGGGACGGAGTATTCCCGAAGGTTTCGAAGTACCGAAAGGGGCACAAATTGACCTTGTAGTCGGTGACGGCCTAGGAAACCAAGCTTTAGAATTACCCAATTTTGTAGGAATGGACGAAGTAGATGCAGAGTTTTTGCTGATTGGTTCCGGCCTGCGCATGGGTAACATTAATTATGTAGAAACGGATACTGTACCGAGTGGCATTATCATCAGACAGTTCCCTCCGGCAGGAGTGAGTGTCAAGACCGGAGAGGGTGTCGAACTTTGGATTTCTGAAAGCAAAAACCGCACGAACTGATCATAGTTGAAAAACCTTGTACCCCATATCGGTTTTTTAATGCTCTTTGGGCTGATTCTTTTAGCCCCAAAGGATTTATTTGCCCAGTTTACTCAATTACCAACACCCAAGAAACCCCAGGAGAAAAAATCGGAAAATTTCAGGATACAGGACGATCCCCTGCAAATTCCATTTTGGGATGATTTCTCAATCCCTGGCCTGGATACGACAAAGTGGATTTTTCGTGGAGCTACCCAATCCTTTACCGTCGGAAATGAAGCACCATCCTATGGCGTGGTGTTGCTCGATGGTACAAACGAAAATGGTAGGCCCAATTCCACCACTCAGTTGGATCAAGGCGAAACCGACCAAATCACGTCAAAACCAATTGATCTTTCGGTAATCAGCCCGGCAGAGGAAAACACGGTGTATTTGAGTTTCTTTTGGCAAGCAGGCGGCAAAGCTGAGATGCCGGATGCTACGGATGAAATCAGATTGGATTTTTTGGATGCAAATGGTATTTGGGTGACAGTATGGGAAAAAGCGGGCGGACTCTCGGCAGAACAGCTTTTCTTTACGCAAGAATTAATTCAGGTCAGGCCGATATTCCACCACGCGGCCTTTCAATTTCGCTTTGCAATCAGGGGTCGGAGTTCCGGACCCTTTGACAGCTGGATATTGGATTACATTTTTCTTCACAAAAACAGAAACGCGAATGATCTCTTCACCCAGGACAGAGCATTGACTTTGCCCAACGGCAGGCCATTTGAGCGATATTCGTCAGTTCCTCTTTTTATGTTAAAGAGGGATTCGGAATCCTTTTGGATCAATACCCAAAATGAATTCAAAAACTTGAGCAATTCCTTTCGGGCGATGGAATACAGCTTTGAAATCCGGGACAAAGAAAGCCAGTCTGTCGTCAAGTCCATCAACAGCAACACTCCTTTCAACCCGGTACCAACAGCGCAGGAACGCCGTGGTTTTTCAAGCAACCCTATCGAGGATATTGTGCTAACGGACGAGGAAAAAGACTATGAGCTGGTAAGTTATCTGGTTACTGGGGACGGACTTTTGCAAGGAATCGAAAATGGGCAGCCGGTTAGTTACCCTAGCGTGGATTTTCGGGACAATGACACCGTGAGGACCTTGTTGCCAATTAGGGACTTTCTAGCTTACGATGATGGAAAGGTCGATTACTCTGCCGGCATCAACCAGCGGTCGGGAACCCTCGCCCTTCGCTACGAGGTCGATGGCCCCGCTTTCCTAAAAGGTATCAGTATCAATTTCACCAATTTTGCCCAGGTCAACAGCGTCGTGGACATCAACGTGTGGCGGGATTTGGGACAAGCTCCTATTTACACCAAGGAGGTAATTATCCCGGACAAAGGCGCATTGGAAAACTTCGCCTATTTCGAAATTGACCGCAATGTTGAGGTCGGAGGCGTATTTTATGTGGGATTCACCCAGTTTACCAACGACTTTGTCCACGTTGGTTTAGACAAAACCTATGACAATGGCAGTGAGATATTCTTCAACGTCTCCGGTACCTGGCAGCAAAATGAACGAATCCAAGGTTCACTGATGATTCGTCCCCATCTCAGCGCAAGCCGTGTTATTCAAACTGACGCAGACGCATCTATTTCGGTCCGCGCCTATCCCAATCCAGTATCCGGACCTCTCAACCTAGAGGGAGATTTTGACACCTTTGAGGTATTTGATCCGATCGGCAGGCGCATCAATCTACCCGTGACTGAAACTGAAGAAGGCAAAATCATTAATTTTGAAAACATGCAGATGGGCGTATATGTCATCAAAGCATCCAAAGGAAAACATTTACATACATTCAGGATTTTAGTCAAATAAAAGAACATGGAAGACATCACCGCAGCGGAATTAAAGAAAAAGCTGGAAAACAAAGAGGAATTCATTTTTATCGATGTAAGGGAAGAATGGGAATACGAGGAAGACAACCTCGGTGCTACCAACATCCCCTTAGGTCAACTTCCCTTCCAACTTGGAGAATTTGAATCATCAAAAGACAAAGAAATTGTCGTGCAATGTCGCTCCGGTGCCAGAAGCGGAAATGCCAAAAAATTCATGGAGAGCCATGGCTTCAGCAAAGTCAGGAACCTCCTAGGTGGCATTATGGCATACAGGGCGATGGAGCAAGAGGAGGAATAGGCCTGCCCTTTGTTTAAAAAGCCGAAGCCTTAAAGATGTACCCTATTATCTGCCAAGTGACGCTTTTGAGTCAACCGAATTAATCCAACAATCGAATAATGAAAAGAACACTACTTTTTTTCGCTCTTTTGAGCACAAGTTTCTATTGCCTTGCCCAAAAGAAATCAATAGAGAAACAATTCAACCAGAAGGAAGCCATATCACATTTTAGGTTTTTGGCCTCCGACGAATTGATGGGGAGAGATCCCGCACGACCAGAAATGGACGCCGCTTCCCGATATATCGCTGAGCAGTTTTGGAAGTATGGCGCAAAAGAGGTTCCCGGAGCTAAGGGTTATTACCAAGAAATTCCCTTCCGGCTTTCTGCACCGCCGACAAAAGGAACAATTATGTTTGGAGAAGAAAGTTTCAATCAAGGAACGGACCTATTGGTACTTGATGGAGATGGACTCGAAGGCACGTATGAGCTTGTCGTGTTGCAGCATGGGGTTGAAGCCGACTATCAAGGCGTAGACGTGAAAGGCAAGATCATCGTGGCAAACATCGGTGCACCAAACAGAATGAATCCGGCGGATTTGTTCAGCCTAGGCAGGGAAAAAATCGCCCTTGCAAAAAGCAACGGAGCAGTAGCCATCATTGAAATGTTCAACGTGCCTACCGTTCCCTGGCCCGCAGTTGTCAATTACCTCGGTAGGCCCCAACTGACCATCGGTGCCCCTGATTCGAAGGATGCTTTACCATATATATGGGCGAGAGACCTTAAGAATGAGCTCATCAATGCCATCGGACGTGGCGAGATCAAAAACGCCAAAGTTGATATCCAAGGAAAAAAGAACCGAAACATCATCGGCAAAAACGTCATAGCATATATAGAAGGTACCGATCCTGTTTTAAAGAATGAATATGTAATGCTATCTGCCCACTATGACCATGTTGGCGTAGGAAGGCCTGATGCAAAAGGTGACTCCATATATAATGGTGCAAGAGACAATGCGGTCGGTACCGTAGCCGTCATCAATGCAGCGAAATACTTTGCAGAGAATCCACCCAAACGGTCTATCCTGCTTTGTGCCTGGACTGCAGAGGAAAAAGGCTTGCTCGGTTCCGAGTATTTCGCCAACAACCCGCTCATCCCGCTGAAACAAATCATTTACAATCTCAATATCGATAATGGAGGCTACAACGATACCAACCTGGTCACTGTGATCGGATTGGGCAGAACTTCCGCAGATCCATTGATCGAAAAAGCTGTCAGTGAGTTTGGATTGAAGGCGATAGCAGACCCAGCTCCGGAACAGGGCTTATACGATCGATCTGATAATGTGAATTTCGCACGTCGTGGAATACCAGCGCCGACGTTTAGCCTTGGGTTCACAGCCTTTGATGACGAGATATCAAAATACTATCACCAGCCCGGTGACCATGTCGATAACTTTGATTTGGAATATGCAGTCAAATATTGGAAATCCTATATTCTTTCAGCCCAATATATTGCCAACTGGAATCAAAAACCTGTTTGGCAATCCGGTGATAAATATGAAACAGCCGGAAAAGAACTTTATGGATTGAAATAAGCACCCTTCATTAACATTTCAGGCCGGGCCCACACAGGTCCGGCTTTTTTTATTTTTTCTTTGAAAGCTATTTGGTCGATTTGCCGAGTCAATTTTAATAAAAAGCGCCTTTTCAGCCAAATTTTGGACTTTTATTCACCTTTAACATATCTTCAAATCATTTCTATTTTTCATTAAAATGCATTTCAAATATTTTTTTTTGCATTTTGAATAATTTTTTCTAAAAAGTGTTTGGATACTATTTACATTTTACTCTATATTTACATCATAAATTTGTATGTGAAATACAAATACAACTCTAAACTATCTCGCAATGAAAAGGAATTTTAAACTGAGTGCAATGATCGTATTCATTGTATTCTTCAAACTGACAGCAGGCTCCGCCCAACAGTTACCGCAGTTTAGCCAGTACATTTTTAATGGCTTACACATCAACCCCGCTTATGCAGGGTACAAGAATGAAGGCTACATCCAAAGCACCTATAGAAGTCAATGGGTGGGATTAGAAGGTGCGCCTACAACGTTTACAATGACGGCAGATTTGAGTGCCAACGAAGGAATGATGGGTTTTGGTGCCATGGTATTGGCTGACAAAATCGGTCCAACAAGCACCACAAGCGCGATGCTATCTTATGCATATCGCATTCAGACGGGTCGATCCTCCTACTTCAGCCTAGGTGCAAGTGCAGGCGTTTCCCAATACATGATCAATGGTGATGAATTGAGGGCCATCAACCCTGATGATACCGAGCTTCCCCAAGGCAGGCAAAACATGATGACACCAAATATGAACCTGGGCATGTTTTTCCATACAGATGGATTCTACGCCGGAGTCAGTGGTTTCAATCTAATCGGTAAAAACAATTTGGAAAGGGAACATATGGCACTAGCGGTACACGATATACACTACTACATCACAGCTGGTGGCTTATTGAATATTTCTAACAATGTTCAATTCAAGCCCTCCTTCCTGGTGAAATATGTAAGCGGCTCGCCTACTACTTACGATCTCAACGCGATGTTCCTGTTTGCAGAGAAGTTTTGGATCGGTGGATCGTACCGTTCGAACCTTCACCTCAGCAACAACGATCCCGAGGTGCCAAACTTGAGCAACAGAAACGCGCTAGCCTTTATCACCGAATTCTTTGCGACGCCAAATCTTAGAATCGGCTACGCATACGATTACAACTTGAACGTCCTACAAAACATGAGAACCAATTCACATGAAATATCACTTGGATACTACCTCTCTGCCCGTAAGGTCAACATGAAAAACCCAAGATGGTTCTAAAAGAAAAATAGATCGAGAAAATCACCCACCAAAATCAGATAGACAAGAGGGATTTCCGAAGGCAAGTTGTACCGCGATTTTTTCAACAAAAACCACTTGCCTCATTCCCATCAGGGAATGAAATCCAAAGAAAAGGAGATTTTTTAAGTTTAGAGTTTGTCACACTAAAAAGGCCGCCGGAGGTAAAATCATCTGGCGGTTTTTTTCTTTTTACAAAATTGGGTCTGAAAAAACCGCTTCCAACTGGCTGATGTCTGCTGTTGGTAATTCAAAACTACAATTATATTAATAAAGAAATGCCTTCGAAAAAGTCGGATGTTATCAAATTTTTGCTTTGTAAAAAGGATTTTTTTAAAAATCGCAATAATTCGAAATTTTTGAATGCCTGATTATCAGATTTTCACCATGGTATCGGGTTGGTTTTTCATTTTCAAAAATTCCTTATTCGCTTAATTACCCAATTTTCGAATAATCCTTACTCAATCAGCGCACGCTTCAATCAGTCCAATTCCGACGGACACGATTGAAACCAATGGTGAGATAGATACCTGAATCTACCGGCTTCACCCATCCGTGGGTATCCATGCACCGAGGAATTTTTGGACGACCAAAACCACAGGACTCTTCAATTTTAAACTTTAAGGACATGAAGACTTTAGTAAATGCATTTCTCAGGCTACTAGTTGTCAGTACTGGACTTTTCATCCTATCCCAATCGGATGCTTTTTCCCAAAACCAACCAAATCTTCTCGATCTGAGAACCTGTGGGAAGTCTTGTTCTTCCAACAACTTCACGATCAAGGAAGTCTACCTGAGTAATGCGTCCGGAGTTCCACTTGCCAATTCCTTCGCCACTTGTACACCCGGCGTCCAACAAACAGCCTATATTTCATTTGTATATAGTTCGAATTCCGGATCGTCTACGGACAATACGCGGCTTTTTGCGGACCTTGTCATTGGCGGTACTTCACAATACATCAACATATGGCTGGGTAATCTTCCCGCTGCAAAAAGCGGAGACCGGGTTGTGACCTTGAACTACCAATTCACATGGACCTGTGGTTTAGAAGTTAGTCTTAGAAATCCTCTAATGGCTTGGACAACATCTGGGTCGGCGAATCTTTTTAATTCATATCAGTGTAATGATTACCCAAGCGCACAGTGCCAATTTGGTGCTGACATTCTTGTAAATGCACCCTTGGCGGTTCAATTTGACTTCACTGCCTGTACTGAAAATGGCAACACCTCCGTCAATTTTACATCTACCAGTAACGGCGGAAAAAAACCCTACACCTACAGCTGGAACTTCGGCACAAACTCAAGCCCTACCACATCCAATCAGGCCAATCCGAGTGTCGTTTATTCATCCAACGGGACCGCTACGCTCACACTTACAGATGCAAACGGAGTTTCGAATACTTTTACAAAGAACATCCTTCTCCCTTCGGAAATCACCTATTCTTCATCGGTGAACCAACCAACCCCTGGAAATTCAGATGGCTCTATATCCCTGACAATAAACGGCGGCACAGGCAATAAGAGCGTTACTTGGAACGACGGCGGTACCGGTTCGTCGAGAACCAACCTTGCCCCAGGCACCTACGTGGCTACAATTACAGACGAATTCAATTGTCTAAAGACCGCAACGTTTGTACTTTCTAGTCCCACTCCGGGTGTTTCGCTAGTCAAAACCGGTTTGTATGAAGATTTCAATAATGACGGGATCCAAAATGCAGGCGACCGAATTAACTACACATTCACTATTGGAAATACCGGGAATTTCCCACTCACGAATGTTTCAATTTCGGATCCCGCTATTAACGTAAATGGAAGCCCTATTAGCTTGGGTGTTGGAGAGAGCAATTCTACTTCATTCACGGGATTCCATACCATAGTTCAGAACGATTTAGAGCAAGGTTTTTTTACCAATACCGCCACGGTTTCTGCGACAGCTGGATCAATTGTCTTGACCAATACCGATTCCCACACTGAGAATTTCACAATATCACCGAGGATATCTGTTCAAAAAATTCAGGTTGGAGGTCCAAACCCAGTGACCAATCCCAACCAAGTCATCGAGTATCGGATATCTGTTTCAAATGTGGGCAACAAAAACATTTCAAATGTTTCGGTGCTCGATTTTCTTCCGGGAACACCGAACCCAGTGGTTCTAAATGTCGAAAGTGGAGATACAATTGATCCAGGCATTTTAAACGTTGGGGAGGAATGGATCTTTAGCATCTACTACTCCGTCACCCAAGCTGTGTTTGACTTGGGTGAAAACATTGTTAACGTGGTCAATGTAGCCTCAACGCAGATTCCAGGACCGGTGGTGGCATCAGCCAGCACTCCGATTGTTCAAAGTCCTGCCCTGTCCATTGACAAGTCGGTGGCTGAAAGCAGCTTCGACGCAGTGGGAGACGTGTTGAATTATAATATTGTCGTCACCAACACGGGCAATACAACA
>NZ_AMZY02000014.1 GCF_000330725.2 Mariniradius saccharolyticus AK6 | reverse complement strand
ACCGTCAACCTATTTTAGGCACACACAGAGGAATGGATAATATCGTGGGTCACAATGATGAATGAATAGAATGCACGAATGGATTTCAAGTCTGCCCCTGGTACTGCCTACAGCATCTGCCCACTTTTTTTCTTTACTTCTTGGCGAGAAGTATCTGTATTAATACCGACGACAGAGATTTGAGCGTCACCCTGAGGCCCCGATGTTATCGTGGAGATGGATCTCCTCAATTTAGGAGATGCTTCACCTCCGCAAGCTACGGTTCAGCATGACGGACCACAGATGTCATTGCCTTTCTGTAAATGCCAAATATTAAGAACCCGAAGTGACGGATCTTGTGTCTTTTGTCTTGCGTCTTGAATCTTGGGTCTTGAAGTGGTTGAAATAAGGAGGTATACGGAGGAGTTTCGGGCTGAGTGGGACAGTTTGGTGGAGGTGAGCATCAACGGCACCTTTTTGCATAAAAGGGATTTTATGGAGTACCATGGGGAGCGGTTTGGGGATTATTCTCTTTTGGCGCTCGCAGCTGGGAAATTGGTTGCGGTATTGCCTGCCGAAACTGAGAATGGAAAGGTGTTTTCCCACCGTGGATTGAGTTATGGGGGATGGGTATTTGGGCTAGGCATTGATGGGGAGATGGTTCGGGCTGTGGTATTGGAAGGCTTTAATTTCCTCAAGGAGGGTGGATTTGAAAGCCTCTATATTCGATCTATACCGGCGTTTTACTTTACCGAGCATTTCTTGGCTGTTCAGGCTATCTATCGGCAGTTTGGTATAAAAACCGCAAGCAAGACCTTTCAGACCATTGTTCCGCCTTTCACTTGGAAGGATAAGGGCAGGCGCTGGGGGCTTCACAAAGCGCAGCGTTCAGGCATGCAGGTGAGCAATGATTCCCGGTATTTGGAGGATTTTTGGGACAAGGTGCTCAGCCCAAATCTTCGGCAGCTGCACCAAGTAAAGCCGGTCCATTCACTCGCGGAAATGCAGACTTTGATGGTCCGCTTTCCCAATGAAATCAAGTTATACACGGCGGTGATGGAAGGAGAACCGCTGGCTGGGGTGCTGGTGTTTTGTACGAAGCGGGGGATTCATGCACAGTATATCGCCAATGGGCCCAAAGGCCGGCAGTTGAGGGCTTTGGATCTGTTGATGCACCATTTGATGTTTGGGGCGTATGCCGATATGCCCTTTCTCAGTCTTGGGATTTCCAATGAACCCTCGACCGGGGAGATCAATCGGGGACTTTACGCTTGGAAGCAAAGTCTGGGGGCTATTGATTTTGAGGAATGGGATTATGAATTCCGCCTTCAGGAGACGCCGATAAAAGCCCGATTCACCTGATTTCCACGCTGATTTCTTCCCCAAAGACGATACTTTCGACGATTTTCCAATACATGGACTCGTTGGAGGAAGGGCTGATGGTGATACCTTGCTCGTCCCTTTTTGCCAGCATGAAGTCATCTACAGTGAGGGTTTCAAACCATTTGGCTGCGTTGATTTCAAATACGATGGTGGGGTTGATGGGTGAATTGGAGGAAAATGGATCCTGCCCCTTGAGGTTGGCCTCCATGTCGAAGCGGGGGAAGATGTTTTGGGCACAAAAGGAGAAGGGGACCAAGTTGTCCGAGGGGTCGATAAAGGTGCCGGAGAGGCATATCGAAGGCATGTCTTCATGGTCTGCCAACTGGATGCCAAAGCTGAGGCGCTCGTATTCGCCCTCCGGGATGTTGATGAAAAAGTCGTCCATACCGCCGCTGCTGTCGAGGCTGACCTGTTTGATTTTCTTGAATTGGATGTCGAGCCGCTTGGCAAAATCCGCCACCTCATTGGCGCCTTCCATGTGCAGCTCCAGTTTTTTGATCAGCAGAAAACCCTCTTGGATGATGAAAAGGGGTTTTGAAGGATGCTTACTCGGGCTGCTGGTTGGGAAGTTTTCTTTGAGGACAAAGTTGAGGCCAATGCTGCCTTCGCTCAGTTGGCTGAGGAGGATGTCGTGGGCCCGGTATTGGATGATCAGCATAACGCAAAGGTTAATCTTATAGTAAAGGCAAAGAATCAACGGAACTGTCCCTTATGCAGGGAACCCAAAAGCGCTACTTCAGTCCAACAGTTCCAATTTTGGTGCCAATAACGAACATTTATTTGAAATCGGGATACCTTCTTTCATGAATACCGTTATTTTAGGTTTTTCAAGTTTCGCTTCAGATAAACCGCCTTATTTTTTGATATAAAATATTGATTTTAAAGACCTTGCTTAATTTTGATAAAAGTCAATTCTTCTTTTTGAAAATCAATTTTTAAAACATGAAAGGCGAAAATACTTCTGCCAAAAAAATTGGGAAAATGACGGAAAAAATGAAAATATTTTTTGAGTGTGGCAGGGATTTGCAAATGCAGGATGATGGGGTAAATTTGTTTTCATTGAGTAAAAAAATTACTCATTGAAGAGCGAGGTTGGGACTGGCGGGGCGAAGCATTGCTAAGTACGAAGTACGATGTACAAAGTACCAAGTACGATGTACGAAGTTAGAAGTACGAGGTGCGAGAATGGGGCACGCAAAGATGCGGAGGCGCGAAGAGCGCAGAGAAGATAGTACCAAGTACGATGTACAATGTACCAAGTACGATGTACCAAGTACCAAGTTGGGAGGAATTGATAATATCGTGGGTCACAATGATGAATCAATAGAATGCACGAATGGATTTCGAATCTGCCCGCGGTACTGCCGACTGCCTCTGCCCACTTTTTTACTTGGCGTCTTGGCAGTCTTGGCGGAAAAAACATAAAGTATGCGAAATGCGGGTCTTGTTTCTTGAATCTTGTGTCTTACGTCTCAAATCTTGTTTCTTGGAAAAGTGATAGGGTTTCTTGGTTTTTGATTAAAAGTCGGGGAATGGTCGGGTGGAGGTCGGGACACTGTCGGGACATGGTCGGGAGACGGTCGGGCGGCTACCGCCAAAAAGTGGGTGTTTGGGCGGGGAAAATTGAATTATTTCTCACGGAATTGAATATTTCCAATCGTTTCAATTGTGCGTTTTTCGGTGGAAAGATGTATGTGTTGGCCCCTGGTTTCAATCGTTTTTTTTCAGGTACCAAGACCTTCGGGTCTTTAGTCTGGCGTCTTGAATCATGTGCCTAGGAAACGTCGAAAAGTGTACGAATGTTGTACTAGGCATGTACTGGGGGTGTACATTGGTAGTACTGGGGAATGGCTGGGAAATGGGCTCCCGACAACATTGAAGATGGATGTTGGAGCTTGTTTTTTTGAGAATTCCCTGATAGAGAATCAAGCAATGTCCCATGTGTCTTTGATGGTCCATGGCAATTGAATTTCATAAAAAATAAAAAGAATAGCTAATTGATACCCGTAACCAAACCATTTCTGCCTCCCCGAGAGGAATATGATCGCTACCTGAATGGTATTTGGGAGCGAAATTGGCTGACCAACAATGGTCCCTTGGTCAATGAACTCGAGCTTCGTCTCAAGGAATACCTGCATTTGGACCATTTGCTTTTCGTCTCCAATGGGACCATCGCCCTGCAAATGGCGATCAAGGCCCTCGATTTGAAAGGGGAAATTATCACAACCCCATTTTCCTATGTCGCGACAACAAGCAGCATTGTTTGGGAGGGTTGCAGGCCTGTTTTCGTCGATATTCTGCCTGACAGGTTGACGATCGACCCAAAGCTGATTGAGGCGGCAATTACCCCTGAAACGTCTGCGATTTTGGCCACGCATGTGTACGGAATCCCCTGTGAGGTGGAAGCGATTCAGCGGATTGCCGACAAACATGGACTGAAGGTGATTTATGATGGGGCGCATGCTTTTGGCGTGAAGATCAAAGGAAAATCGATCTTCGAGTTCGGGGATATTTCCACTTGCAGCTTTCATGCGACCAAGCTGTTCCATACCATAGAGGGAGGTGTAGTCATTACCAAGAATGCCGAGCTACTGAAACGGATGGCATATCTCCGCAATTTTGGCCATGATGGATTTGACAGGTTCAATGGAGTAGGGGTAAATGGAAAGAATTCAGAGTTTCATGCCGCGATGGGCTTGGCATTGTTTCCTCATTTGGAGGCAATCCAAATGAGGAAAAAGGAGCAGGCGTTGTATTATTTTGAGCTGTTGAAGGGGCTTCGGGTAAAGTTCCCAGAGATTGGGGGGATTGATGCATACAATTATGCTTATTTCCCGATCATCTTCCCTGAGGTGCAGCAACTGAAAAAGAGCATGAAGCTGTTGGAGGATAATGGAATTGGGTCGAGGCGATACTTCTATCCTGGATTGAACAGATTGGATTATACCCACGGTGAATGCCCTGTTTCGGATCAGATAACCGAACGTGTGCTGTGCCTGCCCTTGTACCATACCTTGTCCAAGGAGGAACAGCGTTTGATTGCGAGGCTGTTATTGCGGGTACAAAACAATTAGGCGATGGTCATAGCAGGAGCAGGAGGACATTCTTTGGAGGTTTTGGAAGTGCTGATAGCCCACCAAATGACGGAGGGTTTGGCCTTTTTTGACGATATCAGTGCCAACCTGATAATGGCCGGAAAATATCCCGTCATCAAATCGGAGGATGCTTTGCGGGCGCATTTTGCCCAAGATGCGCGGTTTGTGTTGGGGACGGGGAATCCCAAGCTGCGGAAAAGGTTTTTCGAGCGGTTTACTGCCTTGGGGGGAAAACATGTTTCCATCCAAGGCTTGGAGAACCTGTGCAGCGGCGCGGCGGAAATTTCGGGTGCGGATATCATGAACCGCTGTGTGATTGGGCCCAAGGTCAGCATCGGCAAGGGAACGCTTGTTAACACCGGGGCATTGGTGCATCATGAGGCTCAAATCGGGGAGTTCTGTGAAATTGCGCCCCGTGCGGTGCTGCTTGGAAAAGTGAGCCTGGGCAATCAAGTCATGGTCGGTGCCAATGCCACAATTCTGCCCGGCATCAAGGTCGGGGATGGTGCGGTGATAGGGGCGGGAGCGGTGGTGACGAAGGATGTACCGAGTGGAGCGACGGTGGTGGGGGTGCCGGGTAAAATTATAAAAACAAATGAATAAGACGATTATCGAGCCAAGCAAAGGCTGGCAGTTTATTGACTTTAAGGAGCTTTTGCGGTACAAGGATCTCTTGTATTTCCTGACGGTTCGCGGCATCAAAGCCAAATATGCCCAATCCGTGTTGGGTGTTGGATGGGCAATTATCCAACCTTTATTCACTACAATTGTCTTTACGGTGGTATTTGGGGGATTGGCCAACGTGGATTCGGATGGCATGCCCTATATCCTTTTTTCCTATTTGGCCTTATGGCCATGGAATTACTTTTCAGGTACACTTTCCGAATCGGCCAACAGCCTTGTGGCCAATGCCAACATGATCACAAAGGTGTATTTCCCGAGGCTGATACTGCCGCTTTCTGCCATCTTTTCCAAGTTGTTGGACTTTATCATTTCCTTTATCATCCTCCTCGTATTATTGATCTACTTTAGGGTGAGCCCAGGATGGACCTTGGTGTTTCTTCCGCTGTTGTTGGTACAATTGATGTTTACTTCTTTGGGCATCGGGATGATATTGTCTGCCATGGCCGTACAGTATCGAGATGTAAAGTATGCACTGACATTCATCGTACAGCTAATCTTGTACCTAGCGCCTGTCGTGTACAGCACGACTGCAGTCCCTAACGAATGGCAATTTGTCTATTCCCTGAACCCGATGGTGGGGGTGATCGAGGGCATCCGGGCTATGTTCTTGGATAGACCTATTCCTTGGGAGTGGATATGGCCAGGATCGATTATCGCAGTGGGGGTTTTTGTCTTTGGGTTGTTCTATTTCAGAAGGATGGAAAAAGTGTTTGCGGATGTGGCTTAAAAGAGACGAAAGACATAAGACTCAAGACGCAAGACAAAAGATGAAAGAGCATGCGATTTTTAACTTGTTTATCCTTTTAGGTTCATTCTTCAGCATTCATTAAAATGTCCAAGACGATCATCAAAGTAGAGAACTTGTCCAAGCGGTACAGGATAGGGCTGAAGGAGGAAAAGGCGCAGACTTTTGCGGAACAGCTCGTCCGGACGCTGAAATACCCGATTCAAAACTTCCGGCAAATCCGTAACCTGGGCAAATTCGGTCAGGAAGAAGAAGGAGTGCATTGGGCCTTGAAGGATGTCAGTTTCGAGGTCAAGGAAGGGGAAGTGTTGGGGATTATTGGAAAAAATGGGGCCGGTAAATCCACCCTGCTCAAAATCCTTTCCCGTATCACTGAACCGACCTCTGGAAGAATCACTGTCGAGGGCCGTATAGCCGCCCTGCTGGAAGTTGGCACAGGATTCCATCCTGAGCTGACAGGTCGTGAAAACATTTATATGAATGGCACCATCCTTGGCATGACCAAAAAGGAAATCGACCGCAAGTTGGATGAAATCATCGACTTCTCGGGGATCGAGAAATTTGTAGATACGCCGATCAAGTTTTATTCTTCTGGTATGAAAGTGCGGCTCGGGTTTTCGGTTGCCGCCCATTTGGATCCTGAGATTCTCGTGATTGATGAGGTATTGGCGGTTGGGGATTATGAGTTTCAGCAAAAATGTCTAGGGAAGATGGAGAATGTGAGTAAGCAGGAGGGTCGAACAGTTCTTTTTGTGAGTCATAACATGAGTGCCGTCAGGAAGTTGTGCAATAAAGCCATAATTCTAAAGGATGGATTATTGAGTGAAGTTGGAACGACTGATGCAGTAGTGAAAAAATATTTAAATGAATATCGTAGTACGACTCGTGAAGTAACTTTTTCAGATTCCCACAGAAACGATTTCATACAACCACTAAGGTTGTATTTAGAAAGTAAGGAGGAAATCATCACGGTTAATGATCAGTTTAATATTTGGTTTGAGTTTCTGAATATGTGTCCGAACTCAAATATAAATTTGAGTTTAGTTATTGCTACGCAAGATGATATAGTTGTATTTAATTCTATTTCCAATTCAGTCCCTTTGGTTGGGGGGAAAGCAAAATTTAAATGTCAGGTACCAGCTAATCTCCTTAACAATCAAATCTATACGCTTAGGGTATTGGTTGTCAAAGATCTTCGCATACCCCTACTGGATATTTCAGATGTTATAAACTTTGAAATTGCAGATGGGGAAAGAAGTATTAATTGGTTTGGTGAATGGTCCGGCACTGTAAGACCAAACCTTGAATGGGAAATTTTTAACTAAACAACAAATGAATTTTAGAAAACAATTAAAGTTAGTTTTAGGTCCCAATCTTTTGAGGATTTCAAAAAAGTATTTGTTCGGCCACTACTGTCCAGTATGTGAGCACTATGTTAGGGATTTTTTACCCTTACCGAAGGAGTATTATGAAAATGAAAAAAAATACCATTTCAAATATGGGTTTGACCAACTTGAGACACTGAATCATTCTATGTATAGGTGTCCAATTTGTTTTTCGAATGACCGGGATAGATTATACACTCTTTACTTAAAAGAATTTTTCAAAAAAACTGGAAATCAGGTATTTAGACTTGTCGATTTCGGTCCTTCGCAGGGCTTTTCAAACTGGTTGAAAAATCAGAAAAATATCAGTTATAGATCAGCTGACCTATACAAAGATGGTGTGGACGACAAGGTCGACATCACCGACATGAAGGAATACCGAGATGGTCAATTCGACATATTTATCTGTTCACATATCTTGGAGCATGTCGTGGATCCAAACAAAGCACTATGTGAACTTTATAGAATCACATCCAAAGGAGGGTGGGGGATAATCATGGTCCCATTAGTTAAGGGACTTGATAAGACTCTTGAAGATCCTTCCCATCAAACTGATGAAGAAAGATGGAGAAACTATTTTCAAAACGACCATTTGAGACTATTTGGGAAAACCGACTTTGTTAATGCCATCGAGCGTGGTGGATTTTTAGTTGAACAGTTTGGAGTTGATTTTTTTGGCAAAGAGAGGTTCAAGACTTCTGCGATTTCCAATACCAGTGTTTTGTACATTGCGAAGAAGCTTTAGATTGTCTTCAGTATTGTTAATCATTGGTTCTTTTTTCCAGCTTGGAATAGAACTTTTCATCAAGGGAAAAAAGCACCTCCATTTAGTGCAGGACGAGAAATTTATCGATTTTGCTTTCAGAGAGTTTAATGAAGCAGGTGGGGAAACCCATTTATTCTTGGTAATCGGAGCGAATCAAAAACTTAGGTTTGTCAAGATTTCCGAAATAGTATTTGTTCACCCCCGTTTAATTTGGCATTTGCTTCCTTTTGCAAAGGGTCATGTCAAGAGTATTTTCTTTCACAGTTTGCCAAGTACGTTCCATAAGAACCTACTTGGAAGAATACCCAATGGGATTCCCGTTTTCTGGATGAGTTGGGGGTTTGATTTGATTGAGATTTTTGGTAGCGTCGATGATTACGTCAAGCAAAAAACGAAGCTGATCGTGCCAAGGAAATCCCAGTCTTTCCGGAAATCCCAAAACAATGTTGATTATTACCGTGCATTTAAAACCCAGCCAGGTCCCGATGAAATTGCGAATCGAATTGATTTTATCTCGACGGTGATTGAGGATGAATATGGGATAATCAGTCCGAATCTTTATTCCAAGCGACCAAAATGGATCCCATGGAATTATTTCTCAATGGAGAATGATGTGATCAAAGGGTTTGAGAATGAGGTTGTATCCGGAAACAACGTCTTGTTGGGAAACAGCGGTAATTTTTGGAACAATCATTTGGACGCTTTTGATGATTTACTAGAGTTTAAGACTTCATTTGACCAAATCATATGTCCACTTAGCTATGGTGATCAGGAGTATAGGATTAAAGTCAAGGAAAAGGGTGAACTAGTATTCGGGAAGAATTTTGTTCCTCTAAATGATTTTCTAGACTACCCGGATTATGTCAAGCGATTACTTTCCTGTTCCCATTTTTTCATCAACAGCACCAGACAGCTTGCGCTTGGGAACATCTTGTTGCTGTTGTATTTAGGATCCAAGGTTATTATGGATACTTCAAATCCAACCTTTCGATTTTTCAATCGAAATGATATTCGGGTTTTTAGTATTGCAGAAGCAAAATCAGGGCAATTGGAAAATGTTGATCTTGATAAAACCCGTACGAATCTGTTGAGAATTTGGGGAAAAAATTCAATCAGAATGAAGACCAACAACCTGATTCAAATGATATCTTAGTTTTTTTTGATGGGTCTTGTCTCTATTCTAATCCCAAACTACAACAAAGCCCCTTATTTGAGGGAAACATTAGAATCCGTAATCGGCCAAACGTATACGGACTGGGAATGTATTGTGGTAGATGACCACAGTACTGATGAGTCATGGGAAATTCTTGAATCCTTCACACAAAAAGATCGTAGGATTAAGATTTTTAGAAGGCCGGAAAATAGAAAAAAGGGAGGTAACGCGGCGAGGAATTATGCAATAGAATTAGCAATGGGAGAGTTTGTGGCCTTTCTAGATTCAGATGATGTTTGGCGCCCAAGAAGGCTTGAATCAGCGATTTCTTTCTTAAACTCACAGAATTTCGAAGCGATTTTTAGCGGCGCAATCGTCTTAAGGAAGAATTCTATCCAAAAATTATCATCCAGGGATATACAAATAGGGGAATCAGTGTTTGATTTTGTTTTAAGTGATGACGTTTTCTGCCCAACCCCTTCCTTGATACTCAAAAAGGAGCTTGCGCAAATCGTAATGTTTGATGAAAAACTGAGGCGTCACCAGGACTATGACTTCTTTATAAGGGTACATTTGGTGAGTCCATGGAGATATTTTGAAAACTATGATGTTCAAGTAAATTGGACAAGAGATGATTTGAAAACCATCAACTACCTTGATTGTCTACCTTTTTATGAGAAGCACTGTGAGAAAAGTCAAAACAAAGCGATCCGGCACAAATACATCGTAAGGATCACTTCTGCGTCGATTAGGGAATCCTTTAAAAATAATTTGTCGAGATACTTTCGGAATAAATTGCAGTTGGAAGGTTATCGGTTTTCATTTCGGGAATACATCATGTTTTTTTTCCCTAGCCTTTTTCATATGCTGTCCAAGACAAAATGGTTTGTGCTCAGTGTAGCCTACAGATTAAGAATTATATAAAACTACAAATACCAGACTGAGGGTGATGCAAAGAATTAATTCGAATTTTCATCATGTTACTTCTGCTTTCAATTCTTCAAATGATAAGTTGATTTTGTTGTCAACATATTTTACTTCCAAGAATGATCCCATGAGATCATTTAAGCAGGCGGACGATAACTTCGAATATTTCAGGAACTGGTATGAAAGTGTTGAAGAGTTAGGGATATGGGGAGTGATTTTTTGCGACAACATATCCGATGAGTTTAAGGGGAAATACGAGACCGAAAGAATTTTTTTCATCAAATGCAAGCTTGGACCCCATTCGCTCAATGACGAGCGATTTTTTATTTTTCATGAGTTCGTCCAACATTTGAAATCAGATGCCTATGTGGTTTCAACAGATATAAACGATGTAATCGTCAACAAGAATCCATTGGAACTACTTGAAAAACACCCTGAAAAACTATTAGTGGGTAGAGGAATTCGAAAAACTTGGAAAGACGGAATTTGGGCACTTCAGGCATTAAAACATTTTAACAGAAAATTTAAGAGAAGATTGCCAGCTAGTTTTTTTAACTATCCAATGTTTACACCTGGAACTATCGGAGGGAAAAAAGATAGCGTGGAAACGATTTATCAACAAATGATTTCGATTTTCGCTGAACTTGGGGATGACGGAAACTATGACATGCAGGTTTTTAATTATATCATGAAAGAGTATTACTATCCGCTTAAGTCTGTTTGGGATCGAATCATTCCATTCAGGTTGGCCAACTGGTATTATTTCATGGTATACAGAATTTCGCGAAAGCTTGAAAGGGAGTACAAGGCACATAAATATGATGTAGTAACATCTGAAGAAAGCATATGTACCAATGATCTGATTTTGGCTGGTTTTCCCTTTGTAAGTGTTGTCGGGAAATATGAAAAGAAAGGAGAATCGAAGGCTTTCCTTATCCATAAATAGATGGCAGAACCAATATCAAAAGGCGTTTTGGTTAGTGTCTGCATGATTACCTATAATCATGAGAGATTTGTTTTTGACGCCTTGGACGGGGTATTTCAGCAAAAAGGGAATTTCCAAATTCAATTGATCATTTCGGACGATTGTTCCGCAGACCGTACAAAAGAGGTTATCGAGGAGTATTTGGCATCAAAAAATAATCGCCACATATCGGTTCGATTCAACTCAAATTTGACCAACAAAGGCGTCTTTCATAACTTCTTTTCAACACTTGGAATGGCTGAAGGAGAATTTATTGCGGTTTGTGAAGGAGATGATTATTGGGTCGATGATTATAAAATCCAAAAGCAAATCGATTATCTGAAGGAAAATCCATCTGGTTTTGCTGTATTTACCAACTCCTTTATCATCAATGAGTTTGAAAAACCTGGCGTAAGGACATTTATTCCAACTACCGTAAAAAAACGAAAGATAGATCCCGAAGAGGTCTTTTTTGAAGGTGGTGGCTTATATCCAACAGCTTCCCTGCTGTTTAGGAATTTTGAAATCACTCCGCCTTTACAACTGCGATCGCACAATTCATGTGATTCTATTTTATTGTTTATGCTATTGTCCAAAGGAGATATTCTTTATTTGGATGACGTGACTTCAGTATATAGAATTCATGGTGGTGGGGCTTTTTCTGGTATCCAGAAAAATGATTTTCTCATCCTCGAAGACAGAATTAAGTCTATCCAAATTTTATCTTATTTCAGGGGCTATTTTGACGGCAGGTGGCATTTAGAAATTGATAAAGCTATATCAAATTATTCTAGGTTATTTCTGAATAGAACATCGAAATTTAAAGCTGAGGAGCGGTTTTTAATTAGAAATCTTGGTATCCGAGATTTTTTGGTTTTTGTCTGGGGATTAGTCAAAGTATACGTCAAAGGATTCTTTGATGCTTAGGGAAGAAATAGTTTCAGTGATAATTCCAGCCTTCAATGCTGGGAGATTTATCGAGGGTACGATTGAGTCTGTCAAAGACTTGAAAGCAGTTGGTGAGATCATTATTGTGGAAGATGGATCAACGGATGATACTTATGCAATCTGCTTGAGGTTGAGTCAAGCGGTTAGGAAGATTAAGCTTTTTACGCATCCGGGGAGAGTAAACAGGGGAGAAGCAGCAAGTCGGAATCTAGGGATTTCGCAAGCCAAACTGCCATTTGTTTCATTCCTTGACGCAGATGATAAATACTATAGTAACAGATTCGACAAGGATATAGTTGTGTTTGATTCGCATAGCGATATTGAAGCTGTCTATTCAAAGACGGCATTGAAGTTTATGGAAACTGGAGACTTCTTGGGTTTTGGAGGGGAGTATTTGAAAAAGGACTCCCCGGCAGAGTTCTTTAAAGAGGCGCTTGAGAAGGGTTATTTTTTGTTTGATGTAAATGGAGTCACATTCAAAAGGGAATCATTATTAAAAAATAAGCTGTTTGATGAAAGATTGGCTCTCCATGCAGATACAGAATTATGGTGGCGGCTGTTAAGAAAACTGAGATTTGAACCGGGCGAGACTGATTTTCCTGTGGCAGTTGCAATAAGGCATTCAAAAAACAGTATTAACAAAAAAAATCGCCTATCCGAGTTGAAACTAATCGTTGTATACATGGATAATGTAGGTTTAATGAATCTAGCCGATTTTGAAAAGAGATTTTTGATTTACAAAATAAGTCGAATATTTTCTAATCCAATCAAATCACATGGCATAAGAAAAGTTGTCCTGCACGGGATCCAATTGCTCGTCCTACCCTTTAGTAACTTGTTTTTAAGCGGTTTCTATAGATGGGGACAGTCGCGTTTTGAATTGAAAGCATGAGCCTGATTTTTTCCATAATAGTACCCACTTTTCGGGATGGGCAGAGGCTTGTCCTTTTGCTTGAAAGTTTGAGAAAGCAATCTGTTTCGAAAGGAGATTGGGAAGTAATCGTCGTAAACAATGACCCTTCTGCCGAATTAACTTTACCGAAGGCACTTTTATCTTCAATTAACCTGAAAATTATTGATGAGGCCAAACCAGGATCCTATGCTGCTCGCAACAAAGGCATCTTGGCAGCAAATGGCAGCATTTTTGCGTTTACGGATTCAGACTGTCTTCCGGCTGATGATTGGTTGGCTGTCGCATTCGATCATTTTTCAAAGGAGGAGAATCAGGGTACTGGAATACTGACAGGGCCGGTTCCCTTGTTTTACAAAGATCCAAAGTCCTTGTCAGACGCAGAGATCTATGAAAAGTATACCGGATTCACCACCGAAGCCTATGCCAAGGAGGGGCATGCCATCACAGCCAATTGGTTTAGCCCTGCGTCGGTGATCAAGGAATTTGGCGGATTCAATGCCCAACTAAAATCCAATGGTGATTCGGAATTGTCCGGTCAAATATCAAGAAAATACAAAGTTGTCTATTTACCAAGCCTGATTGTAAACCATCCCGCTAGGTATCGAACCGAAGAGTTGGTGAACAAATACAAAAGATTGATCGGAGGGACCTATGCCAGGAGATTCGCGGGGAGGAAATTCGCATTTTTGAAGCACGTTCTCGATTTTGGATTTAGAAGGTACAGGTTTTGGTTGAAACGATTCTTTAGGATTCCATTTGCAGAATCCATCGCTTTGCTGAGGGTTTGCAATGCGATTAATCTTGGGGTTCTTCAGGAATATTTCAGTTTGATTGGAGGGGGAGATACAAGGAGGTAGCTACACTATTTGAGAACTGTATTAAATGAGTAGAAGTATTGAGTGTGATTTTTGGTTTACTGTTAAAAAACCGTGAAAGCGAGTTGTTCTTTCTTTTTGACTTGGAACAAAGAGTAAAATGAAACCCTTGGCGTCCATCATTATCCCGGTATACAACAAAGCTGCCTATATCAGGGAGACTTTGGATTCTGCGTTGGTGCAAAGCTATACCAATTTTGAGATTGTATTGGTCAATGATGGTAGTACAGATGGTTCGTTGTCAATTTTGCAAGAATATGCGGACCGATTTCCCGCAATAGTGAGATTGATCAATTCAGAAAACAGAGGCGTTTCAGCAGCAACCAATTTGGGAATCCAGGCGGCCTCAGGAGATTACATCCAATTTTTGGATGCCGATGATTTGATGTCCTCCGACAAAATCGAAAGACAAATCCAACTACTGTCTGGAAAGGGTAGCGCGACTATAGCCACCTGCGAATGGGTGAATTTTAAGGATGATATTCACCATTACAGGCGTGTTCTCTGCGGTGTGTTTAGGGATTTTGATTCAGGCTTGGATTTGCTGCTGCGGTTTTGGAATCATCAGGAGATGATGGCTATTTCATCTTACTTAACCCACAGGGATTTGATTCAAAAGGCAGGACCTTGGGATGAGTCTTTGACCATCAATCAGGATGGGGAGTTCTTTTGCAGGATATTGTTGAAGGCAAAGGAGGTGCTTTTTGAACCTAAAGGTATGGTTTATTACCGTAAGCCAGGACAGGATAATGTCAGTCAGCAGAAATCCGAAAAAGCAGCGCGATCCTTGCTAGATTCCGTAAAGAGCTATGAAAAATCAGTTTTGGAAGTTGAGGATTCCATAAGAGTGAGATTGGCTTTGAAGAAAGTCTATCAGAAATACGTATACGACATTTTTCCGAATTATCGGGGTCTATTGATAGAAGCTCGGAGTAGGATGGGGGCCTTGGGGGTTAAAGAAAACACATATATAGGTGGCCCCAAATTTCAATTCATGAGTAGGTTTCTGGGATTTGAAAATGCATTAAGGTTAAAAAGGTTTATTGGATAGTGTTAGGTCACCGCTGTTTTGTTTAGTGTCATCATCCCTCTTTACAACAAAGTTCAATTCATCTCCAGGTCAATTGATTCGGTGTTGAACCAGTCAATACCTGATTTTGAGATTATTGTGGTTGATGATGGGTCCACAGATAAAGGCAGGGAACTTGTTTCATCCATCTATGGATCAAAGGTGCGGTTGATATCACAAAGTAATCAGGGTGTATCGGCTGCACGGAATTTGGGCATCAGGAACGCGACTTTTGAATATCTGGCTTTTTTGGATGCAGATGATCGTTGGCATCCTGATTTTTTATATTGGATGAAGCATGTACTCGACAAATACCCAGGGCTAGGTATGGTAGGCAGTTCATATTCCAGTAATGGCTTACCCTCGAAGATCGAAGACCCGAAGATATCTTTGATAGAAGATTATTTCGGTCAGGCAGATTACAACACATTGTTTACCTCGTCCTCCACGGTTCTACACAAGAGCTTTTTTAGGGAAAAAGTGGGATTTAAACCCGATTTGATAAAAGGGGAAGATGTGGACGTTTGGTTTCGGGCCTTTGATTGGTTCAAGAAAGCTTGTTATATCCATGCGCCTCTCATGTTTTACGACCTGAATGCATCAGGAAGTCTGGGGGCTCATCCAAAATTGGAGCAGACGATTTTTGCTGATATGTATAGAGAAGAGTATGGCATTTCAGATGATAGTCCCTCTTGGTTGGCGTTTCGAGACAAATACCTGCTTTTGAACCTTTTTCAATACTTTGATCAAGCCCATAATTTTTTGATCGGTAAAAAATTGTTACGTCAAAGACGGAATTCTTATCCGATGGCATATCTCCCCTATTTGCTGCCCCTTTCTTTTTTCAAGTTTGCGTTTCATAATCCAAGGCTAAAAAAGTTGATCAGAAACTACCTAAAATTTTGCTTCCGGTATATCTACATTTAGCATGAAAATATCCCGGGTTGTTACCGAACTTGATTTTGGTGGGGTAGAGCAGGTATTAGCCAATTCTTTGCCGCAATTGGTTAAAATGACGGGTGTTGACGTTCATGTGATCGTCCTCGGAAAGGGTGGCCGGGTTTCAGCCTTGCTGAAATCCCAAGGTGTTTCCGTGGAAATACTGAACTTCAATCCTAGGATTCCCAACTTCAAGTTATTGCTTAAGCTTAGGAAGGTGTTCCAGCATAATAGGCCGGATGTTATTCATTGCCAAGGAAGTGAGGCGAATTTTCATGGAATTCTAGCGGGTTGGTTGGCTAATGTCCCTAGGATATTTGGTGAAGAAATCGGAATTCCAAATCACCACGGTTTTTGGAAATACTTATTCCGTTGGGTGTACCGCAAGGCAGATCAGGTAATTGCGATTTCAGAGGCCGTAAAAGAAAGCATTGTCGCATTGGGGGAAGTAGATGCAGGGAAGGTACAAGTGATCTATAATCCGATTGCCCAAAGGATTTTCAAACAAGGTGCCAATGGGAATTACCGCAAAAAAGAGGAAACTGGATTTAGGTTTGTGACCACTTGCCGACTTGTGCCGATTAAGAATTTAGAGCGGCTTATACGGGCATTTTTAAGACTGGCAGACAGCAATCCTAGTTTACATCTCTACTTGGATATCGTTGGAGAAGGTCCGGATAGGGTGAAATTAGAAAGGTTGGCAGCTGATTCAGGATATGGCAACCGCATTCGGTTTTGGGGATTTCAGGAGGACGTTTTTCCCTTTCTGAGAAATGCAGATGTCTTCGTCCTACCTTCTTTGAGAGAGGGTTCTTCGGTTGCCCTGGCTGAGGCGATGGCGATTGGATTACCTTCATTGGTTACAGAGGTAGGAGGGGCGGGAGAAGTATTGGGAAATAGTGACGCGGGCATGTTGGTAAATCCTTTGGACGAATCCGAAATCCTGCGAGGTATGCAGCAATTCCTCCAACTCGGGGAAGAAAGACTCAAGGAAATGGGGAATCGTGCGGTAGCAGAGTCAAAAAGATTTTATCCAGAGGCCTATAATCAGTCACTCTTGGCGGTATATAACCAATGAAAATTAGGGTACTTCATTGTATCGAAACTATCGCCTCAGGGGGTGTCGAGCAAACGAGATTAACACTGATTCGGGGTCTGGATAAACAAAGGTTTGAACATAAAATCATTTGTACGTGGGCCGGTGGACCAGTTGCTGAGGCTTTGAAAAATGAAGGAGTCGAGTTGATCGTTGTTGGACCATTTAAGCATCCATTCGAAATACAAAAGCATAGGAAGGTTTTTCAGGTTATCAGGAGTTTTTCACCACATATTATCCATGGGGCCATTTTTGAAGGAATGGCTATGGCTGCGATTGGGGGGGTGTGTGGCCGGGTTCCCGTTGTGATTTTGGAAGAAACTTCTGAGCCGGTAACGCGATCCATGACGGCAATCTGGATACAGCGCTTGTTTGTCAGCCTTTCGGATAAAATAATCGGGATTTCACCTGCGGTGGTGAAGTATCTCACCGAGAAAGCCAAGCTGCCACTTAATAAGATACTATTGGTTAACAATGGGGTTCAAATGCCTAACAATATTGAAACAGCAACAGTTGAGAAAATTAGAGTGGATTTGGGGATTGCAGATGGCGATTTTGTGATAGGTTCGGTTGGAAGGATTTACAATGATGTGAAGCGTTTTTCTGATGTTTTAGAAGCAATTAAGATACTTGATAGGAAAGATTTGAAATTTTTATTGGTTGGGGACGGTCCTGATCTTTTAGAATTAAGGAATAAGGCCATTGCGTTGGGGTTGGAGAGAAACTTTATATCTGTCGGTTACCAAGAGAATCCAAGCCTGTTTTATCGAATTATGGATATTTTTTGTTTGCCATCAGCTCATGAAGGATTCGGTTTGGTAGCAGCTGAGGCTATGCTGCACCGATTGCCAGTAATTGCTTCGAATGTAGGGGGATTGGCAGATGTAGTGGTTGATGGAATCACGGGTTTCATCATTCCGCCCTATTCTCCAGAAGCCATTTCCACGAAAATATTGATGTTGGAAGGAGATGCGAAGATGCGGACTGAAATGGGAGATCGGGGTTGGGCAAGGGCAAAGAAAAATTACACTTCCGAACGGTATTGCAAGGAAATTGAAAATTTGTACCTTAAACTGGTATCTAAAAAAACCTTAACAAGGTGTTAGACATCATCATCATATTGGCGGGAATTATAGCCTTGGTAAATACCAATTCTTCTATGGCTAAAAAATTTGGACTGCCTTACAAGTATGAGATGCATCTTCACTATCTGCTTTTTTACCACCTCTTTTTTAGTCTGTTTTTTACCTGGTATATACTGAATTTCGGAGGGGATTCGTATGGTTATTGGAAGTTTGGGATGGAGCAGGTGATCATACGAGATCCAACGTGGATGAAGTATTTTGGAGAAAGTACGAAATTTATTTTGTGGCTCTGTTATTTTCCCAGCCAAGTGTTGGGACTGTCATACATCACCGGGAATATCCTATTTGGATTTCTCGGGTTTATTGGAATCAGGTACGTATTTGTGATGGTTGCAGATCTATTTCCTGCAAACCATTCGGTTCTTAATATTCCTTTGTTTCCCACGGTATTCTATTTCCTTAATCTCCATTTTTGGTCTTCAGGAGTTGGGAAAGATTCCGTTTGTTTTTGGGGAATTGCTTGGTTTTTATTTGCCCTGCAACAGTACAAGGATAGGTGGTGGCAAGCTGCGATTGCCTTGTTTTTTGTGTATATGGCGAGACCTCATATGGGGCTTGCATTGTTATCAGGTTCGGGGATTGCAATATTGTTGGGGTCAGAAATCAAGCCGGCAATAAAGGTGATCTTGGGATCAGTGGCACTGGCAGGTGCGGTTTATTTGAGTTCAAGTACTCTGGAGGCATTAAGGCTTGAGGATTTTTCGTTGGAGACGTTAGAAGAATTTACAGGTACTAAAGTCTATGATCTGAGTAGGGGTAAGGTTGGGTCAGGGGTCGATTTGGCTTCCTATTCTTGGCCCATGAAACTATTCACCTACATGTTTCGACCATTGTTTATCGATGCCCATAACTTCGTGGCCTTTTTCTCTTCGTTTGAAAACGCCCTTTACTTATGGCTTAGTTTCTTTATTTACCGCAACTGGACTCCAGAAGCGATCCGGGACATGCCGCTTTTTATCAAGGCCGGGATGATTACTTTCATTCCTGTGACCTTGGCATTTATGAATTCCCTTTCCAACTTGGGTATCGTGATGCGCATGAAGAATATGACGATGATTTACTTTTTACTTTTCTGTTTCTTTTTGATTGCGTACAACAAGCATCTCAGGCAGCTGCGGGTGCTAGAGAAGATTAAGTATTATCAGAAGCGGGAGGAGATAATTAGGAAGAAAGAGATTGTGAGAGGGGAGTAGGGATTGGAGATTGGGAGAATTGGGAAAGGGGATAAGGGATTGGGGAAGAGAGGACATTTGGGAGAGGGGATTGGGGAGAAGGGGACTAGGGATTAGCGATAAGGGGAGAGGGGAAGAGAGATTGGGAGAAACGGGATAAGGCGAAAGGGGATTTGGGAGAAGGGACTAGGGAAAAGTAGCTTGGGGATTCGGAGGGACGGATTTTTTGATTTTCGTCCTATTCTTTACATTTATTTGGATTGTTGATCTGCGAAAAATGGAAAAGCATGATTCTTTTGAAGATCTAGTTTGCTGGCAGAAGGCCTATGAATTGAAAACAGACATCAAGAGAATAGTTTTGGATAAACTTCCAAAGCCTGAGCGGTTTGAACTCTATTCACAAATTCAGAGTGCATCGAGGTCAGCTACAGCGAATATTGCTGAAGGTTGGGGGAGATTTCATTATTTGGATAGTAGGAAGTTTTACTATAACAGCAGAGGATCGCTCGCTGAGATAATTGATCATTTGATAGAAGCAAGAGATTGTGGATATATTTCATTGGAAGAATTTGATTGCTTAAAATCCCAAACCCTTAGCGCAATCAGGGTATTGAATGGGTATATTAAATATGTGAAGAAAAAGGCCGACAGCGGCGAAAAAGGATACTAGGAGATAGAGAATAGAGATTCGGGAAAGAGTCTCTGCCTCCTTTTCCCACGATTGCTAATCTCCAATCCCGCCCAAGTCACACGTTACCCGAATCTTCCTGGTCGGCCCTCCCTCATCCCTTATCTTCCCATTCGCTTGTTCACTTTTCCCTCTTCCCCTATCCCTTATCCCCCATTTTTCAAAATTTCCCAAGCCTAAATGTCCAAAATCCTTTTCCTCCCCAAATATCCCCGCATGGGGGCGTCGAGTAGGCTGAGGACGTATCAGTTTTTGCCGAATTGGGAAGGGGCGGGGTATAGTGTGAAGGTATCACCTTTTTTCAATGAGCAGTACCTGCAAGAGCGGTACAAAGGAGAGGGCTTGGATACTTGGAATCTGCTCAGGTGTTATTTTCAGCGGTTATGGGTGTTGTTGGGGGCCTGGAGGTATACCGATGTTTGGATTGAGAAGGAACTGTTTCCCTTTGTGCCTGCTTGGGCCGAGTGGATTTTGGCCAAGGTCGGAAAGGGGTATTTTGTGGATTATGATGACGCCGTGTTCCATCGCTATGACCAAGCGAGACGGCCTTGGGTAAGGAGGATTTTTTCGGACAAAATAGACCGCGTAATGCGGTATGCCAATGTGGTTTTTGTGGGGAATTCCTATTTGGAACAGCGTGCGCAGCATGCCGGGGCCAAGAAAATCGTCAGGCTGCCGACCGTGATCGATACGAAAAAGTATGGACCGAAGACTTGGTCCGATGGTGGCACTGTTCGGATTGGTTGGATAGGTTCACCGAGTACCTTGAAGTATCTGAATCTGATTCGGCCTGAATTGGAGCAGATTTGCATGGAGTATGACGCGGAGGTGTTGTTGGTGAATGGGAAGGTGAAGTGGAAGTTTGATGGGCCGATGCGGCTGATTCCTTGGACTGAGGAAGGGGAAGTTGCGGCGATTCGGGAGATGGATATTGGGCTGATGCCTTTGCCGGATACGCCTTGGGAAAAAGGGAAATGTGCCTATAAATTGATCCAATACATGGCTTGTGGCCTTCCCGTAATCGCTTCTCCGGTAGGGATGAATTTGGATGTGGTGGAAGAGGGGGTTAATGGTTTTTTGGCGAAAGATGGAGAATCCTGGCTTGCGGCATTGCGCACCTTGGTCCAAGATGCTGTGTTGCGTAGGAAGATGGGCGAAAACGGATTTGGCTTGGTGCAAAAGGAGTATACCCTGGAGGGGAATTTTGGGAGGATGAGGGGGGAGGTTGGGAATTCGGAATGATGAGTGATGAATTTGGGTACCAAGTACAAAGTACGATGTACGAAGAAGAGGCAAGCGACAGGGGAATGGAGGATTTGGAATTCACAATGACGGTACCAAGTACGAAGAAGGGGATCGAAATTGATAATTGAGAATTAATAATTCATAATTAAAAAGGGAGCCATTCGGGGTTTTTTCTATCGTCTATGGACTATCGACTATGGACTTTCTTTACCAATAACCAATAACTAATAGCCAAATAACGACTAACGCGTCAGCATGGGATTGACGAAGAAAAAACTACTTTTTGTGACCTGGGACTCGGATCAGAGCAACTATTTGGAGTCGCTGTTTTTTCCGATTCTGATGGGGCTCGGGGAAGCGGTGGGGCTGGAAGCGCATGTGCTGCAGTTTTCCTGGGCGAAACCCCAAGAGGTACACCGCATCCAACAACTGGCAGCAGGTATGGGGATTTTCTATTCCCAGTTTCCGATTCATCGCAGGCCATTAGCTGGTTTGGGGGCGCTTTGGACTGTTTATCAAGGAGTAAGGATTATCCGTGACTATGTTCGGGAGCAAGGGATTGATGTGTTGATGCCACGCTCGACGATGCCTGCCATGATGGTAAACCGGCTTTGGGATTGGCTGAAACGGGGAAAGGTAAAGGTGGTGTTCGACGCAGATGGCTTGCCCTTGGAAGAGCGAGTTGATTTTGCAGGCTTGAAAACCAAGAGTTATCAGTACAGAAAACTCAAGGCAGAGGAGACCAAAATGATACAGCATGCGGATTTGGTGCTCAGTCGCTCACAGGCCGCTATTGATATCCACCTCAAAAATATCGGAGAACAGTACCAACCGAAATTCCTCAAGGTAGCGAATGGTCGCGACGCGGATTTCTTCCAACCTGACCCGAAAAGTAGAAAGCAAGTACGAGAATCTTTAGGCCTTGCTGAGGGCGAAATGCTTTGGGTATATACCGGAAGCTTGGGCATTCCCTATGAAGTGGACAGGATGTTGTCGCTTTTTGGGAGGTTTCATGCAAAGCATCCCAAATCCAAGTTTTTGATATTGACCCGGCAGGGGGATTTTTTGGAAGGTAAGATTCCCAATGGTTTATCGGAAGCCATCGTGGTTCGCAGCGGAAGTTTTCAGGAAATTCCCAAGTACCTGAGTGCGGGGGATGTGGGATTGAGTTTACGGAAATTTGCCCCGAGTTTGGTGGGATTGGCGCCGATCAAATTGGGGGAGTATTTGTTATTGGGGTTGCCTGTGATTGCCTCAAGGGGTGTCGGGGACACGGAGCAGCAAATTGGTTCCAAGGAGTTTGCCTTTTTTCTGGACCCGGAAAATGAGGAGGCTTGTTTGAAGTGGCTGGAGGGAGTCAAGGATTTGGATCCCGGAAAGATCAGGGAATTTGCCGCGGCCGAGTTCAGTTTGGAACGGGCTGTAAGGGATTACCTGCCAATTTTTAAATAGGGCAGGTATATAGTAACATGTATATCCGTGAAGCTGCCAGTAAGTCTATTACTGGCATAAACGCGGATAACAAGATATAGCAATCAAGCTAAAACTTTTTTCCAAGCAATCACGATCCGCCTCGGCGGATTTCTTTTTTTCTGGGGTTGTAATTCCATGGGTTATCCAATCTTCCAATCCTCCAATTCGCTATTTTTGAGCCATGACTTTGACCAAACCTAACCTATTGCCTTTATTGGAGAAGCTCGCCTCGCAGTTGGAGGGGGAGCTGAGATTTGACCGCCTTACCAAGGCCATCTATGCCACGGATGCTTCGGTGTACCGGGAGATTCCATTGGCTGTGGCTTTTCCCAAAACCGAGAAGGACATTGTTGTCCTGATTGATTTTGCCAGAGCAAATCAGACCTCGCTGATTCCTCGGACGGCGGGCACTTCGCTGGCAGGCCAATGTGTAGGGAATGGCATTGTGGTGGACGTGTCGAAACATTTTACCAAGATTCTGGAATTCAACAAGGAAGAACGCTGGGTGCGCGTGCAGCCGGGCGTGGTGCGGGATGAACTCAACCGCTTTTTGAAGCCCCACGGACTGTTTTTTAGCCCGATTACATCTACCGCCAACCGGGCCATGATCGGTGGCATGGTCGGCAACAATTCCTCTGGGACTACTTCGATTGTCTATGGAGTCACCCGCGATAAGGTGATTTCCTTGGACACGATCTTGAGTGATGGCAGGAAGGTGGTGTTTGGCGAAATCTCCAAGGAGGATTTTGACAAAAAGTGTGGACAAAACGACCGGGAAGGTGAAATCTATCGGCAGATACTTACCGAGCTTGGCGATCCCGAAGTGCGGGAAGAAATCCATGCGCAGTTTCCGAAGAAATCCATCCACCGCCGCAATACAGGCTATGCCGTGGACGAACTGCTGAAGGCGGAAATTTTTGAAGGAGCCGAGAAGTTCAACTTCTGCAAGTTGTTGGCCGGTTCGGAGGGGACTTTGGCTTTCACCACCGAGATCAAAATCGCGCTCGACCCGCTTCCCGATCCGGTGGAGATTGTGGTGGCCGCTCATTTTGAAAGCATCCACCAAAGCATGAAGTCTGCCCAAGTTGCCATGAAGCACCCGGCGACTGCCGTCGAACTGATGGACAAGATTATCCTCGACTGTACCAAAGAGAGCATCGAGTATTCGAAGAACCGATATTTCGTCGAAGGGGATCCTGCGGCATTGTTGATGATTGAATTTCGTGGAAAGACCTTGGAGGAAGCCATGGCCAAGGGGGAGGCCTTGATTGCTGACCTGAAAGCAGGCGGCTATGGGTATGCCTATCCAATCATTGGTCCGGACAAGACGGCTTCGGCTTGGGCTTTGCGGGCAGCAGGATTGGGACTTTTGGGCAATATCCCCGGAGACCCCAAGGCGGTGGCCTGTATTGAGGATACGGCGGTGGATATTGCGGATTTGGCCGATTATATCGATGAGTTGGATGAGACGCTGAAGGGATTTGGGCAGGAGCAGGTCGTGCACTATGCCCATGCCGGTGCCGGGGAGATCCATATCCGTCCAATCTTGGACCTGAAAAAAGCTGCCGACGTGGAGGAATTCTTCAAGATATCGGAAGCCTCCGCCAAGTTGGTGAAAAAATACAACGGCTCGCTAAGTGGTGAACATGGGGACGGCAGGGTCCGTGCGCCCTTTATCCCCATCATGGTGGGCGAGAAAAATTACCAACTTTTCCGCAGGATCAAATACACCTGGGATCCGGATAATATTTTCAACCCCGGGAAAATTGTAGATACTGCGCCCATGAACCAGTTTCTGCGCTATGAGCCCGGAATGAAAACGCCCGAGCCTGAGACGGTTCTGGATTTCTCAGGCGTGGGTGGCATCCTGCGCTTGGCCGAAAAGTGCAACGGTTCGGGGGATTGTCGCAAGCTGCCGGGCTCGGGGGGCACGATGTGTCCGTCCTACATGGCCACCCGCAACGAACGGGATACAGTACGTGGCCGTGCCAATACCCTCAGGGAATTTTTGACCTTGGATAAAAAGGAAAATGCCTTTGACCATCCCGAAATCAAGGAGGCATTGGACCTTTGCCTAAGTTGCAAAGGCTGTACCGCCGAATGTCCTTCCAATGTGGACATGGCCAGCATGAAGGCCGAGTTTTTGTTCCAATACCAGAAAACCCATGGGGTGCCATTGCGCTCCAAGGCATTCGCATATATCAACGAATTGAATGAGCTGGGTTCCAAGGTGCCTGCGATTGCCAATTTCTTTTTGGGCAATCCGCTAACAGGGGGCTTGATGAAGAAGGTTTTGAACGTGGCTCCCCAGCGTCAACTCCCGGAAATCAGTCCTGTCAGTTTGAGGAAATGGTACAGGCATCAGTATGCGGCCTTACCGGGTGCCGCAAAGGTCATCAAGTCGGTATATTTCTTCGTGGACGAGTTTACCAACCACAACGATACGCAGATCGGCATCAAGGCCATATCCCTTTTGAAGAAATTGGGCTATGAAGTGAAGGTCGTGGATCACGAGGAAAGTGGTCGGTCTGCCCTTTCCAAGGGGCTTTTGATCAAAGCCAAGAAACATGCCGAAGCGAATGTGCGGATTTTTGAAAAACTGATCGATGGCAATACCCCATTGGTTGGTTTGGAACCCTCGGCAATTCTGAGTTTCAGGGACGAGTATCCACGGATTGTCGGTCCGGAATTGGTAGCTGCAGCGAAAAAATTGAAATTCCATGTGCAGCTGATAGATGAGTTTTTGGGTAAGGAAGTCGCCGCTGGCAATATCAAACCTGAATCTTTCAACACCGATGCCAAGAAGATCAAGCTCCATGGACATTGCCACCAAAAGGCACTTTCATCTCTGTCTTGGACGCAAAAGATCCTTTCCCTCCCTGCCAATTATACCGTGGAAACCATTCCAAGCGGTTGCTGTGGCATGGCAGGAAGCTTCGGATACGAGGCGGAGCATTTTGAAGTCTCGCAGCAGGTGGGCGAATTGGTCTTGTTTCCGGCCGTGAGAAAAGCGGATGCCGATACCGTGATTGCAGCACCGGGGACTTCTTGCAGGCATCAGATTGCGGATGGGACGGGCCGGAAGGCATTGCATCCGGTGGAGATACTGTGGGAGGCGTTGGAAGGGAAGTAAGTACGAAGTACAATGTACCAAGTACGATGTACCAAGTACGATGTACGAAGTACGAGGTAGGAAGTAAGGAAGTAAAGGAGTAGTACAATGTACCAAGTACGATGTACGAAGTAGGGGGAGTGCAAATGTGGTGTTGGTTTTTTGTGGCGCAGTTCAACCCCTGCCTGCCGTTGGCTGGACTTTGGGGTTGGGGGATTGTCTCCATCTGAGTTTCGGGTCGGTCTAAAAATGCCTTCCGGGAAAATCCATGATTCCGGAAAGCAGCATCGGGATTGGAGGTCGAGGGCTTCCGGGGCACCAATTTTCCTGGCTGTTGCAAACTTTGTACTTGGTTTTTGGTACTAAGTACCAATTCTCCCCCAATTTTTCAGGTTTATTTGATTTTTTCCGGCCTTGCAGGGTACATGAATGTTAATATCTTTGTCGGATTAAAAAAATCAGGGTAAACTCAAAATAGTTTATGGAACAATCATTTGTATATGTGGTCCCTTTGATGGGGATTATCGGTTTGATCGTGATGGCGGTCAAATCTGCCTGGGTAACCAAACAGGACGCCGGCGACAGCAACATGTCTGAACTGGCAGGTCATATTGCCAAAGGCGCCATGGCATTTTTAAGGGCAGAATGGAAGATTCTCGCCTATTTTGTGGTAATCGCCGCAATTTTGTTGGCCTGGTCGGGCACACTTGTGGAGCATTCCTCCCCTGTGATTGCAGTATCTTTTGTGATCGGTGCGGTTCTTTCCGCATTCGCAGGCTATTTGGGAATGAACATTGCCACCAAAGCCAACGTGCGTACCACCCAAGCCGCGAAAACATCCTTGAAAGATGCCTTGAACGTTTCCTTTACTGGAGGTTCCGTGATGGGTATTGGTGTTGCTGGTTTGGCTGTACTCGGGATGGGCTCGCTTTTTATTGTGTTTTATAATGTATTTGTAGTCTCCACAGGTGGTGATGTCAATGGTGCAGCCATGGCGACTGCCTTGGAAGTATTGGCGGGTTTCTCGCTTGGTGCTGAGTCCATCGCTTTGTTTGCCCGTGTGGGTGGCGGTATCTATACCAAGGCTGCCGACGTAGGTGCTGACTTGGTGGGTAAAGTGGAAGCAGGTATTCCTGAAGACGACGTCAGAAACCCTGCGACAATCGCTGACAACGTGGGCGACAACGTAGGTGACGTGGCTGGTATGGGTGCTGACTTGTTTGGTTCTTATGTAGCGACGATTTTGGCTTCCATGGTTTTGGGCCGTGAGATCGTGTCCAATGATAATTTTGGCGGGATTGCTCCCGTATTGTTGCCTTTGGTGATTGCTGGAATGGGCTTGCTCTTTTCCATCATTTCGACATTCTTTGTGAAAATCAGCAAAGATACTGACAGTGTGCAGGCTGCCCTCAACAAAGGAAACTGGATTTCCATCCTTTTGACCGTAGGCGCTTCCTACTTTTTGATTGACTACATGCTACCTGAAGGCGAATTGGTGCTTTCAAGAGGTGGTTCCATTGCCTTTACCAAAATGGGTGTATTCGGTGCCGTGGTGATCGGTTTGATCGTGGGTGCTTTGATGAGTGCTGTGACTGAGTATTACACAGCCATGGGCAAACGTCCCGTTAATTCCATCATCAAGCAGTCTTCTACTGGCCATGCGACCAATATCATCGGTGGCTTGTCGATCGGTATGGAGTCCACCGTGATTCCGATTCTGGTCTTGGCTGCCGGTATTTATGGTTCCTTCTTGGCCGCGGGCCTTTATGGTGTCGCTATTGCTGCTGCAGGTATGATGGCGACGACTGCGATGCAGTTGGCGATTGATGCTTTTGGACCTATTGCCGACAATGCCGGTGGTATCGCTGAGATGTCTGGTTTGCCAAAAGAAGTCCGTGAAAGAACGGATATTTTGGATGCCGTGGGTAACACCACTGCTGCGACAGGAAAGGGCTTTGCGATTGCTTCTGCAGCTTTGACCGCTTTGGCTTTGTTTGCTGCTTATGTTGGCTTGGCGGGGATCAACTCGATCGATATTTATAAAGCGGATGTATTGGCTGGCTTGTTTGTCGGTGCGATGATTCCGTTTATCTTCTCTTCTTTGGCGATTGCGGCGGTAGGCCGTGCAGCTATGGACATGGTGAATGAGGTAAGAAGGCAGTTCCGCGAGATTCCGGGCATCATGGAATACAAGGCCAAGCCTGAGTATGAGAAGTGCGTAGAGATCTCCACCAAAGCTTCCATCCGCGAGATGGTGATGCCGGGTGCAATTGCGCTTTTGGCGCCAATGATCGTAGGCTTTGCCTTTGGCCCTGAGGTATTGGGTGGTTTGTTGGCCGGTATTACCGTGTCAGGCGTGTTGATGGGTATTTTCCAAAACAATGCCGGTGGTGCTTGGGACAATGCGAAGAAATCCTTCGAAAAAGGCGTGGAAATCAACGGCAAAATGGAGTTCAAAGGTTCCGATGCCCACAAGGCTTCCGTGACGGGTGATACAGTTGGTGATCCATTTAAAGACACTTCCGGCCCATCCATGAACATCTTGATCAAATTGACTTCGATTGTGGCATTGATCATTGCGCCGCATATTTCCGATGGTGGGTCACATACCCATGCTTCCAAGGAGAATGTCGACATTAAGAAAGAAGTTACCTACGAAGACGGTAAGAAAGTCGAAAAAGTCACTGTGACTGTGAATAAATAATTGGTTGAAAAAACCAAAAAAAAGCCACCTGAAGCAATTTGGGTGGCTTTTTTAATGCTCAGATATTTTTCAGTGTGATTTCGTCAGATGCTTGACTTTTTAGACTAACTTGATCGCTACATAACTCAAAAAAGTAAATTTCATGAGAAAATTTCTATTAATTGCCCTAATTGTTTGTAGTGTTCCCTTCCTGTCAAAGGGACAAAACCTTGGTTCGACCAAAGGAAATGTAGCCTTGGGTGTTGGGATAGGACTGCCGTATGGTGGATTTGGGGGTAAATTCAGCTTTAATCCTGCCAACCAACTTGCTCTATTTGCTGGATTTGGCTACAACCTGGTCGGTTTGGGTACCAACTTTGGAGCCCAATACATTTTCCCAAGCAAGAAGAAGACGGAGTTTTTCCTAACCGGCATGTATGGGTATAACGCAGTTATCAAGATCCAAGGCGCACAGAATTTGGATGATTCCTTCAGGGGTGTAACTGGTGGTTTGGGCATTCGTGTCAATTCCGCAGGATATCAGGGGGCTTTTTGGGATTTTGGACTGTTGGTTCCTGCTCGTTCGCAGGAATACAAGGATTCCTTTGACGATATCAAAAACAACCCCAATATTACTGATTTGACCGAACCTTGGCCTGTGCAGTTGTTTGTGGGATTTAATTTCCCACTCTCGGGAAGAAAGCCGCAGCCCTAATTGGTTGGGAATTTGTTGTGTAAATCCGGGGCAATGGCTCCGGTTTTTTTTTGCCTTGGATTTCCATAAATTGTACTGAACAACCTAGAATGCCATGACCAGATTGCTGCTTGTTTGCTTCCTATCCCTCGTGATTTCCCGATCAGTCCATGCTCAGTCCTTTACCATGGAGCAGATATCTTCTTATCCATTTCCAACCGAGTTGATTGCCTCGCCGACAAATCAAGCTGTGGCCTGGGCAGCGAACGAAAAGGGGATAAGGAATATCTATCTGGCACAGGGACCTGATTTCTCAGCCAAAAGGCTCACTGCTTTTGGCAATGACGACGGTCAGGAGATCAGCAGCATGCAATTCAGCCCCGATGGAAAATGGCTTGTTTTCGTACAGGGAGGCGAACATGGCAGCAATTGGGACTACAACATCGGGATCAATCCTTCACAGGAATTGATGATGCCCAAGGTGCAGATTTGGAAGATTTCCTTGCCGGCCGGAAAGCCGGAGCTCGTTGGGGAGGGCGATGAGCCTGTGATTTCACCGGATAATCAGGCAATCACATTTATCAAGAATCGGCAAGTCTGGTCGGCGGCATTGGCAGGGGGGAGTCCGCAGCAGCTTTTTGAGGTAAAGGGAAGTGCACATTCGCTGCAATGGTCACCCGATGGGAAATCTTTGGCTTTTGTGGCGAACCGCACTACACATTCCCTCATTGGGGTATTCACCCAAGGTGGGAGTCAAATTAAATGGATCAGTCCTTCCTTTAGCAGGGATGTGAGTCCAAGGTGGTCGCCTGAAGGCAATCGTTTGGCATTTGTGAGGTTGCCGGGTGGAAAAGGGGAAGAACTTCCGCTGTTGGTACAAAGACACAGCCCTTGGGAAATCTGGGTGGCGGATGTGCAATCCGGAGTCGGAAGTAAAAGATGGAAATCACCGGAGACCCTGCGTGGTTCGGTGCCTACCACCCATGGGGGATTCAATCTCCACTGGGCCGCTGATAACAAGATTGTGTATTTGTCCTACGAGGATGGATGGCCCCATCTGTATGCCATGGATGCGGAGGTAGGCCCGTCGCGCCAACTGACCAAGGGGAACTTTATGGTAGAGCATATCCAATTGTCGCCCGATGGCAAGTCTCTGGTTTTCTCAGCCAATACCGGAAATCTGGCCGAAGATATCGACCGCAGGCATATCGGGATGGTTTCGATATTGGATGGATCGATGAGTATGGTCACAGCGGGTGAGGGCATTGAAGCGATCCCTGTGGTGCTTTCCGATTTGGGTACCTTGGCCTATTTGTCGGCGGACCATCAACGGCCCTTGATGCCTACACTGCTGGATTTGAAAACCAGGACTCCCAAATTGATTGGAAAGGAATTGTTGCCGAGTGATTTTCCAAGCGCATTCTTGGTAAAGCCAAAACAGGTGGTTTTCACCTCATCGGACGGCATGGAAATCCATGGACAGCTTTTCGAGAAGGAAGGAGGGCCTGCCAAAAAGCCTGCGGTACTTTTTGTCCATGGAGGGCCGCAGCGGCAGATGCTCTTGGGCTGGCATTATGGGGATTATTATTCCAATACCTATGCGATCAACCAATACCTTGCGGAGATGGGTTTTGTGGTTTTGGCTGTCAACTTTCGATTGGGAATTGGGTATGGATATGAGTTTCACAAAGCACCAAGGACTTATTGGCAAGGCGCCGAGGAGTACCTGGACGTAAAGGCGGCCGGGGAGTATTTGGCTGGCTTGGCGCAGGTGGATTCTGCCAGAATCGGAATTTATGGTGGGTCCTATGGTGGGTATTTGACAGCCCTGGCTTTGGGTAAGGATTCGGATTTGTTCAAAGTGGGCGTAGATATTCATGGAGTACACAACCTGAGCACGAGATTGGAAATGCCCGAAGGCTATGAGAAGGCGCCGGATTTTGAGAAAGCGGTGCGTACGGCTTGGTTTTCATCCCCCTTGGCCTATTTGGATTCTTGGAAGTCACCGGTACTGTTTATCCATGGTGACGACGACCGCAATGTCCAAGTGTCACAGACGACCGATTTGGTGAGGAGATTTGAGGAAAAGAAGATGCCGTTCGAGTACCTGATGATTCCGGACGATAGCCACCATTGGATGAAGTTTACCAATCTGGTCCTGGTCAATCAGGCAACTGTGGATTTTTTGAAGAAGCATTTGAAGCCCTAGGATAGGCTATTCAAAGCACTATGTTTCAGTAGGTTGATCGATTTCAACCTAAAACAAAACCAGTGAAATGGGATATGTTAATTTTTTGCCTAATTTTTCAAAAATATTCACTATAGGGGATTGCAATTTGAAATTAGTTATATTAGATTTACTCTTAGTGTTTTTTTTAATCCCGTTTGCTTTTATTCCTATGTTCCTTGTAAAGAAAAATTGTCATTATTGTGGCAAACTGATCCACGGAAGGGCGGACAAGAAGTTTTGCGACGACTACTGCCGCAACAGTTTTAACAACCAAAAGCGGAATTGTGATAGTCCAATGGTTAGGAATGTCATCAATTATCTCAAACTTAACCGCAATATCCTAGAGAGTATCGTGGCCGACGGCGTAGAGAAGGTGAAGGTTCCAAAGGATAAATTGGTCCGTTTGGGCTATTGCTTCACTTATCATACCCATACTTTTACGAATTGGAAGGGGAGTACCTATATTTATTGTTTTGAATATGGTTATGTGGAATTGGGAGATGGTTGGTTGTTGGTCGTAAGGGAAAGGGAGCGTTTTTGAATCTTTGTTGCGGTCAAGGTGCAAAATTCCCAAGCCTTGGATTACCTTAGCAGGGGATTTTTCGTTGTTAGTGGTATGGCAGAAACATTGACCGACAGTTTTGTACAGGATCCTTTTTACGAGGAAAAGGCAATGGCCGAGATGAGCGCATGGTTGGCCCAAAACAAGAAGAAACCGGCTTTTCTGAGTCGTTTGGCCAAGATCACGCAATCCGGCATCAATGAATTGATACCTGAGAAAGTCCATCAGGTCGTGACTTATGCGATCGAAAAAATGGTCAAAGGAGTTTTGTTGGGAACCAAGTTTATAACGCCCGCTCCCTTACAGGGCCTGAATCTGCAGCAAAGGGAGGCGAAGGTAGAGAAGATTATTCGGATTTATCAAAATACTGCCTCCGTAGAGGGTGCGGTTACTGGGGCAGGGGGAATCTTGCTGGGCTTGGCGGATTTTCCCGCTTTTCTTACCATCAAGATGAAAATGCTGTTTGAGATTGCGGCTGCCTACGGCTATGATGTAAGGAAATTTGAGGAACGATTGTATATCCTCTATGTCTTTAAGATTACATTTTCGAGTCAGCATTCCAGGAACCGGACGATTGGGATTATCGAAAATTGGGATGAGTACGTGGCGGGTTTGCCGCCAGAAACATCCGATTTTGATTGGCGTGACTTTCAGTTGGAATATCGGGATTATTTGGATTTGGCAAAGTTGGTGCAGTTGATACCCATTATTGGAGCACCCGTGGGTGCGGTCGCCAATTACAAGCTTTCCGCCAAGCTCGGTCAAATCGCAAAGCAATGTTATCGGATGCGCCATTTCAAGTGGGATGTTTGATAGGTTATTAAGAATAGAAGTATAAGAGGTAGTAATTTCCTCCTGACGCATACAATTGCAAGGGACCAAAGGATTTGACAAGTTTGAGTGCCTAAACTTCCCCTACATCCAAATAATTTTCAAAGGACTTGGATTAAATCACACAAAAACAAATAAATTTGATGGTAATTAATCGCCCTAGAATTAATTTAGTTATGAAGAATAGAAGAATCATCAATTTTTTGGTCTCCCTGCTTATTGTTCAATTTGCGTTGACAGCATGTGTGAAGGAAGAGCCAGCACAGCTGGAAATCGAAGTCGGTGAAGTGTATGAGGGTGGGATAGTAGCCCACATTTTTCAGCCCGGTGAACCGTTTTACGTACTTGGGGAAACCCATGGAATAGTTGTCGCGCCAACGGATCAGGTGTTTGAATCCCAATGGGGCTGTCAAGGAACCAGGGTTACTGGTACCTCTCCTGAAATAGGTCGGGGCAGGGAAAATACGAAGCGGGTCGTTGAATGGCATGATGCATTGCCGAATTATTATACCAATCCAACCCAATGTCATCCCAACAATGACGGGACCGTTGCCGCAAAATTGGCTGTAGAATTTAGGGCAGCGACTGGGCAACAGGATTGGTTTATGCCGAGCTTGAAAGAAATGAATTATCTTTATCAGAACCGTGATAAGATTGGTGGTTTCTCCGTAGAGGAATACTGGAGTTCTTGTGAAACCAACGAGAATGCTGCTTGTGTGATGTCATTTATCACTGGTGAACTAACTTCCCGAAATAAGAGTGAATACCACAGGGTACGCCTGATTCGGTTTTTCTAACGGGAAGGTGTTTAATGGCATAAAAAAACCTGAGTTTTGAATCTCAGGTTTTTTTGTGCCCTTAGGCGTGTAGCGTATTGATTTTAGCTGGGTGGACAGAATTGAAGGTCAATGTTTGGGAATGATTTTAAATGGAAACATGGCTCAAATTCATACTTTTTCTGAAAGGAAAAACTGGACCACGCTAGATATGTTGGCTTAAAAGTCTGTTCCTTTTCCGTCCAAATTGACTTCCTTGATCCAGATGTTGCGGTAGAGCACATTGTGGCCCTCAGCCTGTAGCTTGATGCCTCCCGGTCTATCCGTGATACCTTTGCCTTTGTCGTTTCCTCCGTCAATACCGGAGTTGGGTCCGCCCCAGACTTGCTGGATTTCTTTGTCTTCATGGATTTTTTGACCGTTGAAATAGATGGTGACACGAGCCTTTTCTGTCAGTTTTCCGTTCTCAAACCGAGCCGCTTTGAAATGGATGTCATAGGCATTCCATTTTCCGACGCCATTGTAGGCTTTGACGGTAGGCAAGTGTTCGTTGATGATGGCAGCCATCCCGTGAAGTCCATAGTCACCGTCGAGGATTTGGATTTCATAGCGGTTTTGGAGGTATACGCCGGAGTTTCCGCCTTCATTTTGAACCAAAAACTCTACGTGCAACCGGAAGTCCTGGAACTCCTGAATTGTGACAATGTCCGCGGCCCCATAAAGCCCACCTGCCGCAGCTGGGTCGTTGCTGCTGACAACCGTACCTTTATCCACCGGATCCGGTACGATTTCCCATTTGATGGGCATTTGGGCCTTGAAGCGCGGACCTTCCCAATACTTCCAATTCTTGTCCAGTGACTTTCTACTTCCATCAAAGAGTTGGATGGCGCCTTTTTCCTTTTTGACACCGACACCGGTTTGGGCCTGAAGGCAAAATGGGCCGAGTAAAAAAAGGAGTAACAATAGGAATTGGGGTCGGGTCTGCATGGTTTTCGGGTTTTGTTTTTGGAATATAGCCAGCATCCGGGATTTATGAAAGTGGGATTGCATGTTTGGCGGGGCCCGGTTAGAGAAATTGATAGCTGGTTGAAAATATTCTGCGAAAGGTTCTAAATTTCCCCGGTAAACCTATCCATCTATGGCATTTCGGTATTTGAACCTTGTTTTCGTATTGTCCTTTTTCCTTTTCGGTTGTGGAAAGTCCTCCAAATCAGGCCATGAAATAGACGCGGCAGCCCATCAATCAGAGGTGGAGGAATGGTACCAAAACCGTGTAATTTCGCTCAAGAAGGAAAATGGATGGCTCAATTTGATCGGTTTGGAGTGGCTGAAGGAGGGAAGCAATTCGTTCGGTACAGATTCCACCGCTTCGGTCAGGTTGAATACCGATAAGTTTCAGGGCATGTTGGGTGATTTCACGCTTGAACAGGGGAAGGTCTTTTTCAGTCCTTCAGTTGCGGGTATCATGGCGGACTCTGCTTCCATTGAGGGAAAGACCCTGATTTTTGACGAAGAGCAAAAACTGAATGCAAACCTGCAATACCAAACCCTGCGCTGGACAATTATCAAACGGGCCGATGCCTATGGTGTGCGGATCCGTGATTTGGAGTCACCTGCGGTGATGGATTTCCATGGCATTGAAAGGTATCCTGTGGATTTGGCTTGGAGACTGAAGGCCAAATTTGTACCCTATGTGCCCCAAAAGGACATCATGATCACCAATGTCCTCGGACAGACAACACCCAATCCTTCCCCAGGGTATTTGGAGTTTGAGAAGGAGGGGAAAACATTCAGAATTGACGCATTGGATGCGGAGGATGAGTTGTACCTCATCATTGCAGACCAAACATCCGGGGCGGAGACCTATGGTGCAGGTAGGTACTTGTATGTGAAAAAGCCTGTGGAGGGGGACGAAGTCATTATTGATTTCAACAAGGCGTACAATCCTCCTTGTGTTTTCACTCCTTTTGCTACTTGTCCCTTACCACCCAAACAGAATATTCTTGAGCTTGCGATCGAAGCGGGTGAAAAGACTTATGGGGACCATTGAGGGGATTCTACCCTTTGCTTTAATATGGTAAAGAAAAAGGCTGGCAAATAACCAGCTTTTTTCCTTGTTAATATTCGAAGTCGCAACTTAAGTCCCTGCTTCCGATCGGCGCTCCGTCGGGGATTTTCAGCATTTCGGGAATTTTGAATTCTTCTTTGTCTTGAAGGAATACATTGATCTTTTGCGCCAGGTATCTTCTGAAGCTATCCGAAGTCTCTTTGGTAGCACTGCTTTTTGCATCGGCGGTTTTTCCGTTTTGGTTCCAATATGCGATTTCTGAGAGTTTGGCCCTGGTGATGGCTTTCACAGGTGCAGTGGTATTCGGGTCTTTTGCCAAGTTCATCAGGTGGTCCACCAATCTATTCCGGGTCATCAGGTTGATTTCGGACAGGTAATCGGCTTGGTAGCTTCGGTTGAAAACCTCATCAATCGTTTTGTTCAACACCTCGGAGAACGAGGGTAAATTAGAGTCGAATAATTTTTGCTGGTGAAGCCTGTTGGCTCTGCTCGACTCGAAAAGGAAGGAAAAGCTGTGGTCCACTATGTTTTCTCCGGGAGCCAGCGGATCAAAGTTGAGCCCATTTCTCGAGGGGAAGGTTTCCCGGTTTCTTTCATATCCCATGGGTCGAGGCGGAATCAGGGCCAATATTTGCTCTGGTACGGCCAGGTTTTCGGGCCTTATCGCTGCAAGCATGGCGTTCAATGCGGCCATTTGCTTGACTGCATCCAGTCTGGATTGAACGGGTTGGTTGTCTCTTTTGACTTTGTAGGTATAGTCCACGCCACCGATGAGTTTGCTTGTCGCTTCGATTTGGTACCGGTGCATGAGGTAAAGCGGCACCATTACTTCCTCCAACAATGCCTCGGGCTGTCCGTCGGCAAGGGCATTGAGTCCGAAGCTTTTGAGCTTCGTTTCCCGGATCTTCATCAATCGGAGGAGTTCCTCGCTTGCGGAGGCACCATTGTCCCACAGGTGGGAAGTCGGGTGACTCCCGCTTGCCGCCCGAGAGTCTGCATCTGAAATGAATGTATGGCCTGCACTGTAAGTATCTTCGAGGATTTTGTTGAGAAAGGCTTTCTCGTTTTGGCCATTTGGAACTGTCGCGTAGCCATACTTGATTGCCCATTTGTCCCAATCGCCGATCTTATTGTCGTAGGCATTGGAGAGGTCTATATTGCCTGCGTTGTCCATGGAGATCAAAGGGTAGGGATAATCCATGACGGAGGCCCTATTGGTAGGGGAGGATGCATAGGCATGGGCCAATCCAAGCGTATGACCGATTTCATGGGCTGACAGTTGTCTCAGTCTTGCCACAGCCATTTCCAGCATCTTGGGATTCTTCGGCTTGCCATCTTCGAAAGGCTGCAAAAGCCCCTGTGCGATCAGGAAATCCTGCCTCACCCTGAGACTTCCGAGGGTAACATGTCCCTTGATGATTTCGCCGGTGCGGGGATCCCTGACAGATGAGCCGTAGGACCAGCCCCTTGTCGACCGGTGTACCCATTGGATCACGTTGTAGCGAACGTCCATGGGGTCTGCGTCCTCGGGCATCAGCTCGACGCGGTAGGCATTTTTGAATCCTGCCGCCTCAAAGGCCTGTGCCCACCAGTTTCCACCTTCCAAGAGTGCGGATCGGACGGGTTCGGGTGTGCCGCGATCGAGGTAATAGACAATCGGCTCCACAGGCTCGGAGATTTCAGCCTCTGGGTTTTTCTTTTCTAAGCGATGCCTCGAGATAAACCTTTTGACGATGGGTTCTCCGATGGGCGTCGTGAAATCCATGTAGTCGATGTGGAAATAACCGGACCTTGGATCAAACTCCCTCGGCGTGTAGCCCGGTCCGGGCAATTCGATGAAAGAATGTCTTTGCCTCACGGTCACAGCCTCAGGGGAAGGGGTGACCGAGCGGATATAACCTCCCGTAGGCGTTCCGGTCAGCGTGACGATGGCTTCCACTTCTGTGTTTTTGGGGAAGTTTTTTGTCATCGGGTAGTGGATGGCACTTCGGGAAGGGTCTGGACGATAGGTGCCCTGCCGCGCTCCTCCCAGTCTTTCCCCCACCATATGGGCATCCTGGAGATAAAAAGTCGTACCGTCTACTATGTATTTCCCGCCAGCTTGTTCCAAAATATCAAAACCCCAAAGCACCGATTCTGCAAAAGCATCTTTCACGGATTTCACTTCGGCGGGATTGTCACTGTAGGCGCGGAAGTCGTAGTTTTTGTGGACAAGCAGGATCTTGTTCCCTGCTTTTCTGAACTCGACGATGCGGGTGCGTCCGAGTTGGCCGCGATCGAGTCCGATATCATTGGAGCCGATACCGGCTGGCATGGAATTGACATATAGAAATTCCGAGTCCAGACGGCTGATTTCCAGGTAGACCTTTCCTTTGTTTTCGTCGGTCAGGATGGTTACAAATCCCTCTTTTCTCAGCCAGTTGGATTTGTCGATGGCTTGGGAAAAAGCAGCTTGTACCGAGATCGTGCAGCAGACCAGCAACAATAGTAATTTTCGATTCATGGATATGGTGGTTTGTTGGTGGAAATTATCAAAAAATGCCGACGGACTTTGTACCAATAATGGAAATTATCGGTTGAAGAGGTATTGCAGCTGAAAGGTCGTCTCGGTGATGGTGTTGCCTTGGATTTCCTGAAGGCCGCTGCCGATTGTCTCGCGGTCGGTGAAAACCGTGCTTCCCCAGCGAGCCCAGATCACGAACTTTGGGCTGATTTTGTACTGGGCCAGCAGGTAATACCGCATCCCTTGTCCCTGTAAGGCAGGAATCGAAAAGGCCCACAACACGTTTCGCTCGTAGATGAATTGCCTGTTGTCATAATCTTGGGTGTCAAACAGGACAATCCTGCTGGATATCCTCCACCGATCCAAGTCCGCGTTGATGTCTTGGGAAATGGCAAATCCTCGGCTGGTTCGCCCATCAAACAAAAAACGGCTGCCCATGACCCGGGTCTTGATGCTCCATATTTTATCGATACCATAGTCCAGGTTGAAGACATAGTTGAACTTGGAGCCTTGGGATAACTGGTAAGTGGATTGGAAGCCAGGAAGCGCGGAAATATTTCTGGCCTTTGATTCTTCCCTTAGCTGGACAAACAAGAGAACTTTTTTAGAGGGGGTATATTGAACCCGTGTCAACCACTCGTGGCCTTGGGAGGGCGCGTAGACCCAGTATTTGAGCCATGGAAACTTGAAATAGTCGTAGTATACCGACCAGGAAAATTTGGATGAGGGCTTGAAATGAATGCCCGTATACACCCCGCTTTCGTTGATGGGGCGGCTTCCTTCCGAGAACGAGTTTCCATAAAAGCTGTGAAAGTCGCGCCCATAATTTCTCCACAGTATGGAAAGCGAGAGTTTGGGATGCAGGCTGCTCATCATTCCGATAACCGCGGCTTTTCCTCCACTTTGAGAAATGGCCGTTTCGCCGAAAATCAAGTGGTTTTGCAGATTGATTGAAAAGTAGGCGCTATGGACGTGGTTTTCTTTTCCCGCAAATTCAAATTGATTGTACAGTTGGGGCTTTTTTTGTATCGGCTGGCTAAATTGAGTCCAAAGCGTATTGACTCCGATTTGCAGACGCCTGCTTTTGTCCATCCAATGGATGTTGGCGCCAAGGTTCGTTTCCTTGGCTTGTCTGCGGTAGGCCAATTCGGTGGGCGTTCTATGCAATCCCGAGGTCGGTAGCGAGCTGATGAATGGTTGGGTACTTTCACCTTCATCCGCGACTTGGATGTTGCCGTCCCTTGGTGCTTTGGAAGCAAAGACGCTTGCCAACACAGGTCCAAATTGATAGGAGGAAGATACACCGCGGAAGAATCCGTATTCCATGGCAGCCGTGTAGGGACGAAGCCCAATGCTGCTGCGGCGCGTGGTAGTGATCGTTTCGGCGCCTTTGCCCACAGAGAATCCTGCGCCATATACCAATCCCTGACCAAACTGCCATTGGAAATCCCCTAGGCTGAGGGATTTGAGGTTGCCACGGTTGTAGATGCTGAAATGGTAGGAGAAAAAATTGAAGCCATACCGTTGCGTTTCGGGTTGCCAGAGGAATTGTTCGCCGGGATCTTTGTCCAAGGTGAATCCAAAGCTGAAATCCTTTCCATGCTGCATACGAAAGCGCAGGTAGAGGTTGTTGGGGTCTCCGATATAGCGGCTGCTGAGGTTGCCATTGCTGAGCGTATCTGGAGGTGTATAGCCCTTTCTTGTCTGCCAGACCCTGTTTTGCCGCATGATGAGATAAGCGTCTTTGGTTTTGCCGACTCTTGTCAAGAATGGAACAGTCCTGTTTCCATTGTCCTCCAGCTCGACAAAAGGCAGGATTTTGTAAATGGTTTCGAGATCAAATTCCGGAATCGCCTGCAATTCATAAAGGGAAATTAATGGGCCATTTTTTCTTTGATGTTCGAAGAAGTGGTGGATTTGGGAAGGTGTCAGGATGTAGAGCGAGCCCAGTTCCTCCGGGCTGGTTTTGTTGAGATTGATAGGGTTGAGGAAAACCTGCAAAAGGCTCTCGTATAGGTCTTCGTAGTCCGCATCCGTCCGCTGCATCGCAAAAAACTCTTCCACGAAGTTCTCCAGGTTGATTTCCCCTTTGCGGTAGGTCTGCGCCGAGAGTGGTTGGAAAATTAGGCCACAGCAAATCAAGAACAGGATCCCGGCTTTCATTTCCTGACAAAGAGATAGGAGACGGAGAAATGGTGTGTGAATCCCAATCTGTGGTGCTGCGTCATGGCATAGTCGATGTGGAATCTTCGGGGACGAAAACCGATCCCATAAAATGCTCGCTCGGGATTGGTGTTGAAGCCGACCCTTAGCCAAAGTCTCTGGAGAATGCTGTATTCGACTCCGATTTTTAACTGGGGTGGGAGAAGGATATCCTTTTCGGCATCGAGATTAGCCGAGACTTTGTCACTGGGTCGGTAGGAAATACCTGCCTTGACGATCGTGGGCAGTTTCTCAGGGGAATCGCCGCCATAAGATGCCATCGTTGGATTGTACACATGTGCACCAAAAAACACGACGGGACTAAGTTCAGCCAAGCCCCCAAATTCCAGCACAGCGGCACCCGCCGTGCCATATCCGTTTACATGGGTTTGAAAGTAGTTGATTTTCAGGCCTAGGCTCGCGATTCCCAAGCGATGGGCGATTCCCAGACCTGCTTGGCTTTGGGAGAAATCCTTATCACCAAACTGGGATACACCGATCCCTAGGCCCAAGTGATTCATTTTGATGGCCACGAGCGCAGCGAGTGTGCTCAATTCGTTGAGCTGCATGCGGTGGTCATAGGAAAAGGCAGCCTGTGATTCCTTGATTTCTGCAAGCGCACCGATATTGTTGAAAATGGCCCAGGGATCTGCCAGGGTTGTGTGGGCGTTGCCCATTCCCATGGATCTACCGCCTTTTGGGAATACTTCCAAGGGGCTTTGGGCTTGGATGCCCGTCCAAGTGCATACAAAAAGCCAGGCCATCCAAACTCCTGATTTCATTGTCGAGCGGGTTTTACAAGCAATTTAGTTTTTGCCTGTGCGAGATGAAATCAGGTTTCCGATATTAAGCGTTTAAATCGGCTTTTTAGAACGGCGCCCGGAAGTTGAAGAAGAAGGTTCCCTCGTTTTGGTTGTTGACAGAATACTCAAACCGGAAAACCATGTCGTAAAAAGTCACCAAGTCCAATCCCATGCCATAGCCAAAAAGATGGGTATTGGTCAGGCGTGCATTGGAGGGGATTTTGTTGCGGTCATTGACAAAGCCATGGTCGAAATTGGTGCTGAGAAACAGCCGAAGCGGGAAATAGGAGAACTCTTCCAAGGGCATGATTTTGCCGATATTGAAACTTAGGTCTAGGATTTTATAGCGGAGGCTGTTTTTTTGTACGATCGCCTGCTGACCTTCTATGACGTTCAATTCGTATCCCCTTACAAAGTAAGGATTGTATCCGATGCCTCTGACTAGGGTGTAGGGCTGCGCTTGCTGGATAAAGCTTGTGGCGGACAAGCCTGTGGCAAAGTGAAACCTATTGCTTAATTTGAAATACTTGGCAGCTGTCAGCGATATCTCCCAATCGTTGATAGCGTCGTTGGGCAGTAGCCCATATTTGAAAATGCTTGCGTTTAGGACTTCCCCTTCTGTGGCATATTGTACATTATCGCGGTCATCATGTCGGTAAGTATATCCAAGAATGGTGTAACCAATTTGGTTGCCGAGTCCTAGGAGGTAGTTTGGGTTTTGGGTAAAAACATCCTCGTTGATCTTCGTCCTGTTGTACCCAATAGTGGCGAAGTGGAAATTGTAGTAGCTTCCGCGGTAGGTGTACCTCAAAAAGGTAGAAAAATTTTGTCTCAAGACTTCTTCGGCCTCGTTTGTGTAGAAGACCTGTTTGTTGTTTTCTGACTTTACCTGCAGGTTTTTTTGGGTAAAGTATGTCAATTGGAAAGCCAGTCCGTGTCGCTGCTTTCTATCGATATAGGGTTTGCTGTATTGAAGTTCAAAGGCTCTGATGAATCCAAATTGGGCCCCAATTCGCAGTTTTTCGTTTCTGCCGCCCACATTGTTATGGATTAGACGTGCTCCGAAATTTACACGGGACAGGTCCTTGTCTTGGTTGGTCCACCATTCGGCAAAGTTCCTGTCGGCGAGGTTGAAGATGATGTTGGGAATTATATACCAGCGTTCGGTCACCGATACCAGGAGCTCAATTTGTTCGGGTTCGGTGAAGAGTGGCGTGATCTCGACGCTGTTAAACAACTGAAGATTATAGATTTTTTTCTGATCGGCTTCTATCAGTTCGATGAGCAGGTCCCAATCGTATTGGATTCCCGTTTGGACGTTTATTTCCCGAAGGATGATACTCTTTCTGGTTTTCTCATTTCCAATTACAAAAATGTTGTTGACCGTGACCTTGGTGGGAACGGTGCTTTGCACACTGTCCGCCTCTGCATCATCGTCTTGGGCAAATAGTTTCCCCGTTTGGGGAAAAACCCAAGCCAGTATAAAAATTACAAGGATATGTCTTCGTAAAATCTGCTTCAAATCCCTCGTTTCTTGAACTTTTACCCTATTGTTTTGGCTTTACGAATAAAACCCATCTGCTTGAAATCGGTCCTACGCCAAATCGCCATCCTACCCGTATTGTTTTACCAATACCTCATTTCGCCGCTGTTTCCCTCAAGCTGCCGCTACACACCCACCTGCTCCCAATATACCAAAGAAGCCATCCTCAAACATGGGGTTTTCAAAGGTGGCTGGTTGGGGATCAAGCGTATTGCAAGTTGCCACCCCTGGGGTGGTCATGGTCACGATCCGGTACCCTGAGGCAGTTCTTTTTTGAATCCCTTTTTCAAGGCCAGAATTATCAGCACCAGACCAACAGCCACCAAGGGGATACTCAGCCATTGGCCCATATTGAGTGACATTCCTTCCTCGAATTCCACTTGGTTTTCCTTCAGGTATTCCCATACGAAGCGCATTCCAAATACCGACACGAGAAACATCCCCAGCAACAATCCATCGGGAAGCCTTGATTTGTATTTGGACCAAAGGCCAAGCAGCACAAGGAAAATCACGAAATAGGAGATCGACTCGTAGATTTGCGTCGGATAGCGTGCCACGCCAAAAGTCCGAATAGTGGCCACATATTGCTCCCCTTCGTCCTTGAGATCAAAATTGAGTGGTGTTTCCGGACTTTCGGACAGGTATTTTTGGGAACTGTTGAACCTTGTCAGGACATACTTTACGTCCGTTTCGATGGCCCGCCTCAGGTCATCTTCTGCGTATCCGCCTTTTTCTATTTTGATTTCAAAATTCACCGGAACGATTCCATTCCCCGTCAATTCCTGTGCCCTGTCTTCGGGCTTGTAGGCATTTACCTCTGCCACGGGGATCTTGAGTGTTTGCAGGATTTCCTCTGTGTCACGTGCATAGACAAAGCCGCTGTCGGAGCCAGTTGGCATACCGCCGATTTCTGAGTTCATCAGGTTCCCGAGGCGAATCAGTGCTCCTGTCATCGCAGTCACGATAACGATTCTGTCTACTACCCACAGGTAGGATTGTGTGGGGACTTTCCGCGCATACAGATAAAGGGCAAACAAGATGGCGATTGCCGCACCGTGGCTTGCCAATCCACCTTCCCAAACCTTGAGGATATCGATCGGGTTGCTGAGGTATTTTTCAGGTTCGTAAAAAAGCACATGCCCCAGCCTTGCACCGATGATGGTTGCCAAAACCATGTAGACAGTGAGTCTGTCGACCAATTTCTCGTCTTGACCCTCTTTTCTGAAAAAATAGAACATAAACTGCTGCGAAATGATAAAGCCCAAAGCAAACAGCAGGCTATACCAGCGCAGTCGTTCAAAACTGGGGATAACCGCCGGGTTGGGGCTCCAAACAATGTAGTCAAGTATCGTCGATAGTATTGTCATGATAGCAAAGGGTGTCTTTTCTTAATAGTTTTCCAGTTCTTCCAACTCCTCCCGGTATCCCGCCGACAGGATCGGGAAGCGGTACCAAGTTTTTGGGTCCACGTTGAATTCATCCAAATGGAAGGAAGGCGCGAGGCGTTCCCGCTTCCATTGGTTGCGCGACCAAAGTTGGAAAAATTTCTTGATGTAGCCTTTAAGTACGGCTGGTTCGATGGAGAGTTCTTCTTTGAGTATGAGAAAAACATCCAATGGTGATCGCCTGTCCCTAATGGCCAAGCGCTCAATTTCCACGATTACGGCGTAGGGCATCAGGTCCGATTCATCCGTCTGTTGGTTTTCCGCAGGGCGCAATTCTGCCGTTGGTTGGAGGCTGTTCACCTTTTTCAATGCGGGGTAGTTGAGATTTTTCTCTGCCCATTGTAGCCATTGCAGGATAAAATGCTTATCCACGGCGGCAATAGGGGAAATGCTGCCGCTCGTGTCTCCGTCCATGGTGGCGTAGCCTACGTCGCCTTCGCTGCGGTTGGATGTGCTGAGGAGGAGACAGTGTTTGATATTTGCCAGCATCCAAATGATCGGTGAACGGGCTCGTGCTTGGATATTCTGAAGTGTAATGTCATCTTCTTTCCAAGTGAGTTTTCGTCCGATGGCATTCTCGATTTTGGTCGTGTAGGACTGGACTTCGTCGTCGATTTTCCAATGGAAAAACTGGGCTCCGATGCTTTCCGAAAGGGTTTTGGCACTTTGGTAGGTTGAAAATCCCGAGTTTTCGGTCGCTTGATAAGCCGTGAAGAATATTTGGCCGATGATTTCCCGGACCGGATCGGTGCTTTTTACCTGCAGGGGAATGCCAAGTTTTTTGACAAAAGCTTCCACACCTAGTTCTTCCACTCCGCGGCGGACCATTTCGGCAACCAAGACCGCAATCGTGGAGGAGTCTGCACCGCCACTGAGGGAAAGCACAAAACCTTTACTTCGGCTTTTTCTCAGGTAGTCAAACAAGCCCAAACTGGCAGCCTTCACAAATTCCAGGTTGAGATTGGAATCCGACTTTAGTTCGGGGGCATTGAGGTTCTGCTGATTCAAGTCGAAAGTCAGCACTTGGAAATCCTCGAAGGATAGAATTGGGTTTTTGAGAAGCAATTTTCCCTGATGGGCGAGGAGAATTTCCCCGTCAAAGATCATCCGGCCGGATTCGTTGCCGAGTAAGTTGACATAGACGTAGGTGGCGTTGAATAATTCGGAGCTCCGTTTGATCAAATCTTCGCGGAGGACTGATTTTCCCATCGCAAAATGGCTTGCACTTGGGTTGAAAATCAGATCAACCTGCCTGTCTCGTAGTCGGAATCCGGGCCTCACATCTCCTCTCCATGCATCTTCACAAATTTCGAAGCCATATTTTATCCCCTCTTTCTCAAAGATCATATCGCCCAGCGGAACCGCTGCACCCATGAATTCCAAGGAGATTACTTTGCCGGCCTCCCAGGGAGTAAACCAACGGAATTCATAATGTACGCCATCGATCGCAAGGAACTGCTTGGCCACGAAGCCTTTGATTTTCTGATCTTCGACAACCGCGACACAATTAAATACTTTGTCTCCTATCCGGACGGGCAATCCGACGGCAACCGTGATGCCTGCGCAATGCGGTACGAGTTTTTCGAGTTGGGCGAGCGCCTTTTTGGGGTACCAATAACTCAAGAACAAATCTTCACTTCCATAACCCGTGAGGGCCAATTCCGGAAAACAAAGCAATTGAACGCTGTTTTCCTTGGCATATTGGATGGAATCAATGATCCTGCCCAGATTGCCAGACCAGTCCAAAGGAGTCTGGTTTACTGTAGCACAGGCGATTTTGATGGATGACATAAAAAGAGGGATACAAACTGAAAACCCGAATTTCAAATATACTGTTCTAAACGGCTATGTTCAGAATTTCGCAGGCGTTTTTGGCAGCTTCCTGTTCAGCTTTCTTTTTGGTTGCGCCTTTGCCTGTGGCCACGGGTTCATTGTTGATGAGCAATTCAACGACAAATTCCTTGAACCGTTGGCTTCCATCGATGGAGACAGTCCTGAAATCAACCGAGCTGTTTTCTTTTTGGGACCATTCGATGACTTTGCTTTTGAAATTTGTGGTCGTATTGATGATGCTATCCAAGTCAAAATGGATGATGATACGCCTGAGGATAAACTTCTTGCAGAACTCGTAACCACGATCCAAGTAAACGGCGCCCACCATCGCTTCGAGGGCATCGCCGTAGATTGACTTGTGTGTTCCCACGTTTTTCCCACGATATTCCTCTTCGATAATTTTGCTGAGGCCCAGTTTGATGGCAATGTGGTTTAATGCCTCGCGGTTTACCATTCTCGAGCGCGTTTCGGTCAAAAAGCCCTCGTCTCGAAATGGGTATTTGATGAACAGAAACTCTGCCACCACAGCTCCGAGCACGGCATCCCCAAGGTATTCGAGGCGTTCGTTCGAGATTTTCATTCCATTGACAGTCTCCTCTGCAGCCGCGGCATGCTTGATGGCCAGCTTGTAGAGGGACAAATTAAAAGGCTTGCTGCCTACCATGTGTTTGATGGAGGCGGCAAGCCTTTTTTCGTATGATGTGTAGAATAAAGATCTAAGCCGGAGTAAGCGCGAGAGTTTCAAGGCTACCCATTTATTTTCTTGAAAATGAGGGACGCATTGTGTCCACCAAATCCAAAGGTATTGCTAAGCGCAGCCCTGATTTCCCTTTTTTGGGCTTTGTTGAATGTCAGGTTAAGCCTGCTGTCAAACTCCTCATCATCCGTAAAATGGTTGATGGTAGGAGGGACGAGGCTATTTTGGATTGCAAGGATGGAGGCTATTGCTTCGATTGCCCCGGCTGCCCCCAATAAGTGCCCTGTCATGGACTTGGTACTGCTGATGTTGATATTGTAGGCATGTTCGCCAAAGACCTTTTGGATGGCTTTCACTTCGCTGATATCTCCCAAGGGGGTTGAAGTTCCATGAACATTGACATAATCAATATCCTCGGGTTTCAATCCTGCGTCTTCCAATGCGGCGATCATAACGTTGCTTGCTCCAAGACCCTCCGGATGTGGCGCCGTCAGGTGGTATGCGTCGGCGGACATGCCGCCACCGACTATTTCGGCGTATATTTTTGCTCCCCTTGCTTTGGCGTGCTCATATTCTTCTATGATCAAAATACCTGCACCCTCGCCAAGTACAAAGCCATCACGCTCTTTATCAAAAGGTCTTGATGCTGTTTGGGGAGAATCATTTCTTTGTGAAAGTGCTTTCAGGGCATTGAACCCACCGACACCTGCTTCGGTGATCGTGGCTTCCGTACCGCCGGAGACAATAATGTCTGCTTTGCCCAGACGGATGTAGTTGAAGGCGTCAATGATTGCGTTGGTCGCCGATGCACAGGCTGATACTGTGACGAAATTTGGTCCCCTGAATCCGTATTTGATGGATACATGACCGGCGCATATGTCGGCGATCATCTTGGGGATAAAAAATGGGTTAAACCTTGGTGTACCGTCGCCTTTTGCAAAATCGGTGACTTCATCCTGAAAGGACTTGAGTCCTCCGATTCCTGATCCAAGGATCACGCCGATACGGTTGAGGTTGCTTTTTTCGAGGTCGATGCCAGCGTCAAGAATTGCTTGATCTGCTGCAATGAGGCCCATTTGTGTAAACAGGTCCATTTTCCTGGCTTCTTTCCGGTCGATGAACTGTTCTACATCCAACCCTTTGACCTCGCAGGCAAATTGGGTCTTGAAAAGTGATGCGTCGAATCTAGTAATAGGCGCGGCGCCGCTGACACCATTTGAAAGCCCTTTCCAGTATTCTTCTACTGTGTTTCCAAGTGGTGTGAGGGCGCCTAGACCTGTTACTACAACTCTTTTTAAATTCATAAATGAATTTTAAAGGGAATATTATTTTACGTTTGCCTCCAGGTAGCTGATAGCTTGGCCTACTGTGCCGATTTGTTCAGCTTGATCGTCTGGAATGGAGATGTTGAATTCTTTTTCGAATTCCATAATGAGCTCAACTGTATCCAGTGAGTCAGCACCAAGGTCATTAGTGAAGCTTGCCTCAGGAGTAACTTCAGATTCTTCAACGCCTAGCTTATCAACGATAATGGCTTTTACTTTTTGTGCTATTTCAGACATTTTTTGAACAGTTAAATTTTAAACACTCCGCAAAGAAATGGATTTATAACCTTATTGCAAAAAATTGGTTGAGCTAAATTTAAGATATTGTCTGCCTCCAATGAAGTACGAATATTATTTTTACTTTTGTTTTTGCAAATTTTTCAACCATGAAGAAAACCAAGTTATTTGTAGAACACCACTACGAATTTGAACTTTTGGGCTTTGTGGCTCCGCTCAAGGATTACAAGATCGCATGGTTGATCAATCAGCTTTTGAAGACGAGGTTAGCGCGCACCGAGGACTACGTTTTGGATTTCAATGATGGTTCGACGCTGTACATTTCCCAATTCAAGGAAGCTAAGGAGCATGGTTTTCTACAGTTGCTAAGAAACAAATCCCATCACGATTCTGCCGCTTCCATGTACTTAATTCCTGAGTTGAAAATGATCGACTATTTTCTGCTGGTACAGGATTTGACCGGCGAATTGGATTTAAATGACTATATTGGCCGATTATCGGAAAGCCCCTTGATCCAAAATGTGGTCAAGCTTGATATCAGTAAAATCAAATCAAAAGAAAACCTTCTAACCTATTAACATCAATATTCCATGAGTATTGCCCTTTACAATAAGACCAAAATCCTCGCGACGATAGGCCCCGCTTCCAATACCAAGGACATGCTGAGCAGCTTGGCCAATGCCGGCGCAAATGTATTCAGACTCAACTTCTCGCACGGCAAGCACGAGGACCATGCCAAAGTGGTCAAATTGATCCGCGAAATCAACAAAGAAAACAACCTTAATATCGGAATCCTACAAGACTTGCAAGGTCCAAAAATCCGTGTCGGTGAAATGGAAAACGGTGGTGTGCAAATCTCTCCCGGACAAAAAATCACCATCACCAACGAAACTGTCGTGGGCAATGCGGAACTTGTAAGCACCGTCTATAAAAACCTTCCTTATGATGTCAAATCCGGGGATAGGATCTTGATCGACGATGGCAATATTGAGTTGGCAGTGAACAATACTGACGGCAAGAATGTACGCTGCGTCGTCATTCATGGAGGTGTCCTAAAATCAAGAAAAGGTATCAACCTTCCGAACACGAAGGTTTCGGCACCTTCCCTGACAGAAAAGGATTTGGAAGATCTGGAGTTTGGCTTAGCGCATGATGTCGATTGGATCGCGCTGTCGTTTGTCAGGACTGCTGATGATATTAAGGAATTGCGTGAGCGGATCACGGAGGCGGGCAAAAATTGCAAAATCGTAGCCAAGATCGAAAAGCCTGAAGCCCTTGCCAATATCGATGCCATCATTGCGGAAACGGACGCAATTATGGTAGCGAGGGGAGATTTGGGTGTGGAAGTACCTGCAGAAACCGTCCCTCTCTGGCAAAAGCAGATCGTGACCAAATGTAAACTGGCATGTAAGCCGGTGATCATTGCGACGCAGATGTTGGAAAGTATGACCACGCATCCGAGGCCTACGCGTGCGGAAACCAACGACGTGGCAACTGCCGTGTTGGACGGTGCAGATGCGGTGATGCTTTCAGCCGAAACCGCTTCGGGCCAGTTTCCCGTCAACGCCGTGAAGGCCATGAGCAGCATCATCAATTACATCGAGAACAACCATGATGTGTTTCACCACCTATACAAAATCGAGGAAAACGATCCGAACTTTTACAGCAAGAACTTGACGTTGATGGCGGCAAGGTTATCCAGAAATGTGAAGGCAAAAGCGCTTGTAGGCATAACCACATCTGGCCAAACAGCTTTGCGGTTGGCTTCATTCAGGCCATTGGCGAACCTATTGGTGTTTACGCGCAACAGCTCGATGCTCACCCAGCTGAGCTTGGTGTGGGGTGTGAGGGCCTATTACTATGAATCGCATACCTCTACTGACGCGACTTTCATGGATATCCAAGACAGACTCAAGGATGAAGGTTATGTCAAAAAGGGTGACATCATCATCAATACGGCAAGTATGCCGCTAAAGGAAAAAGGGAAAACCAACATGCTGAAGATACACGTTGTAGAGTAGGTTGATACTCGCATATTTCTCTAAAAAATAGGCCCCAAGCGGGGCCTATTTTTATTAAGGATCAAACTCACAACAGTCTGCTTGATAGAATATCATTCCTCGGTATCTTCTTCTTCGGCCACAATATCCATCGTAGTCTCAGCCCAGGTTACGATAAGTTGAATTTGCGCGTCGTCCAACTTTGCGGATGGGTGAATCAGTGTGTAAATACCCATGGGCATTTCGCCTTCCTTCACTTCTTCTACGATGTCGTCGAGTTTTGCGAGCTTATCCATCATCGAGTAAGAAGTCCAGGTGGAAAAATTGAGTTCGTCCCTGCCTTCCCGTACGTCTTTGGCTACGAGCCAGGAAGAAGGTGCCACGTAAGAATACCAAGGGTAATGGGTTTCATTGCTGTGGCAGCTGTAGCAGGAGTTCTTCAACAACGCCGCCACATCGTCCTCCACAATGCCGGATTGGATGATATCCCCCGGATTGGAAGTTTCTACGGCAGGCAACTCGTTGGGGATAAATTGGGAAATAACGATGAGGGCCGCGAGTCCGCCCGTGATGTATTGCCAAGCTTTCATTCCTTCGATTTCTTTTTGCCGGCACTCCAGTCCATCAATGTCGCCAATTCTTCGGCCGAGAGCTTGCCTTCAGGCCTATTTTCCAAGAATTTGGCGGGTGGCATTTCGCCTTTGGCTAGGGTTTCGTTGATTTTGCCCATGGTGGCGAGCTGCTTTGACTTTTTTGTAGCTTCAAAGGCGTCCCAATCCAATTTGGCTTTGCCTTTTTCGTTTTTGGACTCGGCATTGTGGCAACCGTAGCATTTCTTTTCGACTACTGCCTTTACATTAGCCGGCATTTCGGGGGCCACAGCTGGATGGATTGTTTCGGTCTCAGGCTTGGACGTGCCTTGTACAAACAAAAGGCCCATCAAGACAATTGCAGGAATTAAAAATAGTTTTTTCATAATGGGGGTTTTATGGTTTCATCTGGAATTTCTTGAAAATTCTGAAGATACGCAAAGTCTATGGCAAAATCTTGCGTCTTTATTTGGTATTTTACTGATTCGGCAAAACTTGGTTATATAAAATACCAACGGTTTGCAGATTGCAAAGCATCAGGATGGCGAAAGATTTTTTTGAGGCAAGATTTTTTCCGTCTCGGCGACATGCCATATGGTAAGGCTTTAGACAAAAGGGTCAATTTTGTAGCTTGCAGGTAAAATCCAATCGTATGTTCGCTCCTTCCGATTCAACGTGGCCGTCAGCAAACCGGGTTCTCTTTCGCTTTTTCTTCATCTACTTTGCATTGTATTTCAATCCGCTAAACTTTTTCACAGCAATCCCCGGATTGTACTGGTTTGCCGAATGGGTCAATCATCCCCTTGACCTTTTGGTGAATTTTATGAATTCGCGATTTTTCCGTATCAAGGACGTGCTTGTTCCGATGGGGGGAAGTGGCGATACGAGTTATGGATGGGCCTTGTTTTACACCCAATTTCTTCTGGCAGCGGTAGGCACTCTGGTGTGGAGTATCCTCGACTGGAGGCGCTCGGCTTATCCCAAGTTGTATTATTTCTTGGGATTTGGTCTGCGATATACGGTGGCGGGAACTGCGTTCAGCTATGGTATTCTGAAGGTCTTTGCGATGCAGATGTACTTTCCGAATCTGAGCCAATTGGCAACGCCTTTGGGGGATTTTTTGCCGATGCGATTTTCTTGGCTCTTCATCGGCTACAGTACGCCCTATCAGGTGTTTTCCGGGATTGCCGAGGTCTTGGTTGCCTTGCTCTTGATTTGGAGAAACACGGCCTTGTTGGGGTCAATGCTCTCGGTTGGCGTGTTTGCCAATGTGTTTATGCTCAATATGAGCTATGACATTCCGGTGAAGATTTATTCCTTTCATCTGCTCCTCGCGAGCACTTATTTGGTGTGGCAGGAACGTGAGAGGTTGATCGGGTTTTTTCTGAGGAATTCTCCGACGCTTCCCTCGGCGGTCTACACGCCAATCAGCCGATCAAAATGGTTCAATGTTTCACGCTGGGTACTTAAAATATTTTTCATTATCACATCCTTTGGGATGGTGACATACAATTATTATCAGTATCGTCTTCAATACCATGCTGACCTTACCAAGGAATTGCCGCCCGTGGACCCAGGCATGTACCATGTGGAGGTGTTTGTGAAAAATGGGGATACCATTCCCGAAAGTCTTGCGGACACCCTTCGCTGGAGGGATGTTATTTTTGACTACAATGGGGCTGGAAGCTTTTCGGCCAATGATTCCACATTCAGGATGCGGTATGGCCGCGCTTATTTTGACTATCGTCCCGACAGTGCAGGTGAAATTTTGGAATGGAGAAAAGCCAGTTGGGATTCGCTCCCTCGGGTGGTTTTCGATCTGAAAATTCCCAATACGGGAGAGATCCGACTGCATGGCGTCAAGGATTCGGACACGCTTTCAATCGTATTGAAAAAACTTCCCCGGCATTTCGCATTGACCGAGAGGCAGTTTCATTGGCTGAGCGAGTCAAATCGCTGAAAGCCTTTTCGAAAGTTCATCGAAAAAAGCGGATAAAAAAAACCGATCCTTCAATTAGAAAGATCGGTTTAGATTTCTGATCGGATTTAAAACTATCGGATCCTATTCCTTGATACCAAGGATGTCAAATACGAAAGCATATTCTTTTGCCAATTCCTTGAGGCTCTCAAAGCGACCACTTGCACCTCCGTGGCCTGCGTCCATGTTGGTGTAGAGAAACAGGCGGTTGTTGTCGGTCTTCATGGTCCTCAACTTTGCGACCCATTTGGCTGGTTCCCAATATTGGACCTGGGAATCATGCAATCCCGTGGTGGCTAGGATGTTTGGATAGGCTTTGGCTTCCACATTGTCATAGGGAGAGTAGGAAAGCATGTATTCATATTGTTCCTGAATATTGGGATTGCCCCATTCGAGCCACTCGAATGTGGTCAAGGGGATGGATTCGTCCATCATCGTCGTGATCACATCGACAAAGGCCACTTGGGCTATCACACCGCGGTACACTTCCGGGGCCATATTCGTCACGGCACCAATCAACAACCCACCCGCACTTCCGCCAGAGGCGAAGAGTTTGTCTTTGGCTACGTAGCCGTTGTCTTGGAGCCATTTGGAGCAATCGATGAAGTCGAAAAAGGTATTTTTCTTGTTCATCATTTTCCCGTCCTCATACCAGGCTCCACCCATTTCCTGGCCACCTCTTACGTGGGCTATCGCATAGACAAATCCCCGGTCCAAAAGGCTCAGGCGTGAGCTGGAGAAATAGGGATCCATGGATGCCCCATACGACCCATAGGCGTAAATCCAGCCTGGCGCTGTGCCGTCCTTTTTGAAAGCATCCTTCCTGTACACGATGGACATCGGGATTTTCTTCCCATCTCGCGCTGTGACCATGATTCTCTCGGTTTCGTAGTTGGCCTTGTTGAAGTTGCCCAGTACAGGTTGTTCTTTCATCAGGGTTTTTTCCCGGGTCTCCATGTCATAGTCAAAGGTTGAATTTGGAGTCGTCATGGAGGTGTAGGAATACCGCAATGTTTTGGTTTCAAATTCGGGATTGTAGCCCAGACCCGCTGTGTATGCTGGTTCATCAAACTCCATGTTGTGTTCGGAATTGTCTGCCCTCTTGATGATGCGGATTTGTGACAGGCCTTCTTTTTTCTCTTCTATCGCCAGAAAATCCTTGAAATAATCTACACCTTCCAGGAATACCGCTTCGCGGTGGGGAATAACATCTTTCCAATTTGGACTTCCCGGATTGGAAATAGGGGCCTGTGCAAGACGGTAGTTGACCGCGTTCAGGTTGGTGTATATGTAGAATTGATCTCCGCCGGCATGGTCGACACTATATTGGACATTGTCTTGGATCGGCGCGATGAGTATCGGCTTTCCAGGATTGTCTGCATCCAGAAATTGGGCATAGGATGCGTCCGTCCTTCCTGAACCGATGATGATGTATTTCTTGGATTTGGTTTTGCCAACCCCGCAAGACAGCGTCTGGTCTTTTTCCTCAAAGATTATCTCGTCCTTGGAGGCCTCGCTGCCGAGGAAATGTCTTTTCACCTGGAAGTTTCTCAGCGTAACTGGATCCGGAATGGAATAGTAGAACGACTTGTTGTCGTTTGTCCAGACTGCGCTGCTTCGGATATTTTCTATTTTGTCAGGAAGCATTTGTCCCGTCCTCAGGTCTTTGATCATGACCGTGTAGAAGTTCCTCCCGACGGTATCCATGATGATCGCTGCGAGGTTGTGGTCGGGGCTGACGGAGGTGAAGAAATTCAAGAAAGACTTTCCCTTTCCAAGCTCATTTCCATCCATGATGACCTCTTCGGGAGCCTCCAAAGAACCTTTTTTTCGCGCGTAGATGGGGTATTCTCCCCCTTCGACATAGCGGGTGTAATAGTAATAGTCGTCCAATTTGAAGGGAACCGAGCTGTCGTCCTCCTTGATGCGTGCACGCATTTCTAGGAAAAGACTTTCCTGAAATCCCTTGGTATGCGCCATCATGGTGTCCATGTACTTGTTTTCAGCTTCGAGGTATGCGATGACTTCCGGATTTTCTCGGTCGTTGAGCCAATAGTAATTGTCGACGCGGACATGGCCATGCTTGGCTGTAATCTCAAAGGGTTTAACTGCGGCTACGGGTGCAGCAACGTCCGGGAGTGAAAATTCGGGTTTGTTTGGGGAACATGCGATACTCATTCCTAGCAGGATTATTTGGATGGATTTTCTCATCGTTTGTGGAGAATAGGGGGCAAATGTAATGAATTTGGTCAATCGAATTGAAGGTTGCTTTTTTTGAATATCAGTCGACCATGGCGACCCAATCAGGTGCTTGGTTTGTTTGCCGCCTTAGGATCAGATTCAGTTGGCCGACATGGTGCTGCACATGTCGCAGGTTATAGAATAGAATTTCCAATACTGAATAGGTTGCCACGGTCTGTGGGCACCCGACATGAAGCTCTAGCTCGGAGGCTTTGATCCAAGGCTGGGAGAATCGTTCTTCAGGAAAATTCAGGATTTGGTCCCGACACTTTCCTTTGATTTGTGCGATATAGGCCAACATCTCCCCTTGATCAAAATGCCTCAAAGGCAATACATCATCAACAGCTTGCTCCGGCAATTTTTCTTGATTTTCGAGAAAATAGGGGAGTTGGGGTGAAAATTCACTCACGGGAATCGAGAGATAATAATCCAGGAAGATTACGGTATGGTAGCTGAGGTAGAAGAACTTCATATCTTTTTCCCACATCTCCTCCGGACATGCGGCAATGGCATTACCTAGCATATCGACGGCAGCACCAAAATTTTGCCAAAGACAGGTTTTAAAATTTTCAAACATAGATTGATGGTCGAAGGAGATTTAAGCGTATGTCATTTCCGGACAAATGGCTGCATCCTGCCGTATGTTAGGCACCGCCATAGCCATTCCAGGGGACCGAATAGGTATTTCTTCAGCCAAATAGGACTTAGCAAAAGCTGAAACATCCATATGCCTGCGACGAGTAAGTAGAGTTGGTAATATTCCCACTCAGCAAATTGGTTGAGCCCGTAACCAAAGAAAACGAGTGAGCAAATGACCGTGTGCATGATATAATTCGTGAACGCTGTCTGGCCAACCGCTCGTAAGCTATCCATGAGTCGGGTGAAAACTCCATTTTTATAAAGAATCATGACCAAAGCCACATGTGCCATCATGATAAGGATGCGTTGGAAATCATAGATCAATGCCACCCAATTGATCGAATGGGTTTCGATATAGGCTAGGCCAGCTTCGACATTTGGAAAATAAATTGTGTTGTAAATGAACGAAAAGGTAACCAAGGGTAAGCCGACACCATACCCAATCCACATGGTTTTTCGGTATTGGGCATCGGTCCAAGCCAGGGTCAAGAATCCCCATTTGTACAGCGCCATTCCCAGCAGCATCAATGCCAGCATATCCCAAATCGAGAAAATGAGGTATTTGAACTGTCCGTCTATTGCCTTTGGGCGAATGTAGCTTGCCACCTCGGAATAGGAACCCTTCATCAATGCAGTGTTGATTTTGACTTGGTCTTTGTCGGGAATAAATTCTTTTTGCACTTCTTTCCACGCCTCGAGAGCGGCGAGTTCTTTCTCAGCTAATTCGGCTCCCGTTTCCTGTAGCGTAATTACTTCTTTGTACTCCAGGTATTTGGAACGGATGTTTTGCATGAAGAGCGTGTTGGCGACAAAGCCGATGATCGCGACAATCGGAACTCCCATGGCGAGGTATTTGGGTTTCATTTTCCTAAAGAGGAACGCAATCATCCCAATCACGCCGTAGAAATAAAGAATATCGCCCAGCCAAAGCAGGAGGTGCGCGTGGGCAAGGCCAAACAGCGTTAGCCATATCATTCTCTTGTAAAAAAGCCAGGTGGCTGATTTTCCCGCTTTTTCCTTGTTCATCGTGAAAAGTAGAATTCCCGCGCCAAAAACCATCGAAAACAATGCCCGCATCTTGCCCTCGAAGAATATGATATTGACAGCATGCACCCAGAAATTGACGTTGCCTGTATCCTGCGACCAGGGATCCGTGAAGGAGTCTTCCATCGCAAAATAAGGGATGTTCAAAAGCAGGATGCCTAAAAGCGCAACTCCGCGAATAATGTCGATGATGTCGATCCGGTTGACGAGAATGGCGGGCTTCGGCGAATTGTCCACCAGGTTGATTTCAGAACTTGTTTCGAGTGGCATAGTGTGGTTTGATGAGAAAAATAATCATAAACAATTCCTTGAAAATAGTTAAAACTCAGCGAATTGTAATTTTGGTGTTATTGGCGAAGCATGTTTGGGATAAACGAGGATTTTGTAGGAGCAAATAAAGGATAGGAATACCCAGGGTCTCACGGATTCTATTCCTTTCCGGAAATTGATCTACTTCAAAATCAAAAAATGCTGCATTCGAACGATCGCAGCTTCGTTTTTCGGTTATCTAAGAAAGAAAGGGGGTTTTCATCCTTTCTGTCCGACGGCTTTCCAAATCTCGTCTACCTGGTAACGTGGCGTTCCACCTTTTTTCGTCGCAACAAATGCTCCGATTGCACAGGCAAAATCGAGTATTTCCTCGGGTTTTTTGCCTTCCAAATAGCTCTTGACAAAACCACCCAAAAATGCATCACCTGCACCTACGGTATCCTCTACAGTGACTTTATAGCCGGGATGCTTGAAGACTTTCCCATTTTCATAGATCATGGCGCCCTTCGATCCCAAAGTGACGCAGACCATTTGGATCGGGAAGTGGGTCGTGAGCATGTCGCAAACGGTATTGATGTCGTTTTTCAGGTTGAAATAATCCGCGACGATCTCCAGTTCGTCTTCGTTGATTTTCAATATGTCTGTGTAGCCAAGCAAAAGTTCTATCTTTTCGAAATCGTAGAACGGCGCACGGAGGTTGATATCAAAAATATTGAGCGTTGGCTGGTGTAGGAGATGGTATAACGTGTCCCAACTTTGGGTATTTCTCACGGCAAGGCTGCCAAAAATCAAGGCATCGGCGGATTGGACTGCATGGATGTTCTGCTCGTTCATTTCGATGTAATCCCAGGCCACCGGTGAGACGATCGTGTATTTGATGTTTTCGGGGTCTTCGTTGTGGACGATGACATTTCCTGTAGGATGGATATGGTCTATCTGAACCAAATCCGTCGGAAAGCCATAGCCGGATATGAAGTCAAGGAATTTTCTGCCTCTTTCATCGTCTCCTACCCGTGAAATCATGCCCACTTCAAGGCCCAGTTGGTGGAGATGAAGTGCGACGTTCATTGGAGCGCCGCCAGGTATTTCCTTATCGGGAAAGCAGTCCCACAGCATTTCCCCAAAACAGATGACTTTCTTAGACATGAGTTTTTTGTAGTTCTTGTTGAATTTCTTCCAAAGACTTTCCTTTCGTTTCAGGCATTCTGAAGGCCACCCAAAGCAGTTGGAGCACCATCATGAGCGCGAAAAAGGCGAATATACTTCCCGCACCAAATGTATTGGCAAAGAAGGGGAAAACATTTGCGATCAAGGCTGCCAAAATCCAGTGGGTAAATGAACCCAGGGATTGGCCGAATGCGCGCAACTCATTGGGGAATATTTCGGCAATAAATACCCAGATCACGGAACCCTGTCCGATCGCATGCGAGGCGATGAACACAAATACGAAATAGGGGAGTAGGTTGCTGGAAATCATTCCTCCAAAATAGGAATACGCCATCAGGGATAGCGAAATGATGTAGCCGACCGACCCTATGTACATGAGTTTTTTCCTTCCCAATTTATCGATCAAATATAGACCGGCCATCGTCGCGATGAGGTTGATGACGCCGATTCCGATTGTAGAGAAAAGTGCATCTTCTGTGGAAATCCCTGCCGATTCGAAGATTCTTGGCGCAAAGTAGATAATGGCGTTGATGCCGGACATTTGGTTGAAAAATGCCATCAGGAAGGCGAAGAAGGAAATTTTTCTGAATCTGGAATCGAATAGTGCGGCGACGGAGGTTTTACCTTTGATCGACTTGCTCTCTTCGATGGCCAATTTGATCGCTTCGTCTACCCCCTCGGGATCGGTTCGTGTCAAGATTTCCCGGGCAGTTTGGTAATCCTGTTTCTTTGCGATCAGCCATCGTGGGCTTTTAGGTACTTTGAGGATCAAAATGGAATAGATCAAGGCGGGGATGGCCTCTACTCCCAGCATCCAGCGCCAAGCTTCATCAAGGTTGGCAGTACCGATAAGGTAGTTTGAAAAATAAGCCATGAGAATGCCAAACACGATATTGAACTGGTAAAGGGCCACCAGTTGCCCGCGACTTTTTGCAGGAGCAATCTCGGAAATATACATCGGCGCGACAACTGAAGATGCGCCCACGCCTAGGCCACCGATGAAGCGGTAAAACATGAATGAGTAGACATCATCCACCAGGGCAGAGCCCAAGGCGGATACGAAATAGAAAATACCGATCCAGATCAGGGTAACTTTTCTTCCGTATTTGTCCGCGGGTATGCCGCCAAGCAAGGCACCCAAGACGGTCCCGTAGAGCGCCATGGCAACAGCGAGCCCGTGGCTCCAATCATCCAGTTCCCATAGGTTTTGTATATCCCTCTCTGCGCCCGATATCACTGCGGTATCAAATCCGAACAAAAACCCGCCAAGTGCGGCAGTGATGGAAAGGAAGAGTGCGTAGTTTTTTTGCTGCATGTTGTTGCTGGGATAGAGGTTAGACTAGGGGTCAAAAAGTGATTGTCAATTGGTAGGTTTAGTAAGCTTAGCGTGAAGATCAGTGATCATCATGAGTGCCGCTGGCCCATACCATTCCCGAAGATCCATCTTCAAAACACCCGCCGCGACAGCCGGATCTTGAGCTGTTAAGCTTGCGGCTTCGTCCATTGTGGAGACGTCAAAGACAAAAATCCCCCTCAAATCTTCATTACCAAAGAAAGGTCCGGCCATGATTAGTTTCCCAGATTCCGCCAATTTGGTAATATTCCCCATGTGGCCTTTTTGGATTTCAGCCCTTTGCTCCGGGGTATATTCAGCTACCCGTTCGCCGCGATAAAGAAATGCCATTACATACTTTTTCATGCCACGTTCGTCAGCGCCGAGCTTCTCGGCCAGGGCTGCATCGTAGCCCGATTCTTGGCCCAAGGCATTTAGGCTAAAAGTGCAAGCCAGCATTACAAGTGCAACAATCGACTTTATTAGTGAATGAGCGTAAGTGAGCTTCATGGTGTTTTTGTTTTGAGAATGGCATGGCCAATCTAGTCAAAAAATGGGAATCCCATCAATTGGGAAACCGAAATATTGGAACTCTAAATTTGGGCCAATCTTTTCTTTTTCTGTTGATTGAAGATAGCAACGCGGTTCTTTTTGGTTCTATTGTTGCTGCATGTGATTATTCAGATGTTGACATGTAAGTATCAGATAAATAATGGATTAAATGTGTTTTAGATATAGCTGAATTTGTAATCGCTAAATTATTTTGATTAGGCTAAAAATGTATTCTCGATAATTAGCCATGCCAAGCAGGATGTTTTTATATTTGTGAGTCTTAAAGTTCATTCCCTACCCCCTTCCTGGCAATGATCTTTTGGGCAGTGTTTTGTGAACCAATCTTTTTTCCTTATGCCCCAAAAAGTTTCCACGCTGGTGTTTGTAGATGATGACAAAATCCAGCACATGATCAATCGAAAGAATCTCCAGCGGATTAGTCCAGAATTGCAGACCTTCTTTTTCGACAATCCATATGAGGCTTTGGATTGGCTGAAGGGAGGTAGTGCGGATCTATTGATATTGGATGTGAATATGCCCGAGATGCAGGGCTGGGATTTTTTGGACCACCTCCAGAAAATCGGCAATCATATCGAAGTGAAGATGCTCACTTCCTCGATGGATCCGATGGATGTGGAGATGAGTAAAAATTATGCACAAGTGTCGGGGTTTCTGGTAAAGCCGCTTACTCCACAAATATTGACCGAAATATTGGGATTGGATTCTTAACAATGCCCCAAATTGTTACCTTAGTGATTTCAACTTTTGCCGTTTATGTTCTATAAGATAGATTCGAGGGATACAGTTCTGAGTAAAAAGCTTGATAAATTTTTTAGGGGGCTGGCTAATGCCTTCCAATTTGTAAAGCGGTTTTTTCAGGAAGTCTGGCGCCCGCCATATGAGTTCAGGGAAGTCCTACGTCAGTGCTACGAGATCGGTTATCGCTCTTTGCCTTTGATCTCCTTGACAGGATTCATCATCGGAATTGTATTTACAAACCAAAGCCGTCCGTCACTCGCCGAATTCGGCGCTACTTCTTGGCTTCCTGCTTTGATTTCCATCGCTGTGGTTAGGGCCTTGGGCCCCTTGGTGACAGCGCTGATTTCGGCAGGCAAGGTTGGATCCAGTATCGGCGCAGAGATCGGTTCGATGAAGGTAACGGAGCAGATCGATGCCATGGAAGTATCCGCGATCAATCCATTTAAGTATTTGGTCGTGACCCGGACGCTTGCTACCACCTTTATGATACCTGTACTGATGATGTACACGGATTTTGTGGCTTTGATGGGTTCATTCATCAATGTCAATCAGAACGAGCTCGTCAGCTTATCCACGTTCTTCATCCAAGTTTTCGAATCCATTTCGTTTCTTGACATATTTTCCTCAGTGATCAAATCGTTGATCTTTGGATTCACGATAGGCATTGTTGGATGCTACAAAGGCTACAACTCGTCGAAGGGTACCGAAGGCGTGGGGCAGGCGGCAAACGCGGCGGTCGTTATGTCGATGTTTTTGATTTTCATAGAAGAGCTATTGGTCATGCAGATCGTAAACGCCATCCGGTATGCGTAAGATAGAAAACGAAAAAGTTGTGGAGATCAGAGGACTGTACAAGTCCTTTGACGACAATCATGTGCTTAGGGGAGTGGATTTGGATTTGTACAAAGGTGAGAACCTTGTCGTCCTTGGAAAATCGGGTACCGGTAAATCTGTCCTGATCAAAATCCTCGTGGGCTTGCTCACACCGGACAAAGGCGAGGTGAAAATCTTCGGAAAAAACGCATTGGGATTGCCGATCAAGGAATTGAACCAATTGCGGTTGAGGATTGGATTCTCTTTCCAGGCCTCGGCCCTATATGATAGTATGACCGTGAGAGAAAACCTTGAGTTTCCGCTTGTACGGAACGTCAAGAATATCAGCCGAAAGGAAGTCGATAGGCGGGTCGAGGAGTTGTTGGAGGCAGTAGCACTTCCCAAGACTGTCAACCAGATGCCTTCGGAGCTTTCAGGAGGTCAGAAGAAAAGAATTGGTATCGCCCGAACTTTGATCCTCTACCCCGAGATAATGCTCTATGATGAGCCGACGGCAGGTCTTGACCCGGTTACCTGTATTGAAATAAATAACCTCATCAATCAGGTACAAGAACAATTCAATACCTCTTCCATCGTGATTACCCATGACCTTGCCTGCGCGAAGCAAACAGGGGACCGCATGGCCGTTTTGATCAACGGCCAATTCACGGCAGTAGGGTCCTTTACGGACGTATTTGAGGGGGCGGAGGACCCCCAAGTAAAAGCATTTTATGACTATAATTTTATCAAGTAATGAGAAACGATAATAAAAAATCTGTCATTGTGGGCATTTTTGTCCTAATAGGGATCATCATTTTCGTGTTGGGTGTACTGACGCTGGGAGGCCAACAAAAGAAATTCGTGAAAAGCATCAAACTGAGCGCTGTATTCGACGATGTGGCGGGACTTCAGCAGGGCAACAACGTATGGTTTTCAGGTGTGAAGATCGGCACAGTCCGCAAGATCAATTTCTACGGTGAATCCCAAGTAGAGATTATTTTGGCTGTGGAGGCAAAGGTGCAGGAATACATCCGGAAAGATTCGAAAGCAACAATCGGTTCGGATGGACTGATCGGTAACAAAATCATCGTGATCTATGGCGGTACGACCCAATCTCCCGCTGTCGAGGATGGAGACAGACTCACCGCCGAGATGCCGCTTGATACCGACAAGATGATGGCTACGCTCCAGGAAAACAACAAAAATCTAGTCACAATTACCGAAAATCTTAAGATACTCACCACCAAAATCGCCGAAGGGAAAGGTATCGTTGGCGCGGTCATGACTGATAGCACCTTGGCTATTTCTTTCAAAAACACGCTTAACAACCTCGAGTCGGCTTCCCTTGAATCACGAAGGACCTTGTCAGAACTTTCCAATGTGAGTAAAAATCTCAACAAAGAAGGTACTCTTTTACATCAGTTGACAAATGACAAAGAGACTTTCCCGAAACTTCAAAGCACTGTATCAAAACTTGAAGAAACTTCAAATAACGCGGAGATGCTCACCAAAAACCTGAATGCTACTTCACAGAAACTCAACAGCACGGACAATACTGCAGGGATGTTGTTGAATGATGAGGAGTTTGCGGGTAAACTTAGGAGCACCATGACTAATGTCGATAGCGCTACCTTAAACCTGAACAAGGGTTTGGAAGCGCTACCGTATACATGGCCTTTCCGAAAGGGATTTAAGCGTAAAGCCAAGGCAGAGGCGGCGCAGGGCAACTGAATTAGTCAATGAAAACCTCCCAAATCAGGAGGTTTTTTTAGGGGCCGTGATTAACCTTTGAGCGATCCGCGATGAAATCCGGTTTTTGTGTCAGTGTCCAAATGTTGTGCGGTTAATTTTCATGATCTCCCTTTCCAAAAATACCTGACAGCGGCCTAGCTGAAATACCGTGTAGAAATATGCTCAACAACACCGTCAGGGTGATTACGCTCACCAATCTATCCATACCATCAGGTCCCAAAGTGATGATTGCTATCAACAGATAAAGGATTGAAGCCACGCCTCTTGGGCCAAACCAACCGATAAAAAGAACGGTTTTTCGATCAAGACCAGTTCCGATGAGACTTATCCATACAGGAAGCATTCGGATAAGTGTTAGACTCATGATAGCGTAAATCCAAGCTCTCCAGTCCCAAAGTGGGTACGAAGAAGGCACCAAAATCATTCCGAAGAGCAGGAATATAAACATGACCATCACTTGACTTCCCGCTTCGCCGAATTCTTTCATTCGTTCCCTCGCCTCCTCTCTTCTGGTTCCAAGCATCATCCCCGCAACAAATGCCGCGATGAAGCCATTTCCTCCAAAATATTCAGCGGCAAAGAACGCCAAAACCGCGATTGCAAATGATTCCAGCATTTGGTAAATCACAGTCATCATACCCTTTTTGAGGGCAAGTTCTATGAGTTTTCCCCCTAACCATCCGACAATTCCGCCGATGGCGGGACCTAGAATGAACTGTTTTAACAGGAATGTCAAAAGGTGGCCTTCCTTCACCTCCAGACCCTGTTGCAATGCCAATACACTGATGCAAATCAACAAGGGCGGATAGGCGAACCCATCGTTGAGACCGCTTTCCACGTTGATCGTTTGCCGGATCTTTTTTGGCACTTTTTCACCTGTTACAACCGACTGGCCCAACGCGGCATCTGTTGGCGAAAGTATCAATGCCAATAGAATTAGAATGTAAAGATTCTCTTCCGGGAAAATCCACATAGCAGCTAAAGTTCCCAATACCATAGTCAAAGGGAGTCCAATTCCTAATAAACGTGATGGGAGGGATTTTTCATACCACAGGCTTTTTCGATCGATCGTTGAACCGTCAACGAATAGAATCAATATTAGGGTGAATTCTACGACAGGCTTCACATAGCCAGCCTTCGGACTTTGGTCCAATAAATTGGGCATAAAGTAACTCACAAAGAGTCCCATGAGAACAAAAACCATAGGTGGTGTGATGATCGAGTTCTCCGCTTTCTTGGAAAAAACGCCATAGCCAAGAATCAACAAGGCCATGATAAGGATCATTGGATAGTCATGCATAGCTGCCGGGATTTGCGGAAAGTTAAGGTTTTTCGGATTTTCAGCTCATCGAATTTGTCAGGGGTTTATCTGTTTGGGCTGTTTTTTTCACCGCAGGCGCCTGAAAAGTATCTTGTTAAAATCTGGTCATTGTCTAGCCAAGTGAGTATCTTGTATCAGATTTGTTTGAGTCGATTAGCGTTTGCGGTTTTGTTTTTAGTACGGATCAACGCCACGGTTTTTTTCTGGCGGCGCAGTCCCCGAATTTATAAGCACCATTTAAACCAAAAAACACAACTATGAAAAAGGAAGGAATTATGTTGGCAACATTAGGAGTACTTCTTGTCTTCAGCCAATGCAAGCCAAACCAGACCAAAGAAGAAATTGTCGAGAATAAGCCCGCTTGGGAATTGCTTGGTTACCAATCCCTGCCCGACTATGGCAAGCATTTGGTAACAATCGGTGGTTGTCACGACTGTCATACCCCGAAAAAGATGGGACCAAATGGGCCTGAGCTGGACATGGAATTGGCACTATCCGGGCATCCGTCAGCCATGCCTTTTCCAGATGTAGATCGGGCTGCCATGGAGAAAAACGGCTACGCGGTTACCCAGACCTTGACGGCTTGGGTTGGACCGTGGGGGGTTTCTTACGCTTCCAATCTTACCTCAGATCCCACGGGTATTGGTGGATGGACTGAGGAGCAATTTTTCCGGGCACTTAGGGAGGGGAAATTCAAAGGAAGTCCCAATGGTAGACAGATTTTGCCTCCCATGCCTTGGCAAATGTTTCAGGCTATGCGTGACGATGAAATCGGGGCGATATTCGCTTACCTACAAACGACCAAACCCATCGACAACGTTGTACCTGATGCTTTGCCGCCAAGCTCGGTGGGGCAATAGAACGCAAATTGCATTGACAGCCGGAAATTCAATTTCGGCTGTTTTTTTTGAGACAGCTTGGGCAGATGGTTTTGGGCTTCGTTTTGACTGTACCCGGGTGAAAAATGAGAACTCGCTCAATCAAATGGCGATTTTTAATTCTTTTATCGAGCGGGCCAAATCAGACTATTTCAGCGTCAAAAGCTTCGTACTGACATTTTTTGTTGTTGACGTCTTGCAGTTTGGACGCAGGGTCATGTAATATCGGCAAAGAATTCCCCCAAATCCAATTCAAAACCCTTAAGCACAGATGACTTTACTTTGTCACCGTAGGTCATCAGGCGTGAGGCTTGGTACTTGCCATCTTTGAGCGTGTAGACCAACAGGGTTTGACTTTCAGGATCAACTATCCAGTATTCTTTGATGCCCGAGGATTCATAGACTTCAAATTTATGCTGGAGTTCGAGCTGCTTATTCCCAGGTGAAAGAACCTCGACGACCAAATCTGGCGCGCCGATGCATCCACGGTCATCCAATTTTACCGGATCGCAGACGACGCAGATGTCGGGTTGTACGACGGTGTAGATCTTGTCGTCTCGTTTTGACTTGACGGGTAATCGGACATCAAATGGAGCGATATAGGCTTGGCATTTTTTTCCTTTGAGAAATAGATTCAATTCTGTATGCAGATTTCCAGCGAGCCATTGATGGATTCTTTTTGGGGCGGCCGCTGCTTTTTTGAAGACCCTGCCCTTGATGAGTTCCACCATTTCTTCCATGTCCCAGCTCAAGTAATCAGCGTAGGTATAGTTGCCATAGGTGATATCAGGCTCTTTGACTATAGAATTTTTCAGGTCCTTTTCCATACCGTAATTTAATCATTTGGCAGGTGTTTCGGGAAGTATTTTTAGGTACAAATCCCGAACTTCTTTCAAACAATGGCGGCTGAAATTCTCCAGTTCCTTGATTGCCGGATTGCTGCCCATCAATGCTGCTTCGGCTTTTAGAAGGTCATTTTGCAACGATAAAAATTCAGGCCAAATTTTCGCCTTTCGGTTTTGATAATCGCGACAAATCCATTGGTGGACTTTCTCCGCTTGCCACCACAGCGAATCGTCAGATTGCGAACTTGGTTGGGAAAAATCCTCGAGAACACGTGTCCCGAAAAAGAAGGGCAAAAACACCGAAAGGCAGGGCATCGAGGTCCCTGTCAGCCAAACCGTGTGGGGTTTTCCCTGTCGAATTTCAGCGACCATACTTCCAGTTGTAGAACTCGGATTTGTCAAGCCCGTCGCATGCATGCAAAGAGAGGAGGTGGTTGCTTTTTTTGGGTTGAAAATCGGGTCTGCCAACTCATGAGTCCTCAAAACTTCCATCGCTGCGCCAGCGTCAAAGCTTTTTGATTGCTTTTGTACCAATCCAAAGCTACAGGCCTGTCTGGAATTGGATTTCCCCACTTTGGTGAATAGAAAATCCGAGAAATATTCCTTGAAAGAAAAGGGCTCCGGTTTCTTCAGAATGGAATGAGGGAACTGTCTTTTTTCTCCAGATAGGTGGATTTGATCATATTCAGTGTCAATCGTCAGGCCATTGGAAATGCTGCCAATACGTTTGACTTCACGAGAAGCCCAGGATTTTCCGGCAGTTTCCAGAACGAAAGCTTGGTTCTGATCTGCAATCAGAAAACTGTTGTGGTAGAAAAACCCCCGATTCCTGTATCCTCCGCAGGCATCCTGTCCATATTCTTCCAGTAAATTCGGAATCAACGCAAGGGCCTCCTTGGCATTTTGGCAGCGTTCCAGGGCCAGCCGAAGCATGTCCATGCCCGTCAATCCGTTGTTTTTCTTAGAAATAGGGATATTGGTAAATACTGCCTCATTACCAATCACCAAGCCGTGGACGTTGACTCCCATTTCGGCACCCCACATCTGAAATGGCTTTGATAGGATCACTTCATTTGTCGACTCTGACTGGGGAATGGATATGAAAGTGCAATCCAAATTGGATTTTCCCGATTGCTTAGCTGGAATTTGGATAATACCCTGTGCTTCGTCAGGTTCACGGTCTGAGTTCTTCGCAAAAATTGTCGAACCATTTTTTGTAAATCCAGGAAGGGCGACCAGCGTATCACACATGGCATCAAGGAATGAGGAATATGGGAAAATCGAAATGGGTGTTGATTATTGACTTGGCGAACTGCCGGAAAAACTTCCAAACTGGAAGCTTGAAGTTCAGGCGCTATTTGTATTCGTCGTTGATTTCAATCCAATAGCCGTCCGGATCTTTGAGGTAGATTTGCTTGATGCCGTCGGGACGGATATTGATCTTATTTTTATTGCCTGGCCAGTCTTCGTACTCAATTTTCAGTCGCTCCAGATTTTTTACAAAATCATCCATACTCGGCACGCTGAAGCAGATATGGTTGATCTTATTGATAGTCACAGGTTCCCAAGGTGCTTGGATGAGATGCATGGATGTGTTGTTGCCAATGTCCAGCCAAGTATGTAGCCCGTCCTTAAATGGTTCGTCGATTTCAGGGAAACCGAAGACGTTTTTGTAAAAATCACTGCTTCTTTTCAGTTCCTTGACGTAGACCGCGATATGGGTGATTTTTGTTTGTTGGGCCATGAGTACTGGGGATATCATCAGAACACAGGCCAAAATTAGGATTTTGCGTGCAGCTGTCTTCATTGGTTCTTGGGTTTGTGAATGAGGAATATACGCTGAATCGGGAATCTTTCCCAGATGAAACAACAAAAAAGCCCCTTGCCGAAGCAAAGGGCTTAAATAATCTGGTGATTTAAGGCTTCCTATTCATTGACTTTTGGGGCAAAGGCCAATTTCTCGGCTTCACCAAAAAGCGTCAATGCTTGCAGGTACACCTCGTTGATATCGTTGATGACGCGATAAAAGGCATTGTCGTCGTAGAGGTTGCGTCCCATATGGGCTTTGATGAGGATTTTGAGGTAGTCTTTTGATTTCCGGTAATCCTTCTCGTCAAACTTCACCTTATTACGCTCTCCTACTTTGATCAAGCTTTGAAGCATCTCTTCAGAAACCTGGAACTTGGCATAGTAGTCTTCGAAGCTCATGTTTTCAAATTTCTTTTTGTTTTTTTCCAAGTAGTCCAAAATGAATTCCCGTGCAGAATCGGAGTTGAAGAGGCGGTTTACATAGCTACTAGCCATGGTGGTGTCGAGTGGCACGAAGAAATCCGGCATGATACCTCCGCCACCATAGACCGTCCTTCCTGACAATGTTTCGTATCGCAAGCTGTCGTTGAACCTGATGCTGTCCGCGGTGAAAAATTCCCCGTGTTCAAATCTGTTGTTCCAGTCACTGTTGTAATCCTCGTCGTTGCCGTAGGGCTTCTGAATGGATCTGCCGGATGGCGTATAGTAACGCGCTATGGTCAGCCTCAATTCTGCACCGTCAGAAAGGTCGATGGGCATTTGAACAAGTCCTTTACCGAAAGATCTTCTGCCGACAATCAATCCGCGGTCATTGTCCTGAATCGCTCCCGCCACGATTTCGGAGGCGGATGCGGAGCCTTCGTTTATCAGGACGATCACGGAGCCATCCTCAAAAAGCCCTGGTCTGCTGGCTGTGGCAATTTGGTTGTAGCGGCTGAGTTTGCCTTTTTGGGAAACGATCACGGCGTTTTGGCCGAGGATTTCATCAGCAATCTGGATCGCAGCCCCCATGTACCCACCGGGATTGCTCTGCAAATCCAAGATCAGTCGAGTCATGCCTTGTTCTTTGAGGCTGGTCACGGATTTTCTGAATTCCTCATGCGTCGTTGCAGCAAACCTGGTTACCTTGATGTAGCCAGTGGTTTCATCGACCATGTAGGAAGCATTGATGCTGTACTGGGGGATTTTGTCACGGATGATCTCAAAGTTGAGCAGGTCTTTTTGGCTTTTTCTTCTGATATCGACGATTACCTTGCTGCCCCTTGGACCGCGAAGGAGGTCAAATACATCCCGATTGGTGATCCCGGTTCCGGCTACGGTTTTGCCGTCAACTTTGATGATCTGATCGCCTGATTGTATGCCGAGCTTTTCGGAGGGACCGCCTGTCAACGGTGCGACTACATAAATCGTGTCGCGGATGATGCCGAATTCCACCCCGATTCCGTCAAATTCCCCGTCCAATTGGGATTGGGCCAAGGAGGCGTCGCGTGCTGGAATGTAGCTGGAGTGTGGGTCGAGCTTTTCGAGCATCTGTTGGATGCCAAATTCTACCAATTCATTAGTGTTGACGCTGTCGACGTAATCACGATTGATATAAGTGATGATCTCCTGCAATTTATAAATAGCGGCCTTGAGATCGTTTCTGTCGGTTTTTGGTTCGGCAAATGTAGCTCCGATCCAAATTCCTGCAGAGATAGCCAAAGCCAAAATCAAGGGCAACCTGACTTGTTGCTTGGTGTTTTTGATTTCGCTCACGGTTAGGATGGTTTTAGTTGGTGTATGATAGATAAGTGGGTATCAACATACCTTCTAACTGAAATTTCCGACCTTTCGTTTAGCCAAGGCCATTAATTTCGATTTTAAACTTCATGATGTCCTTGAAAAGCCAAAATAAGTTACTTTTGTAAGTATGTTGGATTCCAAAGATATTGAAAAAAGCCGCATACGGGAACTAGTTTCCGAGAATTATGTCTTCGCCGCGGTACTCCATTATTTCGGGATCAACTTTTTCCTGTATGAGCAGAATTCCCTCGAGGAAGTATGCCGAAAATTCAAAATCAACCCGCAGCAACTGATAGACGAACTGGAGCGATGGGCCTCAAGAAAGGAGCCGAGCACCGAAGAGCTTTTCCTTAGGCCAATCGAAGTATTGGTGTCCTACCTGAAGCGAAAGCACTACTTTTTTGTTCGGCAGGAATTGCCTTTTCTGTCAAATATGATCTCGGGAATACAGGTAGAAAATCCCGTTTTCGCAGCTATCCTGGCGGACATGCGGATGATGTTCCCTCTCTTTGTGGAGGATTTTATCCACCATATCCATGAGGAGGAAACCACGCTTTTTCAGCGAATCAAACTCCTCCACGAAATTGAGGAAGATGAATACCGTCTGGTAGATGCGCTTCATATTCTCGAGAAAAGCCCCATATCCGTGCTTTCCCAAGCGCATGAAGCGCACGATGATGAGATGGAGGGAATCAGAAGATTGACCAAGGATTATGAACTTCCCGAGACCGCACCTGTCAGTATGAAAGTGCTTTACCATGAGCTTCAGGTTTTTGAGCGGGAACTCTCCATACATGCGCAAATCGAGGATCAGCTGCTTTTTCCCAAGGCTATGGAACTCGAAAAAGAGGTGTTGCGAAGGGTGCGGAAAAAAATCCTGCATAACTGATGGGCAGGGTCTTGGCCATTGATTTGGGAACCAAAAGGACCGGTTTGGCGGTTACAGATTCGCTTAAGCTGATTGCCAATCCTTTGGACACCATCCCAACGCACCAATTGGAGGATTTCCTCATGAAATATGTCGCCAAAGAAGACGTCGAAGTCATAGTCATCGGCCTTCCCAAGAAATTGGACAACAGCGCAAACGAAATGACCCCGCGGGTTTTGGCATTGAAAAATCGCTTGGAAAAAGTCTTTCCACAACTGAAGTTGGCCTTGGTCGATGAGCGATTCACCTCCAAAATCGCCTTACAAACCATGATTGACATGGGCACCAAGAAAAAAGACAGGCGGGAAAAGGAAGGAAATTTGGATAAAATATCCGCAACCATCATCTTACAATCCTATTTGCAACAACAATGATTTATCCCATAGTAGCGTACGGTAACCCGATTTTGAAAAAGGAGGCTGAGGAAATTCCTGAAGGAGACAACATTTCTGATTTGATCAAGGATATGTTTGCCACGATGGAAAACGCCAACGGCGTGGGCTTGGCCGCGCCACAAATCAACAAGGGTATTCGGCTTTTTGTGATCGATTCCAACCTGATGTTGGACGAAAAAGACGAGGAGAAAGGCGTCAGACGTGCTTTCATCAATCCGATTATCCTGGATGAATACGGGGACAGCTATTCTTTCGAAGAGGGTTGTTTGAGTATCCCGGAACTGAGGGCTGAAATCACCAGACCTGAAAAACTCACCATCGAGTATTTCGATGAAAATTGGAATCTGCGTGAGGAAGAATTCTCGGGAATGACGGCGCGTGTAATCCAGCACGAATACGACCATCTGGAGGGGATTCTTTTTGTTGATTATCTAAAGGGATTAAAAAAGAAGCTGCTTCAAAGCAAACTCATCGACATCAGCAAAGGCAAAGTCCCGACGGACTATCGGATGATCTATCCGCTGAAGTGAAGCCCTTAAACCAGCAGATTTTCCTGTTGGTTTTTTTATTTTTAAACCATGAAGCAAATCCCAGAAACCAACTTACGGCTAGCATTGGTCCAAACAGACCTTTTTTGGAAGGATATCATCGCCAATTTGGCCATGATAGAAGAGAAAATCCTCAACCTCCAGCAGGAAGTAGACCTTATCGCACTGCCCGAAATGTTTCCCACGGGATTTACGATGGATGCCTCGGAAGTCGCCGAACCGATGAATTTGACGGTTTGCAAATGGCTGCTGCAAATGGCGAGGCAGACAAAGGCCGTCGTCACAGGCAGCGCTGTGATTCAGGCTGGCGGGAAATTCTACAATCGGCTGCTATGGGCAAGACCGGATGGAAAGCTGGATTTCTACGACAAGAGGCATCTTTTCCGGATGGCCAACGAACATGACCATTATGATTTTGGAAAAGCCAAGAAGGTTTTCGAATGGAAGGGTTGGCGTATTTTGCCGCAAATCTGTTATGATCTACGGTTTCCGGTGTGGAGTAGAAACCAAGTCCAAGAAGATGGGTCATTGGCCTACGACTTGATGGTTTATGTGGCAAGCTGGCCAAAGCCAAGGATAAATGCTTGGGATGCACTTTTGAAGGCGCGGGCCATCGAGAATCTCAGCTATGCAGTCGGGGTCAACAGAGTCGGGCAAGACGGGAATGGCATTCCGTATTCGGGACATTCCGGTGCATATAATTTCAAGGGCGAGACTTTGGTTTTTTCGGAAGATAGGGAGGAAGTCCTTTACGTTGAATTGGATGCAGCGTCGTTGGCTGAATTCAGACAGAAGTTCCCGGCTTGGATGGATGCCGATGACTTTTCACTGCGGTTTTGAAAACCAATTGGCAAAAAAGTTTCCTAATTGATCCTGAATCTTTTTGACTTGGATAATCCAGTCTTCGGTCTTTTAGAGTGCATTTTCATGCCCTTTTTCCCCATTTGTAAAGCCGGTTTGAAACTGCGGATAATTGCTTAATTTAGCCCCGATTTATACCAAAACACAGCGCTCCGGGTTCAATTTGACTTTTTGTTTCAAATGAAGATTGGCCGCTTTTATTTCTCTTTATCCTTAAACTTGTTTGATTAAAAATGACTGATAAAACAGCGAAAATCCTCTATACCTTGACGGATGAGGCACCGGCTTTGGCTACCTATTCCTTGTTGCCGATTGTGAAGGCTTTCACGCATTCAGCTGGTATTGCGGTAGAAACACGCGACATTTCACTCTCTGGACGAATTATTGCGCTATTTCCCGAGTTTCTGAAACCTCAGCAGCGGATCAGCGATGATTTGGCTGAGCTCGGAGAGATCGCGAAGCAGCCGGATGCCAATATTGTGAAATTGCCCAATATCTCGGCTTCCATCCCACAGTTGAAGGCAGCCATCAAAGAACTCCAAGCCCAAGGCTATGCACTTCCCGACTATCCTGATGATCCCAAATCCGAGCAAGAGAAGGATATCAAAGGCAGGTACGACAAAGTGAAGGGAAGCGCCGTGAATCCTGTGTTGCGGGAAGGGAATTCTGACAGGAGGGCACCTTTGGCAGTCAAACAATATGCGAAAAACAATCCCCACAGCATGGGGAAATGGTCTTCTGATTCCAAGACCCATGTTGCAAGTATGAGCCGCGGGGATTTTTATGGAAGTGAAAAATCCGTTACGATCGCCTCTGCCACGAAAGTGAGTATTGATTTGCACACCAGCGCCGGAACGAAAATTTCCTTGAAGGAAAACCTTGCTTTGCAGGCCGAAGAGGTGATTGACGCGGCGGTATTGTCCGTGGCAGATCTGATAGAGTTTCTGCAACAGCAGAAGGCCGATGCCAAAAAGCAAGGAGTACTTTTTTCGCTCCACATGAAAGCCACCATGATGAAGGTCTCCGATCCCATCATTTTTGGCCATGCGGTAAAGGTGTTTTTTGCACAGCTTTTCGAAAAACACCAAGCTGTTTTTGAAAAAATCGGCGTAGATGTTAACAATGGATTTGGGGATTTGATCGCCAAAATGCAGACGCTGCCTGAATCAGAAAGAAAGGCCATTGAGTCGGATATTGAGGCAACATTGGCTGAAGGGCCGGATTTGGCAATGGTAAATTCGGACAAAGGCATCACCAACCTCCATGTGCCTAGTGATGTGATCATCGATGCCTCCATGCCGGCCATGATCAGAAGTTCAGGTCAGATGTGGAATAAGGCAGGCAAACTCCAAGACACCAAAGCTGTGATTCCAGATCGCTGCTATGCAGGTGTGTATGAGGAGACCATCAATTTCTGCAAAAAACATGGTGCTTTTGACCCAGCTACGATGGGAAGTGTGCCAAACGTTGGATTGATGGCGCAGAAAGCGGAAGAATATGGCTCCCATGACAAGACCTTTGAGATCCCGGCGGACGGTACCGTCACCGTTACGGATTCATCTGGTGAAGTGTTGATTTCCCATGATGTGAAAAAAGGAGATATCTGGCGCATGTGCCAAACAAAGGATGCCCCGATTCAGGATTGGGTAAAATTGGCGGTGAATCGGGCACGTGCGACGGGCGTTCCTGCAGTATTTTGGTTGGATGAGAAGCGTGCCCACGATGCCGAATTGATCAAAAAAGTGAAAAAATACCTTGGCGACCACGATACCAAAGGTTTGGATATCCGGATTCTTTCACCTGTCGATGCGACGCGGCTTTCTTTGGAGCGTATCAAAGAAGGTAAGGACACCATTTCAGTGACCGGAAACGTCCTGCGGGATTATTTGACCGATTTGTTCCCAATTTTGGAATTGGGCACTTCAGCCAAGATGCTTTCGATCGTTCCTTTGATGAATGGAGGAGGTTTGTTCGAGACAGGCGCCGGTGGTTCGGCACCTAAACACGTCGAGCAGTTCCTGGAGGAAAACCACTTGCGTTGGGATTCACTCGGTGAGTTTTTGGCTTTGGCGGTTTCCTTGGAGCATTTGGCTGACACGTTTCATAACGATCGGGCAAAGGTACTTGCCGAGACCTTAGACCAAGGAACCGGCAAATTCCTCGAACAGGATAAATCCCCTTCCCGCAATGCGAAGGAACTCGACAACCGAGGCAGCCATTTCTACTTGGCAATGTATTGGGCTGAGGCGTTGGCTGGCCAGGACAAGGATTTGGAATTGAAGACAAAGTTCACTCCGATTGCAAAGGCCCTTCAGGAAAATGAACAGAAAATTGTTTCTGAATTGAATGAAGCACAGGGCGTGAAAATGGATATCGGTGGGTACTACAAGCCGGACGAATCCAAGACTTCCGCCGCAATGCGTCCAAGTCCTACGTTCAATGCGATATTAGAAAGGATTTAATCTACAAAGATCAGCTGGATTGAAAGCCACCTTGCGAATAGCGGGTGGCTTTTTTTGTGCCTTACCTTTCGGTTTTTGATTAGGCCAGTGCCAGGTAAACAGGGGATATCGTCCGTCAGCGAACAATATTGTTCGATTATTTTGTCTCTTATGCCTTAAAATCAGGTGTTTTTTGTCCGAATTGGGGCATTTTTTATGGCACGCTGTTGGGAAAGAAGTTGGGGGATTTTAGAAACAAGAAACAAGAGCAAAGATCCATGGGCTACGGCTATGGTCTGGGGACTATCGACAATGGTCTTTCAGGCGTCAACCAACCCTTCGGCTTTACTCAGGTAAACAATAACCACTAATCAATAACTTCCCACGAAGACATGATAAAACTTACCCAAATAGACAAATTCATTGAATCGAGGTTCCAAAGGGTTTTTATCCTAAAGGGCGTTGACCTTACTATCCAACAGGGCGAGTTCGTGACCTTGATGGGACCATCGGGTGTAGGCAAATCTACATTGATGAATATAATAGGACTGCTCGATCAGGACTATGAGGGAAACTATGAATTTGATGGCAAATCAGTTCCCGCAATGAAGGATAAGCAGCGGTCTTCGCTGCACAAAGCAGAGTTTGGCTACATTTTCCAAGCCTATCACCTCATCGATGAGCTAACTGTCTATGAGAATATCGAAACGCCGCTTTTGTACAGAAATGTCTCCAGTTCTGAGCGAAAAAGCATCATAGCGGACTTGTTGGATCGGTTCAACATTGTGGCAAAAAAGGACCTCTTTCCTGAGCAGCTATCGGGAGGTCAGCAACAACTTGTCGGCATCGCCCGAGCAATCGCAGGAAGGCCTCGTGTATTGCTTGCCGACGAGCCAACGGGTAACCTACACTCTGCCCAAGCAAAAGAAATCATGGAAGTATTCAGGGAACTCAACAGAGAAGGAACAACCATCATCCAAGCCACCCATGCACGGGAAAACGCCGATTACGGCACACGCTTGATCGAGATGTTGGATGGTAAGATTGATAAAGATATTTCGATATAAGATGAAAAAGACACTCGTAGCCTGCCTGTTGTTGGCAGGATTTGCTTCCGAGCTTATCGCTCAAGATACCTTACAGCTGACTTTCCGTGAAGCGGTCGATTTGGGCTTAAAGAACAACGTCGATTTCAATCGGCTGAACAACCAACAGGAAGTTCTGAAAATCGAGAAAACCGCGGCCGTGTTGGGACATTTGCCCAGATTGACGGGAGGCAGTAACCTCATGCGGCAAAAAGGCCAACAATCCCAATTGGTCGGCGATGATTGGGTCATTACCAATCAGACCAACGACATGATTACGGCCAATTTGACCACGACCATGCCGATCTTCAATGGGACCCGCAGGATCAATACCACCCAAGCGACGCGTTTGTATGCCGAAGCTGGAGAAAATGCCATCCAACGTGCGGGCCAGGATGTGATGTTCAATGTTGCCCGGCAGTATTTGCAGGTACTTTTGGATGAGGAACTCTATCGCATCGCACTTGAGAATCTCGAAAACCAAAAGAAACAATTGGAGCAAATCGACGGCTTTGTCCAAGCGGGCCTGAGGACGCAGGCTGATTTGTATAACCAACAATCGGAAGTTGCAAGGCTGGAGACCGTTGCTCTGAATGCGAAGATCCAGTGGGAGTCGGATTCTTGGGTTTTGGCGGAAACGATCCAATTGGAGCCGGAAGTATTCCCTGTAATCGAGCCTGTCAGCCTCCAACAGATCACGAGCGAGTACACGACCATGGGATTGGATGAATTGTATGCAGTCGGTGTCCAAAACCGTAAGGACCTCAAGCGCCAACAGCTGCTCGAATCAGCCACCAAAAACCAGCTCGCTGCCACCAAGGGTATTCTTTATCCCCAGTTGAATGCTTTCTTCGATTACAATACTTTTTTCACTTCACTAGATAATCGGAGGATCTCCGAACAGCTTTGGCAAGTCTATCCGCAGCGCACGTTTGGATTGAGCCTCAATCTGCCCATTTTCACCAATTTCGACAACCGTGCTACCGTAGCGAGAAGCCGTATGCAATACCACAACCAACAGCTCGATCGAAATGCCCTCGAGCGTAGGGTATACCAAGAAATCAAATTGGCTTACGAAAACTATAAGGCGAGTATCAAGCGGGAGGAAGCAACCAAAGTGCAACTGGCTGCGGCCGTTGAAGCACAGACAGCCATTGCTGAGCGATTCCGGCTCGGCGTCAGCAACTTTGTAGACCTAGCCACTGCCAATCAGCAGCTTGTACGTGGGCAAGCCGACTATGCTCAGGCGCTTTATACATTGTTCTTTCAGGAGGTGATTTTGCGGTACCAATTGGGTGTACTCGATGTGGAAAACCAATAAAAAAAGGGCCTAGAGCCCTTTTCTTGGTCTTCAACGACTTTCCATTATCCGCTTCAGCTTCACGAGGCCCGATTCAAAATCCTCGCCAACCGCTTCTTCCACATCAAGTGCAAGAAGCCTAAGGTTGCCCGGGTAGCCCATGTCGCCACTGAATCCCCAAGTGACCTTGGTCTCAGAGGGTCCAACTGACTCTGTGATGAGGTAGGCGCGATAGGTCGATTTAAACGGTTTTGTCAGGTTCCACTCATAGTCGATACGCTTTCCATTTTCGATTGCCACGATTTTGTGTTCCCGTTTGCCCACGTCGGGGCGTTTGCTTTTACAGGTAGAGACGAATCCGATTTCCCCGTCCTGACCGTAATAGGCGCGCTTCATCACAGGATCCATGTTGGACCAAGCGCTGAATTTATCTTGGTTCTTAAGGTATTTCACGTATTCAAAAACTTCTGACGCCGGGCGGTTGATGGTGATTTCACGTTGTACCTCGCAGTCTTTTGGTACAAAAACCGCCAAGGTCAGGACCGCCACCAACAGGAGTAGGGCAGCGAATCCGATTCTTTTTAAGGCTTTCATGGCTTGCTATTTTGGGTTGAAGAAATTTACCAATTTTCAACCTTCACCGCCAATTTTTACCGGATTTTTTATAAGGAATTTTGCGGTTTTTTCAATTAGGTCATTATGCCCGCATTCCAATTCCACTTGTTGCAGATGTGGGATTTTTGAATTGAATCGTTGCAAATTTTTCGAAGTGATCATTTTGTCATACTTTCCTGTGACAAGCATTGCCGGAGTTCCGCGCTCTCGTATATAAACAATGATTTTTCCAATATCAGGCTGCAGCGGCTTGAAGACGCTCCATGTAAAGTAGATTTGCGCCCGCATGGTTCGGGTTTGCATTTGTGACTTGACAAATTTGATCAAGCTGCTCTGCAAAAGACCAAGTGAATGTAGGAAATCCATAACCCTGAAAAACCGATCCGGATGGAACACCACCCGCTTGAATAGCCGGTTCATATAGCCAGGAAAGGTCGCCATATTGTACCAAAAGCCGGTTTTGATCCCGTCGGGCGCCATCAGCAAGAGTGATTTCACGCGCTCGGGAAAAAGCTCGTAAGTGACGAGGCAAAATTTTCCCCCCATGCTGTAGCCGATTAAGTGAAATGCGTCAAATTTCTCCTCCGCCATCAGTTGGACCCAGATTTCCCGCCAGATTTCTTTCGTAAGTTTTTTGTCGGCGGTTTTCCAGCTGCTTTGGCCATGATAGAAAATATCGAAGACCAAATAGCTTTCATTTTCCTTTCTCAAGGGTAAATAAGGATCATACACCTTCATGCTCTGTCCAAAACCATGGAAAAGCACAAATACCTCACTGCCCTTTCCATGTCGCTTATAAGCCAAATGGCCAAAGGATGTTTCAAGGAATCGTGTTGACATAATTCACAAGTTCAGTATTATTGGTAAATAAGGGAATTTTGTTTTTCTTAAAATTTTAAATCAGAATAATATTTTTTGTTCGATACCGAACATAATGATTATTTGTTCGATAATTTCTTGTTTCTGGTTTTTTCGAAATAAAATATTTAAAAAAACTTAAGAAACTTTGAACTTTCCAATAGTTTCCTGAGTTTTGTCCTCAAATTTCAACGGATTTGGATACAAAAGAAAAGATCATCGAGATTGCCAACGAGCAGTTCAAGCGCTATGGGCTTAGGTCTGTCACGATGGATGACATCGCGCGAATGGCAGGGATTTCCAAGAAGACCATTTACCAGGAATTTGCCGACAAAAACCAACTGGTGTTGGAAGTTTTTACGGCTGAGTTAGACAAGGACAAGTCGGCGATTGATTGTTTTCCAGTGTTGGAAGAGGATTTGATCAAGCATTTGGTGGAACTATCCTCCTATATGCGTGATCGGTTTGCGGACATCAATCCCATGGTGCTCAACGAGTTGCAGCGGTATTATCCGCAGTGTTGGCAGCTTTTTGAGGATTTTAAGAAGGAGCACATTTACAAACAGATTGTAGATGTATTGGAGAAGGGGAAGGTTCAGGGGTATTTCCGTCCGGAAATCAATACGGAGATCATTGCGCTTACCCGACTCGAGCAGATGATGAGCACTTTTGACCCCATTAAATTTCCGCCTTCCAAGTTCAATCAAGTCGATCTGCAGGTGGAGCTATTCGAACATTTCTTATATGGAATTTTTACAGACAAAGGAAGAGAAGCATATCAAAATCAAAAAAAACAAACCAATGAAAACCACAATTAAAAGCCTTTTTGGAATAGGGATATTCCTTCCGGTGCTCTTGGTGGAATCCCCAGCCTTTTCCCAAGAAGTACTCAAGCTTACTTTGGAAGAAAGCTTGGAATACGCCTTGGAAAACAACGTCGAAGCCAAAAACGCAAAGCTTGAAACCCTGATTGCGAAAGCGAGCATCACCGAACGGAGATCTGCAGGCCTTCCACAGATCAATGGAACGTTTGACGTCACGCACAACGCCGCGATACCCGTAGTCTTCCTGCCCAATGAGGGGCCGCTGGCGAACCCCGATGTTGACTCGGATGTATTGCCGGTCCGATTCGGTGTCAACTACACCTCGGGATTGGTGTTCCAACTGAACCAGATGATTTTCGACGGATCGTACTTTGTTGGCTTGAAAGCCGCGAAGACTTATAAGCTGCTCTCGGAGTTTGACAACCAAAAGACGCAGGTCGATGTGAAGGAAAGCATCAAGAAAGCGTATTTCTCCGTTTTGGTCAACGACGTGCGGCAGACCCTGGTACGGGCAAACCTTGGCAGGTTGGATACACTGCTGAAAGAAACACAGGCGCTTTATGAAGCTGGATTTGCGGAGAAAATCGATGTTTCGAGGATCAAAGTTCAGCGCAACAATCTCCAAACTGAAATCGAGAAAGTCCAGGCAGCCCGCGACATCAGTGTCGAGCTCCTCAAACTGCAGATGGGACTGCCCATGAACTACCAGATTGAACTGAGTGAAAAGCTGCAGGATCTGGTTTCCCTGGGTGAATTGGAGGCCTTGCTTCAATCTGAGGGAGGAAGGAGGGTCGAAGTCGACCAATTGGAAACTAACCTTGAACTGGTTGATCTGGACATTAAGTACACCACTTCGCTCTATATTCCAAACCTTGACTTTTTTGGAACATACCAAAGAAATGCGGCTGCGCAGTCCACGGGATTGATGTTCCAAAACGACCGCTGGTTCACGGGCGCATTCATTGGGCTCAGGCTGCAAATACCCGTATTCGATGGCTTGCTGAAGAGTGCACAAATCAGGCAAAAAAGGTATCAGATGGAGCAGCTCCAAAACCAGAGAATTTTCATCGAAGACAATATCCGAGTAGAGAGGTTCCAAGCAAAGACCACCTTGGAGAACAACATCCGCACATTCAAGGTACAGGAAGAGAACCGCGAGCTGGCTTTAGAAGTATTCCGCATGGCACAGATAAAATACCAGGAAGGCGTGGGCTCCAACCTAGAAGTTGTAGAAGCCGACTCTGCCCTGAAAGATGCCGAAAACAATTATTTCTCCGCACTTTATGATGCTCTGATCGCTAAAGTCGACCTCGAAAAAGCCTTGGGTATTCTCTAATAAAACCACAATTGAAAAAACAGAAAAAGAAACATATGAAAACGAATATTGGACTATTGATTTTTGGAACTATACTTTTGGCCGTATCCTGCGGACCAAAAGACGAACTCAGCCAAAAGAAAACTCAATTGGCTGAATTAAAAAAGTCAGCGGCGGAAATGCGTGCTTCCATCGAGACCTTGGAAAAGGAGATCGCGCAATTGGATCCTGCTTTTGCTCAGGAAAACAGGAAAGCGGTATTGATATCGACGCTTACACCTTCCAGTGGGAAATTTGAGCATTTTGTGGAGGTTACAGGCTCAGTCCTCTCCAAAAAGAATGTCAACATTTCGGGTGAAGTCTCCGGTAGGGTCCAGGAAATCATCGCCACCGAGGGCATGCGCGTGACCAAAGGGCAGGTTTTGGCAAGAATTGATGCCGAGGCGATCAGTAGGAATATCGAAGAAATCGAAAAGCAATTGGAGCTTGCGAAGATAGTTTTCGAAAAGCAGGAAAGACTTTGGAAGCAGCAGATTGGCACTGAGATCCAATACTTGGAAGCGAAAAACAGGAAAGAGACTTTGGAAAAAAGCCTTGCGAGTCTCAAGACCCAGGAAGCAAGGACCCAGGTCAGGGCACCATTCAACGGTACCGTTGAGACGGTTCAGGCCCGTTTGGGTGAACTGGTACAGCCAGGTACGCCGATGTTCCAATTTGTGGGCGACAGCGATCTTTTTGTCGAAGCTGACGTTTCCGAGCGGTATGTAGGTATCGTCAACAAAGGAGATGCAGTCGCGATTTCCTTCCCTTCCATTGGACAGGAATTGAAATCCAAGGTTTCTGCAGTTGGTGCGATTATCAACCCCAACAACAGGACCTTTAAGGTGGAAGTAGTGCTTCCTGCCCAAGCAGAAATAAAGCCCAACATGATCGCTGTGCTCAAGATCAAAGACTACGAAAGTGCATCAGCCGTCACGATCCCGAACTACCTGATTTTGCAGGACAACAAAGGGGATTATGTCTTCACTGTTGAAAACAATACCAGCAAAAAGCGCTATATCAAGCGTGGCAAAACCTTCAAGGAAACTGCCGAGATTTTGGAAGGCCTGACCGGTACTGAGGTGTTGGTGGACAAAGGGTTCAGGGAAGTAGGGGACAATTACGCAGTGAACGTAGCGAAGTAATCCTATGGCACAGATAGAAGAACAAAAAAAGGAGATTGTAAGGGAATTTGGGATCAGTTCCTTTTCCGTAGATAACAAGACATCTGTTATCATCCTTTCGCTAATCATCACGGTATTGGGTATCCTGTCTTACAAGTCGATGCCCAAGGAGAGCTTCCCCGAGATTGTCATCCCAACTGTCTATGTGGGTACGACTTACCCCGGAAACTCACCCATAGACATGGAAAACCTGATTTCCAGGCCTATCGAAAAGGAGTTGAAGTCCCTCAACAACGTCAAAAACATTACCTCGACTTCGGTGCAGGACTTTTCATCGATTGTGGTAGAATTTAACCCAGGAATCGAAATAGCCAAGGCGATCCAGGATGTGAAGGACGCAGTGGATAAATCCAAGAGTTCTCTTCCAAACGACCTAGACCAAGATCCGGACGTTTTGGAGATTAATACCTCGGATTTCCCGATCATGAACGTCAACATCTCCGGTAACTATACGGAAGAAGAGTTGAAGAAATTTGGGGAATACCTCGAGGACGAAATCGAGAAGCTATCTGAGATATCCAAGGCAGAGCTACGTGGTACGATCGAGAGGGAAATCCGGGTAGATGCGGACATCTACAAAATGGAAGCCTTGGGCGTTTCATTTGGTGATATCTCCGACGCGATTGCCCAAGAAAACCTCACCATTTCGGGTGGGAATTTGTTGACGGGTGAATTTCGAAGGGCGTTAAGGATTACTGGTGAATTGAAAGATCCTGCCGAACTCAACGATATCATCATCAAAACCGAAAACAATCGGATCGTCTATCTTTCCGATGTCGCTGAGGTTACCGATACATATAAAGAAAGGACCAGCTACGCGCGAAGCAACAAACTCCCTGTATTGACTGTCAACGTCATCAAGCGTAGTGGGGAAAACCTCCTCGACGCCGCCGATAAGATCAAAGAAATCATTGACGAGGCGAAAGCGGAGCGTTTCCCGCAGGACCTTCAGATCAGCATCACCAATGACCAGTCCAAGGTCACCCGTACACAAGTCAGTGATTTGGAAAACTCGATCATCTTCGGTGTCATCCTAGTGGTGCTGATCCTGATGTTTTTCCTTGGATTCAGGAATGCCCTTTTCGTAGGTATTGCTATTCCGCTTTCCATGTTCATATCCTTTCTGATACTGAGTGCTTTGGGCATTACGCTTAACCTCATGGTGCTGTTTGCACTGATCCTTGCATTGGGTATGCTGGTGGACAATGGCATCGTGGTCGTTGAGAATATCTACCGATTGATGCAAGAAGGAAAATCACCCATTCAGGCGGCAAAGGAAGGCGTCGGAGAAGTTGCTTGGCCGATCATTACTTCGACCCTTACGACGCTTGCGGCATTTTTGCCCTTGGCGTTTTGGGATGATATCATCGGCGAGTTCATGAAATATCTCCCGATCACCTTGATCATTGTACTTTCGTCCTCATTGTTTGTGGCCTTGGTGGTCAACCCGGTGTTGACGGCGATGTACATGAAGGTCGAGGATCTCAATAAGGAGAAGCCAAAGCAGAAGAACTTGGTCATCGCGGGGATTCTCGGTATCATGGGCATCCTCTCATTTCTCGCCGGTTCCAATACGTTTGGCAACCTGTTCCTAGTAGCTTCGATACTGACCGTGTTCAATGTTTTTGTACTCAGGGGTGCGATCCGCTGGTTCCAAAATGTGTTTCTGGTTTGGCTGGAAAACACCTACGAAAGCACATTGAATTTTTCCTTGAATGGTAAAAAACCTTATTTGGTTTTTGGAGGGACAGTCCTGTTGCTTTTCTTTTCGATTGGTCTCTTGGGGGTTCGCGCACCCAAGGTGTTGTTTTTCCCAGACAACCAACCTGCATTGGTCAATGTCTTTATCGAAAATCCGATCGGAACCGATACTGAGGCGACCAATGAGTTTATGGTCAAAATGGAAGACGACCTTTTGGCTGTGCTTCAACCCTACGAATCGATCATCGAGTCGGTGATTACCCAGGTTGGAGAAGGTACAGGGGATCAGACTATGGGCCCAAGTATCGCCAATACGCCCAACAAGGCCAAAGTAACTATCAGTTTTCTAGAGTACCAATTCCGCCAAGGAATCAATACCAATAAGGTCATGGAAGAAATCCGGGCCTTGGGAGAAAAGTATCCTGGGGTTTTGGTTACGGTTAACAAACAACAAAACGGTCCTCCTGTCGGAAAGGCCGTCAACATTGAAGTCAGTGGCGAAGATTACGTGAAGCTGATTGATTTTGTGGGTCAATTCAGGGACCATTTGGCTTCATCCAATATCGCAGGTATTGAGGAATTGAAAACGGACCTCGAACTGGGAAGCCCTGAAGTGGTATTGGATATCAATCGGGAGACAGCTCGGAGGTTTGGACTTTCGACTTCGACCATTGCCAACGAACTCCGTACCGCGCTCTTTGGATTGGAAGTATCCAAATACAAAGAAGGGGAGGAAGATTATCCGATCCAACTTCGGCTCAAGGATGAATATCGATATGACATTGCCACACTGTTGAACAAGAAGATCAACTTCAGGGATAAATTCGGCAATAAAAAGGAGGTTCCGATTTCGGCCGTGGCGGACTTGCAGTACGGTTCAACTTATGGTTCGGTCAAAAGAAAAGACCTGAACAAGGTGATTACCGTGTTCTCCAATGTCAACGATGGCTACAATCCGACCGAGATCAACAATCAGCTCAAAGAGATCGTCGCCCAATATGAGATTCCCGACGGGATTAACGTGAAGTTCACGGGAGAGCAGGAGGAACAAGCCAAGTCGACGGCGTTTTTGACGCGGGCACTGCTAATCGCGGTTTCTTTGATTTTCCTGATTATCGTTGCCCAGTTCAACTCTGTGACGACACCGTTTATCATCATGGCCTCTGTCGTGCTGAGTACCATTGGTGTGTTTCTGGGATTGGTAATTTTCAACATGGACTTTGTCGTCATCATGACTGGGATTGGAATTATTTCCCTCGCCGGAGTTGTCGTGAACAACGCTATCGTATTAATCGACTATACCAATCTCGTGCGGCAGCGGAGAAGACAGGACCTCGATATTCCGGAAGGCTCATTTCTTCCGTATGACGAGTTGCTCAAAAGTATTGTGGTTGCCGGTAAAACAAGGCTTCGTCCCGTATTGCTGACCGCCATCACGACCGTTTTGGGTCTCGTACCGCTGGCGATTGGCATGAATATCAACTTTAGTACCCTATTGAGTTCTTTCGATCCACAGTTTTATGTAGGAGGTGACAACGCGTCCTTCTGGGGGCCAATGGCTTGGACCGTAATATTTGGTCTAACCTTTGCGACCTTCCTTACGTTAGTGGTGGTACCTGTGATGTATTTGTTGGTCGACAAGGCCAATATGCGGATCAGGAGACTGTTCAATTAGCATGATTAAATAAAGGTTGGTGGTTTTTAAATGATTAAACCCCCGGGGTATTGTTCCGGGGGTTTTTTGTTTTCCAATTACCAACACTTTTGAAATCAATGACTTACGGAGGACAATTCCCTCCCGTGGTCGATTCACTTCACGCCGTGCAAAAAATGCCTTATTTTAGCAGCCACAAATTATTTTTGAGCTAATGGAATTGCAGTGGTACGTTTTATACACGACTTCAAGGGCTGAGAAAAAAGTTGCCCAAAGGCTGCGGGAACGGGGCTTGGAGGTGTACTTGCCCATGGTCGAGGAGCTCCGACAGTGGTCGGACCGGAAAAAGAAGGTCCAAAAAGCCCTATTTAATGGCTACGTCTTTGTCAAGACCACCAAGGCCAATTTGTGGGAATCCCTGCAGGTACCGGGGGCAGTGAAGTTTGTGAATTTTTCCGGGGAACATGCCACTGTCCGAGAGGAGGAGATCCGCACCATCCAAAGGGTCTTGGAAACGGGTATCCCCGTGGAGGCAGACAGTTCTGAGATCGAAGCCGGCGAACGCGTAGAGATTCTTGGCGGGCCCCTGCGCAATATGGAAGGCGAATGCGTCCAAAAAGGCAACAAGGACTACTTTGTGATCCGAATCCCCGGCATCCACCAGAACCTGCTTGTCAATATCGAAAGAAAGTACCTGAAGGTGCTGTGAAATCAGGTCTGTAGCGGATGTTCGACCCGCTTCGGGGTCGCTTAGCTTTGAAAATATTTTCATTTCTCCATGGGTACAACCCATGGCTATTCAAGGTTTGACTCCGTTGGAGTCATTAATTCGTATTGATTTGGGTTATTTGATTGTTTCGTTTGAAAAGATGTCCATCGATACCATTTCGACCCCAAAGGGGTCAAACTTTTCAATAGCCCTCGGTGTAACCGGGGGTAAAAGGGATGTTGTCTAAGCCGGCAAAACCCCAAAGGGGTTGAACGTATCAGGCGGTTTCCCTGCATTTCGGCCATTTATTTGATCGAATTCCGCAACAACCTCCTCAGCACCAACTGTGTCTGTACAAAATGGTCGTTGAACTGATTGTAGCCCACATTTCCGTCCAATTCGTCCGAGAAGGAGAACATGCCCTTAAATTCCAGCGAAAGGTCAGTCACCGACCCAATGCTGTAAGTTAAGCCTATCAAGCCTGGGATATAGAATGAAGTAGCAGTTCCGGACGATGCCGGCGCAGTATCGTCAAATGAAAACCGATCTTCCCTCGACACATACACATAGCCAATCCCGCTGCCGATATAAGCATTGAACCTACCGCGGTTCATATGGGTATCGTAGGGAATCAAATAGACAATCGGCATAAAATCCCCATAAAAAGCCTGCCCCGTAAATGTAAAAACGCCCCCTGAAGCCTGCCAAGCATCCACGGCCCAAGTCCTTTCGGGACCTCCAGTTTCCAGCCATTGGGTCCCAAGGCTCAGCCGCAACGCGATTCGGTTGTGGATTTTGTTGGAATAGGCAAATGTCACTGCGGGTCGCCATTTGAAGTCACCTTCATTGAATACGCCCGTATTGTCACCGTACATAAACGAAGGGCCGAGACCTAATGAAATGGCATGATTGCGTTCGTAGCGGTCGCGGTAGAGGCTTTGGGCATTGGCAATCGTTGTGACAAGGACCAAGTATAGGACCATCAAAAAAACCATTCTTTTCATGACAAGCGAGTTGAGTGCGAGATAGGGTGTGGGAGGATGTACTCCCAATTTTTCGAAAATATACGGAATAATCGGACTTAATCCAGCTTCTCGGCCTCGTCAAGCGCCTTGGCGATTTCTTCCTCGGTCATCCGCAGTTTAGCTTTGCAGGATTTGACAAGTTGGCTGGCTTCCTTCACGAGATCGGAAAGTTCGTCCATTCCCTTTTCTCCCGTTTCCAAAAGGGAAACAATCTCTTCGATACGAGCGATTGCCTGTTCGTAGCTGAGGGCTTTATTTTCCATGGTTTTCTATTTTTTGGATGGTACTGCTGATGGTTTGGTTTTGGGAAAATGTCTGCATTTCCTGGCCTATTTCCGGCGTGCACAGGTGCAGTGGCTTGCCGTCGATTTCGGTGCGGGTATAGCCTTTTGCAAAGAAGGTCTGAGGGTCAGAAAGCGTCAAGAGCTTTTCCAATGCCATTAGGCCTTTTTGCTCCATTTCCAGCCTTCGTTTCCAGGATTTGTGCAATGCCTGCTGCGCGTTTGCTACTTTTAGCTGATTGAGCTTGGTGATTTGTAGGCTAAGGTTTTTGGTTTGATGCATCAGAAACGCAAGCCTGTCCTTTTCCTTGTTGACGGAGAATTTGACTTGGCCCTTCAGTTGCGACTCGAGTTCACGCAAATTTCGCTGTCCTTCCAATAGTTGCCAGCCCACGCTTCTTTGGAGGTTTTTGAGTTGGAGGGCAAGGCTGTCCTCAAAATCCCTGAATCCAGAAAGCAGAAACTCCGCCACCGCCGTGGGTGTCTTCAGTTTGGTATGGGCGACCATGTCGGCAATGGTCTCGTCCCTTTCGTGGCCGATGCCAGTAAGGACAGGAATTGGAAACTTGGCCAAGGCCCTCGCCAAGGCCTCATCGTCAAAGCAATCCAAATCCATCTGCGCCCCTCCGCCCCGGATCAATACCAGCGCATCGTAGGATTTGTTTTCGTGGGCATTCAATACTTGGTCGATGGCGGCCATGATGCTTTTTGCGGCCTCGCCACCCTGCAAAGTAGCCTGAAACAGCCTGAAATGGATCCGGTATCCTTCCCGGTTGTGATCCAATTGGTTGACAAAATCCCCGTATCCAGCCGCCGTAATCGAACTGATGACGCCGATTCTCTGGGGCACGAGTGGCAGGGATTTCTCTTTGTTCAGGTCCATCAGGCCTTCCTGCACCAGCCGATCGATGATTTCCTGACGGATGCGGGCACGCTCGCCCAAAGTAAAATCCGGATCAATGTCCTTGATATTGAGGCTGAATCCATAGACTTCGTGGAAGGTCACCACGGCTTGGCAGAGGATCTTCATTCCTTGGCGCAGGGGTTGTCCAGTCACTGACCGAAACCTGCTGGCGATCATGCGGTAGCTGTAGGACCAAATATTTGCCCTCATTTTGGCCAAGACCTGGTTTCCCTGCTTTTCCACCAAATCCAAATAGGCATGTCCATTGACGGCCTCCTTGAGTTCGCCGATTTCCGCCACGACCCAGTAGGAAGGCTCCAATTGCTCTTCCAATAGGTTCTTGACGGTTAGGCTGAGGTCGAGTAGGGAAATGCCTTGGTGCATGGTTACTTCGCTGCTTTTATTTTATCAAACCTATACCCACCCTTCGTGGCACCCCAGACTTGTTGGCCGTTGGCATCCCAGCCTTGGTCCCAGCTTTCCATCCCGTCCTTTGTCAGGGTCACTTTGGAGGTCGTGAAACGTGCGCCACGCAAATTACTGGGGCAGGCTTTGTCTTGGGTACTCCCTTCGAAAATTCCGCTTTTGGTTTTCCGAAGGAATATCCCACATCCTTCCTTGGATACAAGTTGGTCAGGGGTCAATGACCCAAGGGCGGTAGGGTCATTGGCCTTTCCGGCAAATTTTTCAGGTTCTTTAAGCTCGTATACCTGGCTGACCAGCGTAGTGTCATCCATTTGGTACAAATGATAGATACGTTGGCGGTAGGGTTTATCCTTGGTTGTAGCCATGGCCTGCTCCACATACAGCCAGTATCCGTCTTTGTTTTTTTGCCAAATAGGCTGCATTTCCAAGCTGATATGTAAAAAATCAGCATCTTCCTTGGATTGTGCCTCGCTGCTGAACGTACCAGCCATCATGTCCCGTAGTTCCTTCAAATCCTTTTTGCCAAGTTGAAGATGTTGGGAAAGGGATGGGAGTGAGACGAGCCAGAAAATGCACAAAACCAGGTATCGTTGCATGGATTGTTTTTTCGGCAAATTAACCAAAAAATTAAAACCCCTTCCTTTCCAATAGAAAAGAAGGGGCTGAGTAATTTCCAAAACGGACGGCTTTTAGATCCCCAATTTCCAGCCTTCGCGGTACGTGCGTTGCACAAATTGGTTGGCAGGCTCGAAGTTGGTCACTTTCATATTGGCACCATCCCAGAGGAGTTTGATACCTCTGCCGGGATAGTCAAATGCGGTCGAGTTTGGACGCTGTACCCTGTAATCATAGCTCCGGATAGCCAAGTTACCCATGAGTACCGACTCAGTCAGTGGACCTGCGACCGAGAACGGAGAGCTCAATTTGTCATATTCCTTGCTGCCGTAGCCACCGATACAAGCTTCTACCCAGTTGTTGTAGTGGCCGCGATCCCCTAATGGTACGCGGTATTCGGTTTGGGGTACTGAGACTTCCTTGGTGCGGGAAGTTGGAAGCAGCTGTGGATTGGCACCATATGTGCCACACATCATTTTGCCTTTGGTGCCTTCGATGATGACGCCGTTGCCGCCGTCGCCCATGACTTCATTTGGACCAAGCTCAATGGGTCTTGTAGGCTGGATTCCCCCATCCATCCAATGGAAGGACAAATCCTCTTTTCCATCCCTTTTAAACCGGAGTGTGATATGCGAAGAAGGTGGACAGCTATCCGGGAAATAGCCACGCTGAAATTCCCCGATATAGACCGATCCCACGCTGCATTCGGCGGATTCGGGATATCCTAAGCCCAGTACCCTGAATGGGGGCTCAATGATATGACAGGCCATATCGCCCAATGCACCTGTACCATAATCCCACCAGCCACGCCAGTTGAAAGGAATCAGGTTTGGCACGTAGTCTTTGTAGGGGGCAGTTCCCAGCCATAGATCCCAATCCAAATCGGCAGGTGGGGTTGCTCCTTGGCTTGGCCATGGAATGCCTTGTGGCCATACAGGCCTATTGGTCCAGCAATAGACGCGGGTCGCTTCGCCAATGAGTCCCGCATTGTACCATTCCACCATTTGGCGGACACCGTCGCCTGAGGAGCCCTGGTTGCCCATTTGGGTAACGACTTTATATTTGTCAGCTGCTTCGGTCAGCATCCTAGCCTCATAGATATCATGCGTCATCGGTTTTTGCACATACACATGCTTGCCCATCTGCATGGCCATCATGGCTTGGACGGCGTGCATATGGTCTGGTGTGGAAACCGTCACGGCATCGATGTGTTTATGTTCCTTGTCAAGCATGACCCGGAAGTCCTTGTAGTATTTTGCTTTTGGATGTGCTTCCACGCTGGGCTTTGCCCGGGTATCATCCACGTCACAAAGCGCGATGAAATCCGCCTTTCCGCTGCTGAAAACGCCCCTGACGTCACCTTGGCCCATACCACCTACGCCGATGCCCGCCACACGGAGTCTGTCCGAAGGCGCTACAAATCCAGGTCCACCCAAAACGTGCCTTGGGACGAGGTAAAAACCCGCCAAAGCTGTGGCAGATGCTTTGATAAAATTCCGCCTGGAATCAGCGGATTTGGAAATTTCTTCTTTTTTCATGCTTGACTTTCAATTAGAAACGGTTGAATATATGTCGGTTTGAGGCTTTTAAGATAGACAAAAAACCCATTTCTCCTAGTGAAATCTGTGGCCAAAACGCCAATTGGAGTGATAAAGGGAAAGGGAAACATTTCAATAATCGGTAAAAGCTTTTGTAAATTTTTTAATTAAGTTTGGTCACACTTACCCGATAACCTTCCTAGAAATGAAAAAATCCAACATCCTCGTCATTTGGTCTTTGGCATTTGCGAGTCTCTTTGCATGTGCGCCCAAAACCGAACCTATGAGCACGTATCCAATCATTCCTGCCCCCGTGACCATCACAGATGCTTCTGGTCATTTCACGATCAACAAAGACGTCCAGATTGTATTGGTGGGCGAAAAGGACGCGGCGGCAAAAGCTGCCGAGCAACTCCGTCAGTTTCTTTCGCAAGTAGGATTGGAGATACCGTTTGGAGAAGATGCAGATGCCAAGGATGTGATTGTCTTTGAACTGAATCCCGGCTTGGATATTCCTGCTGAGGGCTATCAACTGGACATTGAAAAAAGGAAAGTACATATCAAAGGCACTGATGCCTCCGGATTGTATTTTGCTGTGCAAACCATCCGGCAGCTTCTGCCTGAAAGTATAGAAGGGACTGCCGAAGTCAGCAAGCTATATTTGCCCGCTGGAAGTATTCAGGATAATCCCGAATATGCTTATCGTGGCATGATGCTCGATGTGGCGCGGCATTTCTTTTCGGTGGAGGATGTGAAGCGCGTCATTGACCTGATTTCAAAGTATAAAATCAATTACCTCCACCTGCACCTTTCCGATGATCAAGGCTGGAGGATTGAGATCAAATCCTGGCCACTGTTGACCCGCATCGGTAGCCGAAATGAAGTAGGAGGGGGAAAAGGTGGTTTTTATACCCAAGAACAGTACAAGGAAATTGTGGCTTATGCCGCTAGCAAGTTCATCACCATTGTGCCTGAAATCGATATGCCCGGCCATACGAATTCGGCGTTGAATTCTTACGGCATACTCAACCCCGGCATCACGGTGCCGGAAAAGACTGCCAAACCCGTCGATAGGGGAGATTTGGGGATTACCGAACCTGATGACAAAGCAACACCTTACCATACGGGCATTGAAGTAGGATTCAGCACGCTTGACACCGATAGCCCTACCACCTACCAATTTATAGATGATGTCATCCGTGAATTGGCTGAGATTACACCCGGGCCTTATATCCATATCGGTGGCGACGAGTCGCATGTGACCGCTTTGGAAGATTACATTCCCTTTATCGAAAAAGCCCAAGCCATCGTGACCAAATATGGTAAAAAGACAATGGGCTGGGATGAGGTGGCCCATGCCAAGTTGCTGCCGACTTCAGTGGCGCAGTTTTGGGCAAAGGGTCAAAACGCCCGCATGGCCATCGAACAGGGTTCCCAAATCTTGGTTTCTCCCGCCGTGAAGACTTATTTGGACATGCAATATGATTCCACCACCCAAATTGGTCTGCATTGGGCGGCTTACATCGAGCTCGATGATGCCTACAATTGGGATCCTATGGCCATGGATTCACTCGCATTCGAAAGGAAAAGCATTCTGGGCGTGGAGGCGCCTTTGTGGTCAGAGACAGTAACCAATCTGGAGGAAATCGAGTTTATGACCTTTCCGAGATTGCCCGCCATCGCGGAGATCGCTTGGACGCCAACTGCCAACAGGAGTTGGGAATCTTTCAGCAAGCGCATCGCCGCCCACGGCAAGCGGTGGGAACTCATGGGTGTCAACTACTACAAGTCCCCGAGGGTGAATTGGGACGGTGAAGCAAAGTAAGTACGAAGTTAGAAGTACGAATTACGAGGGTTTTCCCAAGAATGGGGGATTGTACCAAGTATCAAGAAAAGCCAAGACTTGCCCAGTGCGATGTCTTGGCTTTTTTTCTTCCGTCCTGCTTCTTGTGTCTTGTGTCTTATGTCTTGCGTCTTTTTCCATTGTTTGATTTTTGTAACCTTTGATTTGAATTTTGTTAGTAAAGACCTTTTCTGGTGTTCTATTTTTGCATCATCCAAATCCCATCAAAATGTTGATCATGAATCATGACCGATTTAATTTCCCCAAATCCGTCAAGAACTCAAACTGTAAGTGGCTGCTGCCTGAAAGAAAACTCTGCTCGATTTTCGTAAGTGCAGTCCTGATTCTCGTAGGTGCCAGTTTCCAATCTGTTGCGCAGTCCGCGACCGAAGAGCGCCACAACCATTTCCGCGGCAATATCAGTGTGACCAACAACGGCCTTTCGCTGATTCCTGCATTTTCGCTGGGGAGACCTGCTGCCATTTTCGAATTGTCTCTTGGAGGTGAGCGTCTGAGTTTTGACCCCGAACTTCGTTTCGCACTCGATGGACAGCCTTGGTCATTTATCTTTTGGTGGAGGTACAAGATCGTAAAAAAGGAAAAATTCAACCTGCACATGGGTGCCCACCCGGCTTTCGTGTTTGTTAATACGCTCGTCGATGACGGCAACGGCAATATGGTGGAAAGTATGGAGGCAAAGCGGTTTTTTGCTTGGGAGGTGTCTCCAAGCTATACATTCAGTCCAAAGATCAAGGTCAATTTCCTCTATCTGCAGGGGAGGAGCCTGGGAAATGTGCCTTATGCCCTCAACCAGTTTGTAGCCTTGGGGTCCTCGTTTACGGATGTTTCCATTTCGGAAAAATACTTCTTCAATGCCCGTCCGCAGCTTTTCTATCTGAAAATGAATGAGAAGGACGGATACTTTGCCAGCTCGTCCTTTGTGGTGGGCAGACGGGATTTCCCAGTTTCACTTGGATCGATTGTCAGCAGAAAGATCGTATCTGAGATCGAAGTCGATGATTGGATTTGGAATATCAGCTTGATTTATTCTTTCAACAACCAATTCGTAAAGCGATCAAGTCCTGTCTTGTAGCATGCTCGAATAGGTCTTTCAAATAAGATTTTCATCTTCATTCTTTCCTATCATGGATAAGCCCGAAACCCTCGAAGAGTTTTACCAACGAAAATTCAGTTGGCTGCCGGAAAACATCCGAAAGGATATCGGGCATTTCAATATGTTCCGTCTGGAGCAATTTTACAACGGGAAAGCGACCTCCATTCCCTATCGCAGGCGGGATTTCTTCAAAATCATGCTTGTCAAAGGCCGGAGCGAGGTTTTCTTTGCCGATCAGGTGATCGAGGTCAAGCGGCAAGCGCTGGCATTTTCAAACCCACTCATTCCCTACAAATGGGAACACCACGAGGAACTGCAAGGACAGTACTGCATTTTCAACCAACACTTTATGAGCCAGTTTGGCAACATCATGCAGTATGAGGTTTTTCAACCGACCGGAAACCACGTGTTTGAATTGGAAGATCAGCAAGTGCTGGATATTGAGGCAATTTTTCAGCGGATGGAAAAGGATTTCCAATCAGATTACAAATATCGATACGACAGCATCCGCAACCTGATTTTTGAGCTGATCCATTATGCGCTCAAGCTGCAGCCCAACACGCTGAGCGATCGACAGCCCTTCAATGCGGCGCAGCGGATTTCCGCCATTTTTTTGGAATTGCTCGAGCGGCAGTTTCCGATTGAGGACAACCACCCCCAAATTGAACTTCGCACAGCCTCCGAATTTGCCGAGCATCTCAACGTCCATGTCAACCATCTCAACCGGGCATTGAAGGAGACGACCGGCAAAACCACCTCGCAAGTGATTGCAGAGCGCTTGGTACAAGAAGCTAAAGTCCTACTGAAACACAGCAAATGGAATATATCCGAAATCGCCTTCGCCCTCGGTTTTGTTGAGGTGACCCATTTCAACAACTTCTTCAAAAAGCACGTGGAATCCACACCAACGAAGTTTCGGGAAGTTTAAAAACGTTCTGAAAACTGACAATTCTGAAATGGCACAAATGAGGAGAGATTTGAGAGACATTGCAAAGTAATATAATTCTCGTTCAATCCAATTGTGTGAACCAAAGGTTGCTCTAAATGAGGGTTTTATGTAATTTTAACTGCGTTTTCACCATTCTTTTAGCTGTTTTTTTTTATGGAATCGCCAAGAATTTACCCGCCAATACCTGAATTGCGCGCATATATCAAGAATTTCGTAATGTGGGATTTAGATTTCACCAATAAAGATCCCTTCAAGTTAATGGCTGTACCCATGGGGGTTCCCATAATGGTTTTTCCTTATTCAGGTTGTTTACACATAAATGCGGGGAAAATCCACGGAGGGGAGCAAATTCGACCAATTCTTTTTGGACAAATCACAAGGTCAGTTGAAATCCGACTATCTGGCGCAGGAGGCCTTTTGCTTGTCATATTTTCGCCCGCGGGTATTTTCCATTTCCTTGAGCATTCCCTGCGAGGAATAACGGATCGATATAACTATTATCTTGAGCAAATCAATTGGGTTGGGAAGGATATTCTTCCTGCATTGAGGTCAAATAATCCTTTATCAGATATCTCGGCAAAGGCTAGACTTGAGAATGTATTTTTAAGGCGATTGAATCAAAGTCATGATCGCGATGAGTCCACAATGCGAATAGTAGATTGGATCAATTTAAAAAAGGGAAAAGTCTCCGCAAATGAAGTTTCAAGTCAATTCAATTTATCTCTGAGAAGCCTTGAAAGACGTTTTTTGATGCATGTCGGGCTAGGTCCCAAACACTATGCAAATATCGTTAGATTCAGGCACATACTGCGCTATAAGAAGGACCATCCAGATGCAAGTCTGCTGGATTTAAGTGAGATAGGGGGCTTCGTGGACCAATCGCATTTTATTAAGAACTTCAAGAAAATAACAGGAGAGTCTCCGGAGGCTTTTTTTTCACATAACCTTGAAGTTTTAAACCTCACACTAGAATTCACCTGATCAGGAAGAGTTAAAGAATTCTTTTGATTTCTAGGGCCCTGGTGGTCATACCTTATTCGACTTTTGACGCTATCCTGGAAAGAAATCCTATGCGCTTGTTAATGGGTGATCTTTTCAGACAAGCGCCGTTCTTATTTTGGCCCATATAACCGCACCGAAAACTGAATTGTCGATTTTTTACAATGATTTTGATGTAGATCGTATATAAATTTCTTGCTGATAGTCAATCAAATACAGGTGATTTTAGATTTGTTTGACATCAATTGTTTTAGTTTTCACTTTTCAATATTTCAAAGCCATGAAGAATTTCAGATTATTTCAGATCTTATTACTCACAATGGTTTTCTCTTGTGGGGAAAAACCCAAACCATTGACAGGTTACAAGCTTACACTGTCTTCATCTCCTGAAGAGGCGGGAAGAATAAACTATGTTCCTTGGTATAGCCTTTATCCGGCAGGACAGCCCGTTACCCTTACTCCTGAACCAAATGATGGGCGTTGGGTATTTCAAAGGTGGGAAGGTGATGTCAGCGGTAGTGATAATCCACTCACGCTAAAGATGGATTCGGACAAGAACGTTGTTGCGGTATTTGTTAAGCGAGAATACCCCTTGTTCTTCGAAATAGAGGGGCAGGGGACCATTTTGGAACGGGTCGTAGAAAATCCTTCCGGTCGGGAATATCCCCATGGGCAAACTGTAGAACTAACCGCGGTTCCAGATGAAGGCTGGGTTTTCGAAACCTGGGGCTATCAGGAGGAATTGATCGGAGTATTTCAAGCATGGATTGAAAATCCTTTCAGGATCAAAATTGAGGGTGAAACCGTGATTCGAGTAAAATTCAGACAAAAACCTTCTGGGGAACCAAAGTTTTTTCTTGCTGACAACGGCATAACATGTAAATGTGAAAACGTCTATGTCGGTCAGAAAGGAATGATCAATGGAGTAGAGTATTTAGCCGTAAACGATGACTTTTTAAGGCACTTGGTTAGGCAAGATATTGATTTGACCAGGTTGTGCACATCCTTGGTGACAGACATGAGCTATTTGTTTATGGGAGTGAGTATTGACCAGGCGATAGGGAACTGGGACGTCAGCAATGTGACAACTATGGAAGGGATGTTTGCCGGATTTCAGAACCCATCGGGTTGGGAAATTCCGTTTGAAGAAAATGCCATTTTATTCAACCAACCTATTGGCGCTTGGGATGTCCGGAACGTCACGAACATGGATTATTTTGTCAAGGATAACACTAAATTCAACCAAGACCTATCCAAATGGTGCGTGATAAAGATTCCAACCCCACCCAAAGAGACTTTTCCGCAAAATTGGACATTACCAAAACCTGTCTGGGGTACTTGCCCGGATTAGAAATCCGCGATCAATCTCAGTTAGTCAAATATTTCGGGATCGCCATTCAATCACTACCACAATTCCGCTTTACTTCGAGTCAAAAAGGTCATGTGAAAACTGGCGGCAGCTAATTCTCGGTTCTGGAAAAACATCCTGAAATAAAGCAAAAAGACGTTAGAGAACGGCATTGTTATAATTCTTGCAGTTAAACGCATTCTCTGAACGGTATTGAAAACTCTTTTAGGCGTAGATAATTCGGGGAAAGAGCATTATGAAAAAGTACCTTAGGTTAATTATTCCTTTTGCCTTTTTGGGTATTCTTTGTGGATGCCTTGAGGATTCCGATTCATCGTCAGCAGACCAATTCTCCTCGCTGGACGCGAGAATAGAGGAAACTATGGAAAAGTATAAATTCCCTGGAGTGCAAGTGGCGATTATGAAAAATGAACGCCTTGTCTACCAGAATTCTTTTGGCTTTGCTGAAGTCGAATCATCAGCTCGGGTGACAAACAAAAGCCTTTTCCGCATTGCGAGTATTTCCAAACCGATCACTGCTATTGGAATATTAAAACTTGTCAAGGATAGTAAGTTGGAGTTGGACAGCAAAGTTTTTGGTGAAGGCGCAATCTTAGGAACTAAATTTGGTGCAAAGCCTTATTCTGAAGCCGTAAAATCCATCACTGTACGACACTTGCTGGAACACAAGGCGGGTGGCTGGCCTAACGACGCCAATGATCCGATGTTTTTGGCTATCCATTACCCACAGCATCAGCTTATTGGCTACGTCCTAGATACACGTCCTTTAAGTAACCCACCTGGATCAACGATTATATATTCAAATTTTGGTTATTGCATCCTAGGGAGGATAATTGAGGAGGTTAGCGGCGAAAACTACGAAACCTACATTAAAAAGAATGTCCTGGAACCTTATGGAATTACTTCTATGCATATTGGGAGGAATTTTGATCATGACAAACATGAAAATGAAGTAAAGTATTACAATCGTCATTCTGATTATTCCCCCTATCAAATCGATGTGAAACGGATGGATTCTGGTGGTGGATGGATTGGCTCTGCCACAGATTTACTAAGATTTATGGCCAGAATTGACAGGCTTCATCAAAAAGAAGATATGCTGGATGAATATTTTCTAAACCAAATGTATTTTAGATTTTCCAATTGGTTTCATTACGGTGCGATGTCAGGGACATCAGGAGTATTGGAAAGAGTAAATGATAACTTTAGCTTTTCTGTTTTGGCTAATGGGAATAGCCTTGAATTCGGGACCTCTCTAGATGCATTTAGGCGGGTCATATACCAAGACCTACAAACAAGAACTGATTGGCCAGACCATGACCTTTTTGACAATCAATAGTGTCAAGGTGAAGCAATTAGTCCTTCCGGTGATTCGACAGTGAGAGTGAGGAAGGAGTGAATAGTACTCCATTGTCTTCGTAATCCAAAAACAGACTAGATTGGTCAGAAGTTAGGATTAAATTATCCTCTAGAAATTCATCCTTGCAGAAAGCAGAACAATCCTCGTTTCCTGCTTGGAATAAAAATCCTGCGAAAAGGTATTGGTCCGGGCAAAACCTGCAAATCTTCGCGTATCGAAAATGTCCCGCACGCTCAGCGCGATGCTTCCTTTCCCATTTAAAAGACTTTTTTGGACAGTCGCGTCTATGAAATACTGGGCCAGATCCCTTCCCTGTGCCTCAATTTCAGGGGAATCGTAGGTTCCAGCGAGCTGGAAGTTGATTCCCAAAGGAAGCTTAAAATCCTGAGTCAGCTTGAGGTTCCAGGCAAAGCCCGAATTTGTGAATTCTTGGCTGATATTCGAACCATCAACAATAATTCTGTAAATCGTCAGGCCGCCGTTGAGTGAATACCATTTGCTGACTTCACCCGTGCCGATCCATTCCAGGCCATAGGATTGGGAGGAAAGCAGGTTGGCTGGCTGCGAATAGGAAATGCCGTCCTCCACGATCGTGATGAAATCCAACTGACCCGCGACATGTCTGTAGAAAAGGTTTGTCGTCAGGGATGCTTTTTTGAAGTTGGCCATATGTCCCAATTCGAAAGAATTGATCATTTCAGGCTGGAGGTTTGGATTTCCACGCCTTACATTCAGGCTGTCCGTGATATCAGGGAAGGGATTGAGTCTCCAGGCCGTTGGTCGATCGATTCGTTTGCTGTAGGTGAATTTCAGCGAATGGACATCGCTGATGTTGTACATACCCTGCACGCTCGGAAAGAGGTCGAAATACCGCTGCCTGTTCGTTTCTCCAGTGTTCTCAAGATAGGTATCCACAAAAGTCATTTCCCCCCGTAAACCAAGTGCATATTCAAATTTTGATTTTGTCATCGAATAAACTCCGTAGCCTGCAAGGACTTGGTCTTCATAGACGAATCTATTGCTGACACGCGGGTCCTCGACAAATCCCCCCTCAGATTCGTCGAACCGCAGATATTGGTAGTCATTGTCAAATTTCCTGAAAATGGATTTCAGGCCTGTTTCAAACTTCCCGTTCTCCAAAGGCTTGATATAGTCCGCCTGCAGGACGGAGATATTGCGGATTTCATCGATGTAGGCCAGCTCCTGTCCGGTGCGGTTTTCTGGTAGTGGTTCGAGCGTGTTGTTGAAAATATCAATTTCCTGGGTCTTGAACTGGTTTCGGAAAGAATGACTTGCCGTCGCCCGGAGCAAATGTCCTTTGTCCTTGAACGAATGCTCAAAGATCAAGGCATTGTCCAAACCGGTATCGGTTTCACTTTCTTGGTTTCTGCGCACGTAGTCAAATGCCTCCGGGCTGGCTCCGCCTCGTTCCAATTCCGCAAAAAGCGTGTTAACCTGCCTGTCCAGGCTTGACTGGTACACACCTTCGTAGCTGAGGACATTGTTGCCAAAGTAATAGTCGGCCCCATAAGTCAGGTTGTGCCCCACGTTGCGGCTTGCATTTTCTGTGTTTTGTTGCAGTACTTCTTCGTCTTCAAACAATACCCGGGTAGACTGCCGATTGCCGACGTTTTTCCAATCCCGAAAGTTGTATCCTGCAAAAGTGTTCAGTTTGAGGCCCCGGTGGTTGATGCGGGCACCTAAGTTGGTTCTGTTGCGGGTACCGTAGGTCGCTTCAAGTCCTCCATGGGTTCCGAGGTCCTGTCCCTTTTTGAGGATGATATCGATGACGCCACCCTCCGCCTCGGCATCATAGCGTGCGTTGGGGTTGTTGATGATTCGAATTTCCTCGACGGCGCTCGCCGGAAGCTGGTCTAGGTTTTGGGTGAGGGAGGAGTTTCTACCATTAATGAGAATGTTGGTGCCCGTGCTTCCGCGCAGTGCGATCGTTCCATCTTCCGACACAGTAATTGAAGGCGTGTTGCGCAGGATGTCCAATAGCGTACCGCCGACGTTGGCGAGGTTGGCTTCGGGCGCGATTGTGATCCCTTCCATACTGCTACGAATCGGCAACTTGCTGGTTTGCACGACCACTTCTTGGAGACTTTGGCCATCTCCTTGCATGGCCAGTTCGCCGAGGTCAGTTAATCCGTTAACTTTGATTCCTTCTTTGAGGAGGTCACTGTAGCCAATGAAAAAAGCCTTGAAGGTATAATTTCCCCGCGGCACTTCCAGGCTGAAACCCCCATCGAGGTCCGTGTCTGAAAATGTCAAAGGTTTGGTTTGATCGCCCGCTGCAAACAATGCCACCTGAACAAATGCCAAGGGTTCCTTTGATTCGGCGTCGAATAGCTTGCCACGAACTTCGAATGACTGTGCAATGGCAACGGTCATTTGGGAAATGAAAAAAAGCGTGAAAAAAAGCAATTTTCTGCCTGTACTCATGGTAGCAATGTTGGTCTGTAATGGTTTGATTTGCTTGTACTTACTGAATGGTTTCTGTTATGTGGACAAAACTCTTACTCAGGCAAGGCTATTGAGCGCCCAATAGATTAACCACGCTGATGCCGATAAGGTTTGGAGATTTGACTGGTGGCGCTAGCGTTAAATGTTTGGGAGATAGCTTTTAAAGAAGGGATGAAAAAATACCCTCGCTCGCTTTCTGAAAAACAGATTGGGGCGTATTTTTTTACCCTAGATCTAAGGATTTGAAAGATAATTGAGCCGATCTTCGATTTCAACTGTACACAGTTCGTCATGAAGGGTTTCAAACATCTGGGATTTTGATTCTTAGGTTGAACTGATCCATTGAGTTAGCATTTTTGGGATAGATCTTTTGTCAAAAACTAATCTCATAAATTTTTTTGACTAAATATTGTTTTTTCAATTCTTAAAAACTACATTCAATGCTTTGAGTATTGAAACATCTGTTTTTGTTGATCACCCGCCAAACGAAAAATCAATGGAAAAAAGAAATCCAATTCCCCCAGAAAAATTGCAGGCCGCCATGCAGGCCTTAGAGCAAATCCAAACGATTCTGTCCCGTTATGCCTCCAAACCTGAGGATCAACAATTCAATTCGACGCCTGAGACTGACGAATCTTTGGATTCATACGCAAATCGCATCCTCGAAGAACTTCTCGACAATCTTGGGATTTCTCTTGCACTCACTGATGTAGAGCAGCACGAAACTGATTCTGACCAGGAATCAACATTGTTGTCCATTTTTCATGCGTTGAAGGAACTCCAAACGAAGCTCGAAGATACAATCACCTGGCACAGGACGGAGGCTTATCTTTTTGCGCTGAGCTACCATAACTCGGTCAGGGAGGCGGCTAAAGCCAATGTACCGGGCGCAAAGGAAATCAACGATGAACTAAATAAAATCCTTTGGCAGAATAATCCGGATGGCGATAGTTGATTTTGTTCAAAACCTGAGCTGGTGAGTGTAGAAAACCGAGCCAAGTAGCTCGGTTTTTTTGAGGTATTCCATTTCAACAATTCCTTCAAGAAGCATATGGACGTCACTCCGACTAGATTTCGAGAAAGGTAAAATGGTTGAGCTTTCTTTCTGACCTCGAACTTTTGACAGATTGATTTTTGGTTTGAGATTGCGGGGACTAGCCCGTCTGGCTTACAGGCTCGAAAGATAGTTGAGCAAATTCTTGGTTTCCTCCTCTGATAGGCCTGCCAATAGATTTTCATACATCAGCGATTTCAGCTCTTCGGTGGAGGATTCGATTTGGTCTTTGGGTATTTCGAGGGTATGGTTTCCTACCAACATCATGGAAACCTTTTCCTGGTCCGAATATACCACACGCCCCAAGAGGACTTTGCCGTCTTTGAGCACCATGCGTGTCGCGATCATACTTGGTTTGATGATTTTTGAAGGGTCCTTTATCGCATCCAGGATTTCTTCCTGCGAAAACTCCTTTCCAAGTCCTTTCAGGTTTGGGCCAAGCAAATCCGTTTCCCCATCTACCGCGTGGCAGGCCGCGCAAGCACGGATGCCAAATAGGGCCTTTCCGTTTTCCAAGGATGCCGCGGTGAAGTTTTCTTCCTTGATGGTTCGCTGCGTGGGATTTTTTCCTTCCAAGCTCGGATCATACACCAATTTGTAAAAGCCCCCGGTTTTCTCTTCCACCACATTGTACCAATAGTCTGATTTTCCGTGATGGGCTACATAGAGTGAACCTTCAGGCCCAAAGCTGAGATCGGAAAGTTTTGGAATGTCAGCGACTGGAAATTCTTCAAACTTGAATCCTTCGGAGGTTTTGGTAATGGCAACCCTGCCGACGCCACCTCTGTTCCAAAGCTCGCCCGGCCCGTAAAACGCGAAAAATAAATTGCCTCCCGTGCCCCCAAAGTCGTTGGAAACAGCATTGAATTCGATGCCTCCGGGTGCGATTTCCGTCTCAAGGCCGTACAGCGGAGCTTCAATGCCTTCGAAAGTACCCTCATATTTTTTCACATTATGCCCGTAGAACTTGTTGGGCACCAGCAAGTTCAATTCCTCCAAGGCATTGCCGCCACCCTTGTTGTCGGCGAAGAAGAGATTGCCTTGTGGATCAAAGTCCATTCCGTGGATAGACCTTACCCCGGTTGCCAAGCGCTCCCATTGGCTGCCGTCTGGAGATACTTTTAAGATGGCTCCCCGGATTCCTTCTGGGTCTGGCGAAGCGCCTGAATTGAACGAGTCTGTTGTCAACACAAAGTAAATCCAACCATCTGGTCCCACCCGCAACGCGCTGGTCCATTCATAAGGATGGTCACTCACAGGCATCTTATCAAACACTGTCCAAGAAACATCCGCTTTATTGTCCCCATCGCTATCTCGAAAAGCCCGAAGCTCCGATCTTGTACCGATGTAGACCGTGTCGCCAGAAAATGCAAAACCAACCGGCGAGGCCAGGCCAAGCTCATTAAGGTCTGAATAAAGCACCGCTTCATCCTCCAATCCATCCCCATCCGAATCATGCAGCGTGTAGATTTCCCCACTTTGGTTGGCTGCAAAAATCATCCCCTTTGGTCCCATAGAAACCTGCACAGGGTTGACGACTTTGACGCCCGTTTCGATGGGCAATTTGTAGACACGGTAGGGGCCGTAAACCGGGAACGCCTTCTCTTCAAATGCCTCGGGCAATCCCTTGGGAACCTGCTTGCAGGAGTATGAGAATAAAGAAATTCCAACCAAAAGGCAGAATAGGAGGGGTAAGTTAGAATCCGTTTTCATTGGACAGCTCTTGGAAAAAAGAGATTGATGGAATCGGGAAAATTACGGTATCTCGAATTTACTGGATTTGTAAAATAATAGGTTACTCCGAAGTTATTTTAGAGAAATATTTTCAGAAAAATAAGCTAGTTCACCTAATAATATTTGTTTTGGTTTCTTGTAGAGTCTTAAAAATCGGATGGGTTTACGCCATCTCGTTTGACAAATCCGGGAACTTGAATTTTTCCGTGGTTTTCAAGCCAGGAAGAAAAAAAAAGACCGAGTCGCCCCGGTCTTTTTGGTTATGGATGCTTATTCATTTTTACAGGTTTTCGCTGCTGACGACCGCGGTGAAATATTCGCGGTTCATGCGGGCGATATTGGTGATACTGATGCCTTTTGGACACTCTGCTTCGCAGGCACCTGTATTGGTACAGGCACCAAATCCCTCCGCGTCCATCTGTGCCACCATCTTTTCCGCCCGGGTCTTGCGCTCTACCTGTCCCTGGGGCAGTAGGGCAAGTTGGGAGATTTTGGCAGAAGTGAAGAGCATTGCGGAGGCATTCTTGCAGGCTGCCACGCAAGCCCCACAGCCGATGCATTGTGCTGCGTCCATGGCTTTGTCAGCCACGGTTTTGGGGATTGGGATTTCGTTGGCATCGGGTACACCGCCGGTATTGACGGAAATGTAGCCACCCGCTTGGATGATCCTGTCGAAGGCAGACCTATCCACGACCAAGTCCTTCATGACCGGGAATGCCTTTGCCCTCCAAGGCTCGATGGTGATGGTTTCGCCGTCGTTGAAGGAGCGCATGTGCAGCTGACAAGTCGTCGTCTGCAGTGGTCCGTGCGGTTTGCCGTTGATGTAGAGCGAACACATGCCACAGATTCCTTCCCGGCAATCGTGGTCAAAGTGCACGGGGTCTTCCCCTTTTTCGGTCAGGCTCTCGTTGAGCACATCCAGCATTTCCAAGAAGGACATGTCCTTGGAAACCTCCGTTACTTTATATTCTTTGAAACCGCCTTTATCGGCGTTGTTTCGTTGTCTCCAGATTTTTAAAGTCAAATTCATAGCTCCAATGCTTTAGATTCTTGGGATTACTTGTAGCTTCTTTGGGTCAGTTTCACGTTTTCGAAGACCAAAGGCTCTTTGTGAAGGACTTCTTCTTGACCCTCGCCCACGTATTGCCAAGCGGCCACATAGGCATAGTTGGCATCGTCACGGAGCGCTTCGCCTTCAGGGGTTTGGTATTCTTCCCGGAAGTGACCGCCGCAGGATTCGTTCCTGTTGAGCGCGTCGTCCACCATCAGTTCACCCAATTCGATGAAGTCGGCTACGCGGTGGGCTTTTTCGAGGGATTGGTTCAGTTCCTCGTTTTCTCCCAACACCTTCACGTTGGACCAAAACTCTGCTTTCAATTCTTGGATCATTTTTTTGGCTTCCTTCAATCCTTCTTCCGTCCTCGCCATCCCGCAGTAGTTCCACATGATTTTGCCCAGTCTCTTGTGGAAATGGTCGACAGTCTTTTCGCCCTTGATGCTGAGCAATTTTTGGACGCGGTCCTTCACTTCTTTCTCGGCTTTCTTAAACTCAGGATGATCTGTTCCGATTTTGGTGGACGGTGTTTGTGCCAAATAGTCCCCAACAGTGTAGGGAATTACAAAATACCCATCAGCCAAGCCTTGCATCAGCGCAGAAGCACCAAGCCTGTTCGCACCGTGGTCGGAGAAGTTGGCCTCGCCCAAAGCGTACAATCCAGGAACCGTCGTCATCAAGTTGTAATCCACCCACAGACCGCCCATGGTATAGTGCACAGCAGGATAAATCATCATTGGTACCTGATAAGGATCCTCGCCGGTAATCTGCTGGTACATGTCAAAGAGGTTTCCGTATTTGGCGGAAATCACGTTTTTCCCATCCCGGATGATGGCATCGCGGAAGTCCAAAAATACAGCTTCTCCTGTTTCGTTTACGCCACGGCCTTCGTCGCAGACATATTTGGCATTTCGGGAAGCCACGTCACGAGGCACGAGGTTACCGAAGGATGGATATTTTCTTTCCAGGAAGTAATCCCTGTCTTCTTCTTTGATATCAGAGGCCTTGATTTGGCCTTTTCTGAGTTTTTCGGCTGTTTCCTTGGTTGCGGGCACCCAAACTCGTCCGTCGTTTCTGAGTGACTCCGACATCAAGGTCAGCTTACTTTGGTGGTCACCGGAAACAGGGATACAGGTAGGGTGGATTTGGGTGAAGCATGGATTGGCCATGAAAGCGCCTTTCTTGTGTGCACGCCAAGCCGCGGTCACGTTGGACCCCATTGCGTTGGTAGAAAGGAAAAACACGTTGCCGTATCCGCCTGTACACAACAAGACTGCGTGTGCGGAATGGGATTCGATGGCGCCTGTGATGAGGTTTCTCGTGATGATGCCGCGGGCTTTGCCGTCTACGATCACCACGTCCATCATTTCGGTCCTTGGGTAAAGTTTTACTTTGCCATTGGCTACTTGCCTGGAGAGCGCAGAGTAGGCGCCAAGCAAAAGCTGCTGCCCTGTTTGGCCTCTCGCGTAGAAGGTTCGGGATACCTGTGCCCCACCAAATGACCTGTTGGCCAGCAAGCCTCCATACTCCCGCGCAAAAGGAACGCCTTGTGCCACGCACTGGTCGATGATACTGACGGAAACCTCCGCCAAACGGTGTACATTAGCCTCTCTCGCCCGATAGTCACCGCCTTTGATGGTATCGTAAAACAAGCGGAAGATGGAATCGCCGTCGTTTTGGTAGTTTTTGGCAGCGTTGATACCGCCTTGTGCAGCGATGGAGTGTGCACGTCTTGGGCTATCTTGAAAGCAGAAAGCCTTTACGTTGTAGCCAAGCTCTGCCAAGGAAGCCGCAGCAGAAGCGCCCGCCAAGCCTGTTCCCACGACAATGACGTCGTATTTACGCTTGTTGGCGGGATTGACCAGCTTCACGCTGAATTTATGTTTTGTCCATTTTTCGGCCAAAGGGCCATCAGGTATTTTGGAATCTAGTATCATAGGTCAAATTTTTACCCAAATAAACTATTAGAAATTTTATGCTTGCAGGAACATCATGATCGGAATCAAGGCAAACAGTGCCGGAATGAGAATAGAGAATCCAATACCCACTTTTTGGATCAGTGGAGAATACTTGGCATGGTTTAATCCAAGCGTCTGGAAAGCACTGGCAAATCCGTGTGAAAGGTGGAAGGCCAAGAAGCCCATGGAAACCACATAGAAGAGTACATAGAGGGGATTGGAATAAGCCTCTGCAACGATCAAGTAAACGTTTTTGTAGGTAACTCCTTCGTACACGGCTGTGGGAATTTCTCCGAATTTGAATTCGTACCAAAAACCGCGTAAGTGTACCAGAAGGAATATCAGGATGAGTGTTCCCAAAATCCCCATATTCCTCGAAGCCCAAGCGCTGTTGGTGTTGGCCTTGCTTTCTGCAAAACCAATTGGACGTGCGGCCTTGTTGTACCGGGAAAGCATAATCGAGTAGACCACGTGGATAAGGATAAAGGCGAAGTTACCGATCGAAACAACCCGGATAAGTGGATTCTTCGCCATTGTTTCGGCATAAATGTTGAAGGACTCGCCACCATCAGGTATCAGCAACTGAAGGTTACCCGCCAAGTGGACTACCAAAAACAAAATCAGGAAAAGACCCGTAAGGGCCATCAGCAGCTTTCTGCCCAGTGTGCTATTCAAGGTCTTGGATACCCAGCTCATATTTGTTTTTTATTAGATCGATTGATGTTTGGATTTTTAATCTGTCGGCCAAATTTACGTGCCGCAAACATAGCGAACAAACTGACTTCAATCGATTGAACTTATTTTAAATTGTTCTAAATAGACTCGAATTCGAGCCCATTCTGAGCTAATTTTCATGTTGTCCTAACCTTGTGTTTATTTTTATTGTTTGAATTAAATCCATAATTATACTTTGTTTTTGATAGCTTCGTATAACTATCAGACCAAACTATCGACAACATGAAAATGCGAGGTTCTTTTTTCCTGATATACACAGTACTTTTGTTTCTGACTGCGAATAGTGTTTGTGCGACCCATATTCGCGCAGGTGAAATCATAGCTGAGCGGGTTTCCGTGCAAACCCTGACCTACAGAATCACAGTGGTGGGGTACACGGATACGCAATCCTCCGTAGAATTTGGCCCAGGATTTATTGATTTTGGCGATGGTACGGAACCTGTTGCGCTTAATACCCAGGCAGATTTCACCACTGTTGAGACGCTTGGCCCCGGTATTGAAAAAGTCACGTTTGTCATTACACATACTTACCAGGGTCCCGGGCGATATACGATTGGATTCAGGGAAGAAAACCGGAATGACAATACCCTCAATATGGATGACTCGGTCAACACGCCTTTCTATGTGGAGACCCAGATCATCATCGATCCATTTATTGGCATCAATAACTCACCGGTGTTGACAGTACCACCAATAGACCGGGGAGCTGTGAATCGGCGCTTTATCCACAATCCGGGAGCCTATGATCCCGATGGGGACAGTTTGGCCTATGTGATGGATATTCCAAAACAGGGTTTTCAGCGCGTGGTCAACAATTATCGAAGCCCGGCATCAGCGGAATTCAGCTCTCGGCAAGAAGATGGCTCCACTCCAGCATTTCTGCGCCTGGATTCGCTCTCCGGTGATTTGGCCTGGGATGCGCCCGGTACCGCAGGGCAATACAATGTAGCATTTCGGATTCAAGAGTGGAGGAAGATCGACGGAACCTATCGCCTTGTTGGTTACGTGGTCCGGGACATGCAGATCATCATCGAAAACTCCAACAACCGAAGGCCGGAGCTGATACTTCCGGATGACCTTTGCGTGGTGGCAGGCGAAAAAATCGAGGACATCGTTATCCAGGGCTCCGACCCGGATGGGGACCCAATCAAGATTGAGATGTTTGGAGAACCACTCTTAGTCAATGCTTCCCCCGCCATTTACACACCCAAGGGGGTTTTTCAGCCAAGCCCAGGAATTGTTAGGTTCAACTGGAATACCGTTTGTTCACACGTAAGGGAAAGAGAATACGAAGTGCGTATTCGGATTACCGACCAGCCTCGTTCGGGTCCGGCGCTGGTGGACATCAAGACCTGGAAGATCAGGGTCGTGGGGCCGCCGCCGGTTTGGGACAACATCGAGCAGGGGCAGTCGCGGTCCGTGAACCTGGAGTGGCAACCCTATTCCTGCTCCAACGCCGCGGACGTGATGCAGGTCTGGAGGAGGATCAATTCCGACCCCTACGAGCCGGATTCCTGCGAGACGGGAATCCGTGCGGGCTACGAGTTGGTGGGAGTGACCAACATGTCCACATTCAGTTTCCTGGACACGAACAAGGGCGAAGGCCTTGCCCCGGGAAACACCTACTGTTACCGGCTTGTGGCCGGATATCCAAGCCCTAGAAACGGAGTTAGCATCGTGTCGGAAGAGATCTGCGTGACCATCGACGTGGACGTTCCGATCATCACCAACGTAAGCATCGAGGCGACCGATGCCTCCAGTGGCGAGATTTTCGTCAAATGGACGCCGCCCTACGATATCGACAGGACCCAGTTTCCGGGGCCTTTCACATATGAACTGGTAAGGAGGACCGGGTTTACCGGCAACCAAAACCGTGTTTCGGTGGTCAGCACGGCGGATACCTTCTTCACGGACACGGGCCTGAACACGGAAAACCTGGTCTACAACTACAAGGTCATCCTGAAGGAGAACGCCACGACGATCGACAGCTCGACCTCGGCCTCCTCGGTCAGGCTGGAGCCCGTCATCATCAACGAGGCCATCGAGCTGAACTGGTCCTTTACCGTGCCCTGGAACAATTCCATCAGCCAGTACAGGCACGAGGTCTACCGCAACAGGAACGACGCCAATGCCCAGGACGAGAACACCTTCGAACTGATTGCCGAGGTGGATGTGACCACGGCTGGTTTCACCTACCTGGATGACGGACGCCACAACGGGATTCCGCTCCGCAGGGATACAGAGTACTGCTACTATGTGGTCACAAAAGGCGCGTACAACGTCAGCCAACTGACCTATCCGCTTGAGAACAAATCCCAGGTCATCTGCGCGAGGCCGGATGACGACAGGCTGCCCTGCCCGCCGGTGTTGACTTTTGAAGGGCCGGATTGCCGGGAGTACCTGTCGGACAAGCCCTGCGGCAACAATACTTTTACCCACGAACTGGGCTGGGAGCCGGATTTCACGGGCTCCTGCGACGACGAGCTGAGCGCGTTCAGGCTGTATTTCAACGAGGACGGGGAAGAAGGGGAATTTGCCCTGGTGCGTACATTCTCGCCTTTTGAAAGGGATGCGGTCATCAACAACCTGAGCAACTACCGTGGCTGCTACTACATCACGGCCGTCGACAGGTCCGGCAATGAAAGCGAGCCGAGCAACACGGTATGCGTGGACAACTGTCCGGCGTATTTCCTTCCGAATGCCTTTACCCCGGACGGGGACGGCATCAACGATACCTTCATGGCCTTCGACAATCCGTTTGCGAAGTGCCCGAGGTTTGTTTTGGGCGTGGAGGTATTCATCGTCAACCGTTGGGGAGTCGAGGTGTTTTCGTTCAACAGCCTAAGTTCCAACGAGAACGATGTCTTCATCCGCTGGAACGGCAGGGACAAAAACGGCAACGAGCTTCCGGCGGGCACCTACTTCTACACCGCGACGGTCAGGTTTGACGTGTTTGACCCGGCTTTGAAAGAGCAGACGTTCAAAGGGACGGTCCAGATCGTGAAATGAGTCTTCCGAAGGATTACGGAGTCATACTATTCGACGGCGTGTGCAACCTCTGCAACCACGCCGTCGATTTTGTGTTCAAGCGGGGAAGACATATCGGTTTGAGTTTGCAGCGCTGAAGGAGCCTTTTTTGAGCTATTTTTCGGGCCATCCCAACCTTGTATTTGTTTTTATTGTTTAGATGAAATAAATAATTTCACCGTGATTTGGATATCTTCGTATATCTACCTGACCAAACCATCGATTAAATGAAATTGCAAGGTTCCGTTTTTCTATTCTCCCTCGTAATGATGTTTTTTTATGCAAGCAGTGCTTTGGCTACCCATATCCGGGCCGGTGAGATCACTGCAGAGCGGGTTTCCGTGCAAACCCTGACCTACAGGATCACAGTAGTAGGCTATACTGACACGCGGTCTAGCGTCATATTCGGACCGGGAGAGGTGAACTTTGGAGATGGAACTGAGGCCGTAACCCTCAACACGGAAGCGGATTTTGTCCTAGTTGAGTCATTGGGCAATCAAATCGAGAAAAACACATTTGTGATCACGCATACCTACCAAGGGCCGGGACGCTACACGATCCGTTTCCGGGAATTCAACCGGAACGACCGGACACTCAACATGGATAACTCAGTCGAGACACCTTTTTATGTGGAGACCCAGATCGTCATAGACCCTTTTATCGGGATCAACAATTCACCCGTCCTGACCATCCCTCCCGTAGACAACGGTGCAGTCAACAAGCGCTACATCCACAATCCGGGCGCCTATGACCCGGACGGTGACAGTTTGTCTTATGTAATGGACATTCCAAAGCAGGATTTTCAACGTCCAGTCAATAACTACAGAAGCCCAGGAACGTCCGAGTTCAGCTTCAGACAGGAAGACGGATCGACGCCCGCATTTCTGACCTTGGATGCACTCACAGGTGATTTGGTCTGGGATGCCCCTGGTTTGGCCGGACAATTCAACGTAGCGTTTCGGATTCAAGAATGGCGAAAGATCGCGGGAGAATACCAGTTGATCGGTTATGTGGTGAGGGATATGCAGATCATCATCGAAAACTCCAACAACAGGCGACCGGAATTGATTTTGCCTGACGATCTCTGTGTAGTGGCAGGGGAACGGATTTCCGATATTATCATTCAAGGTTCCGACCCGGATGGGGATCCAATCAAGATTGAGGTTTTTGGTGATCCGCTTGAAATCAATACTTCGCCGGCTACCTATGCTCCTGAATCTGTTTTCCAACCTAGTCCTGGTATAGTCAGATTCAATTGGCAGACTGTCTGTGCCCATGTACGTGAGCGAGAGTATGACGTGCGCGTACGCATTACCGACCAGCCGCGTTCGGGTCCAGCGCTGGTGGACATCAAGACCTGGAAGATCAGGGTTGTGGGGCCGCCTCCGGTTTGGGACAACATCGAGCAGGGCCAGTCGCGGTCCGTGAACCTGGAGTGGCAACCCTATTCCTGCTCAAACGCCGCGGACGTGATGCAGGTCTGGAGGAGGATCAATTCCGATCCCTACGAGCCGGATTCCTGTGAGACGGGAATCCGCGCAGGTTACGAATTGGTGGGAGTCACCAACATGTCCACATTCAGTTTTCTGGACACGAACATGGGCGAAGGTCTGGCACCCGGAAACACCTACTGTTACCGGCTTGTTGCGGGATATCCAAGCCCTAGAAACGGAGTTAGCATCGTGTCGGAGGAAATCTGCGTGACCATCGACGTGGACGTTCCGATCATTACTAATGTCAGTATCGAGGCGACGGATGCCGCCAATGGCGAGATTTTCGTGAAATGGACGCCGCCCTACGATATTGATAGGACCCAGTTTCCGGGGCCGTTCACATATGAACTGGTAAGGAGGACCGGGTTTACCGGTAATCAAAACCGTACGTCTGTAGTCAGTACCGCGGACACCTTCTTCACGGACACGGGCCTGAACACTGAGAACCTGGTCTACAACTACAAGGTGATCCTCAAGGAAAACACCACAACGATAGACAGCTCGACCTCGGCCTCCTCGGTCAGGCTGGAACCCGTCATCATCAACGAGGCCATCGAGCTTAACTGGTCCTTTACAGTGCCCTGGAACAATTCCATCAGCCAGTACAAACATGAGGTCTACCGCAACAGGAACGACGCCAATGCCCAGGACGAGAACACTTTTGAACTGATTGCCGAGGTGGACGTAACCACTGCCGGTTTCACGTATTTGGATGACGGACGCCACAATGGAATTCCGCTCCGCAGGGATACCGAGTACTGCTACTATGTGATCACAAAAGGCGCATACAACGTCAGCCAACTGACCTATCCTTTGGAAAACAAATCCCAGGTCATCTGCGCGAGGCCGGATGACGACAGGCTGCCATGCCCGCCGGTGTTGACTTTTGAAGGGCCAGAATGCCAGGAATACCTCTCCGACAAGCCCTGCGGCAACACCACCTTTACTCACGAACTGGGCTGGGAGCCGAATTTCACGGGATCCTGTGACGATGAACTGAGCGCGTTCAGGCTGTATTTCAATGAGGATGGCGAAGAGGGGGAATTTACCTTGGTGCGTACATTCTCGCCTTTTGAAAGGGATGCGGTTATCAACAACCTGAGCAACTACCGTGGCTGCTACTACATCACGGCTGTCGACAGGTCCGGCAACGAAAGCGAACCGAGCAACACGGTCTGCGTGGACAACTGTCCGGCGTATTTCCTTCCGAATGCCTTTACCCCGGACGGGGACGGCATCAACGATACCTTCATGGCCTTCGACAATCCGTTTGCAAAGTGCCCGAGGTTTGTTTTGGGCGTGGAGGTATTCATCGTCAACCGTTGGGGAGTCGAGGTGTTTTCGTTCAACAGCCTAAGTTCCAACGAGAACGATGTCTTCATCCGCTGGAACGGTAGGGACAAAAACGGCAACGAGCTTCCGGCGGGCACCTACTTCTACACCGCGACGGTCAGGTTTGACGTTTTTGACCCGGCTTTGAAAGAGCAGACGTTCAAAGGGACGGTCCAGATCGTGAAATGAGTCTTCCGAAGGATTACGGAGTCATACTATTCGACGGCGTTTGCAACCTCTGCAACCACGCCGTCGATTTTGTGATCCAGAGGGATAAGAAAGACCGATTCAAATTTGCCTCTCTTCAGGAACCTTTTTTAGAAGGATTTTTGAAAAGATACCACATTCCTAACGCCTATTTGGATTCCATCGTATTCGTGTACCGGGACAAGGTATATGTGAAAAGCCGGGCTGCCTTGGAGATTGCACGGCTGATGGGAGGATTTTGGAGTTTGCTTTATGTATTGGTACTTGTGCCCTCGTTTCTGAGGGATCCAGTTTACGATTGGATTGCCAAAAATCGGTACCGATGGTACGGCAAGCGAAGTTCATGTCGCGTCCCCACCCCCCAAGAAGCCGCAAAGTTTCTGAAGCCGGCTGATTTTTTATAGCCATTGCAAAGGTTTTGTTTTGAATTTGGGCTTCGATTCAATAGTTTCCCATAAAAATATTTTAAGATGGATATCAAAAAGGTTTTTAAGAACAACGAATTGTGGATTGCGGAAAAGCTGGAAAAGGACAAGAACTATTTTTCTGATCTTTCCAAAGGCCAAAATCCGGATATTCTCTACATAGGTTGCTCTGATAGCCGCGTGACGGCAGAGGAATTGATGGGTGTGCAGCCCGGTGAGGTGTTTGTCCATCGCAACATCGCCAACATGGTGATTTCCATTGACCTCAATGTGATGTCGGTGTTGGAATATGCGGTCGGCACACTCAAAGTCAACCACGTTGTTGTCTGTGGACATTATTTCTGCGGAGGTGTCAGGGCCGCTATGAATGCAGCGGATTTGGGATTGATCAACCCTTGGCTTCGCAATATCAGGGATGTGTACCGCCTCCACAAAAAGGAACTCAATAAGATCGAAGACGAAACGAAACGCTACAATAGGCTGGTAGAAATCAACGTGCAAGAGCAATGCGTCAATTTGATAAAGACCGCCGTAGTACAGCGCCACATCAAATCAAGGGGATTGAAGGTTCACGGTTGGGTATTTGATATCGAGACCGGGAAGTTGATCGATTTGAAAATTGACTTTTCCAAAATCCTCGAAGAGATCATGGAGATTTATGATCTGGGTAATTTTTCCCATGAAATGCTTTGAGCTAGCGGCTTGAAACAGTAAAGGCGGACAATCATCCGCCTTTTTCGTATCGATTTACTTTTGCGCATTTTTTTTGAATACCTGGTCAATAAAGAGAAAATGGACCGGCAGCGCTTCGGTCCAATATTGCCAGGTATGTGCCCCCGGCCGCTCGGTATATTCGTGTGGGACATTTTTATCCAATAGGAGGCGGTGGATTTGACGGTTGGTTTCGATCAAAAAATCATCTACGCCACAGTCAATGATGAGTGCAATGCCATTCTCTTTCATCCGGTCCACCAATCCGACTGCCGTGTATTGGGTGAATGGCGCGTCATACTGGATTTGGCCTAACATGGCGACTTGGGCTGATTTCCTCAGGTTCCTGAACTCCTCCGATACCTTCCACATCCTCGTGTCGATGTTCATCACGCCACTCATGCTGCCTGCGGCGATGAATAGTTCGGGATGCTTTGCCGAAAGCATCATCGCCCCGTGTCCTCCCATGGATAGGCCCGTAATCGCGCGTGCTTTTTTATCCTTGATGGTAGCATAGTTGTTGTCGACAAAAGGAATCAATTCCTGCGTGACATAGGTTTCGTATTGGACAGAGTCAAGGAGCGGACTATCAAAATAATAAGAGGATGGCCCGACGCCAGGTGTAACGATGATGGTCTGGTATTGGTTGGCTAGGTCCAAAAGCAGGCCTGCTTCAGTGACCTGTTTGTGCCAATCGGAAAATCTTCCGCTCCCTCCATGGAGGACATAGATGCTTGGATAGTTTTCTCCCCTTTTTTTGTAGCCTTTTGGCGTGACTACTGCGGCTTTGAGGGTTTTCTTCATTGTGGGGCTGTACACCTCAATGGTGTCCACTTTTTGTCCAAAAGCAAATACGGGAATCAAAAGCAACAAGCTCAGGACAAGGTTTTTGAATTTCATACAGGAAAGGTTATTGGTTTGATGTCCGAATTTATAGCATCGCATCGAAAACGCATTCAAAGACAGATTCCGTTGAAGATGACGATTCCTGTTTTTTACTTCGGTGGTTGTTTCAATGTATGGATCCCACAAAAGGCAGTTGCGTTTTGCGTCGCGCGATAGAAGCTTTCTGAATTCTACATCATGAAGTTGAAGCATTTCAAAATCCGGCTTCTTTGGTTGCGGGACTTGGGATCTCCCATCAGGAATTGGTAGCGAAAGGACACTTCATGGGCGCCTTGTGCGGCTGAACCGATTTCGGAGAGCATAAAATCATAGCTGTACCCGATGACCATCCCGATGGGAAGGTTGACGCCGAGCAGCAGGATGATGGAGTCCTGATTGGGCATATTGCGGGTACCCGGAATTCCCCTGAACCCTAGGCCACCGATGACATTGCCATACAGCATTTGTGCGCCTATGTCCAGTTGCTGGAAAGGGTTTTGGTTTTTGTAGTTGAAAAGCAAAGTGATCTGGTTGTCAAATTTGGACCCGAAATAGTTGTTGGTGCCGAGAGGAAAAGAAAATCCCCCATGCACACTCCATTTTACCGGGAGAAACCCGACTTCATTGTCAGGGAAGAAGCTCAAATTGGGGCGATTGATATGATAGGCCGATGCGCCTAGCCAAAGGTGTTCGTTGTGTACCAAGGCTCCGAAACCAAGATCAAGATATCCGTAAGGCTCAAAATCGGGGATTTGGTCTATGGTCGATTGGTTGATGGTACGACTGAACAAATCCACTTGGTCACCGAAAATCAAGTTGTCCAACCTGGCACTTCTCCTTGCGTATCCTGCCTGCCCGCCAAGCCGAAAGCTCCAATCTTCCGAAAGGCTCAAATTGTAGCTGTAGAAAAATGAGATGTCGGAGGTGTTCATCTGCATATTGGCCTCTTGGAAGCTGTTGACCAAAACCCCGAAACCACTTTTGAGGTCGTAGCTGTAGTGGTCAAAATAGGCCGAATAGGCATTGAAATCATAGGAAAGTCCCGGCCATTGCTTCCGGTAATTGACACCGAAACGGCTCAGTTCCGTAGAGCCTGTCAGAGCGGGATTCAGGTTGAGCGGGGATGCGTAGAATTGGGAAAAATGGAAATCCTGGCCTTTTGCCGTCCATGCAAAAAGCATCAAAAGGAGCGCTATGGTGCTTTTTAGTTTCATTTAAGCAAAAGGAATACATCCGTTTTTGTTTCCACGCGGCCGTCCACAGTCTTGTATTGCAGCTTGTAAACGTAGTTTCCAGGCATTGCGGGTTCTCCGCCGATTTTTCCATCCCAACCTCGGGAATTGATATCGGTGGTATGGAAAAGGCTTTCTCCCCATTTATTCAACACCCAAAACTCATGGCTCTCCACGTTGACAAATTTCGGGAAGAAATAATCATTGACCCCATCGCCGTTGGGCGAGAATACATTGGGGACCACCAAGAAATAGTCCACGACTTTGATTTTCTCTTTCCACTCCAGGATGCAGCCAAACTTGTCGATGGCTTGAAGCGTGATTTCGTATTCACCGCCAGCTTGGTAGGTATGCCTTGGATTGGTTTCCGAGCTGCTGTTTCCGTCGCCAAAGTCCCAGAAATAGGACGCCACTTCGCCTATTGTGTTGTTAACAAACTCGATTTCGATTCCCACCAAGAATCCGCCATTTTGGTCAAAGGCGACAGATTCAATCTCCGCATCCAGCACCACATTGGTATTGGATACTTCGTAGGAAGTCTTGAATTCACAGCCAGCTTGGTCACGAACGGTCAAGAGGTAAAGACCCGGATTGTCGGCTACCATTTGGGTACCGTTTTGGAAAACAAGACCGCCAGACCATTGGATGGAGTAGGGGGGTACGCCTCCCGTGACAGTGAGGAGGAATTCTTCCTGGACTTTCCTTGGACTACAATCCACGAGTTGATTGCGGGTAGCAAGTACTTCGATGGGTGGTGGTCGCTTGATGACAAACTCACGGTTCGAGGTACAGCCGTTTGCATCGATGATGTTTACATTGTATGTCCCCGTGGTCAGCCCTGTCAAATTCTGGGTGTTTGCACCATTGCTCCAGGCGAAAGTGTAAGGTGGTACGCCTCCGGAAACCTGCAATTGGATGGTGCCACTCGTACCATTATCGCAATCCAAGGCATCGTTCACGACTGCGCTGATGCTGATGTTTTCGGGCTCGAGTATGGTGAATTCGCGCCTGATTTCACAGGAACCGAACTTGCTCACAGTCACGCCATAGGTCCCGGGCCCTAGGTTGAAGAGCTCAGGAACCTGTCGCCCGTCATCCCATCTGATGAGCAAGCCTTCATTGCCGCCTTCAATTTCCAGCTTGATCTGTCCATCTTCTTGACCAAAGCAGCTGACATTGGTAACGGTTGGGTTGATTTTGAATACGGGTGCGTCGATGATGGTGACTGCTTGAGTGACCACGCAGCCGATGTGGTCAGTTACTGTGACTGCGTAGTTGCCCGGGCCGAGGCTTGTGAAACTGGTTTGGTTGGAGCCAAAATCCCATTGCACCTGATAGGGCCCAACACCACCGACAATATTGAGATTGATAAATCCATCCTTGGCCTCATAGCAGCTGATATCGCCTTTGTCAATTGTGATCGCAAGGCGTTGGGCAGGTTCCGTGATGGTTATTGGCCCGGAATCGAAGCTGCATCCATTGGCGTCAGTGAGGGTCAATTCATAGACGCCTGCCTCCAGGTTTTGGAGCGATAAGCTATTTGCCGGGAACAGGTCTCCGTTTTTTGTCCAAGATATCTGGTAAGGTACTGTTTCGATTCCGCCTTCCGCTACGAAGGAAATGCTTCCCGAAGGATCACCTGTACACAGCACGTCCTGTTTTTCCACAAATGTCACTACCAGTGGAGTCGGTTCGGTGAGGGTATACCCCGCAGTCACTTGGCAACCGAAATCGTCCGAGATCACCACGGCATAGTCTCCGGGTGCCAGGTTTTCGATTTCCCGCTGGTTCGAGGTGAATCCATTGGGACCTGTCCAAGCATAGCTGAACGAGCCATTTCCGCTTCTGGGATTCAATCGGATAAAGCCATCGTCGGCGCCCTTGCAGGAAATACCAAATCCATTGAATTTACCTACTTCCGTATCCAAGGTAATCGATGGATTCACCACGATGGAGTAAATCGAGGGTACTCCCGCACAGGTCCCTTGGTTTCCGGTTTGGGCAAGCACTTCAAAATCGACTTGTATCGGATTTGGCGTTGGGTTGACCAAATCCATCTCGGGAATGGTATTGCCCGTTCCTGAAGGAATCGCACCTTGGACGCCATTGGCTCGGGAGATCCAGGAAAATGTGGCACCTTCCACATTGCTGCTGATCGTCACTGCGTCACTGGAAGTCCCGGTACAGAGTGTTTGGTTGGGAAGGGAAAACGCAATCTCAGGTGCAGGCTGTAAGGCAACTGTGAGGGTAAATGGCTCGCCTGGGCAATTTCCCAAGATGGGCACAATGTTGTACACCACTTGTTTCACCTGGCTGGAATTGTTGACCAGCGTCTGGGAAATGCTTGGCGCAGGGATATCATTTGAAGCGATTCCCGTCACATCCGGTACGGGATTGACGTTCCAAGTGAAGCTTGTTCCTTGAACCACGCCAGCAGGCCTGAAATCAAATGGAGTCCCGCTGCAAACTTCGATTTCAGCGTCAGGATAAATCGGCGCCGGATTCACTTGAATGATGTACCTGGCTATCACCTGTTCGCAGGCCCCCAAGTCTGCCGGAACGATGCTTGCGCTGAACACCACATCTACTGGTACATTTCCGGTATTGACCAGGGTTTGGGCAGGAATCAGACTTTCCCCATTAAGTGTTACGCCTTGGACTCCATTGGCTTCTGCCGTCCATGTGACTCCCAACCCGGGAGGTGTAGAGCTGAGTTGGACGGGGAGTGAAGTTTCGCCTGAGCAAATGACTTGGTCTGGAATTGAGAAGGCTACTTCGGGTGCAGGTGTGACGGTAATGAATACTTCTTCGACTTGGCTACATCCTGTGGCCGTGTTGGTAACCGTTACTTCGAAGCGGGTGTCTTGGGTAGGGCTGACGATTGGATTTGCAGTGTTGGCGTTTTGGATTGGACTTGCCGGTTCCGAACTCCACTGATAGCTGTAAGTTCCCACGGGCGAAACGGTCACGTTCAAAGGAATCGTTTCCCCTCGGCATATCGATGCGTCTTCCGTAACCTGAAGTTCAGGAATCGGGAAAACCTCGAAATCACGACTTGCCACGGTCGTACCGCAGGAGGTCGTTACGGCAAGCGTTATTTTTTTTGGTCCAATAGTATTGAAGTCAATAAGTCCGGGGTCAAGATTGGTCGAGGTGGAAATGCTTCCGCCCTCAATGGTCCACAGGTAAGTTGCAGCTTCTTCACCGCATAGATTCAGTATTTGGGGAATTGGATTGAGCGATAGGCCGCCGCAAGCCGTCACGGGTATGGTAGGTAAAATTACCTGCGGTGGCGCAAACACGCTGACTGTATCGGAGGCCGTGAAAGTCCCGCAGGAAGTGACCATGCTTTGGGTGATCAGGTATTTCCCAGGATTGGTGAAGACAAATTCTGGACTATAGGAATTGGAATTGCTGCCAGCGGCGAAACTCCAGCCCGAGGTGCTGCCGCAATTTCCCCCCAAATAGCTGACCGTCCAGTCGAAATAGTCGCCCCCATTTGCGCAGGTTCCTAGGAGATTTGAGGTGTTTGTAGCTTTCACTTGGATCGGGCCACAGCCTTCCGCGACATCCAACTCAAAGGCTGGTTCCGGGGTCGGAATGATGCAAATTGTTTCTGTCACCTCTTCGATACCGCAGCGATTACCTGATATCAACCTGATCGTGTAGACGCCGGGTACGGTGAATTTTGGGGTCAAAACTTGCGAACCGACCAGCCAGGTATTGGGAACGTTGGGGTTTGGGCGACTCCCGAGGGTATTTCCGGGGCTCAATTCCCAGCCGGTGGCGGGACTGATTTCCCAAACAAACCTGCCGATATTGGAACATTGGCCGTTGTTGCTGACTTCATTCCCAAATAGGGTTTCGTTTCGGATGTCGAAGAATGTATTCTCGCAAAATACCGAATCGGCCAGGCCAATAATGGGTTCAGGCTTCTCCGTGATATAAATCGGTACGACTTGCGCAGAAGACTTTGAACAGGGGTTTTCCGCCAAAATCGTCGCTGAAAACGAATTACCAAAGCCTGGTGCTCCGAATTTGCCACAGGAAGTTTCCGTAAAAACATGGCTGACGAAAGCAGGCGGGGGATGGTTGAAAACCTGAGGCGGGGTGCCATCCGAGAATGTAATCGTGTAAATCGTCCCCGGAGGGTTGTTTTCTGTTCCCGTGATCGGGAAGGTCAAGGCTTCGCCGGAGCAAATGTTGGTATTGCCGGGGTTTCCGAAACCTACTGCTGGATTGGACCCGATGAAGACGCCGATTTTTTTGGTAACGCTGCAGCCGTTTTCGCCCACCACCGTGTATTCGAGGTAATAGACGCCGATTTCATAGGCATGCTGCACTTCATCCCAATCTTCCGCGACAAAAGGTTCAGAGCCGTCTCCCCATTCAATCGTGTAGGATACGTTGGTCTCTTTCGTCGTGGAAGTATTGTAAAATGTAAAGTTGGATTCCTCATTGTCACAAACGATAAAGAACGGCAGACTGTCAAAGTCCGTATCGCTTCTGTCACTCACAACAGAGGTAGAGGGAACTTGCTTGACGGTGATTGGACTGGTTTTGGAATCCGTAACGCCCAAGGAATCTGTCACCGTCAATGTCACATCAAATGTTTCTGTACCATTTCCGACCGCTGCGGTAAAGGCATGTTCGGGGGAAGCTAGCGTTGAAGTCGTTCCATCGCCAAAATCCCAGAGGTAAGTCAGTTGGGTACCGGTAGATTTGTCGGTAAACTGAATCGGCGCACTGCCACAGTCTTCCGGTTGTTCGAAGGAGAAGTCCGCCGTGGGTGGGTCGACGGTTTCTGTTTTCGTTGATTTGTAGGCCTGATTGATGCGTAGAATCCCCACCATCGCTGCCCCAACGCTTCCCACTACCAAAAACAGGATTAGAATTGAAAAAAATCTGCGAAAACCGATCATCTACTTAGGCGCCATGAATTGGGAAAACAGTTACCAGCGTCCATGAAGATAGAAAAATGTGGCCAAACGCCCAGCGGCATCCGAAAAACTTTGTAGCGATTCTACCATCCCTCCGGTTGATGGATTTTTTTATAGAACAAAAAAAGACGGCCAAAGCCGCCTTTTTCATACACGTGATGTGGTGGAATCACTTTTTTGGTCCTAAAGCTGGAAACCTTTTTTACCTAGAATTCAATCCTATAGCTCAATATGGGAATCAAAGGCGTTTGGTAAGCGGTCTTGATGACTCCCTCCATCGGTTCGAAATAGCTGCCAAAAGTATTCTCCCGATTGGTGACGTTTTGGATGTCGAGGGCCAAAGTTTGGGTCGAATGAGGCCGGTTGCGCTTGAGGCTTACCCGTAGATCCGTTCTGAAATAGGCTGGGTTTTGGATTTCAAAGGCACGGCTTTCATCCTTCACCGTCTCCCCCGCAGCGATGGATGCTTCCAAATCTATGGGTGTATCCCAAAGTCCACCTCCGTATACAGACCGGATGTTGACTCCAAAGACCCTGTTCTTTTTCCAGTGGTATTCCTTTCCTGCAGTGAAAACCAGGTTTGCCCGTCCATTGAAGCGGGTATTTCTCCATTTGTTTTCCTCTGTTTTATAGAGAGAATTGTAAAGTGACGCCGAAAGCAGAAAGTACAGGTTGCGGTGGGTGAACTGCTCCAGCGTAAACTCCGCTCCGTAGTTTTTCCCAAACCCGCGGTTAACCAGTGGGTCTGTCATGAAGGACCATTGCTGATTGAGGATCGAATAGGTTTGGTCTTCGCCTGGCTTGATCGGGATTTGGAACAGGTGCTGGTAATAGGTTTCCACTTTCAGGCGCAGGTAAGGATTCAGCGAGCGGTCATAACCAAATACAAAATGGTGGGATTTACTCAAATCGAGGGCTTTGTTGGGGAAAATGGTTTGGCCTTCCTCTTGTTGCTCGGAAAAGTATGTCCCCAAAGGCTGGATTTGACTGTGAAGTCCATAACCCAGGCTGAGTCTTTGTTTTTCGTCAAGTTCATAGGTCGCACTTATCCTCGGCTCCAGGGAATTGGAGCCATTGAGTAAAAACCGCATGTAATGTAAGCCCAGGTTCAGGTTTAATTTTTCGCTTGCACGGACCTGTAGCTGGGAAAAGGCCTGGACACTTTGGGTGCTTCCTTTTGAGTCGATATTGGCCACCATGTTTCCTGCTTGCTCGTCAAATGATTTTTCACGCAGGTTGAAGTAGAGTTGGTTAAGGAAAACCCCGCTTCTCAGGTTGTATTTGGGAGAGATTTTGGTATTGAGCACGGAGCTAAAGGTGATTTTTGACTGACCAAAATTCTCAAAGTACCTTTCTTCGGATTGGTAGGACTCATTGAGGCGATCGTAGGTGCTACCGATGCCGTTCCCAGAAGCCAAAACTGTCGTTTGGAGAAAATTCGACTTGTTGAGCATGTAGGTATGCTTGATTCCAACCGCTCCCGTATTGGAGAAGAATGTGGAACTATATCGATCTGCATCAGTCGACCAGTTCAGGGAATCTTTATCTGCATTGCTGTTTTGATCGCTCAGGCCCCCGAATCCGAAGATCGAGATCGTACTTTTCTTGCCTGTCGGCAAATAGAAGTTGAAGGAAAGATCTTGGAAATTGGTTACGAAATCTCCTAAAGGCACCCCCATTTTGGAGAGAATCGACAGTGTGGAGTAGCGGTAATTGATCAGATAAGAACCTTTGTAGTTGGGGGAAAGGGGTCCTTCCGCAGCGATATCGGTGCCGAGGAATCCAGCTTGGAAGGTGAACTCCCACTTTTCATTATTCCCTTTCCTCAAATTCAAATCGAATACACCCCCAAGCGCATTGCCATATTCTGCGGGAAAAGCGCTCGTGATGAAATCCGAATTGCTCAATAGTTGCGCGCTCAAGATGGAGATACCGCCGCCGGAAGTGCCTGGGTTCACAAAGTGGTTGGGATTGGCGATATCGATTCCCTCCATTCGCCAAAGTAGGCCGTTGGGGCTATTGCCGCGGATGGAGATATTGTTGTTGCCGTCATCGGTGCTCACCACGCCTGTGAAGGAAGTCACCATGCGTCCGGGGTCGTTGACCGCCGCGGCAAATTTCCGGGTCTCCTCCACGGTAAAGGTGCGACCGCTCACCGCGATCATGTCGTTGACGGTTCGGTCTTTTTCAGAAGCGATCACGACGACTTCCTCCATCTGATTGAAGTCTTCCTGTATAGCGACCGTCAGAACTGTCTCTTTTCCAGAGTTGACCAAGATTTGGGGTAAGATCGCGTCCCGGTATCCAATAAAGCCCACCCGCAGCGTGTGGATTCCAAGGGGTACATGAGGGATTTTGAATTCCCCATTTTGATCGGACACGGCACCCATGAGGGGTTCGGTGTCCAAGATCATGACAGTGGCGCCCGGCATCGGGGATTTTGTGACTTGGTCAATCACGGTTCCGCGGATCGTCTGGGTCAAAGTTTGGGCAGTTGCCTGGCAAACTCCCACGGAGAATGCCAGGACAAAAAGTAAGATAGTTGGTTTCATGTGTGGGTTGGAATAGTTGGCTTTTAGCTTTGTATTGTGTTATTGGAATCTTCCCCACCTGCCGCCGCCGACAAAAAAGCCAAGCGTGAAGCCGAAGTATTCATTGGTGGACTGACCGATTACTTCACCGGCGATGTTTTGCAGGTCGCTTTTTGGTACAAAGTTGTACTCGGCCCCGATTCTGAACTTGCCCAATTCCACCCCTGCGCGTACCATCGGCGCCCAAGCGAAGCTTGCCCGGAGATTTCCGATGTCATCGGGGTCGATATCGGTACTTTCGATATTGACGCTGCTGAAGGTGTAGTACCCAAATCCGGCACCCACATAGGGGGCTGCTTTACCTTTTTTATAGTTGAAATAATAGTTGGCTGTGCCCGAAAAGGATGTATTTGCTGATATTTCCCCTGTAAAGTCCTTGGGGATATCATAGTAAACAATGTCCTTGGCCAAGCCGGCGACGCCAAATCGCAAACCGAGCGCAAGGTTTCTTTGCACCAAAATCTGTGGCTCGAAATTGACCAAGGCGCCGATACCTCCGCCTTTTGGCGCTGCGGCACCGAGGTCCATTTGGAATCTAAATCTGTCCGCCTGTTGGCTGTAGGCGGTAAATGCAAGAAGCGATAGGATGAATACTGTGATGAGCTTTTTCATTTTGTGGTTTGTATTGTAGCAGGCTGTCTGCTAGGTTATGATTTGCTTTGATGACAATTGTTGAAAGCTTTACCCCTATTCGGGAAGCAAGTTTTTTTGGAAATGGGAGGAGATTGTTTAGAAAATTCTGAATCCCGCCCTGAATCCCCACCACCATTGGCTGCTGATATCTTCGGGATAGATGTTTTCGTTCCTGATCTGGGGATTCGTGTAAGTGAAGAGCTCGGGATGGCCTGCAAAGGAATCATCAAAAACCCGGAGATTGAGCGTGGGTCCAGCGAATACGGCAAGCTTCTTGGAAAGCTGCACATCGGCGCCGACATACAGGCGATTGACCAAGTTGAGCGCTTCGACACGGCCTTTGCTGAGCTGTTCCGAGCTCGCTTCGATATTGAGGAAGACATTCCTGCCGAGTTTGGGCGATGTACCGACGCCGTAGCCAAATGCCCAAGTGGGTTGCTCATTGAGTTCGGGCCGGATTCCGGCGAAGAGGATGTTGTAAAACTCCCGCTTTCCCGTACGCAGCGCCAGGTTCATGGGCAAAACCTCATTGGCACTGATCTCGATAGTCTGGTATCCGGACCTTACAAAGCTGATAAGACCTACAGGCACACCACTCATGCTGTCCGCGTAGTTGATGATCCCGAGTTGGAAACCGTCGACTTTGCGGGCATAGTTGAAGCTCCCGACCTGTGAACCGCGGACATCGTGGGCGGTGAAATTGGCCAAACCTGCAATCTGTGAGCCTTCGAGGTCTTTTCCGGAAAAGTTGGCCAGACCGGAGAGTTGGACGCCTTTGACGTATTGTGGGGAAAAATTGGCGAGTCCCGCCAGTTGGACGCCATCCACGGTCCCGGTCGTAAAGTTGGTCAGGCCCGCCAATTGGACGCCCCGCACGGTTTGCAGGTTGGAATTGAACAGTCCGGCCAATTGGACGCCATCGACTTTTCCACCGACTTGGTTGAAAAGCCCGGCCAACTGGACCCCGGTCATATCGCCGCGGTTGATGTTGAAGAGCCCCGCCATCTCAAAGGCCCGTGTGCCGGCAGAGTAGCCTCCGAGAAAATTGAAGGAGACGTCGTTGATGACATTGCCGGAATTGGTACCGTTGGTGCCCACAAAGGGGACAAAGGAAAACTGCATCGACACGGTCGTCGTGTCCGCACCTTTGAGGGTAAAAACCCGCACTAGCGGATTATTGACTGCTTTTGCTTCGTTGGACTGATCCCCTTCCGATTCGGGCGATACAGTGGAAGTGTTTTGTGACTCGGTCGAAGATTGGGCGCCGGCTTCCAAGGCTTGGAAGGCCAAGAGCGCTGCGGTAGCGAGTATTTTGCTGAAAGTATGCATGGTATTGGTTTCGTTTCAATACCAAGACAATTGAGGAAGGGGAGACCCCTATTGATAATTGAATCTTTTTTAAAAAATATATGATCGATGAATTCAATCAAAAAAACCTCAACCCAGCCCGGGCACCGACCCATAGTTGGCTGGCCAAGTTGTATTCGGGGAACGTGTTTTCCCGGAGGCTGGCGGGATTGGTGTAGGTGAATAGTGTCGGGTGGTCCTGATAGGTGCTGTCGTACACCCGCCAATTGATACTGGGGCCGAGGTAGAACCCAAAGCCTTTGACAAACTGGTGCTCGATGCCCACGTAGGCCTTGTTGATCAGGTTGAGGGCCATGACGTTGCCGTTGTTGAGTTGGGAGGAGGAAAACTCGATGTTGAGGAAAGTCTTCCGGCCAATGCGCGGTGAGGTTCCGATGCCATAGCCAAAAGCCCAGACTGTCGTATCCGCATTTTCCGGTCTTACTCCTGCAAAGATCATGTTGTAAAATGACCGCGTGCCCGTCCTTAGGGAAAGGTTGAGCGGAAGGACCTCATCGGCCCCAATTTCGACTTGGTGATAGCCCTTGCGCACGAAGCTGATCAAGCCAATCGGCGTCCCGTGGATGCTGTCCGCATAGTTGAGGAGTCCGAGTTGGACGCCGCGGACATTGTTGCCAATGTTGAGGATAGGGCTGATTTGGACGCCATTGATGTTTTTGCCCGCATAGTTTGCCAACAAAGATGCTTGGCCTCCATTGATTCCCTTGCCCGCCACGTTGATGAGTCCGGCGAGTTGGGCCCCGCGGACCTGGCCGAGGTTGAAATTGATCAAACCTGCGGACTGTACCCCTTCGACGTTGGAGTAGGTCAGGTTGGCCAAGCCGGCTAGTTGTGCCCCGCGGACGTTTCCGCTCACCTGGTTGAAAAGTCCCGCTGCTTGGACATATTGGACGTTGCCGCTGCTGAGGTTGAATAAGCCACCCAATTCGAGCCTGTTGGTCCCGCCCGAGAAGCCACCAAGCAGGTTGATCGAGTAGTCGTTGGACACGCTGCCGGAGATTTTTCGGTTGGTGCCGACAAAGGGAACAAGGGAAGCCTGGAATCCACGGTGCAAGGTATCGCGGACGTTTTCGAGGTTGGTGAAGCCCACCGAGTTTTTGGTCCAGGCCCAGAAGTTCTTCACAGGCTTGGCGATCGTTTCCCCGATTTCGGAAAAATCAACCTCCTTGGCCTGGAGCAGGATTTTGTTGAATGCATTGTTTTTGTCCTTGATCACCAGGGTTTCCGAGTAGTCTTGTTTGGTGACCACCAATTCTAGACTATCCAATGCAGGGTTTTTCACCGACAATTCGAAGAAACCATACTCGTTGGTCGTGGAGGATTTGAGCGTAATCGGATCGTAGACGGTGGCGTCGCGGATGGCTTTACCGGTTTTTTTGTCAATGACATAGCCACTGACGAGCAAATCTTTGGAAGACGTGGATTTTGGCGTGAGGATGACGTAGACGCCCTTCTGTTTGATCTCTACTTTGCCTTCAAAAACAAGCTCCAGGACTTCACGGAGGGGTTGGTTGGCAAAATTCCCGGTAATGGTTCGTGTCACATCGATTGCCGAAGGGCTGTAGGAAAATACGCAGCCGCCTACCTCCGACAAGCGCTTGAGAAACAGGTCCAGTCTTTCTTGCTTCGCTGTGATGCTGATTTTTCTTTCGAGGACGGGGATGTCTTGGGAAAATGCGCTACCCTGGAGCAGCACCCAAAGGCAAAAAACCAGCCCCGCCCGCAAACTGAAGTTCCCGATGCCCGCTTTCAATGGTTCAAAAACAGCCATTTCCTTTGATGATTATTCTTTCATCGATCGTTTGCACCTCCAATCCTAGGGTTTCGGAAATGATCCCGAGGATGGTTTCCAGACTTTCGTTTTCGAAGGCGACCGTCAGCTTGCAGCTTTCAATCGGTCCTTCCAGCACAATGGTCTTCCCATATACTTCCTGCAATTTCCCGACGATTTCGGACAGGCTTTCTTCTTGGAAATCAAAGTTTTTGGTCTTGAAAGATGCGGCGTTTGGATCTGCTTCGACTTTAGCGAAAGTGGCATCCAGACGGTTGAAGGTTGCCTTTTCACCCGCCGATATCGTGATTCCTTCCGTTTCTTTGGTATACAGGCGTACCATGCCTTCGATCACGCTGACCTCGAAAATGGTTTTTGCAGGGTTGGCATTGACCTGGAATACGGTGCCGATATCATCAATCAGCAATCCGCTCGCTTCTACCGTCCAGTTTACCTTTTTGTCCTCGGGGATGCTGATCAGCGCTTCCCCTTCGAGGCGGATGGTTCCGGTTTTCCGGCGCTCATTGTAGGTAATGGAAACCTCGGATTGGCGGTTGAGTGCAATCTCTGTCCGGTCGGGCATCAGGTGGGTTTGCACCTCGTTTTCACTTACAAACTGGAATTCCTCCTTTTGGAGCCAGGGTTTGAAGAACAAAAGCGAAAGCCCCAATACCAAGACCACACTTGCCGCAATGGACCACATGGGGAAAAAGAAGTGGGTTTTTCCTTTGCCATCGATTTGGGAGCGCACGCTGGCCCAGGCTTTTTCGGTATCGAAGTCCACCTCTCCCGGCAAGGTCGCCTTTTCGAATATCAACCGCGCATCGTCGAGGTATTTCTGGTTGTCCGGCGAAAGGGCACACCACTCCTCCAACTCACGGATTTGGGTCTCCGTGGCTTCACCGACAATGTACCTGCCGATCAGATCTTCGATATGTTCTGTCGCGCCGTTCATGGTTCGAGCATGTGTCCCATCAGGATGATGATCAGTGGCAAATAGTCCTTCAACTGTATCCGCATCAACTTCAGTGCTTTGCCCATTTGGTTTTCAACCGTCTTGACGGAGAGGTTGAGTTGGTCTGCGATTTCTTGGTATTTGAGTTCCTCAAAGCGGCTCATTTTGAAAATCAGTCGACACTGTTCGGGGAGCGTTTGGAGTGCTTCCTGGATTTTGGTTTCCAATTCGGCACGTATCGTCAGGTGGTCAGAGGCCTGTGTCAGCGGTTCTCCCTCGGCCATGACCTGATTGGCGTGGATTTGCCGGACCTTTTGGCGTTTGAGCTCATTGAGGCAGGCGTTGCGCACGGACCGGTACAAATAGGCCTTCAGGGAGGTGTCCACCTCGATGCTTGCCCTTTTTTCCCAAAAGCTGATAAAGGTGTTTTGCACCACTTCCTCCGCCACATCCGGGTCGGGGAGGTAGGAATGGGCAAAGCGGCAAAGTGGCTTATAATGGGTCTTGAACAGCATTTCGAACGCAGGTATGTCGCCTTGGCGGATGGAAGAAAAAACCGATTGATCCGTAGCCTGCATGAAAAAGGTTTGCTTTCCGTGCAAGATAGGATTTTGGTTCCTTTTAATAAAGAAACCTGAAAGCGTGTTTACCCCTATGTGTGATTGTAGATAATTTAACCGTTGGCCTGAGAATTTATGATTGGTACCCCAAGCATTTCAAATGACAAAAAGGTTCACGTAGCGGACGGAGCGATTTCGCCGAGGGCGCCGCGCGAGAATTATTCCTGTCACAGGTGACGCAGCTTGCGGATACCGATGGCCATTGGGAGAGCTTCTCGTGTATCAGGGAGACCGCTCATTCCTACCATTGACAAGAATCCCAACATCAATAGTTCAACCCCTTTGGGGTTGATCCAAATTTGCATTACATTCTACCCCGGGTTGCTACCCGGGGCTATTCAAGGTTCAACCCCCGTTGGGGGTTTGGATCTTTTGTCATTGCCTTTCTCTAAATGCCAAATTTTAAAGACTCCGAGCTGGACGGGATTACCATTCTCTTTTTCTCTTGTTACTTTTTTCTTGACAAAAAAGTAACCAAAAAGTCAAGAAAGTCCGATCCTAGGCTAACGCACGATGCCCGCGCCGGCCCGGCGGACTTTCATTCCCCCGCGCATCCTAACCAGGTGCTTTGTACAGTTTGGGGGATTGACCACCTCTCACCGACCCTCCCCTGTGGGTAAAAGTTGAGCTATTAAATGATGAATGACGACCTCATTCCCAATTAGGCCCCAGTTTAAGAAAAGGACTTAGTTTGTTACCTCGAGTGAGGAGGGGTCTATTATCCAGGCCAGATTAGATTCCTCTTTCCTACCAATGACAATATTGATCCCGAAGAGATAATGTTCAACCCCTATGGGAGTTAGGGTTTGATTGGTATTTCCAGTAAGGGGATGCCAATTCCCCAAAGTCGCGTTGAGGGTTTGCCCGCTTGCAGTGGTTATCTCCTAAAGGAAGGAAGTATCCGAAGATGCTTCCTTGGTCATTTTTTCGGCGGCTTCCTTGCCTAAGTAGCGGTCGATGAGGTAATGCCCGAGGTACAAGAGCGGCGTCAACATAATCGCCACGGAAAACTTGTACACATAATTGATGATGCCGACTGAGGCCACTTGGGCGATCGACCAATTCCCAAAAACATAAAAAGCGATTCCCAATACCACAAAGGAATCAATCATTTGGGAAACCAAAGTCGAACCCGTCGCCCGCAGCCAAATCATCCGGGGTCCGGTGACTGCCCTCAGTTTTTGGAAGACAAATACGTCGATCAATTGGCCGAGAAGGAATGCCGTGAGCGAACCGATGATGATGCCTAGGCCCTGCCTGAAAATCGTGTTGAAGGCGTAATTGATGTTGAAATTATTGCCCTCCGGGTCGGGTGTATTGACTTCGAGCCAAAACGAAGCGGGGGGAAGCACCGTGACGATTGAGATGACAAGGAAAACATATGCGATCAGGATTGCCGTGATAAAGCTGATTTTGCGGACGCCTTTTTTGCCAAAATACTCATTGATGATATCGGTTGTGATGAAGACAACCGGCCAGATTACAGCACCCGCCGTCAGGTTAAAATCCAGCACATAGTCCCCAAATATCTTCCAATTGACGGGTTGGAAGCCCAAGGTCTGTTCCCCGGAGAAGATCTTCACGCCGATGATCTCGGCTAGGATGGCATTGGTTAGGAATATCCCCGCAAGGATGATGAAAAGATTGGTCTTTTTGGATTGGAAGGCCTTTTCGGATTCGAGCTGCTGTTTGTTTGTTTCCACTCTGCGTCGGGGTTGTAGGGGGTCATGTGAATTTCTTTCGCAATAGCAATGTAAACCTTGAAATCGGCCTTTGGTTTTAAGATCGTTTTTTTATCCGGAAATGTGTGAGGGCATCCACTTTTGAAGCTATGAAGGTCATATCGAAAAGTGAAATCCTCGGACGAAATGGCCCGCCGCTATTTCAGTCAATCGTATAGGTAATGCCTTCCTCGCTGAGAAAAGTCGCGGGGAATACCTTTGCTGCTTCCTCCCAAATCGGTGTCAAATCCCGGTACCTGGAGGAATAATGTCCCAGCATCAGGCTTTTGACCCCGGCTGCTTTGGCGATCATACCCGCTTGCTTGGCGGTGGAGTGGAATGTCGAGCTTGCCCGTTCTGCTTCATCTTCGCCAAAGGTAGCCTCGTGGTACAGCATGTCGGCACCGGCAATGTATTCCACCAGGTTTGGATCGTATTTGGTATCCGAGCAGTAGGCGTACCTTCTATTGGGTCTTGGCGCGTGGGTAAATTCAGATGCCGCATACACGATGTTGCCGGACTCGTCCAAGACATCCTGTCCCATCCGCAGCAAATTGATAGCTTCGACAGGTGGGCGATGTTGCTCGACTTTTTCTTTTACCATGTTGCGGAGGCCGTGTTTTTCCTCAACCAAAAAACCCGTGCAGGCGATACGGTGCTGCAGTGGGAAGGAAAATACCCGGAATCCCGGTTCTTCCAATACCAAATGGAATCCTTTGTCCGACAGCGGCACGAAACGCAGCGGGAAACCCAGCTTGGTCTCGCTGTGACGAAGCTGAACCGTGATGATTTCGTCCAAGCCGGGAGGTCCAAAGATTGTCAGGAGTTTTTCCCGCTTGACCAGGTGAAAGCTGGAAATCAGCCCCATCAGGCCATAATAGTGGTCCCCATGGAGATGGGAAATGAATATGAAATCGATCCTCGAGAACTTCAGCTTGAACTTCCGCAATTGTATCTGCGTGCCTTCACCACAGTCCAGGAGCAAATAAGAACTGCCCACGGTCAGCAACTGGGATGTTTGGTTGCGACCGTGGGCAGGTATGGCAGAGTTGCTGCCGAGGATGGTGACCTGGAATTCCAAGCTTAATCTTCGTCTTCTTCTTGATCTCCACCGTCGATTTCATGCATGAAGATGGCTTCAGCTGCCTCTTCCAACGAATCTACCAAATGGAATACCTTGTCCAGCATGGATATCTTGATCAGTTTCATCACGTGGTCCTGTGGGTTGGCGATGATGAAAATGCCCCCGTTGCGGCTAAATTCCCTGTTGCCGACGAGGAGTGCGGAAAGACCGCTGGAATCGGCATATTTCACCTGACTCATGTCGATGATGAGGTTAGGATAGCCTTCTGCCTGCACGGTCAGGAGTTCGGATTTGAGTTTGGGGGAAAGGGCAGAATCGAGTTTTTCCTCCATTGGAGTGAAAACCACATACTGTTCTTTTTTATCAATGGTATATTTCATAATCGGTTTAGGTTTTTCTTTTATGGGGATTTAAATGTGTTCCAATATGGCAGTTTTGATACTTCCCTGCAAATCCTTGTCTGAACATTTGACAAATGGCTCACCGATGATCTTTTCGAAAAGTTCGATGTAGCGATCGGTGATTTCTTCCACGAATGCATCCGGCATTTCGGGGACCCTTTGGCCATCCTTTCCTTGGAAGCCGTTGGCAATCAGCCATTGGCGTACAAATTCCTTGGACAACTGTCTTTGAGGCAGGCCTTCGATCTGAAATGCCTCATAGGTGTCGGCGTAGAAATAGCGGGAGGAATCAGGCGTATGGATTTCGTCGATGAGCAGTATTTCGTCGCCGTATTTGCCAAACTCATATTTGGTGTCGACGAGAATCAGCCCCTTATCCCCGGCCATTTGGCTGCCCTTTTCAAACAGCGCATGGGTATACTTTTCCAGAACGGCATAGTCCTCCGGGCTCACGATTCCTTGGCGCAGGATTTCCTCCTTGGAAATGTCCTGGTCATGTCCTTCGGCGGCTTTGGTAGTGGGGGTGATGATGGGTTGGGGGAGTTTGTCATTTTCCTTCAGTCCCTCCGGAAGCTTTACGCCACAGATTTCACGTTTCCCTGCCTTGTATTCCCGCGCCGCATGTCCGGCCAAGTAGCCCCGGATAACCATCTCCACTTTGAATGGCACGCATTTTTTGCCTATCGTGACATAGGGATGGGGGGTAGCCGTGACCCAATTGGGCACGATATCCGCGGTGGCGAGCAGAAACTTCGCCGCAATCTGGTTGAGTACCTGGCCTTTGAAGGGGATTGGCCTTGGCAGCACCACATCAAAGGCCGAAATCCTGTCCGTAGCCACTACCGCCAATTTGTCTTCGAAAATATATACATCCCGTACTTTGCCTTTGTAAAACCCAAGCTGTCCGGGGAAGCTGAACTGGGTTTGCTTGATTCCTTTTTCCATGATCGAAACGTGTCAGGCAAAAATAAAAAAATAGCTCGGAAAGGGAGGGTCGCTGCCGTAATTTATCCCGGTAAGAAGGGCTTTTATTTTGATTTGGTCTCGACGAGCTTTCCTTCCTCAAAAACCCTTTCCATCAAAAGTTGGCCGTCTTCCCCATAAATCTTCTGTACGCCGTGCATCCTGCCGTTTCGATAGGGTGTACGTTCCTTTTCCTTTCCGTTGGGAAAAAACAATACCGTATCGCCTTCTTCCAGGCCTGACCGGTATAGGCCAAGCTTTTCCTTGGCGCCATCGGGGTAAAAAGTCTGGATTTTCGAAAGCTTTCCCGCAGCGTCGAAACTGGCGATCTCGCGTACGGTTCCCGCCTCGTAGTAGCTTGTGATGTCGCCCGTCAGGATACCCCTTTGGTATTTTCCTGTTTCTTCGATTTTGCCATTTTCGAAGTAGCTTTCAAACGAGCCTACGGGCACGCCTTTCTTGTAGGTTCCTCGCCGCGCGACTTGGCCGTTGGGATGGTAGAAGAGCGCTTCGCCTTCCTGAATGCCCTGTTCGTAGTAGAGTTTCGACTTTGCGGATCCGTCTTCATAATAGGTGAATTGCTCGCCGTGCAATTGGCCTTTTTGGTAGTTTGCCTCGGCGACGCGATTTCCGGCTTCATCAAATTGGCTTCGCTTGCCGTCCATGACGCCCGATTGGAAATTGAGCCGCTCTTTGATGTTGCCGTTTTCGTGGTACAAGATCGTTTCCCCATTGGGCCGGTCTTGGGCAAACTGGGCCTTTTGCTTGATTTGGCCGGATTCGTAGTAGGTCAGGACCTCGCCTTCGATTTTGTCATTGCGGTAGCTGAGGACTTGGGATAATGCACCTTCGGGGTAAAAGCTCTTGGAAATGCCCTCCTTTCGGTTTTCGATATAGTTGATAAACCGCAGGGTATCCTGTGTCTCTGGATAGAAATCCACAAAAATTCCTTCCTTTTTACCGTTGACGAGGGTGCCCGTTTGGGCGAGTTCGCCGGAGGGAAGAAAAAGCTTGTAGGCACCTTGGGGTACGCCGTTGATTTTGGAATAGACTTCCCGGAGCATCTTTTTGTCCTCGTCGTAGTAGGTGCGTACCTCTTCCTGGGAGAATGCGGTGCCAAAGGCGACAAGGAATATAGTCCAACCCAACAATGCTTTGAGGGCGATATATCCGGAAAACTTCATGGGAGGTGAATTAAGTAATTGAGGATTAAGTGCTCGAAAGATATCAAATGAAGGGAGGAAATCAAAAGCAGCAGAGGTCAGTGTTCAGTCGCAGTATACAGAGCTCAGTGGTCAGTTGCAGTTTGCAGATTGAGTTGTTCGTGAATTTTTGGATGTTTGGTTTCTCGCAAAGTGCGCGGAGGCGCAAAGGAAAGTAGTTTGCAGAGGTCAGTGTTCAGTCTCAGTGTTCAGTGATCAGTATACAGTCTCAGCTGGCAGTTGGAGGTATTCGCGCATTCGTGGCTATTCGTTACTTGTGAGTAAGGATTGGTTTCTTGCTGGCGTTAGGCTCCATTTGAGATTCTTGGCGTCTTCGCGTCTTTGCGTGCGATTTATTTAGAGAGTCGCATTTCTCGCAAAGGGCGCGGAGGAGCAAAGGAAAAGTAGAGGTCAGGGTTCAGTCGCAGTATTTAGAGTTCAGTGGTCAGTTGCAGTTTGCAGATCGAATTGTTCGCGCATTCGTGGCTATTCGTTACTTGTGAGTAAGGATTGGTTTATTGCTGGCGTTAGGCTCCATTTGAGATTCTTGGCGTCTTCGCGTCTTTGCGTGCGATTTATTTAGAGAGTGGCGTTTCTCGCAAAGGGCGCAGTGGAGCAAAGGAAACAGAGGTCAGTGTTCAGTCTCAGTGTTCAGTGGCAGTCGGAGGTATTTTGGCATTCGTGGCTATTTTTTCTTCTGAATGAGGCTTGGGTTCATGGTGATGGTAGACATGCCGTTGGATTCTTGGCGTCTTCGCGTCTTTGCGTGCGATTTTTCCTTTTTGCGCGCTTTGCACCTTGACTGTCTTTGCGAGCGGGGTCTTTTTTGGGTGCTGTGGTGCAGACCGCTTGAGGAAAATCAGGGTTTTCGGCTCCGAATTTATTTATTTTCGCCCCAACAATACCGACGATGGACCCGATTTCCAAAAAAGCCCAACATACACGCAGTTACCGCAGGATACACCGCTGGTTTAGCATGGTGTCTATCCTTTTTTTGGTGCTTATCGCGGTGACGGCCATTTTGCTGGCTTGGAAGAAGCAGTGGAACCTCGTGCCGAAAACCCAACAATCCAAGACTGAGATGACGGGCAGTTGGATCCCCGTGGAGGAAATGATTGCGGTCGGTCAGGCCTATGTGCGGGACAGCCTCGGCAAAAGCACCGAGCTCGACCGGGTGGACATCCGTCCCGACAAGGGTATAGCTAAGATCGTGTTCAAATGGCATTTTACCGAAGTGCAGGTGGATGGGTTTTCAGGGGAGATTTTGTCCATCAGTCAGCGCAATTCCGACCTGATCGAAAAGATCCACGATGGAAGCATCTTGGATTTCTTGGCGGGTTCGGATGGAGAGACAGCGAAGTTGACCTATTCGACGCTGACATCCGGGGCATTGCTGCTACTGGCATTTACCGGATTTTTTCTGTGGTATTGGCCGCGGGTGATGAAAAGGTTGAAGCAGAGAAGGGTGAGGTAGAGAGGAGAAGCGAGAAGCGAGAGACAAGAAGCAAGAGACAAGAAGCAAGAGACAAGAGGCAAGAAAAAAAGAGGCGAGACAGGAGGTGGTAGAGACGAGAGACAAGGACCAAGCGATAAGGAGCCCCAAAGGCGCGTCATCACCTAGCAAAGGGTGCAGCACTTTGCTTCGCGATAGGCGAGACGCATTTTTACATGCCTATACAGACCAGGGGATCGAAACCACCGCGAAGCGGGTGGAACACCAATAGCCACTGGTAAGGTCCTTCGGCAATTTTTTTCTTCAGGGTATACCTTATGCACCGCAACCCGGGGAAAAAGAAGGCGTCGTCGTTTTGGATTTTTTGGGAGCCGAATGTTCAAGATTGGATTTGGGTTTTCACCAAAAACCGGGAAGGGATGAAGGCAAGAGACGAGATATAAGAAGCGAGTGGTATGTGGCGACACAGACCAAGGTAAAGGAACCACAAAAGGCACAAAAAAGATCAAAAGGTTGGGCAGTCCGATCCTATCAGCCAACCAAGTCCTGGCCGGCCCGGCGGACTTTCATTCCCTACTCGCGATCTGACCAAGTTCATTTTGCCGTTTCAAACCTGGTAGCTTCGTAGGCGATTTATATTTCGCCAAATCTGCAAAGGGCTGGGGTTCAGAGGGAAGTTTAAGTAGGCAGTGGCGGTTTTTGGTAGCAGTTTACAACAGTAGGAAAATGACGATTCGTGCGTTCGGGGCTATCCGGGGAAATTAAAGACCCAGCCGAGCGGGAACCAGATTGGAAAGTGGTCTCTGAGACAAAGATCACGGTGTGGGCCCGGGAAGATGTCTTTGTAATTGAATGATCCCAAACGCACTTATCTGAAGGTTTGGGGGATTGCTGGTTTTTAGACTCTAAGGATAGGATTAAAAATCCTTTCCAGAGCTGTTCGGAAAATCCCAAAAAGCAGGTGCAGTATTGGTATTAGCCAATTAGAGATTGAAGGCATTGATTCAATCGGTAAACTTGAAACCTTGTCGATGGCTTTCGTGATTTTCGCCTGAACGCCATTTGGTAGATCAAGCTGTGGGGTCTGGGCTTCTATTTTTATTCTTTTGTAATTTTATGTGTATTTTATAGTACAATACTTTGGGTTTTTAGCTAATTTGATAAAATATTAATGTTTAAAAAATTCTATCGACATTTCAGTATTCACCAGTTAACAACTCTCAAAATAACATGAAAATTTTTGACAAAAGCCAGTTCGTCGAACTTTCCAAGAAATCAGGGTTCCCCTTCATTTCGATCTACACGCCTACTTCTAGGCTAAGCACAACGGCCTACAAAGACGACAAAACACATTTGAAAAACCAACTTCAGGAAATTGAGGACCGCCTCAAGGCCGAAAAAGGGTTTGACTGGAAAGAAGCTGAAAACATACTCGCCCCCGCGTACGGTTTGCTCGACGACGAGGAATTTTGGATGCACAATTCTGACATGTTGGCAATTTTCCTCTATGGTGGCAGCATGGAGTATTTCCAAATGCCTTTGGATATCGCCCAAGCCCAACATTTTATCGGATCCAAGCCCATGCTTCTCCCAATGATTCCCGAGCTGTCAGACGACGGGCACTATTATCTATTACTCCTCAACCTGGAAAATCTGCACCTGTACGAAGCCACAAGGAATTCGATTCGGGAAATAGTCGATGACGAAGTTGCTGCTTCGTTTACCGAGGATGAAGAATCAGAAGATAGACAGAAGACTATGCAGGTACGAAGTGGTGGCAGCGGCGGCAGCCAATTCCATGGCCAAAGTGAAAGCTCTGACGAAGAACGCAAGAAAAGGATTTTCAAGTTCTTTCAAAAGGTCAACAACAATCTTGTCCCCCTCCTCAACAAAAATCCGCTTCCGCTCTACTTGGCTGGAGTAGAGTATTTGATCCCGATCTACAGGGAGGCAAATGACTATGGCTACCTGAAGGAGGAACACATCACAGGCGCCTTCAACCACAATGACATGATGGTCCTCCATGCAAAGTCTTGGGAAATTGCGGCGCCGTATTTTGAAAAAGAGCGCCTGGAAAGAAAGGACAGTTTCGGGCTTTATCTATCGCGGGGCTTGGCCATCCACAATGACAAACTGAAGCTTATCAAGGCAGCATTGACGGGCGGGGTCGACACCTTGTTGGTGGATTCCGACCACCACCACCTTTGGGGCACTTATGATGAAGCGACCCACACGATCGATGTTTCCGAAAGCCAAGAACCCGGCATGCACTGCCTGATTGACGAAGCAGCAGCAAAGGTCATCGACTATGGTGGAAAGGTCTACCTGACGACGGGCGACATGATGCCTCCGGAAAGCTCGGCGATAGCTGGGTTACTACGATATCCACTTTGATTGGAATGAAGAAGCAGGACTTAAAATCCTGCTTCTTTTTTTTTGGCGTCTACTTTACTAAGGAGGACAAAGCTTGGGTTTTGTTTAGTATGAGTACTTTTTCAAAAGACATCTTCCCAAAGAACGAATTGACCGGATTGAATAAATCACAAACAATAAAAACCATCAACTAATTACTTTATTATGAAAAATTCATTCTCCAGTAGAAGAGTGTTCCAAGTATTATTTGTTGCACTGATTGCATTCATGGGCACCCTAGACAAAGTATTTGCGCAGGGACTGCCCGGAGATCACGGGCGTTGGATAGGCACCTTGGAGGGATCCATGGTGGATAGCCAAGGGAGTGGTTTGGTCTATGATTTCCAATTCAAAGAAGACGGGACTGTCGACGTGGAGAAAAGTTTGACGGTCAGTAAGCTAAAACAAACCTTCAATTGGACGATGGAGGGCGAAAACATCGTCCTCTCGGGAGAAGCTTCAGGCCCCATAGGTGAATTGTCCGACAGAACCATCACTTACATCGATGACACACGGTACGAGTTCAAACATGTAGATGGTATCACTGACGTAGAAATCCGAAAGAGCAAACCCTTTTGGTCATGGATGCATCTGGTGTTTTTGTTTGTCGTCCTGATGGTTGGAAATGAACTGTCGAGGTACTACAAAGGGGTCTCCTACTTGCTCTATTTCATCCTCCCGATTGCGTTGATCCCTCATTGGATGAAAGCCGGATTTGATGGTTGGTTTAGATGGATCAAACTGTACTCTGCGGTAGCGGGCAGTGTGTTTACCATGATCTTCAGGTTCCACAATATCGACGGAAAAACATGGGCAAAATTCGTCGTTATGCTGATTTTGGCTATCAATATTGCAGAAGCGGTCTTGCAGGATTTTTCACAACCCGATTTGCCTAACTTGATCAACGGGATCGCAGGCGTGCTTTGTATGATAACTATTTCAAGGTGGAAGGGGGTCAAGAGAGACGAGCAAAAGCCACATGATATGCTTTGGCCGGGTATGACCACATTTTGGATCTTGGCCTATGATATTTGGAACATCACCTTCGTGTATATCAATTTCCCAAATACGGTCGCATTTTCATTTATCGTGCTGTTGGCACCGACAGTTGCCGCGATATGGATCAAGAAAGGCACCTATCTACAGGCTAGGGCATTTACTTTGGCGATATATATGATGTACTTGTTTAGCTTCAAAGCCTTTGCAGACAACAGTCTTGGATTGACCTTTGTAATCCCGATGCCAAGGTCAGAAGGCCTGGTAATGGCGATGGCATTGGTCAGCTTGGCCATGAATGCGGTCTATTTTGTGTTGCACTATAGATGGAGATTTACTGGAAAGGCTCCTTCGAATATTGAAGTTGGACAGAGTGAATCTGTACTCTAAAAGGCATTTCATTCGAATTGAATTTAAAAGGCTATCCTGAGGTGGGATAGCCTTTTTGATGATGCATCCATGCAGGTTTTATAACATCTCCTTGAGGTTAAGAAAAATACCTGAAGCACCATGGACATCTCTTCCATCATCCAGCCCGATGTTACACCTGTTTTTTGGACCGATCATAAAGTCCGATCCTATCGGCGCGCTGGCCGGCCCGGCGGACTTTCGTTCCCTCCCGCGATTTAACCAAGTACTTTGTGCAGATCAAGATCACTGAGCCCCAAAGGGGCGGCATCACCAAGCGAAGGGTGTAGCCCTTCGCTGTGGCGACAAAGACCAATGCATAGTTACATCGACAGGAACACCCTCCCGGCTACACCCGACCGAGGTAGACAGAATCGGACAATTGGGTTTTCTTGGTACGGGAGTTTTCCCGACTGAAGGCCAGGTAGACATGCCAAGTTCTGCTTCTTTGGGATTCGGGAAGTGGGAAAAGCATCTTTCCTTCTTCCCTCGATTTGCCGTAGGAAACCCAATCGCAAAATTCATCTTCCGGGTGGTGGATGACCACAAAGGCCCGGTCCCAAGGCTTGGCATTTCCAACCCAGGAGTGTTCGGTCCATGTGAGCAAGATTCCATCCTCTACGCGTGTCGCTTTTGCTTCGAAGGGAGGCATGAGTGAACCGCTGCTTACCTTCAGCAACGCGGGGGAGAGTTTGTGGGCGCGGCCATCGGCTTCGAAAGCCTGATTTAGGGTTTGGGAAAGACAGGCATGAAAGGGCCTGCGGGCACCGGTGGCCAATTCTTGGTATCCGAATTGGATGACTTTCTTCAAGGGCTTGAGGTACTTTTGCGCGAGGCGCATCTTGCTTTGGTTGAGTTTGGAAAGCTCGGATACAGCTTCTTTTTGGGCTTTGGTGCGGGCGTGGGGGGCTTGGCGTGCGTAATTTTTGCCGTCGATTTCGTAGTACACGATGCGTCCCATTTTACCACTCAGATTGCCTGAGGGTGAATCAGTTACAGTTGCCATAGCGGTATGATTAAGGGTGAACCTAAAATTACTATGAATTAGTTGATTTTCAAAAATCGATGAATTAAATTTATCTTCATAAACGCTGTCTTCAGAAATCCCTTGGTACAGACTGGAGGAAAGCGGTAGGTCGGAAGGAAATATTCGCCGTTTTTGAGGGCGGTAAGTGTGGCCTGTCACTCATGTTTGATCGCCGTACTTTTTTGGAAAGATCGTATTGCAGGCAGTTCCTTCACGCACTTTTTCGCAAAGCTTTCGGACAGTATTTGTACAGTGAAAGTACAATGCCCTACTGGAGTTGGACTGGATTTAGACTGGACTTGGACTGGAGATGGACTGGTCAAGGATCGGGTGGGGGTCGGGTCAGTGTCCGATGAGCACCGGGACATGGTCTAGACTGCTACGGCTTTGGAACGGGACTGGGGTAGCTTAAGGGTAGGTGGGTAAGGTCAGAGGCGAGTTGCAAGAAGCAAGAAGCAAGAAGCAAGAAGCAAGAGGCAAGAAGCAAGAGGAAAGATGCGAGAGGAAAGATGCGAGAGGCGGGATGCGAGAGAAAAGAGTGGACTGTGGCGATAGAGGCCAACGGTTTTTTAATGAGTCCGATTAAATGTTTTTATCAAATTCCCCAAAAAATACCTTAAACACGGTATATGACTGTTTTATCGAATGGACTAAATTAGTAAAATTAGATGCTTTATTCAATTGGTATTTTCTTGTTCCATCAAAAAACAAGAACTGTCCGTCGGAGGGAGTTTCTGCCTTAAATCCAAGATTAAATGGAATTGATCTCGTTGGAAAAAATTCAAAATCGAATCTTTACTGTTAGGGGTGTTCAGGTTATGCTCGACAAAGATTTGGCGTCTTTCTACAATGTAAAACCGATTAGGCTACGTGAGCAAGTTAAAAGAAACCCCAACCGTTTTCCGGATGACTTCGTGTTTTCTTTGGACGAAAAGGAGGTGGTGTACTTGGTATCGCAAAATGCGATACCTTCCAAACAAAGCCTTGGAGGAAGTTCGCCTTTGGTATTTACAGAGCAAGGTGTCGCAGCTGTTTCAGGTGTGATTAAAAGCGAAAAAGCTGATGAAGTGAGTGTGGCGATTGCACGGGCCTTTGTCGCTATGCGCAAGTTTTTGCAAAACAACGCCTCAATTTTTCAGCGCCTTGACCAAGTAGAACTAAAACAACTCAAAACAGACGAGAAGCTGGAGCAGATTTTCAAAGCCTTGGAAGCTGGCAAGCCTGAGCCCCAACATGGCATCTTTTTCGATGGACAAATTTTTGATGCCTATGTGTTTGTGGCAGATATCATCAAAAAGGCAAAAAATGACATCATCCTTATGGACAACTATGTGGACGAATCTGTCTTGAACCTGCTTTCAAAGCGTCCGAAAAACGTCACTGCCACCATTTACACCAAACATATTGGTAAACAATTCTTGCAGGACGTTCAGAAGTACAACAGTCAATATCCGGAAATCAACATTCAGGCGTTTGCGGAGGCCCACGACCGATTCCTGATTATCGATCAGAGCGAACTGTACCATATTGGTGCCTCGCTCAAAGACCTCGGAAAAAAGTGGTTTGCGTTTTCAAAGATGGATTCCTTGGTAAGTGAGGTCTTGATGAAATTGAAAAATGGCGTGGAGAATTGAGTGACTGAAAAGTCCAAACCCACATCCCATTCAGCAACTATTTGGTACTCCAAAGATCGTAGAGGGGCTGAGAATGCTAAGAAGCCACTGACAATCCTAGCGGCGCATCAGCTTGGCCTGTGCGGACACAAACAACAGGAAAGAAACCACCCCGGAGTGGGTGGAATATCAATAGCCCCGGGTAAGGTGCTTCGACAATTCCTTTCTTCCCGGTATACCTTATGCGCCGCAACCCGTTGAAAAAGAAGGTATTGTCGTTTTGGATTTTTTGGGGAGGGATTGTTTTGACGGCCAGCAAGGCTATAAATGAACCTTGATCCTTTTTCCCCTGTTACTTTTTTTCTTGTCAAAAAAAGTAACCAAAAAAGACAAGAAAGTCCGATCCTATCAGCGCACAAGGCCCTGGCCGGCCCGGCGGACTTTCATTCCCCCGCGCGATCTAAGGAAGTACTTTGTGCAGATTCAGGTATAGAAATAATACTGCCCGTTCTCGCCAAGCATATGAAAGAATATCAGGAATCCACCCCGAAGCGGGTGGAACTCTCAATAGCCCCGGGTAAGGTGCTTCGGCAATTCCTTTTTTCATGATATACCTTTTGCACCGCAACCCGGGGAAAAAGAAGGAAGCGTCGTTTAGGATTTTTGGGAGCGGAAAGGATGAGGATGGATTTGGGTTTTCACCAAAAACCGGGAAGGGATGAAGGCGAGAGACGAGATGCGAGAGGCAAGAAACAAGAATCAAGAGGAAAGATGCGAGAGAAAAGAGTGGACTGTGGCGACAGAGGCCAAGGGAAAGGGTTTTTTAATGTGTCCGATTAAATGTTTTTATCAAATTCCCTAAAAAATACCCTAAACACGGTATAGCGCGGAATTCGGTAAACGATTATTTTAGCGAAATAAGAAGGTGGCAGTTTTTGGGCTGTCGTATCTAGGAATCCTTTGATCTTGACGAAATAGCAAATCCAGGTTCCGATTAAGGATCAATCCCTGAGCCTGTTTTAGGTGGGGACAAGGAAAAGTAAGATATACATTGGATTATACATGGTAATTTGGAGTTATATGGAAGGGTTTGCTTTGGGTGTATACATGTTTGTGCAATATTAAAAATGAGCTTCAAACACTTTAGGACAACATATTACAGAGATAGGGATTCAACGATCCAATTAAGTGGTAAACTTAATGCCTTTAATATAAAAGACTTTTGTACTGCTCTCGAAAGGTTTTATTCATCAGGGAAATCTAATTTAACAATTGATCTTGAACGAGTTGAAAGAGCCTATCCAAGTGGCGTTTTACCAATAATTACAAGCCTAGACTTAGCCAGAGACAAGGGGGTGAAAATTTATGTGAAGCTTCCGAATAATGACAATACAAGGAAACTTTTCCGAAGTGTAAACTGGGCTCATTTTCTCTCACCAGAGCAGTTTGAAAAGTCTGAGTCAATACATGACCGACATTTAGTAACCCGCAGATTCGAAAATGCGGAACAACAAAAAGCAGTCGTTGATGATTTCATGGATGTCGTTTTGCGAAGTATGGCTATTCCCCGCGATATAATTTCTGGTCTTGAATGGTCTATAAACGAAATAACTGACAATGTTCTGAATCATTCAGAATCCAAACATGGAGGCATAGTTCAAGCAAGTACATATCCAAAAGACCAAACAATCGCATTTGCTGTGGCAGATTCGGGAAGAGGGATTCTTAAATCAATGCAGGAGGGATTTCCAACGTTAAGGACGGATATCCAGGCCATCGGTGAAGCGATTAAGGCAGGTGTAACACGTAACCCTAAGTTTGGACAAGGAAACGGTCTTGCAGGTTCATTGAAAGTTACGACATTAACAGGCGGCTCTTTTGATATTACTAGCGGAGCTGGACGATTCGTAGTTACTAATGAGCAAACATTACGGAAACCACTTTTTAATGGCCATTATCAAGGCACTGTTGTTTGTGGCCAAATCAAAATCACAAATGATTTTAAAGTATCAGATGCGCTAGATTTTGGCACAGGTATTAAATACATTCCAGTTGACATTGTTGAAATGCAATATGAAATGGAGGACAAGGATTGCTTGATTTTAAAAATGAAGGAGGAAACTACTGGTTTTGGCACCCGTAAATCTGGACTTCAAATCAGGACAAAGTTGAAGAATCTCCTAGATGCTCAACCAACCTATCCATTAGTAGCAGATTGGGAAGGTGTCCCTGTAATTTCTAGCAGCTTTGCAGATGAAGTAATGGGTAAGTTATTTATAGAATTAGGAGCCTTGACATTTACTTCACGAATTAGGAACGTAGGGATGGAACAACTAATTCATGGCCTACTTGACAAGGCAATTGGTCAAAGATTGACACAGGAAAAAGATGATGAATAAACACTGCACACCAGACGGGAAACCGTCGCGCAGCTTTCCTTTGAATCAAGGAAGTAGCTGTTTTTTAGCGAGGTGCCGGATTTTTGAGGCAACAGGAACAAGAGATGCGTTATCCTCATTAGCAGTACTAGACCTCGGTATAGCCCTGCAACCTATCTGGCGCAGTTCAAGTGACTCATTGCATCCGGAATTTGGTTATTGGTGTTAAAACCCTGAACTTAATTTCTTGAATTTACAGGGGGCATAAAAACGTAGGCGGAGAATCCCTATTGGCTTTTTTTATTGTTTTAGTATCGGCAATCTTGAAAAACACCTTACAAATCGTAAACTAACACTCAGAGAATGGAAAAATGTTTTGTAATTCAACCTTTTGACAAAGGCAAATTTGATAAACGATTTGTCGACATTTTTGAGCCTGCAATTCTTAATGCTGGATTTGAAGCATATCGCATCGACAAAGATTTAAGCGTTAGAATTCCAATCGACGATATTGAGAAAGGAATTTCAGAGAGTGCAATTTGCTTTGCGGAAATTACTACGGATAATCCGAACGTTTGGTATGAACTAGGTTTTGCTTTCGCATGCAACAAGGACGTTGTTATGGTTTGCTCAGACGAACGACAAGGTAAGTTTCCTTTTGACATTCAACATAGGCATGTAATTACCTACAACACAGGTTCGACAAGCGACTTCATAACTTTGGGTGATACGATTACGCGGAAAATAAAGGCGTTTCAAACAAAATCAAAAACAGTTCGGCAATTAAATGCTACACCTGTAATTGAAACTGAAGGATTGAAAGGGCACGAAATTGCTTTATTGATATTGATAATGGAAAATCAAGTGTCGTCGGAAGACAGTACTTCAATTTTTGGACTAAGAAATGAAATGAATAAGGCTGGCTATACTGACATTGCAACAAGTGTTGGAATAAGAACACTTTCCAAAAATGGCATGATTGAAACATTTAAAGAAATTGAACATTGGAACAATGGCCAAGAGTATATTGCTTGTAGGCTGACGCAAAAAGGTGAAGATTGGATATTATCAAACCAAGACCAGTTACAATTTCGTCGGACAAATAACACGCAAACAAAAATCGAGGATGATGAGCTTCCATTTTGACGAATTGAGAAGAAGGCCAGCAAAGACAAGATGTTAGCCCTTGCCTCCTGTGAACCAAAGAGGCAGCTATTTTTTTAGAAGAAATGGACTATTTAGGGGAAACTTACAGAAACTCACCTCCCCACCCACTTACTCACCCCCCAGCATCCAGCGCTTGAATTGGGGGCTGCGCTCGCGGCTGATTTCGACGGATTGGAGCAGGGGGTTTTTGAGGGATACCTCAAGGCCCTTGTAGGTGGGTTTGATCTGCTTGACCTCGTCGATGCGGATGATGGTTTGCCGGTTGGCACGGAAAAAAACCGCAGGGTCCAGCTTGCTGTCCAGTTCCTCCATGGTCTGAAAGTCCGTGATGTACCGCTTTCCTTCCCGGGAAATCAAAAAGATGAGTTCTTCCTTCACGAAGCCCGAAACATCTGCGATTGCAATGGGCACCAGGCTGTTGTGGACGGTTACCAGCAGCCTTTCGAGGTAGACTTTTCCGGATTTGACGCGCTCCAAGGCCCTGCGGAGCTCCGGAATGGCAAAGGACTCCCGCCGTTTGCGGAGCTTTTCCAGCGCATTTTGGAGTTCCTTTTTTTCGATGGGTTTCAGGAGAAAATCCACGCTGTTGACCTCGAAGGCCCGAATCGCATATTGGTCAAAAGCTGTCGTGAAGATCACCGGACACTTGGGTTCGTAGCGCTTGAACAGGTCAAAGCTGATGCCGTCCGCCAACTGGATATCGGAAAAAATGATGTCCACCTCCTGGTCCTTTTCGAACCAATCCAAGGCTTTCTTCACGCTCGGCAGTATGGCCAATAACTCCGCCTGTGGCAGCAGCTCCAGGATGTGTTTTTTCAGGCCATCCGCCACCAAGGGCTCATCTTCGAGGATGAGGATTCGGATCGGTTCGTTGGGGGAAAAGCCGTTCATAGGTCAGGAGGATTGGGGGATCAAAGGAATGATGACAGCAAACTTGCCCGGGCTGGACTCGGTCTCCAAGGCTTGGGGACTGAGGTAGCTATAGAGTTTGGCGAGGTCGGCGAGGCCTCTCCCGTTGGATTCCAAGACCTGTACCTTGGGATGGATCGAATTGCTGACGCAGAGCGTTTGCCCTTCAGCCTTAATCTCAATCCGCAGCGGATCTTCGGGATCGATGGCGTTGTGCTTGATGCAGTTTTCCAACAGGATCTGCAACGTGACGGGAACGATTCCCCCGTTTTTGGCTTCCTCGGGGATATCGATGGAGATGTCGACTCCTTTGCCAAAGCGGGTTTCCAGCAAGAAAACAAAATGTCCGATAAACGCGAGCTCTTCCCGCAGCGGTACAAGCGATTTGTTTTCGTGCAGCAGCACATAGCGGTATACCTTGGACAAGTTGGTCACATACTCCGAAGCCAGCGCAGGCTGATCGATGATGAGGCTGTGCAGTGAACTCAGGGAGTTGAAGAGAAAATGCGGATTCAGTTGGTTTTTGAGGTTGTCAAATTGGACTTGGGTCTTTTCCCGCTCCAGTCGCTCGGCATCGAGGAGACTTTTTTTCCATTCGTTGAAGAAATATTTTCCAAAGAAAATGCTGTTGATCAGAAAGGACAAGGTCGCGAAGGTGGCGTAGGTGGTCATGCTGAACATCACGGAAAGCGATCCTTCGAGGTATTTCCCAGCGACCATGAAGAGTACCCTGTTGATGATGAGCATGTAGACAGCCCCAATCAGGAGTTGGACAGCCATGCGCAGCGCCAAACCTTTGGAATAGGGGAGCACGCGGTTCAGGTACCTTTCCATTCCCTTGAAAAACTCCCAGCTCAGCACCAAAAACAGGAAGGAAAAGCCGATTGTCTCCGGGGGAAACTCGCCTTTTAGCCCCAAGTCGTCCCACAGGAGGTAGCGCGCCAATCCACTGAATAGGGTGACGAATGCGATGATGGCATATTCGATCCAAATGTTCTTCTTGATCTTCATCTTGCGCGTTTAGGGCGTAGGTTACGTGTTTTTTTTGGTCCTGTCAACTGAGGGGACAGGGAATTCCAGTTTTCAAGGCTTCGTTCAAAGCCCCGGACATAGGCTTGGCGCTGCGCATCCCTTTCATTGACAAGCCTCCAAAATCCGAATTTAGGAAATGATCCGGCCATCTTTCATCTCGATGATGCGGTCTGTCTTTGCTGCGAAATCATCGTCGTGCGTGACGGTGATGATGGTTTGGCCCAAGTCCCGGGTAAGTTTCCGAAAGGTATTGAAAACAATGTTGGAATTGACCGAATCGAGGTTTCCTGTTGGCTCATCACCCATGATCAGCAGGGGATCATTGATGAGTGCCCGGGCGATGGCCGCCCGCTGCTGCTGTCCGCCGGAAAGCCTCGAAGATGCTTTTTTGGCTTGGTCGGCGATGCCGAGCAGGTCGAGTTTCTCCATGGCCTTTTGGCGGATCACTTCCTCGGAATGTTTCTTGAGCTTGAGCGCCGGGATCATCACGTTCTCGAGGGCGGTGAACTCGGGCAGCAGGAAGTGAAATTGGAAGACAAAGCCGATGTGTTCGTTGCGGAAGCGGGCGAGGTAATCCGGTGACTTCCCAGTGAGTTCCTCGGCGTTGATCTGTAGCTTGCCTTCAAAGTCCATGTCCATGGTGCTGAGCAGGTAGAGGAGCGTGGATTTTCCGCTCCCTGATTTTCCGATCAGGCTGAGGAATTCACCCCGCTTCACCTCGATGTCGATTTCCTTCAGGACTTGGAATGTTTCGGGCTCATGGAAATACTTGGTGATTCCCTGGGTTTTCAAAAGGATGTTGTCTGCGCTCATATGCCTCTGATGATTTCGATGGGGTCAATTTTTCCGGCTTTTCGGGAAGGCATCCATCCTGCTACGGCGGTAGTCAGCACGCCGAATACGATGCCGATGAAGTAGTATTTCGAGTCAAAGTTGATCGGGAGGGAGTCCAAAGCGAGCAGTTCCCCGCCATCAAAAGGGACTTGGGCCAAGAGCAGCGAAAAGACATATCCCACCACCAAACCGAGGAGACTTCCCACCAATCCGATGATCAGCGACTGGGTCAGGAAAATCCCCGTGACGTCCTTGGCGGCAAATCCGGTGGCTTTGAGGATCGCGATGTCTTTCATCTTGCTGTAGATGGTCATGTTGAGGATGTTGTAAATCCCAAATCCAGCCACGATCAGCAGCGTGATCGATACCGAGTAGGTCATGATATCCCGGATGATGGCCCCGGCCAGTAGGGTAGAATTGGCTGTCTCCCAATCCTCGGCTTTATAGCCAAAGTTGGCCTGAATGTCCTCTGCTTTTAGGCGTGCTGCCCGGTAGTTGGTGATCTTCAGGTTGAGGTCGGTGATGTAGCTGGCATCCTTTCCCAGGAGTTTTTGGACGGTAGCGAGGTTGGCATAGCTGCGTACATTGTCGATTTCGCCGAGTCCCAACTGGAAGATGCCGACGACTTTCATGGTGTAGATCACCCCTTGGGGCGTAGTGACCATGAGCAAATCCCCCACGTTGGCGGAGAGCTTCTTGGCCAAGCCCGATCCGATGATCAATCCATTGGAAGTGGTTTTCAATGCGGCGAGCGATCCGGCCTTGATTTTGGAGTTGAGGTCAAAGAGTTTGTCTTCTTCGAGGATATCCACGCCTGCGACTGAGCCGTTGAGCTTTACCGGACCGAAGTTGTAAAACACCTGACTGGTCAACCGTGGTGCGACACCGATCACTTCCGGGTCTTTGCGGAGCAGTTCAGCGATTTGTCGTGCGTTGCGGATTTTATCGGACTCGTTTTTGGGCTTTACGCTGTGCACCTGGTTGAGTCCCTCAGGTCGGACGCGATCCAGGAGCGTGGCGCGAGGCTCGGTGATGTCCTTGTAGATGCGGATGTCTGCGGAGGCGATTTTGGTCAGGTCCTCGGTGAAGTTGTTGAGCCCGGTCATCAGGCTGATCATCATGATGTACATCCCGATGCCAAAGGTCACGCCAAGCATGGCGACGATGGTTTGCTTGGGCTTGGACAGCAGGTGGGTTTTGGCGATTTTGAAGATGACGTTCATCGTTTGATCAGGTTTGATTCGGCGCTGAGCCCTTCCAATACTTCTACTTCCGAAAGCGTGCGGATGCCGGTGAGTACCTTGATTTTCTGTTCTTTTCCTTCTTGGAAGACCAAGACGCTATCGCCTGGCAGCAGGAGATTTCCCGGGATGACGAGTGCCTCGGATTTTTCCCGGATGAGGATATTGGCTTCCAAAGCCAATCCCGTCAGGGAAGCGGGGAGACTGTCGCTCAGCTCGGCATCCACCCGCAGCATCTGGTCGACGGGATCGATTCGTGAATAGATTTTGGTGACTTTTGCCCGAAAGGTCTTGTCGGGAAAGGCATCCATTTCCAAGAGGACCTCCTGACCGAGTCTCACGCGGCTGATGTCTTTTTCGTCGATCTTCAGGCTGCCCAAATAGCCCCGGTCTGAGCCGATGACGGCGAGGATGTCTCCCTTTTTGATCAGTTCTCCGGGAGAAAACGGTGACTCATAGAATATCCCGTCCCGATCGCTTTTTACTTGGAAGAAGTCCAATTCATCCTGCACCATGCGCAGGTCTTTGCGGCTGGCTTCGAGGTCCCGGATCACTTGGTCCTGCTTGCCTTTGAGTTGGACGATGCTGCGCTCGAGGCTTTGGCGGGAGGATTCGTACGCCTTCTTGGCATTTTCATATTGGGAAATGGAAGCCGCTTTCTGTTCGTACAGTCTCGATTGTCTGAGCCAAGTCAGGGAGTCGGCGACAAATTGCTCCTTGGCGATGGCTACACCCTTACGGGCTTCTTCCAATACCGGCGAGGACTCGGAAGCATTTCGCTGGGCAATCTCATAGGCGGTCCGTGCGGATTGGAGGCGACTGTCGAGTGCGACACCGGAAAGTGTGAACAGCAGCTGGCCTTTGCGGACGCGCTCCCCTTCGTTGACGAAGGATTCCAGCAGTACCCCTTCGACTTGGGAGCGGATCACTGCCTGGTCGAGCGCCTCAAGGTAGCCTGAGGCATAGACGGCTTCGGTGACGGATTTGGTCTGCGGCGTCTGTGTATTGGGCTCGGCGCAGGAGAGCATGACCGCCGCGATAGCGGATGCAAGGATGGTCATGCGGATTGTTTGTGATAGGTATTTCATCGGTTTTCTGCGTAAGATTGGTTTCGGATGGCAAGCAATGCTTTGGAAGTAAAGTGGTCGGAAAGCGCGATCAGGTATTCTTGCTGTTGCTCGATCCATTCGCGTTCTACCTGCAGGAGCTCATCGACAGATATCTGACCTTCTGCCCACTGAATACCCGCCAACCGGAAGTTTTCGGCATAGAGGTTCAAGAGCGGTCCGAATCCTGTCACAAGTCCTTGGTTTTGGATCAGGTCCGTTTCGAGTCGGTCGCGTTCTTCGGTAAGTAGTTCACGGGTGCGCTGTTGCTGTTCTTTGGATATCTGCCAGTCCAGATAGGCAGTTTTGGTTTTGAGTCTTTTGAAGTTCCCTTGGAAAATGTCCCAATTCAGGCTCAGGCCAATGACGCCGACTTCAAAAGTGCCGGCCTCGCGCAGGCCAAATTCGTTGCCCAAGGCCTGTTGGAAGAACTGTCCGCTGGCCGCAAGCCTCGGCAGGTGCTTGGCCCGGGAATTTTTCCAGGATTGTTCATTCATATTGACCAGGAGATCGGCTTTTTTCCATTCGGGCAGTGCCGCCAGTTCATAGTCCGCAAATGCGGGCTTCAGCTCTGATGCCTTGATCTTTTCGTCAAAATGCAGTATCAGTTCTCCGGCGCCAATCAGGCTGCGCAGGGTTTGCCTGGCCTTCTCCTCCTGTTTTTTCTGTCTGGACACTGCGTTTTGGGCGGCAAGGGCCGTTGCTTGGATCCTTTGGAAGGGCAGCGGCTCCATTTCCCCGGTTTGGTAGGTAATTTCCGCGAGCCTGTAGATAGAGTCCGACAGGTGGTGCCGTGCTTCCGCAAGTTTTCGGCTTTCCTGATGGAGCAGGAGCTGGTAGTAGGCCCTGGCAATGTCCTCGGTCCAAGCCTGTTCCTGTTGGGAGATATCCTGCAGGTTGTAGCGGGACCGCAGGCGCTCCGTTTTGATCCTGCTCCAGAGCTCAGGATCAAAAAGCGGCAAGGAAGCTTCAATGCCGGTGCTTGTTTGGAATTGGGTGCCAAAGCGGATTTCCGTAAAGGTACCTGGCTCGCCACCCACCGCCTCTGATGGCAGGAGCTGCACGGGAAGCTGGAGGTAGTTGTCCCAAGTGGCGAACAGGCGTACTTTTGGAAGGAGCTCGGCGCTGCTCAATCGGGGGGCATAATCTTGCTGCTGTCCCTGCATTTTCCAGATCTTTTGCTCGGGGGCATTGGTCTTGGCGAAGAGCAGTACCTCTTCGAGGCTGTGGAGGTGGATTTCTTGGGCCTGGAGTGGGAGGCAACTGAGGTAGACCACTCCGACCGCAAGAATAATTCGCATAAATGGTGTGTTGGGCATCGGTTGAATGAATGTTTGATGACACCAAATTGGAGCCTTGTACCTTTAAGGGAAAAAAAAGGAAAGTGAAGCTGATGAAAAGGGATTCAAAGCGTGGTAATTTGCCCTTGAGGCGTTTGGGTGGTTTCGGGGATTTTACACTTGCAAGGGGTACCCGCGGAATTTTCGTTTGCCTTTTCGCTTGCGCATTGCTTTTGGGTGCACCTGCTAATATTTTACAGAAAGATGAACCTCGAAAAACTGGATTTATTGGCCAAATCGGATCCGATTCTTGAAAAAATCATTTCGGAGATTCCCGCGCCGGAGGTGGTATCCACCCACAATGTGTTTCACGATTTGATGAGCTGCGTGATCGAGCAGCAGATCCACTACAGAAGCACCAAAGGGATCTTTCGAAAGCTGTTGGACAAAGCCAGGCTCTCCGAACTGAATCTGGAAAACTTTGCCCATTTCGAAGAACACGCACTCCAAGACGTCAAGCTCTCGATGAACAAGCAGGAGACCATCAGCGATATCCTGGAATTTTGGAGCAGGAATCAAGTTGATTGGGAACGCCTGGATGAGATCGAAGTCAAAAAGGAACTATCTTCGATCAAAGGAATCGGGAAATGGACCATCGATATGATTTTGCTGTACACGCTCCGCGGCCCCGATATCTTTCCCGTGGACGATTATCACCTGAAGCAAATTATGGTTTCGCTTTACGGCCTCGATCCGCAAGTGGGATTGAAGTCGCGTATGATCGAAATTTCAACCACTTGGCAAAACCACAAGTCCCTGGCTGTGCTTTATTTGCCGGCTTGGAAAGCCCACCATCGAAACCGAGGATGAAATGAAAAGAGCAAGAAATGACCAGGCCAAGGGTGACCGCAAGCAGGACATCCTGAATTGCGCCGAAGAGCTTATCCAAGAAAGCGGATTGGAAAACCTGAGCATTGCGCAAGTCGCCAAAAAAGCAGGTTTGGCCGTGGGTACGATTTATCTCTATTTCCCCAAAAAAGAGGATATCATCGCGCATTTGACGATCAAGTCTAGGGAGATCCTTTTACGGAAATTTGTAGAGAGTGGCGCATCGACGGCGGACGCTTTGGAAAAAGTCAGTCTGATGCTCTGGGCTTACCTCAACTTCTACAAAGAGCATCCATTTTACCACCAACTGGTCTCCTTTTACGAAACCAATGCCGGATTGGAGGAGCCTGAGGAACTCCTCGTGGCGAGTAGGAAAATCACCGGATATGTGATAGAGGTCATCCAATCCGGAAAAGCCCAAGGAAACATCCATCCGGATATCGATGAATCGGAGTTTTCATTCCTGCTTTGGGCTTCTGCTGTGGGCGTGATCCAGCTCATTGATGTAAAGTCCAGCATCATCCAAACTCAGCTCCATAAAGGTACCGATGCATTTTTTTCGTCTTTTATTGATCTGATTATCAGGTCACTGAAAAAATAATTACAAAATTTCTTCTGAGTGTAAAACATAAATGAACCACGTTCAGTTATTGATTCACTGCGGCTAAACCGTCGTGTACAATCCAAATCAATAAACACACAAACATTTATGGAACTGAAAGAAGTTACTCTATTTGAGACCGCCGCGAAGTATGGAATTTTCTCCATTGGCAGGCGAAATCCAAAAGTATTCGATGCATTTCTCAACCTGGCCCATGAGGTCATGCATCCTGAGAGTGCCTTCACCCCACTCACCCGCGAGCTTCTAGGAGCGTATGTTTCCAAGCAATTTGGCTGCTCCTTCTGCCATTTGGGGCATTTGGAGACCGCTTATGCGATCGGAGGTGAAGAAGTGAAAAGTCTGGTGGACTATCCATCTGAGGAATTGAAACCGCTTTTTGCCTTGGCTGACAAGGTAGTGGCCAACTCCGTGACCGAGGAAGACATCCTTTCCTTTTTGAGCTTGGGCTACACCGAAAAGCACTACGAAGATGTGGTTTTTGTTTGTGCGCTCTTTGGCTTTGCCAACCGCATGGTTACTGGCTTTGGGATCGAATATGATGCCAAGCGGGATGAGGCATCCTCCCGATTTTTGGCCAAAGGCTACCGCATGAAAAATTGATGTTTCACCTAGGGTCTCCTTTCGCTGGATACTTACACCCAAAGGGAGGAGACCAAACTTTCTCTAAAAAATAATGACCATGTTCACCTCCAATTACATATCCTTCTTTAGCCAACTGAGCGAAAACAACAACACCGATTGGTTCAACGCCCACAAAAAAGATTTTGAAAAGGACGTCAAAAAGCCTTTCGAAGCCTTTATCTCCAAATTGATTTTTGAGATGAATGCCTTGACGCCCGAGATCACCATTTCTCCTTCAGAAGCGATCTTCCGAATCAACAAGGACATCCGATTCAGTGCGGACAAATCCCCTTACAAGACAGAAATGTCTGCGGTGATTTCCAAAAAAGGGAAGAAAAGCAATCCTTGTCCGGGCCTTTACCTCAGCATTGGGGCAGAGGAAGTGATCGTTGCTGCCGGGTTGAAAATGCTGGAGAAAGAGGAACTTCTTGAGGTACGTCACCACCTTGCCCAAAATTCCGAGCAGTTGGAGCAAATCATCCAAGACCCCAAATTCAATAATGCCTTTGGAGAAATTCAGGGGGACAAAATCAAAAGGATTCCGGAAGAGTTTAAAGAAGCGGCAGCCCATCAACCCTTGTTGTACCATACCTCGTTTTTGGCGATGACAAAACTTCCGGCCACTGAAATCACCAAGCCCGACTTTGTTGAACAAATCATGGGTTTGTACCAACTTACCCTGCCTTTTGCGAAATTTCTAAGCGAGCCTCTCGAAGGCTAAAATCCCATTCCAATGAAACGCTCCGGCACGGCTGACCTGAAACTTATGGGAGGAAGTATTCCCACTTGGTTATTTGATCGAATGACCCGGCTGAGTCTACCCATCGTGGAGACGATCTTGATGGAGTATGGGAAAAAGGAATTCCTCAGGCGGATTTCCGACCCTTTCTGGTTTCAGAGTTTCGGGGCCGTGATCGGCATGGATTGGAATTCCTCCGGTGTCACCACAGCCGTGATGAGTGCCTTGAAGAAATCCCTTAATCCCCATGCAAAGGAATTGGGAATTTATGTGTGTGGAGGGAAAGGCAAAGATTCCCTTCAAACCCCTGCTGAACTCGTCCGGGTAGGCGATCAAACCGGATTGGATGGACAGGAGCTTGCCCGGTATAGCCGACTCTCGGCAAAAGTGGACAGCACGGCGATTCAGGATGGATTTCAGGTCTACATGCACTATTTCCTCGTCAGCGATGAAGCGGATTGGTCGGTCATCCAACAAGGCATGAAGCCTGAAGACGGTAGGGCCCGCAGGTACCATTGGAACTCCAGCAGCTTGCAGTCTTTTGTGGAGGAACCGCACACGGCGATTTGCGGGGATCATCAGGGAGAGATTTTGAATTTGGTGGACAGGCAAGCCAAGCCTACCCAAACAGCCATGATCAGCATTTCCCAAGAACATCCTGCCAAAATCCTCGCAGAAATTCCCCACATGAAGTTGCCTAATTACTACGCCGTCAAGGATGCGGACGTGGATTTGAAGCGCTTGGGCTCTATCCTTTGGCTGGCGCAAGAGTCACAAACCCAAACGTTTGAAGAATTACTCCAACTCAAAGGGCTTGGGCCACGGACACTCCAATCCTTGGCTTTGGTCAGTGAAGTGATCCACGGCAGGCCTTCCCGGTTCAGCGATCCGGCAAGATTTTCATTTGCCCACGGAAGCAAGGGTGGAAAGCCTTTTCCCGTACCGACTAAGGTGTATGATGAGACGATTTCCACGCTTCGCAATGCCGTGGAAAAAGCGAAAATCTCCGCTACCGACCAGCAGCAGGCCATCAAGAAACTGAGCGAGCTGGCACAGGCGGCAGAACAGAATTTTACGCCCAATACCGGAGTCCAGGAACTGATCCAAAAAGAAAATGAAGATTCCTGGAAATATGGAGGAAGGACGATTTTTGGATTTTCTTCCAAGAATGACCAAAATGGTGCCATTGGGAATCCCGAGAAAAAATAGCGTTTTCGATATTTTCAAAGACCAATACCAAAGCATTGAAATCAAAATACAGGAATTAAATTCACGGGCTCCAAACGAAATCCACGCGAACCATGGATCACGAACTTCTAAAACTCGGCTCAGAAGCCCTCAAAAAAGCCGCCCTCAACGAAGAGGCGAAAGCCTTTATTCTCAGCAATCCGGCCCTATTTCAGCTTTTCAAAAAAGCAGCCAACCGGTACATCGGCGGAGAAACGCTCGAAGAGACCATCCACGCTATCCAGCGGATCAACCGATCCGGATATCGGGTGACCACGGACTTTATGGGAGAGAGCATCCGAAATGAAAAGGACGCAAGGGAAGCCACTACGGAATTCCTCGCCTTCGCAGCAGCCATCCAATCCCACCGACTCAATTCCTCCATTTCCTTGGACCTTTCCCATATCGGTATGCTTGTATCCCGGGAATTGGCGATGGAAAACCTGGACCTCCTCTGCCGTGCAGCTGCAAAATCAAATCAAGAAGTGATCATCAGCATGGAGGGAACCGACCGAACCGATGCGATTCTGGACATTTACAAGGAAACGCTCAAGACGCACCCCAACCTTGGAATCACGATTCAGGCCTATCTCCACCGCACCTCCGATGACTTCAAGGAAATCCTCCAACTACCCGGAAGTATCCGCTTGGTCAAAGGCGCCTACGACACACCCAGCGGTCTTTCCATTCCACGGGGAAAGGAATTGGATGAACGATACCTCAACTATGTCGACCAGCTTTTGGCCAATGACCATCCCTGTGCCATCGCTTCGCACGATGAAAAAATCCATCAGGAAACGGTAAAGTTGATTCACCAGCATCAGCCCCAAAACTATGTGCTGGAGCGACTGCTTGGGATCTGCAATGAGGCATTCGAAGCCTACAAAGAAGCCGGACATCCCTGCCGCATCTATGTGGTCTACGGCAAAGAGTGGTATCTGTACCTGTGCAACCGCTGGGCGGAGTACCCCTTGAACCTCTTTCGTGGATTGGCTGATATTTTGGGATGATTCCATGCTGTTTGTTGAATTCATGTAGACGTGCAGCTTGGCGTATGCTTTTGCAGCAAACTCACCTTCTTCGACTTTATTGTGTCCTGAGGAAGCATTGCGGAGAATGTTGGGTCAGCCCTTAACTCCTTCTTTTCCTTCCACCCAGTACCGCAAAAAGGCGATTGATTGTCTATCTAGATCGCCCATTTTTCGCCCCTTGTGGTTATATTTGGTAAGGCTGTACAATCGTCATGGATCAGGAAAGTTTTGATTTCTGGAAATTTCTGGCTGGTACCGGAATGTTTATGTGGGGCATGCATCAGCTGGAAAGTGCCATTCGGGAAATGGCCGGCAAGGCTTTCCGAAACGGCATGCAGCGCTTCACAAGCAATACACTCAGTGCCGTATTGTTCGGAGCGCTTGTGACGGCCGTTTTGCAAAGCAGTTCCTTGGTCACCTTGATGGTGTTGGCTTTTTTGGGTGCGGGTGTGCTCAGTTTGCGAAATGCCATTGGCGTGATGCTTGGCGCAAACCTCGGGACGACGATGACCTCATGGATCGTAGCGACTCTTGGGTTCAAGATGAGCGTGGAGTCCATATCGACGCCGTTTTTGGGGATCGGGATTCTCCTGTACCTGTTTTTCGAATCCCGTATCAAATTGCGGAACATAGGCTTGTTGCTGCTGGGATTTGGGTTGATGTTTCTTGGTTTGGACTTTATGAAGACTTCCATCGAACAGATCGCCTACCAGTTGGATTTACAGAAAATCGCGGCATTCGGGAATTTTGCTTTTTTGGTTGTGGGCATTGTGGTTACGGCCTTGATCCAATCGAGTTCGGCGATGGTGGTCATTATCCTGAGCGCCATGAGTGCGGGCATGATTGGTCTGCATCAAGGTGCCATCCTCATCATCGGCGCCAATATCGGGACGACTGTCACCGTCGGCATCGGTGCTTTGGGCGGAACCGCAGACAAGAAAAGACTGGCCCTTTCGCATTTTGTTTTCAATGTGGCAACCGGACTTTTGGTATTTTTCTTTGTGGATGAGTTGGTGGATTTCAGCATGCGGGCCTTCTCGGTCGAGGATCCGCTGATTGAATTGGTGATGTTCAATACCCTGTTCAATCTGTTGGGAATTGTGGTTTTCTTTCCATTTGTACCCCAATATGAGAATTGGCTCAAAAAGTGGTTTGCCGAATCGGAGCCAAAAGGCTTCACCCAGTTTATCAAGAATGTAAGCCCCAAGGTGCCCGATGTTGCGCTCAATGCATTGGAAAAGGAGATCCAGTTGGTGTTTGACAGGACGCTCAACTTCATCATCAACGTATGGGATGGGGGAGATGCATCACAGGATGGGATGTCGATTTGGAGAAAAATCCTTTACAAACCTGTTAACTTGATGGATGAATACCACCAAATCAAGTCATTGGAGGACGAAATCACCAAATACCAGATCGCCCTGCAGGAGGAGAGTCTCAGTGTAGAGGATTCCACAAAACTTACCGCATTGCAGTTGGCGCTGCGGACGCTGGTCTATTCTGCCAAGGATATCAAGGATGTGATGCACAATATCCGTGACATGGAGGATGAGGAGGATCGCGCAGTCATTGCGGTTCATGGCAAGCTTCGCAACTATACCATGGATTTTCTGGATGTTTTGGAAGACTACATGAAGCTGGAGAAGGTCCCGGAAAAGGCCCCCGATTGGATTGGGGAAAATGCCAAGCAATATAAGGTTTGGATGGCGGACCTGTACCAGGAACTGAAAGTCCAACCGATCGAATATCCGATTTCTACCCTCAACAATGTCATCAAGCAGGTCGTTTCGGGATTGGACAATCTTTGTAGTGCTGTCATCCACTGGAAGCACCTGAAAAAGGACGTGATTGATATCGGCAGATAAAATTTTCTTGCAGGCTTATTAAAATGGAGGAAAGAAGAAAGCCTCCAGGTATGGTTCTGGAGGCTGGGTAATTTGGGTTTATATTGATTGAAAAAAGCCTAGTCGATTTTCACGCTCAAGACCGGTAGGTCGGTTTTGAACAGTACCGTATCCGTCACGCCTACTTGGTAGTAAGCCGAGCCTTTGCGGTTGCCGGAAGCAATGGCTATGAAGCCCATTTTTCTGGATTTTGCAAATTCTACGATGCCGTTTTCGGTTTCGGGATAGTTGAATACATGGTGGTGTATCACGAGGTCTTCATTGCCTTTGGCGTAGGCATGCATGGTAGATTCCGCTGTGATGCTATCCACGAAATTGGACGGCGTATTGACCATCAGGAAATGCACCGATGATTTGAAGTTTTTAAGAATCTGCTTGATTTTGGCAAAAGCGGGTTTTGAGCTTTCGTTGAACAGGGAGGCGAATACGACTTTCCTCAGGTCGTTGCCACTCATGACCTGTTTGACTGCCAATACGGGACAGTTTGCGTTTCTGAGGATAAACTGCAGGTTTGAGCCCAAGACCTTGCCTTCTTGGTAGTCTTTTCCGTAGGCACCGATGACGATGAGGTCAGCTTTCATGCTGTCGGCGGCATCGAGTATCACTTGCCTGGGAACGCCAATTTCTACGTCAGCTTCCACCGTCACGGCATGCATTCTGTGCCCTGCAAGGAATTCTTTCATTTTTTCCTTCGCCTCTGTTTCCAAATCGAGTATGTCTTGGTGGTGGGCTTTTTGTTCCTTGGAAAGGAATTTCCAGTCCAGCAAGGTGCTGACGACGTTGATGCAGGTGACTTTGCTTTTGGTTTTTTCGGCAAGCTTAAGCGCCGTCAGAAAAGCATTTTCCGAAAACGAAGAGAAGTCAATGGGGACAATGATCCGTTTCATGGCTATCGGGGTTTTGATTTACAAAAGTGAATTTCTGTATTTCTTTTTCCTTTTAACATGATGAAAATCATCTACTTCTATGATTGTTTTCTTTCCAAAAATCTGGTTGTTGGGGTAAATTCGGTCATCAATAAATCTTGAGCCATGACACTGAAAGGGAAGTATGCGATCATCACCGGCGGGGCCGGGGGGATTGGTAAAGCAACCGCAAAAAGGTTTTTGGAGGAGCAGGCAGCGGGGATCCTGCTGGTGGATTTGAATTCCGAAGGGCTGCAGCAGGCGAAAAAGGATTTGGGCTCCGATAAAGTCCATGTTTATCCCGCTGATGTGAGCAAGACCGAGGAGGTGAAGGCTTATTGTGATAAGGCTAAGGAGCTTTTTGGCAGCATGGATATCGTCTTTCTGAATGCGGGATATGAAGGCGTGGTGAAGCCGTTGACCGAGTATCCCGAAGAGATTTACGACAAAGTATTGGCGATCAACACCAAGGGTGTATGGCTTGGTTTGAAGTATTCATTTCCTTATCTCCAGCAGTCGGGAGGCGGTTCGGTGATCATCACCTCTTCTGTCGCAGGACTTCAGGGCACCGCCCAGATGATGGCCTACACGACTAGCAAGCATGCAGTCATCGGAACGATGCGCGTGGCTGCCTTGGAAGGGGCACCGTTCAACATCCGGGTCAATACCATCCATCCTTCCCCTGTTGATAACCGCATGATGCGGTCTTTGGAAGAAGGTTTCGCACCGGGTGCCGGCGCCGAAGTCAAAAAGGGATTTGAAAAGATGATCCCCTTGGGCAGGTATGCCGTCAACGAGGATATCGCCAACTTGGCCACCTTTCTGGCCTCGGATCAAAGCAGTTTCATCACTGGATCGACATATGTGATCGACGGTGGTTTTGGTACATAGATTAATAGGGTTACTGATGTGGAAAAAGGCAGGCTCAGCGGGCTTGCCTTTTTTTTTGTGAGCAATGTCACTAAATTGAACTCCGGCTCAAGATATTTTTGGCAACTATGGCAATGGATATAGAAGAACTCAAACAGAAACTCCCCAACATCACAGACCCGGGACTTTTGCAGGCATTGTTGAACCACGGTAAAATCATGGATCTACAGCCCGGGAAGGTCATTACCGAACCTGGGCAATTTGTCAAAATGGTGCCGATCGTATTGGAAGGCTCCATCAAAATCCTTCGGATGGATGAGGACGGAAAAGAGCTTTTCCTGTATTTTCTCGAGCCTGGCGAGACTTGTGCCATGTCTTTGACCTGTTGTACGGCCTCCCGTCCTTCCGAAATAAAAGCGGTTACCGAGGAGCGCACCCAACTACTCGCCGTGCCGATAGAAAAGCACGAAGAGTGGTCCGACCAGTACAAGCAATGGAAGGATTTTGTAGCGATAACCTATCAGACTCGATTCCATGAAATGCTCGTGGCTTTGGATGCCGTAGCGTTCAAAAGAATGGACGAAAGGCTGATGCGCTTTATCGTTACAAAGATGAAGCAGCACAAGACCAACGAGCTCCATACCACCCATCAGGAGATTGCCAATGAACTCGGGACCTCTAGGGAAGTCATCTCAAGATTGCTCAAACAACTGGAGAAGAAGAAATGGATCGAATTGGGTAGAAACGTCATTTATGTGCGTGACGATTTTGAGGAGTTGATTTCCTGAGGTCTTTCGATTTCAAGCATATCGAAAAAAAATGCCCGGGCATTTGGTGTCCGGGCTGGGGAATATGATCACGGTATTGATTTCACTAAGCTATACTTGGGGTAATGTTGTATTTTTTCTTCAGGTCGTGGACGAGTCCGGTGGAGAAGTCAAATACCCAAGCGTGTAGCAGGATTTTGTTTCCATTGGCCAGGGCATTTTTGTACACAGAAGTTTGCTTGATGTTGGCGATCTGTTCCAAAACATTGAGTTCTACGAGTTTGTTGAGCCGCTCATCGGTATCCGCGATCGCGTCGAGTTCGGACTGATGGTGGCGGATGACATCCTTGATATTGGCCAGCCAATTGTCGATAAGGCCATTGTTGTTGTTTTCGTAAGCCGCGCGGATGCCGCCACAGCCGTAGTGGCCATAAACGATGATATCCTTGACGCCGAGACTCTCCACGGCATATTGCATCACTGATAGGAAATTGAGGTCCGTGTGGGAGACCACATTGGCAATATTGCGGTGAATGAAAAGCTCGCCCAAATTCGTCCCGAGGACCATAGAAGGGGAGACGCGGCTGTCCGAGCAGCCCAGCAATAGCGCACTGGGTTGTTGTCCCGATGTCAGTTGGTCAAAGTAGGTTTTGTCTTTGGCGAGGACATCAGCCACCCAATGGCGGTTGTTTTCCAAATATTCGTTGATATCTGTGCGGCACATTACTTTGGATTGGTTTGGGTGGCATAGGTTGAATATTTTCCCAAGGCATCTTCGTCGATGACATGGTCATAGGCTGATAGGGCCGAAATGTCGTCGATGAATATGTGGTCTGGTCCGACAAATTCCAGCAAAGACCAACGGCTGAGTACGTCTCGGACGGGACCCTTGATGCTGGTCATGCTGACGTCGATTCCCGTTTTTCGCCAGTAAGTGATCCATTCGTTGAGTTCATGGGCACCGGTACTGTCTATGTTGGTGACGCTCTCCATGTTGAAGACCAGCATTTTGGTCTTGCCGTTTTTCTCCTCCAACCAATGGTCGATGCGGTCTTTGATGAATTCCACGTTGGCAAAGTAAATTGGGCCGTCGATCCTGACCATGAGCAGGTCTTCGCGGATTTCCAGGTTTTTGAATCTGCTGACGTTCCGGAAGATATTGGTGCCCGGCACCCTGCCCAATTGGGCGATATGTGGCCTTGAGGCTTTGTAGATTACCACCAAAAGTGAGAGTACCATACCGGAAATGATTCCCGTTTCGATTCCCAGGGTGAGGGTAATCAAGAAGGTGGCTATCAACATTCCGAAATCGGCCTTGTCCTTGTGCCAGAGATGTACGGGTTCCTTGAAATCAATCAAGCCCGACACGGCCACGAGCACTACCGCTGCCAAGATCGCACTTGGTAGATTGTAGAACAACCCGGTGAAGAAAAGTAAGGTCAACACGATCAAAAGTGCACTGATGATCGAAGCCAAGGTGGTACGTGCCCCGGCGTTGTCGTTGACGGCAGTTCGGGAAAATCCTCCCGTAACAGGGTATCCTCCAAAGTGGGCAGCCCCAAAGTTGGCAACGCCCAAGCCGATGAGCTCCTGATTGGGATCAAGTCGATAGTTTTTATGTTTGGCTTGGATGGTTTTTGCGACAGCAAAGCTTTCGGCAAATCCAACCAGCGAAATGGTCAATGCTATTGGGATCAATGTCTTCCAACTTTCCAAATCGAATGAGGGGGAGGTCAACGATGGGAGGCCTCCGGGTACGTCACCGACGATTTTTACCCCTTGTTCCGTGAGGTTAAAACCCGTTACAAGGGCGATTCCTACGATCACAGCAGCGAGCGGCGCTGGGAAGCTTTTATGGATTTTCTTGCCGTATTTGATGATGATGATCCCGATCACACCAATACCAAACGTGATCCAATGGATGTCCCCGATGTTTTGAAAAATGGCCAGAATCATTTCCTGCACGTGTTCTGAGTTAGGCAGGTTGATGCGCAGTAGGTGCTTCACCTGGCTCAATCCGATGATGATCGCAGCCGCGGAGGTGAAGCCATTGATGACAGGGTGGGAGAGGAAGTTCACGACAAAGCCCAATCGGAACAGGCCCATCCCAAACTGGATCAATCCTACCAGAAAGGCCAATGTGAGTGCGTAGAGCAGGTATTGCTCGGGCGATGCAGGATTTAAGCTGGCGATTCCTGCTGCGGTCAGCAAGGATACCATTGCCACTGGCCCGACGGCCAATTGTCTGGAGGTTCCGAAAATGGCATACAGCAACAAGGGCACAGTCACTGCATACAGGCCGTGGATGGGTTCGAGACCTGCGAGCATGGCATAGGCCATGCCTTGGGGAATCAGCATGATGCCAACTGTCAGCCCGGCCGATATGTCACCTTGAAGATCTGACTTCTTGTAGTTGGGAAGCCATTCCGTGATGGGGAGATATGCTTTTAGCTTTTTTGTCAAAGCGGTATTCATTGGTTGAGATCAATTAAGTTACAAAAATCCCGGCACATACCTTTAAGTACCGGAATTGCTGACAAAATTCAGGAAAAATGCGCTCAGGCATTGTGACGAATGTTACCCAATAACCTTCCTACTTTTCAACCCAATAACCCAATAACTTTCCAACCTTTCAACCTTCCAACATACAAAACAAAAAAAGCCACCCCTAACGGAGCGGCTTTTTTGGCATAATTGGTGAAAAGGTTAATTCATGAATTGATCAAAAGTGATCGAAACAAAATACATGGTTCCGACGGTTGGGTTACCCCAAGCTTGACGGTAGCCACTGTTGAAAAGGTTGTTGCCACCCACTTTGATGATGGATTTGATGGAGCGGACTTTGTAGGATACCTGTGCATCGAAGATGCTGAAAGCTGGCATCACGGATAGTCCCGCGGTAGACACAGCTGGGCCTACGAAGGAAGACTGCCATACAAACTCATCCTGCCATCTCCAAGATACGCCGAAGCCAAAGTTTCTGGTCAACTGCCTATTGGCAAAGTTGAGGACGGTTCTGTATTCAGGCGTGTTGAAAGAAGGCTGGAATCCGTCGAGTTCGTCGATGTTGTCGAGTTTGTTGAATGAAACGTTACCGCCGATGGTGTAGCCTTTTGGCAACTGGTAGTCAAGACCCAATGCCCAACCATAGGACTTGATGGTTTCAGGTCTATTGACCGGCATGGAGAATACGTTTCTTGTGTTCGCACTCAGCAGGTTGAGGCCAAGTGAAGATGCAGGGTTTTGTGGGTTTGGATTTCTGTCCTGGATCAAAACCTGACCCCCGATGAAGTTCTCGAACCTGTTGTAGTAGTAGTAACCGTCGATCAAGAGCTTGTTGTTGGCCAACAAGGACTTGTAGCCAATTTCGTAGGATCGCACGATTTCAGGCTTGAATTCGGTTTGCTGGAATTCCACGCGTTTGTCTTGGTTATTCTGGGCAGCCCGTACAGGCAATACCTGTGAAAACAGAGCCATTACGGCCGGATCGTTGGGAGGGGTACCGGGAGGGAAAAGTGCGAGAACTTCAGCCATTACGGCAGCCTGATTTTGTGGGTTCGCGGCCCAGGTCTGCACTCCAGCACCGAAGTTTTGCACGGTTGCTAAAGAGTAAACTGGATTACTTCCGAAGTTGTACCTATCGCGGAAAAACGGAAGACCACCAATCAATCTTGCCTGAGGCGTAATTAAATCGATGAATTGGTCTTGGGTGGTTGGGATACGGAAGCCGGTCTGGTAGGAAGCGCGGAAGTTGTGCTGACCTGCGGTATACACGGCCGATACCCTTGGAGACCACTGTCCAGCAAAGTTCTCGTTTTTGTCATAGCGTACAGAAGCGGTCAGCTTCAGGTTGTCGTTGATCAACCTTTTGGAACCTTGCGCATAGCCACCGTATTCGCGGATATTGAATTCGTTGCCGTCATCGTCCACTGCAAACAGTGTTTTTTCTGAGTTGAGTTGGAAGATACGGTAGTTGGCACCTACCACGAAATCAGCCCATTTGATGTCCTTAAACGTATAGGAGCCTTCGAAGTGGTACAGATTGGTTTTGTCCACAAACTTAGAGCCTATTTGCCTTGGTGGAGTCAGGAATTGGCCTGGGATAGGTCTGCCCGTCGTTGCGGCCAAGGCTTGTTGGAATTCAGGTGTACCTGGAACCAATCGGCCTGTATCAGCGACACCGCGTGCGACACCATGCGCCTGTGCGTCTTGGGCGCCTTGGAGTTTAGCTTGAACAAAGGCTCCGACATATTCACCGTACCATTGCTCACTTGCTTTCCAAGTCTCGTTGATCCCGTTGGCAGCGATACCAACAGCGAATGCGTCACCGGAACGCTCTTGGGTAGTATAGGCTCTCAGGAACCAATTGGAACCTCTCAATTCTGCCTTGTATTGACCCATGCTGAAATTAGCAATGGAATACCTATCGGCACCCGTATAGACAGTAGTACCAAATCCTTGGCTTCCTTGGAGGATGGCCTCTGTCTTGTCTGTGATTCTCCAGTGAAGGGCAGCGTTTAACTTGAGTGATTTGGTGCCATAGTCGGCCAAATCACGCTCATTATAACCAGTCCGAGATACCAGTACGTTTTGTGGAATCAAACCTAATGCTGCTGCAGGAAGAAGGCCAGCATTTACCAATGATCGACCTACTGACTGCATGTCCGTAGCAGATTCGTCACCGTAGACGTTGACACCATTGTAGCCAGGGTTATTGGTGCGGGTTCCGCCTTCGATTGAAGAGCCGTTTAGGAGAGATTGGTCCCTAAAGTCGTTTGCTTGCCAGTCATCTGCGCGGAGGTAGTTGACGTTGACTTTCAAGGCTACACGGTCACTGAATGCGGTCGCATATCTGGCGGCGAAGTCATAGAAACCGGTGGTTGGATTGGGGATTCTCGATCCTTCGTCCATGATACCTGTTTTGATTTGGGCTGAGAAGCCTTGGTATTGGAATGGATTCTTGCTGTTCATCAGGAGGATACCGTTGATGGCATTTGGCCCGTAGAGCGCAGATGCAGCACCTGGCAGCAGCTCCAAGCTTTCGAGATCCAATTCGGAAATACCCACGATGTTTCCGACCGAGAAGTTCAAGCCTGGCGCTTGGTTGTCCATTCCGTCGATCATTTGCACGGTCCGGACGTTACCGTTGGCGTTAAAGCCCCTTGTATTGAATGATTTGAAAGTGAGCGATTGGGTGCTCATTTCCACACCTTTCAGGTTGATCAAGCCGTCATAGAAGCTGGCCTGTGGAGCCTCGCGGATGGAGATGATATCCATTTTTTCGACGGTAACGGGAGATTGGAGGACCGATTCCTCTACGCGGGAAGCAGATACGACAATTTCCTGTCCTAAGATTGAGGCCTCGTCAAGGGTAACGTTGAGTCCGCTGACATTTTCCTCGGTGATCTCCACTTCCTTGCTGGAAAATCCTACCATGGAGAAAATCAGGGTCATCGGCGGTGCCTGGTTGACGCGTAGGGTAAATTTACCGTTGAGATCGGTAATCGTGCCCACTACTTTTCCTTTTACCACGATGTTGACACCAACGAGCGTTTCTTTCGTCCCCCCTTCGGTTACGGTACCCGAAACGGTTGTCGTTTGGGCATAAACCGCGGTGGTACTGAGGGAAACTACGACGAGCATGATCGTGATCACGCGCCATACATTTTCAGTAAATTTTTGCATAAGGTATATTGGGTTAATTGTTAGAATTAAGCTTTTTGTACAATTCCAATCGTTGAATTGGGGGAAATTTAGATTAAAATACTAATTATCAATACCAATGGCAAAAAAATATTTTTCTTGGAAAATCAGCCTCAATCTGCCCATTATTGAAACAGGCTCATTCTCAAGGGAAAATCTGCGGTCAATGGTTGCTTGAAAAATTGAAAAATGCCAGGTCTTGGTAAAATCCTATGAAAAATGGGATTGAGTGGCAAAAAACAATAAACCCCGCCGAAGCGGGGTTGGGGCTTATTTCTGTGCGTTTTTGGTCTCTTCGTTGAGGTGTTTGACCATGCGGTCGCAAAGGTCCTTCATTTCCTCTGACATGTACTCGTCGCCGGTGCTGTTAAGGATGGTCTGCGCCATGCCGCCGATGATGTCGATATAGAATCGCTTCATCTCCACCACGGACATGTCGTCGGTCCAAAGGTCAATCCTCAGCGTGCTTTGGTTGAGATTGTCCCAAACATTGAGGCTGATGCTTTTGGAGTTTTCCATGCCGTCCTCTTCTTTGTCGGAAGCGTCCCATTGTATGTTTTTTGGAAGATTTTTATCATCCAATTCGATTACAAACTTGATTTCTGATTTTTTCATTTCGACTGATTTGGCTTCAAAGATATCTCAAAACCCATTGCAGGGCTTAAAGATTCCCATGATTTTGGAGATTTTTCCAAAGACCGACAAGCCCACTCAATCCTCCTTGTATTCCAAAATGTCTCCCGGTTGACAGTCCAAAGCCTTGCAGATCGATTCCAAGGTGCTGAATCGGATGGCTTTGGCTTTGCCTGTCTTCAGGATCGAGAGATTGGAAAGTGTGATGTCCACCTTCTCCGACAGCTCGTTCAGCGACATTTTTCGCTTGGCCATCATGACGTCCAGATTAACGATGATCGACATGGCTCAGATGGTTAGTTCGTTTTCGGATTGGATTTCCAAGCCTCTTTTGAAGACTTTGGAGATGGCATAGATGATGATGCCCATCAGGATGTATTCGAACGCACCCCCGGTGAAGCTTCCCAAATCAGGAAGTTCAAATCCACGTTTTGCAAGCCATGTGATGTAGGCACCGTTGAAGATGATCACGACCGCGATCTGGATGGAGATTTGACTGATCTGGGAGATCAGTTCGGAAACCTGCTCGCTGAACGGGTGCATCAGGTTGATTTTGAGAAATATCCTGATCATCAGGAAAAACATGTAAGCCTTCAGTGCATTTGTGTACACGATGATCGACAGTACGCCTGAGTAATGCCATTTGTCCTGCGCCATCAGTGCAGAGAGGTCAAGGCCTTGGTAGAGGTTATGCGCAGCGATTGGCCTAAAGAGACTGTAGACAAAATTGAACAAGATGGCTCCTGTCTCTATACAGAGACCGATAAATACTGACCAAATCACGACCGTGATCAACATGAGTCCGGGTTGTGTTTCCCATTTTTTCTTCCATTCCATAGTGATATGTTTTTTGATTGCTCAAATATCAACAAGTATTTATTGAAAAACAATAAATAATTATTAAAAAATATTAAACCTGAAAAAAAGTGGGTTCGATACTGGATAGAGGTCGCGAAGGCAATTGTCTGATTAATAGGTTTTTGGGTTTTGGAATTTGACACGGATGCTGTAGTATAGAAAAACTGGTTTTGACACGATTTCAGACATGGAAGAGGGATATTTTAAGGGAAGAGGTTCGCAGATACAGACGGGCAACCGGTTTTTGGAAAACCGCGTCGTGACGGAACATGTGGAGGGTCTGGATGAACCGCTGATCGTGTCGCCCAAAACCGAGGTACGCATCGAGCATCCCAAGACCGTCGTCAATCCCGTAAAAAGCCCCGATATCGGGCTGAGTTTTTCACTCAATCCCTACCAAGGCTGCGAGCATGGCTGCATCTACTGCTACGCGCGGAATAGCCACGAATACTATGGCTACACGGCTGGGCTGGATTTTGAGACCAAGCTGATGGCCAAGCCCACGGCACCGCAATTGTTGGAAAAGCAGTTGCTGAGCCCAAGTTGGCGGCCCGCACCGATTTCCCTCTCGGGGAACACCGACTGCTATCAGCCTTTGGAAAAGGAGATGGGCATCACCCGGGGACTGCTCAAGGTCTTTTGGAAGTACCGTCATGCTGTGGGAATGATCACCAAAAACAGCCTGATTCTTCGGGATTTGGATATTTTGCAGGATTTGGCCAGGGAGAACTTGGTCCATGTCTACATCTCGGTCACGACTTTGGATGAAAACCTCCGCAGGAAAATGGAACCCCGCACTGCAAGCGCGGACAAACGCCTCAAAACCATAGAAGCCCTTTCGCAAGCAGGGATACCTGTCGCCGTGATGAATGCGCCCATTATTCCCGGGCTAAACCACCACGAAATCCCCGCTGTGCTAAAGGCTGCCGCCGACCATGGTGCCCTGACTGCCGGCATGACCGTGGTAAGGCTTAACGGCAGCATCCGTGAGATTTTTGAGGATTGGCTGCGCAAAAACTTTCCGGACCGTTTCCAAAAGGTGATGAACCAGATATCCGAGCTGCATGGTGGGGATGTCAAGGATTCCCAATTTGGCAGGAGGATGAAAGGGGAGGGCGTTCTGGCGGATATGATCCAGCAACTTTTCCGGCATGCGAGAAAGACCCATTTCGCCGACCGTGGGATGCCCCCATTTGACCTGACGAAGTTTCGGAAAGGGGGGAATTATGGTTTGGGGATTTGATGATGCTCCATTTGCGGGGAGTTTCCCTGGTAGCGTAAAGCGTGAATAATCACGAGAGTTTCAAATATGATTGAAACTTTGTTCGATTTATCGGAGAGTTTCAGTTATGATTAAATGCGCTATCTGAAAACAAGACTTCATTCATTGGCGATTAAATCCTGGTCCTTTAAAAGGTAAGCAACCAGCCATCCAAAATGTCAAATTCCATTTGCGAACAAATGGCATTCCTTGGTTTCCTTGTTGATCCAAAACCTCCAATAGCAATCACCACCATCGTCTACTTCATGAATAAGATTTTTCCAATCAAATGGTACCGATTCAAATTCACCAGAACACGACTCTCTAAAGTCTTCATGAAAACGACAAGAGCCGATAATCCAACACTGTTTATTCCCGGTTGTATCCACGTAAGCGACATATTGACGATAGTAGTTTGGGAGATTTTTTGGGGTAAGTATAATGGTGTAGTCATTTTGTTTTTTACTCACGGCCTTTTTCAGTGATTTTTCAAGTCTTTTTAAATCACGAAACCTTAACTCCAAGTGCTTTTCAAAATCTGGATACAGTTGTTTCCTCTCATCAACAGAAGGCTGAATCTGGGTTACCCGCGAAAAAATAATATCAGGAGCGCAAGAAAACGCAATGACTATAAAAATACACAAATAGAACGTCTTTTTCATATGTATCTCGTATAAAATCATTCAATACAGGTGGTTTATCGAATCAGTACATCCACAAGTTGAAAGCGTCTTCCACCACATATCCATTTTCGATCTTTTTTAAAATCGCGACATAGCCGATTCCGCCAATCGGTTTATGGCGGTGGGTTACATACACTAGGGACCAATTTTTAGAATAAACAACATTCGAAAACTCCATGAAACCTAAACCTTCAGGATAAATCTTGTAGAAGGTATTCCAAGCAGCATCGTTTTTGTTGGCATCATTTGAATTGAATAAAATTTCGATTTTATCCCTCTTGACGACAGACAAGCCGGGTAATGTATTGTACCCCTCCACGTCAAGTGATTCACCTCCATGAATGGATTTACATAGTTTAATAATTAAGAATAGCATCTCTTCCGTCTTCAGGAGTGATGGTTTTTTCATATTCTTACCTATTTGGTCTAAACGGTTGAGCGAAAGACATAGCCCATTTACCGCAAGTTCCCGGCTCTTGTTGGTCAATCCGTTTAACATCACGATAGAGTTTGGCAACTTCTCAGTTTCGGAGAATTTTTCAAGTCGGTTTTGTATCACTGTTTGGATGATATCGGAATTCGGTCTTGACTGAGAAAATCCAAACAATGGGAGTAGAAGTAATAGCAAAAGTGCCTTTTTCATTGGCGGTAAATCAGGTTGAATAATTATAAAAATAGGAGATTTTGCTGAACCAAGGAAAAAATGCCCCGCCAAATTTATTTCTTCACGACCACCCTCCAAATCCCCCATACACTCACCAGCAAAAGCCCCAAAAAAATCCATCCCTTTCCAGAAATGCCTTCTTGTTCGATGGCGGCATAGAGGTCTTTGGCCAAGGTGCCGGACCAAAACACCAGCAAAGTCCGGGGAAGCATGCCCAAGCTTCCAAAAACAAGCAGCTTTCTCCAGCCAGTATCCAAGAGTGCAAAAAACAAGTTGGAAACGGCAAAAGGCAAAATGGGACTCAGCCTGCCGAAAAACACCAATTCGCTCATTTTTTCCTGCTTTTCCAGAAGCTGGTGGGCCTTTGGATACTTTGACAACAGGACATCCAAGCTGTTGCCGCCGAGTTTTCCGCCCCAAGCATAGCCAAGCAATGCCGCCAAGTTGTAGGCTGCAAAGAGCCATCCAAACGCTTCCCAACCAAACAAAAACCCCGAAACCGCTGCAAAGAAAGTCGTCGGCAACAGCGCCAAACCCATCGCTAAAATTCCCACAAGCAGGTAGGCCAATTGAAAGCCAAAGGAATGAAATTCAAGTTGCTGAAGTGCCGTGGGGTTTTTGGCTAATACGGACAAGCTCAGCAGGGTACCGACTGAGGGCATCACCGCTACCCAAGCCAAGGCAACTGCCAGCATGGGATGCATTCGGAAGCTCGCTTGGAGTTCCTTGAAAAAGCCTGCCTTTTTTTCCATCTTTGGGCACCTGAAGCGCAAAGGAAACCAAAACTTCGGAATTAAACCCAAAGATATTGACTGACAGATTTATGAAATTCGGAACCAAAGCCATCCACGCCGGCGTCGAGCCGGACCCAAGTACGGGGGCCATCATGACGCCCATTTTCCAGACTTCCACCTACGTGCAAGCCTCTCCGGGCGTCCACAAGGGCTATGAATACGCAAGAACCCAAAACCCAACAAGGGATGCGCTGCAGAAGAACCTCGCCGCCCTCGAAAACGGTAAGTATGGACTTTGCTTTTCGTCCGGACTCGGTGCCATCGACGCTGTCATCAAGTTGTTGAAGCCCGGCGATGAAGTCATCAGCACCAACGACCTCTACGGCGGCACTTACCGGATTTTCACCAAGGTTTTTGAAAAATACGGGATCAAGTTCCATTTCATTCCCATGGAAAATCCGGCCTCTATGGCCGATTACATCAATGCCAACACGAAGCTGATTTGGGCAGAGACTCCGACAAACCCGATGATGAACATCGTGGACATCGCCGAGATTGCCAAGATTGCGAAGCAGCACGGGGTGCTTTTTGCGGTGGACAATACCTTTGCCACGCCATTTCTCCAAAATCCACTAGACCTGGGCGCAGATATCGTCATGCACTCCGTGACCAAATACCTCGGCGGACATTCAGATACGGTAATGGGCGCGTTGATTGTCAACGATGAAGCGCTAGCACAGCAACTGGCATTTATCCAAAATGCCTGTGGTGCAGTGCCCGGACCTCAGGACTGCTTTTTGGTGCTGCGGGGTATCAAGACCTTGCACTTGAGAATGGAGCGTCATTGCCAAAACGGAGCCTCGATTGCCCATTTTCTCCGCAATCATCCCAAGGTGGAGAAGGTCTATTGGCCGGGATTTGAAGACCACCCCAACCATGCCGTCGCCAAGAAGCAGATGCGTGGATTTGGCGGGATGATTTCCTTTGTTATCAAAGGCTACAAACTCGAAGACGCGCTCAAAGTGATGGAAAACCTGCACTACTTCTCGTTGGCCGAGTCCCTTGGTGGCGTTGAGTCGCTTTGTGGCCATCCGGCAACCATGACCCATGCGAGCATTCCCAAGGCTGAAAGGGAAAAAGTGGGCTTGGTGGATTCCCTGATCCGTCTCAGTGTCGGTATTGAGGATGTGGATGATTTGAAGGAAGATTTGAAAAAGGCTTTGGCACTTGTTTAAGGGTCAAGAAAGCAATTGAAACCGCCATGGGGTCTCTTCCATGGCGGTATTTTTTTGTCCCGGGTGAACCTAGCCTTGGATGGAGAGGTTAAGTATTTGGAACCAAAAAACACCCATGAATATGAGACAAAACTTGGAAAACAAAACTGCCCTGATCACCGGCGGCAGCAAGGGTATCGGCTACGGTATCGCTGCGGCATTGGTCGCCGAAGGCATGCATGTGGCCATCACGGGTCGATCTAAAAAAAGCGTACAGGAAGCCGCCGAACAGCTGAATAAAATCGGGAAGGGTAAGGCCATCGGCATCGAGGCGGATGTGCGTTCGTTCGACTCCCAGGTGGCGGCTGTGGCGGCAGTGATGGAAAAATGGGGAAAGTTGGATCTTTTGGTAGCCAATGCAGGGGTAGGATTCTTTGCCCCGATAGACCAGTTGACTTTGGCACAGTGGCAGGAAACCATCGATACCAACCTGACAGGTGTGTTTTTCAGTCTTAAGGCGGGACTCGACGCACTAAAAGAATCCAAGGGCTTTTTCATCACAATTTCTTCCTTGGCGGGTACCAACTTCTTTGCCAACGGCTCGGCATACAATGCGAGCAAGTTTGGTGTGACGGGATTTACCCAAGCCGCGATGCTCGACCTGCGGCAGCATGGCATCCGGGCGACGACCATCATGCCAGGTTCGGTTGCGACCTATTTCAACAACCATCAACCCACCGAGAAAGATGCCTGGAAGATCCAAATCGAAGATATCGGCCAAATCGTGGTTGACCTGATGCAGATGCATCCCCGTACGCTACCCAGCAAAATTGAAGTCAGACCGAGCAATCCCGCTTGATCTTTTTTCAATCCAGTCTTTCAAGGGTTTGAAACCTTTGAAAGGCTGGATTGGATATTCCTTGAAGCTAATTCCGCAAAGTAAGTTCTAAGAAAGGCTTGATTCCCAAAAAGCCGCCTGCATTGGTTACATATACTTTTGCAGTGTGAATTTTAGTTGAGTTCCTTTTTGGCGATTTTTGTCATCAGTGGCGTCTCAATCCAAACCGGCAGTACCTTGATCAAAAACCAAGTCACCGGATTGAGAATGATTTCGGCTTTTCTTCTGAGGAGTTTGTCCACACATTTTTTCGCCACAAATTCGGGTGTCTGCATCAGGAACCCTCCAAAAAACCCCTTTTTTGTCCTTTTTTTTACATCACCATTCGTACTGATGGGGCCGGGAGTTACTACACTCACAAATACATTGGTCCCTTTCAGTTCTTCGTTGAGTCCACGTGAAAATGAATAAATGAACGATTTGGATGCTGGATAGACTGTCTTGAATCCGATCGGAAGGTAGGCGGCCAGGCTTGCAATGTTCAAAATAAAGCCTTTTGGTTGTTTCAAGAGGTTCGGCAAAAGCTGATGGGTAAGGACCGAGGTGGTTACGATATTCAGCTTAAGGATTTTATTGATGTAATCTACCGGGGCGTCGAGGATCTTTTTTGTCCCTCCCTTTCCGACGTTGTTGATCAATATGTACACGTTGTAATGCAGGTTCACCCATTCTGCGAGATCGACGACATTTTCATATACTGACAAATCCGTCTCATAGGCAATACTGTCGACCTTGTATTTTTTCTTCAGTTTCTCACAAAGTGCCCCCAATTCCTTGTTTGGGCTGCCGACCAGGATGGTATTGATTTTTCTTTTTGAAAGCTCGATCGCAAAGGCTTTTCCCAAGCCTTTTCTCGCTCCCGTGACCAGCGCATATTGGGTCATAGTCGTTTGTTTGGGTGAAGCATCGATGACAGTAGTAAATTACAATCTTTTTGTTGTTAAAAGACGCATCTAAAATATTTGACAGTGAATTTTCGGGACAATAGAGGCAATACCTCATTTGGAAGCGTAGAATTGTGGCTAAATTCGAAGTATACTCTGCGTTGCAATGACAGTGACTTCTTTTCAACATCCCTTGATAAATGAGGTAAAAGCCTGTCGGATTTGTGCCGGATTTTTGCCACTCGGTCCAAAGCCTGTGTTCGTGGTGCATCCTGAAGCAAAAATCCTGGTGGTAGGCCAGGCACCGGGCACCAAGGTCCATGCGACGGGAATTCCTTGGAATGACCCAAGCGGCGACCAACTGCGGAGATGGCTTGGCGTGGATCGGGATACGTTTTACGATCCAAGTATTTTCGGAATTGTGCCGATGGGTTTCTGCTATCCCGGCAAGGGAAAGGGAGGCGACCTGCCGCCGCGACCGGAATGTGCGCCGACTTGGCACGCGAAGCTATTGGAGCTGATGCCCAATCTACAATTGACACTCCTGATTGGTCAGTATGCCCAAAAGTACTATTTGGGAAATGTGCGCAAAGGAAGCCTCACGGAGACGGTGAGGGCATTTGAGAGCTATTTGCCAAGGTTTATTCCCTTGGTCCATCCGTCGCCGAGGAACAAGCGTTGGCAGAAAAACAATCCTTGGTTTGAGGAAAAAGTGGTCCCGATCCTACAATTTGAGGTCGGGAAAATCCTTCAATCTGTTCATGAACCATGATGAATCCAAATTTCCCCATAACAACCCCACGGCTGCAAATCCGACCAGTAATCGAATCAGATGCGGAATTTGTCCTTGCGCTCCATTTAAGTCCAGGTTGGCTGGCGTACATTGGAGATAGGGGCGTCCGTGATTTGGAGACCGCGAAAAGGTACATCCAGGATGGACCTTTGCGCAGCTATGCACAACATGGTTTTGGGCTTTGGGTGGTTGTGTTGGAAAAAACGGGAAATCCCATCGGGCTTTGTGGACTTTTGAAGCGGGATTACTTGGATGCCCCGGATTTGGGATTTGCCTTTTTGCCTGAGTTTCAAAAAATGGGCTATGGATTTGAGGCTGCTTCGGCGGTTTTGGGTTATGCCGAGCGGGAATTGGGTCTGGAGAGGATTTTGGCTACGACCTTGCCCCACAATATTGCCTCGATTCAACTGCTCGAGAAGCTGGGATTCCGGTTTCGAAGCAATCTGAAGTTGGAAAAGGAAGCGAGCGAATTGAAGCTTTATGAAAAATCGGAGGGCTAAGGATTGAGCAATCCGGTGTCATTTTCGGCTTTCACGGCATAGAGTTTTGGGCTAGTGCCGAATTTCGCCGCAAGAAGTATTTAACTTTTCGCAAAAAACCCTTCAACAATTAAAAATATATTGAACAGATGATTGACTTTGCCAAAATATTCCTTTTGTCCGACGGTGACAGGAGGGGTGCATTTAGAGCTCAAAATTCGAATGAACTACTGACGAAGGAATTCCTTTTTGGTACTGAGGACGATGGTGTTAAAGTTGATTTTTGTTGGTTGCAGGGAAGTAAGTTTTACGATTTTATAGCCACAGGTTATTCAGGAGTTTACCTTGTTTCCGAAAGAGTATGTTCAATCCTTCAAGTTTCAAGGTATAGAGGGTTTTCGCTCAGGCCAATAATCCTTGAAGACAAAAAGAAACAGGTGGTCGACGGCTATCGACTCCTGTCGGTGGTATGTGAAGTTGGTCCCATCATAAACGAAAAGAGCATCAAAAAGATTATGCCACCGAGAGTGCCTTGGGCAGATCGGTATGAAGCATACGTAGGTTTATATTTCGATCCAAGTACATGGGACGGAAGTCATTTCTTCCATCCCGCCGGAACATCTCTTATTTATGTAGTCGAAGAAGTTAAGCAATTGTTTGAAGAAAATCAGGTCTCAAATTGCCGTTTTGACAAAATCGTCGACCTAGAAAATTATGCAATCATATGATCAGTAACAACGATCTGCTCCACCACCGACGGTTTTTTACTACGTCTAGAGGAGATAAATCGATTCCATTATAGTGAAGGTATTGCTTTACAAGTAGCCTTGTAAAGTCAAGTAATAACTTTACTAAATTCATCATGTACATGTGATTTGGCGAAGGCGCTAGGGGTATTTTGAAACTGCCCTTTTCTATAAATTTCGATCCAGTACCGCTGTCGGGATGTAATTCGCATGATAATCAATATTCCGATGGGGAACTTGGTAGGAAATTCCAATTTCATCCCGACATATGTCGCGGATGGACTTATAAATGGGTGGAATCAGAAATTCCATCCAGCCATCAACGAAAGTTTACACTACACCGAGGAGGGGAGGGCTAAGGTTTGAGCAATCCAGTGCCATTTTCGGCTTTCACGGCATAGAATTTTGGGCTAGTGCCGAATTTCCGCAAGTAGCTTTCTGCAATCCGTGTTTGAAGGGTTTCTGTTTGGCTTGTCTTGACCAGATTGATTGTACAGCCACCAAATCCGCCTCCCATCATCCTGCTGCCGAGTACGTAGTCCAAGGGTTTGGTGAAATCCACCAAGAAATCGAGCTCGGCACAGCTGACATCATACTTCTTGCTCAATCCATCATGGGAGGCATACATCAATTTCCCGAATTTCTTCAAGTCATTTGCCTGCAGGGCTTCGCTTGCTTCCAAGACCCGGTTGTTTTCCTCGATGACATACTCGCCCCGCCTGTAAACTTCCTCGTCTAAGAAAGGCTTAACAGCTTTCAAATCTTTCAAGCGCAGATCCCTGAGTGATTTCACCGCAGGCATATTTTGCTGGGCAATCAACACCACTTCGGCACATTCATTCCTGCGTCGGTTATAGGCCGAATCAGCCAAGGAGTGCTTTACTTGGGTGTCGATGAGGAGGATTTGGTATTCACCCAAGTCCAGTGGAAAGTAATCGTAGGACAGGTTTCGGCAATCCAGTCGGATAACGTGGTTCTTTTTCCCCATCACGGATGCAAATTGGTCCATGATGCCGCACTGAACGCCCGCAAAGACATGCTCGGCTTTTTGGGCATAATGAACAAGCGAAATGGGTGGAATATTGAATCCAAAAAGCGCCGAGATCGCAAAACCAGCAGCGCATTCCAAAGCCGCGGAAGAAGAAAGTCCGGCGCCGACCGGGATATCTCCGCCAAAAACCATGTCGAAGCCCCGGACAGGATAGCCCGCCTGCTTGATTTGGGCGGTGATGCCCATGATATAGGTTGCCCAGTGGCCTTTTTTCGGGCCAAAGCTTTTCACGTCAAATGCAAATTCTTCTTTGAAATCCGATGAGTAGATACGGGCTTGATCGCTATCGTTGGAGGCGATTGCCACCATCATTTTCTTGTCAATGGCAGCTGGCATGACGAAACCGTTGTTGTAGTCGGTGTGTTCGCCTATCAAGTTGATCCGGCCGGGGGAATAGACAAGAAGGGGTTCTTTTTCAAAGATTTCCCTGAAAAGTTGCTGGATATGTACGGCGATCATTCTGCCCTGAATCTGAATTGTGTCCTTGAGTCAAAAATCTCTCCTGGCATCAAAACAACACTTGGGAAATCGGGCTTGTTGATGGAGTCTGGGAAATGCTGCGTTTCCAGGCAGATCGCCGCCCTTTTCCCGGGACGAATGCCGTGCTTTCCTGTGAAGGAGGCATTCATATAATTGGAAGTGTAGACCTGCAGTCCGGGTTCGGTGGTAGAAAGGATCAGTTCCCGACCGCTTCCCTCATGGTACAGGATCGCACAATCTTCCGACTGGTTGAGGACAAAGCAATGGTCGATACCGCCTGCGACCTCCAATTGCGGATCGTGCAATCCGAGATTTTTCGACAATCGGGTAGGGGTACGAAAATCAAATGCGCTTCCGTCAACAGGTAAAAGCGCTCCAGTTGGGATGCTGTTTTCGTCCATGGGCAAAAACGAATCCGCATTTACCCAAAAAACATGGTCTTCAATCGACTGGTCAAACTTGCCGCTGAGGTTGAAGTAAGCGTGGTTGGTGGGGTTGATGATTGTTTTTTGGTCTGAGATGGCCTTGTACTTGATCTCGACCAAGCCCGTTGCATCCAAGGTGTAGGTGACCCAAATATCGATTGTTCCCGGATAGTTTTCTTCACCGTCCGGGCTTTTGTAGTAGAAGGTAATGCCCACCGAATCATCGGTCTCAAAAGGTTCGACGGACCACATCTTCCTGTCCCAACCCCGTATGCCTCCGTGCAGGTGAGAAGTGCCCGCATTGAGTGGGAGGCGGTATATTTTCCCATCCAACTCAAATTTATTGCCGCCGATCCTTCCGGCGATTCTCCCGACGGTCGAACCCAGATAACAGTAGTTGTCCAGGTATTCTGGATCGGTATAGCCTTTCATGGAATCAAATCCCAACAATACGTCCTCCATTTTTCCATTTCTATCTGGAATAAAAAGATGGGTCCAAGTGGCTCCGTAATCCATGACGGACAGGGATACTTTTTTGTTAAGGCTGAGGGTAAACAGCGTTACTTCATCGCCTGAAGGGGTTTTTCCAAATTTTTTAGAAGAAAGGGAAAGCGACATGGTCTGGATTATCAGTGTTTTTTCTTGGAGGATTCTCTTGCCACCAAAGTCGTTTGGAGGACAAATGATTGGGGTTCGTCGGAGACGATCTCGTCGAGTTGGTCGAGCAGATGGTTGGCTGCGATTTTCCCCATTTCGTAACCCGGTTGGGAAATGGTCGTCAGGGAAGGATCGACCACGGCTGAGGTAGGATTGTTGGTAAATCCGGCAAGCGCTATTTCATCCGGGATTTTGACGCCTTTTTCCTTCAAGACCGTCATCAGGTCTATCGCCAAGGGATCGATCATGGCAAAAACCGCATCCGGGCGATCTTTCTCCGCTATCATTTGCAGACTGATCTTCCGGTTCCCCTCTGGGGTAAGGTCAGTTACGTAAATTCTAGCTTCAGATTCCGGGATTCCAAATTCTTTGAGCGCCTCCAGGTATCCTTCTTTCCGTTTTTTGGAAATGTACAAATCTTCAGGTCCCGAGAAGTAGGCGATTTTCCTGCAGCCCTGTTCCAACAAATGGTGTACCGCCAAATAGGCGCCATGGGCGTCATCGACAGTCACTTTGGAGACAGGTATTTCCTCCGTCACCCTGTCAAACATGATGAAAGGGATTTCCCGGTCATACAGTTCTTGGAGGTGTTCATAGGACTTGGTCTCCCGACTGAGAGAAATCAACAGGCCATCGACCTGCGAGGAAACCAATGTTTTAACGTTGGCTTTTTCCTGTTCGTAGGATTCGTTGGACTGGCAAATCATCACGTTGTATCCGCGCCTGTAGGCGGTATCCGAAATGCCGCTGATATTGCTGGAGAAAAAATGTGAGGTCAATTCCGGCACGATGACTCCCAGTACCTTGCTGCGGCTGATGCGCAGGCTCTGGGCCAGGAGGTTGTACTGGTAATTCATGGCCTTGGCGGCTTCCACGATTTTCTTTTTGGTATCGGGATGCAGTTCTGGGGAATCCTTGAGAGCTCGGGAAACGGTGGAAACTGAGACCCCCAATTTCCTCGCGATCTCTTTCATCGTTACCTGGTGGCCTTTTTTCATGGTAGTTGTGGTTAGTAAATGATGGTTACTCTTCCTGATAGACGGTGAAAAGCACTGTTTGTCCCACTGCTTTCAATGTCCTCCGGTCGATGATTTCCATGTTGTCCATATGGGTATGGTGGTAGCGCCCAAAACCAAAATCGGGCGAAAACTCGATGATGTCGATCATGGGGATTTTCGCATCCCGATTTACGAAAACATGGTCATCAATGATCTCTGGAGCCTCTCTCATCACAAAGAAGTCTGAATATCCCAATTCCGCGGCGTAATTCCACACCTTGTTGACAATGTTTTTTGCATTTTTCATCGAATAGCCCTCTTTGTAGAACCTGGCACCCTTGGCACCGACCAAGTCCACCAAGATTCCATAGTAAGCTTGATATCCTGGTTTGTGGGGGTTTTTGGACCAATGCTGTGACCCGAGGCACCACCATACTTGGCTTGAATTGCGTGTAGGGGCATTTTCCGGCTCTCCGTCATCTTCACCGTCGAAGAAAATGAAGTCGATGCCGACGTTTGGCTGGAGGGTGTCGCTGGCGAGTATCCGTGCGATTTCCAACAATACGCCAACGCCTGACCCGCCGTCGTTGGCACCATCTATGGGTTCATCGATGCGCTCCGTATCCTTGTCTGCGATGCGGCGTGTATCCCAATGTGCCGCCAATAAGATGCGCTTGCTGGCTTCGGGTTTGTAGGAAGCAATGATGTTGGTGAGGTTCCAAGTCAGGTTGTCGTAGGTTTTGGCCTGAAATTCCTGCTTCTGAACGGTCATTCCATAGCCTTCCAGTTTTCCGATCATCCATTCCTTCGTTTTCTGATGGCTGGGGGTATTGGGTACACGCGGCCCAAAATCCACTTGCTGTTGGATAAATGCATAAGCCGAATCCGCATTGAATTGGGGTGCGGGCCGGTGCGAAATGGGTTCCTGTACTGTCTCGGTAATCTTGTCGCTGCTGCAGCCCCAAGCAAATACCAAAACGAGTAACCAAAGCGCCAACAATCTATTCTTCATACGCCCAGTCGATTTTTTCTTTCATATCCTTGACCACGATGCCTATGTTTTTCAGCCCGGCACGGATTTCATCCACTTTTGCATAGTTCCTTGCGGTTTTGGCGTCCGTATACATTTTGAGGAGTAAATCCAACAATGCGTCTTGGTTGTCGGATTTTTCCTCTTTCAATCCCAGGATTTTTTCTACGAACACGACATAGGTTTGGATCATTTTGTCAAACATTTCTTTGCCAAACTGTGCGGCATGCAGTTGTCCGGTATAAAGCGAATTGATCTTTTTCAAAATGTTGAACAGGTGTCCGATGGCCTGCGCCGTATTGAAATCATCATCCATGGCCCTGTAGGCATAGGTGATGCTGTTTTCCAGTTGCTTGATTTGCTCTGCATCAGGCTGCACAGATTCGTCCGGATTGTATGCCAGGCTTTTGGCGATCCGAAGCCCGTTGATGATTTTCTTGTAGCCTTTTTGTGCGGCTTTGAGCGCGTCGTTGGAGAAGTCCAAGGTCGAGCGGTAATGCGCCGTCAGGATAAAATAGCGGATCGTCATCGGACTGTAGGCTTGCTCGAGCAGCTTATGGTTTCCGGTAAACAGCTCCTGCAGCGTGATGAAGTTGCCCAATGATTTCCCCATCTTTTGGCCATTGATGGTGATCATGTTATTGTGCATCCAATATTTGGCGGGATCCTGATGGTTGCAGGCGTTGCCTTGGGCGATTTCGCACTCATGGTGCGGGAACATCAAGTCCATACCCCCGCCGTGGATGTCAAACTGTTTGCCCAGGTATTTGGATGACATGGCCGTACATTCCAAGTGCCAGCCTGGGAATCCTATGCCCCAAGGCGATTCCCATTTCATCAGGTGCTCTGGGGCGGCATTTTTCCAGAGTGCAAAGTCCACCGGATTCCGCTTTTCCCCCTGGCCATCCAAGTCACGTGTACCGGATACCAATTCGTCCAAAATCCGACCGGAAAGCTTTCCATATTGCTCGCGCTCGTTGTACTTGAGCACGTCGAAGTAAACGGAACCATTGACCTCGTAGGCCAAGCCCTCGTCGAGAATGGCTTGGACCAAGGCGATTTGCTCGGGAATATGGCCGGTCGCTCTGGGCTCGATGTTTGGCTTGAGGGTATTGAGGAGCTCCATATCCCGGTGGTAGGTGTCGGTATACTGCTGGGCGACCTCCATGGGCTCGAGCTGTTCGAGTTTCGCTTTTTTGGCAATCTTGTCCTCGCCCTCATCCGCGTCACCTTGGAGGTGGCCCACATCGGTGATATTGCGGACATAGCGCACCCGATAACCGAGGTGGCTGAGGTACCTGTTGACCGTGTCGAATGTGACCGCGGGGCGGGCATGGCCCAAGTGGGCATCGCCATACACTGTCGGGCCACAGACGTACATACCTACAAATGGCGGGTTGATAGGTTCAAAAGTCTCCTTTTCGCGGGAAAGGGTATTGTGGATTTTTAACTGGTGTTGCTTCATGGTTGAATTTGTACGAGGTACAAAATAGGAAGAATGGACTAAGGCGTGAATTCCGCTGCAAAATAGGGGATTGGCGTGAGGAAATGAAGGGGAGGCGTATCCCAATTCGAGAATTGAAAGATCCGAATCTATCTCTATGAATTATTTGGGTCGTTTAGAGCGATTTTCTCAAATAGGTAAGTTGCCTGATCAATTGGGGCAGGTAATCGCAAATGATATTCCATACGATCATGTAGTCTATTCCAGCGTAATCATGTACGATTCTGTTTCGAAAGCCCTTTATTCTTCGCCACTCGATTCCGGAATGGCGTTCCTTTATGTCGTTCGGAATTCTGTTTGCAGCCTCGCCAATGATTTCAAAATTTCGAATCACAGCATCTAGCACGAGGTCACTTTTTTCAAATTCTTCAAAATTTAGACCGGAACAATACCTCAATATTTTTTCTGCACTTTCGATGATGTCGGAAAGCAAAAGTTCAGTTGATCTTTCAGACATATTCGATTTTGCCTTGAATAGTGTTGAAGAATGCGGGCCTTATGCCTTTGAATGACAGTAGATCGACCTTTCGTTGAAGTTTTTCCTCCAAGAAATCCGCGAGATCCACAAATTCAATTCCTATAGGTTTACTGAAATCCACCACAAGGTCGACGTCGCTGTCTGAAGTAAAATCAGATCTTGTCACGGAACCGAACAAACCTATTTTTGAAACAAAAAACCGCTCCGACAGCTCTGGTTTGAGATGTAGAATGATTTGCTTTATGTCATTTTGGTTTTGCATGTATGGACCAAGTGGGTGTTTTTTTGTCTAATTGTGTCGGAATAAATTACATTGTTTCCAATGTGAAATCGGACTGATTCAAATTTAATGCAAATAGCCAAATAAATAGGGATAATACATTTCTAATTTGAGCTTAACCGGCCTTGCTTCTGGTATCTGAAGGGTCTGCGACCTATGAAACTATGTCAGGCAATGTATTGTAAAACCAAATCGAAAATTTTCCACTTTCCTTCTTTGTATTCCATTAGCACCAAATATCCTGCGCCGCAATCCACAGGACAGCTTGTCGTAGTGATGTAAAAAATCCCAAGATTATTGTCAGAATAGAACCTGCTTAGCCCGATTTCCCCACCGCAAAGGAAATCAAGCCGGTTTTCATAAAGCTGCTTCCGATCCTGAAAACCGTCAAATGATTTCAATTTGTATTTTCCTTTCACTTTGATTTTGCTGATTTCCAATTTAATCGGCTCAAGGTCTCCCGCCACGAGGCGATCCAAAACAGTTTGATATCTATTGTAGTCTTTTTTTGAAAAAAGTGAATCAGGCTTTAAACTGCATTCACTACAGCTTTGAAAAAGCGAATCATCAGCAATCAAAAATGTATACGTACTATCAATACTTCGATTCCTGATTTCCTCCTGCTGCGAATCAAATTGGTTTTTCCACTTCTTGAACCTTTCAAAATCAATTCCTTCGTTTGAGTCGCTCATTTGGGCACCTGAATCCTCGGATAGATTTGGAGGAGGGGGGTATCGCAAATAAATATCTTGTGGAAAAATGGAGTGTTTTTCAAGCTCGAACAACAGATCGCTAATCGCCTCGTAATCCTCGATGATTTTCCTCTGACAAGTTGTTTGTATAGTGATGCAAAAAAGAAAAATGAATATTCGAATCCTATCCATAGGGGTAATTTATGGAATTTCTTCTAAACTAAAGGCATAACTGTTTTTTCATGCAAACATCAATCTCCCTTTTGGTTCAGGGATTTCTCGTCCAAGTGCTTGGGCAGTTTCTATCCATTCACTGATAATAACTTCAATATTCGCCAAGGCTTCTGCGTACGTCGATCCATCTGCAGCACACCCAGCCAATTCAGGCACCTCTGCAATGAATGCGTCGTCTTCTTTACTCCAATAAATAATGATTTCGTATCTGGGGTTGTTCGTTTTCATGTTACTCGAAATCAAGTTTGTGCATCAATATAATATTTCTAATCTGCTTTATATGATAGGGTTTGGCTTATTTTTGTGCCTGGTTGAACCTTTACTTTGGGGTGAATTTTTAGAAAAATAAACAAAAAAACCTCCGGGGTTCTATCCCGAAGGTCTTGTCTCTCGCTTCTAGTCTTTTATTTATCGCCTCTCGCTGCTTAATGTTTAAAATGCCTGACGCCTGTCATCACCATGGACATGCCGTGGGCATCGCAGAAGTCGATGCTGTCTTGGTCCTTGATCGAGCCGCCCGGCTGCACCACGGCTGAAATACCCGCCTGATGGGCAATCTCCACACAATCGGGGAATGGGAAAAACGCATCGGAGGCCATCACGGCACCCTTGAGGTCGAAGCCAAATGCCCTTGCCTTCTCGATCGCTTGCCTCAATGCATCCACCCGGGAAGTTTGGCCGACGCCGGAAGCAAAGAGTTGGTTGCTGTTGCTGAGTACGATGGTGTTGGACTTGGTATGTTTGCAGACCTTGGCGGCAAAAACGAGCGCGTCTTGTTCCGCGGCAGTTGGGGCGATTTTCGTCACCACTTTGAAATCTGCTTTCGTCTCGGTCTTCAGGTCCTTGTCCTGCTCGATGATGCCGTTGAGTAGGGTTTTGATTTGTTTGGTGCCGGGGGCTTGGATTTTTTGCAAAAGCAGGATTCTGTTTTTCTTGCCTTTCAACATTGCCAGAGCATCCGCATCAAAGGAAGGCGCGATCAAGACTTCAAAAAACAGGCTGTTCATTTCCTCGGCCGCAGCCAAATCCACGTTTTGGTTGGTGACCAAAACACCTCCAAAAGCCGAAGTGGTGTCGGCGGCAAAGGCTTTTTGGTAGGCTTCTTTGACGGACGGTGCCACTGCGCAGCCACAGGCATTGGTATGTTTGAGAATTGCGAAAGCAGTTTCTCCATCAAATTCTGAAATCAAGGCAACGGCTGCGTCAATGTCCACGAGGTTGTTGTAGGAAAGTTCTTTGCCGTTCAACTGCTCAAACATTTCCTCCAAATTGCCAAAAAACCTTGCCGCTTGGTGCGGGTTTTCGCCGTAGCGCAGGGTCTTTGATCTTGATTCGGAAACCTTCAGCGCCGGTATTTGCTCCGATTGGTTGAAGTAATTGAAGATATGGGTGTCGTAATTTGATGAAATCTGAAATGCCTGCGCGGCGAAATATCTCCTGTCATCCAGCGTAGTGGCGCCACCCTGCGCTTTCAATCTTTCCTCCAATTCGCCGTACTGGGCTTTGGAAGCGATGATGACCACGTCCTTGAAGTTTTTTGCCGCAGCACGGATGAGGGAAATTCCACCGATGTCGATTTTTTCGATGATATCTGCCTCTGCCGCACCAGAAGCCACTGTTTCCTCAAACGGATACAAGTCCACGATCACCAAATCAATGGCGGGGATGCCAAATTCAGACGCTTGGGAAACGTCGCCGGCATTTTCTCTTCTATGCAGGATACCCCCGAAGATTTTTGGATGAAGTGTCTTGACCCTGCCACCAAAAATCGAAGGATAGCCAGTCAGTTCCTCGACAGGAATTACTTCCGCACCTTGTTGTTCGATGAATTGTTGGGTGCCTCCGGTGGAGTAGATTTTGACGCCGTGCTGCTTCAACAGCGCGATGATAGGTTCGAGGTTGTCCTTGTAATAGACAGAAATAAGGGCGGACTGTATTTTTTTGCTTGCCATGATTTTTGGGACGCCATGAAGGCGCAGAGACACGAAGGAATGGGACTTTTCCCGGCGCCTATTTTTGTGGATAATTTTTGAAGCCGCAAAGGTAGGAAAACCAATGGATTATAGCAGGCTTTCGATCACTTTTGGGAAGTATTTGTATTCGAGTTGGTGGACTTTTTGGGCAATGTCTTCGGGAGAATCCTCTGCAGAAATGGGCACCGCAGCTTGGAAGATGATTTTTCCTTCGTCATAATGTTGATTGACCAAGTGGATCGTGATACCGGTCTCGCCATCTCCTGAATTTCGCACAGCCTCGTGTACACGCATGCCGTACATGCCTTTTCCGCCATAGTTGGGCAGCAGCGCAGGGTGGATATTCACGATGCGGTCAGGGAATGCCGTGATGAGGTTGTCGGGCACCTTGAGTAGGAATCCCGCCAATACAACCCAATCCGCACCGGCATCTAAAAGCTTTTTTGTCACTTCGCCCCCGTCCAATTGGCCTTTTGAAAAGACAAATGCAGGGATTTGGAATTTCTTGGCGCGCTCGAGGACGTAGGCATCCGGCTTGTTGGATCCGATCAAAATGACTTCAGCTTTGGGAGAGCCGTGGAAATGCTTGATGATTTCTTCGGCGTTGCTGCCGCTGCCCGAGGCGAGGATGGCGATTTTTTTCAAAACGATGCGGAATTGATTTTCCTCCAAAGGTAGAAAGATGGGCCAATCCCACCAAAGAGACTTGGTCTTTGGTGGAACGACCCTCGATCAATACAAAAAGCCAAAAAGCCAAAGCGGGATCTTGTTCCCAAATCCGATCTCTATTTCATCCGCAGCAATGAAGCTTTCTGGCAGGTCTTTGATTTGGTCAAAACTTTTTTTGGCTCCACCGATTTCGAAGATAAATTGGTTTTCGACAAGAAAGTCCCCCTTTTCACTTAGATGCACCGCTTTGGTTGCATTGGCAATCTGATTGGCAAAGAAGGTCTCCCGCACTGCGCCTATGTTGGCATCCGGTTGCAATGCATAGGCGAAGTTTGGATTTTCGAAATAGATTTTGTCAGGCTTTTGTAGGCTACCTAGGTTTTTGTCGGGCCTGTTGACGATCCTGATGATCTTTGCATCTTCCAAATGCCGCAGGTACATGTATACTGTGTTTCGGCTGAGTCCTAGTTTTTCCGCAATCGTGGAAATATTTGGCGTAAAGGGCACCGAGGCCGCTATTACGCCGAGGAGCCTTTTGACCTTGGCCACATTTCCAGCACTGTAATCTTGCGCAAATGCCAGGTCCGTTTCCAATACTGTGTTCAGCGTTTGGATGATCCTGGCAGGCACGGCAGTCGTTTTCAGATTCTTGGCAAAAGGGAAATATCCCGAGCTCAAGTAGGATTTGAACGAAGGCAGTGGATGGAAGTCCTTGGTGATTTCCTGTGCGAGAGAAACGTGGTCTTTCAGGATTTCAGCCAATGTCAAAGGCTTGAAATCATGTCCTTCGAAGAAGTTCAAATACTCCCGAAAGGAAAGCCCTTCGAGGTTTTGGACAGCGAGCCTGCGGCTGATGTCGGATTCTCCACGGTAAAGGTCCAAAGCCGAGGAACTGGTGAAGAAAACTTGCAGTGCTGGAAATCCGTCATTGATCAGCTTCAGTTCCCTTGACCAATTGGGGTATTTATGGACCTCATCGATCATCAGGAGTTTGCCGTCGTTTTTGTTCCAAAGGCTAGCCAAATCAAACAGCGTGTTCGAATAGAAATAGGGATGGTCTGCCGTCACGTACAAGACTTTTGTTTTTTCAGCATACCTGAATTTGGCAAATTGGATCAGTAGGGTGGTTTTGCCGACGCCCCTGAGCCCCTTCAGTCCCAATAGCCTTTCTTCTGATTCTAGATTGTCCAAGAGATACCTGTACCAAGTCTCAGTGGTTTGCCTGAATATATTTGCTTGAAAATCAAGTAGCTCTTCCATTTTTTCAGTTTGATATTTCGTTACAAAGGTATTTAAAATGTTTTCTATTGAAAACAAATGAATTTAAAAATGTTCTGTATTGAAAACAAAAATAGATAAAAATGTTTTGTGGTGAAAACATTATAAATCCCTAAGTGTTAACGTTTGGAAGCAAAAGGAGTGAATTTTTCGGAGCTAAGCAGATATTTTTGGCAAGAAGGTTTTTCTGCCAGTTACAACCTGATCCAGAGAAAAAAAGCAAATTCAATGGTTACAAAAACCCCATACTCATAATCCCCGTCAGCATCAGCAGCTTGGACAGTACGCTGAGTTGGGTGAAATGCGCCTTGCGGTCGGCGATGTAGATTTTGTACATAAAGAGAAAAAATAGCAGGCTCAATCCGCCGAAATAGTAAAAGAGCAATTGGTTGTTGATCTTGAAGGTCACGATCAGGATCGCACAGACGAATCCAATCGCAATCACAAAAATCACTTTTTTGGTGTTCCGAAAACCGATGACGATTGGCAGCGTTCTGCAACCATGCTTGCGGTCGCCTTGTCTGTCTTCAATGTCCTTGATGATTTCCCGGATCAAATTGAGGAAGAAAGCAAAGATGGCGTAGGTCAGCACGAGCAATTCTGATTTTTGATAGTAAAATCCAACGATCCAAATCGTCACCCCGGTCAGCAATGCCACTACAAGGTTGCCGATAAAAGGCTGCCGCTTGAGTGAGTTGCTGTAAAGCCAGAGTAGAAACGCGGCGATAAAGTTGATCAGCGCAATCTTTGGACTGACCAAATATCCCAAGGCTATACCTGTAAAGTTGAGTGCGGAATGCAGGAACAACACCATCCTTCGCTTCATCCCTTTGCCGATGATCACATCCTCGGGCTTGTTGACATAGTCGATTTTTACATCGTAGTAGTCATTGATCATGTAGCCGGCAGCGGCGAGGATTACGGTCGAGAGGATGATGGCATACAGGTTGGGGTCCAGGAGGACTGATTTGCCCGAACCGGTGGTTTCGACCAAAAAGTAGGCCGTCATGATTTGGGCAAAGGCCACAATTACGAGGTTGACGGGTCTGCTCATTTTGAGAAAGCCCGTGAATGAAAAAGTCTTTGTTGGTTTTTTGGGAGCCATGTATCACTAAAACGAAATTTCGCCAAAAAGTTCGCGCCGTTTGTCCTTGGACTATACAATTCTCAACCCGACGATCAATGCGGTTTTTTTGAAAAGACACGCACATAGTCCACCTCCATCCGTTGTGGCCAAATATCGCCTGCTACTCCTTTGCTGCCGCCCCAGTTTCCGCCCACGGCAATATTGAGAATCAGGTGGAAAGGATGGTCAAACGGCCACTCCTCCGACTTTCCCGACTCGGTTTTGGCGAAAGTGAAGTAATACTCGCCATCGATGTAGTAGTCGATTTTGTCTTTTTGCCAATCGATCGCATACACGTGAAATGCTTCCGAGCAATCTTCCACCTTTTTTTGCATCCCTTTTTGGGTACCCTTGGTATGGTTGAAGGCGTCCGTATGTACCGTTCCGTGGATTACACCTTGGTCGTATCCGACATGCTCCATGATGTCGATTTCGCCACTTTTGGGCCATCCGCCATACTTGCTACTCTCCGGCATCATCCAGATGGCCGGCCAGGTGCCCAAGCCCTGTGGCAATTTGGCTTTGATTTCGAAATAACCATACTGCCAAAAAGCCTTGCCCCGCGTCAGGAGTCTTGCGGAGCTGTATGCTTTGGAAAAACTACTGTCCTGATGGGCTTCGATAATCAGGATGCCATTTTCCACCCTGGCGTTTCTCAAATCACCTCGGGTGTAATACTGGAGCTCGTTGTTGCCCCAGCCGTGGTCACCGACGTCGTAGGTCCACTTGGTTGAATCGGGCAAACCTGAGTAGTCGAATTCGTCCGCCCAAATTGGTTGGTTGGCGGAAGGAAATGAGAATGAATAGACGAAAAGCGCGAATGGGAACAAGACAAACAAATTCAGCATGGTTTTATAGGTTTGAAGAATTGAGGATTCTTTGGTGAAGAAAAAGCAAAAATCGCTTTTTACCTATTTTGGCAAAAAACATTTGAAGAAAAACCATGAAGTGATCCAGAAGGTGCTCGGCGCATTGCCTAGAAAGAAATCTCTCCCAACTCTGACCATTTTATGTAAATTTGACACAACAACATAAACCCAAATACCATGGCATATTACTTTCGGCTTGGCCAGATTCCTCCAAAAAGACATACCCAATTCCGTCAACCGGACGGCAGTTTGTACAAGGAAGAGCTTGTAAGTTCAAAGGGATTTTCCGGGATTTATTCAAACCTGTACCATATCCACAATCCCAACAACGTCAAGTCCATTGGCCACCCCAGTCCCTATCATTGGGAACCGGCCAAGGAATACGGATTGAAACAAACCCACCTCAAGACAACCGGCGTGGGTACGACCGGACAACATTACCTGAGTGCCAGGAAAATGCTCATGATGAACGGCGACGTGATGATGGGCATCTGCGCCCCCGAACAGCGGAAGATGGATTACTTTTTCAAAAATGCGGATGGAGATGAGCTGATATACATCCACGATGGTGAGGGAGTGATGCATTCCCAATTTGGCAAACTGGAAGTGAGGAAGGGCGACTACATTGTAATACCCCGGACGACCATTTATCGCTTCGAATTCAATGAAGAAGGCCCCTTGAGACTTTTGATTATCGAATCCCATGGCCCGATCGAGACGGTGAAGCGCTATCGCAATGAGCTCGGGCAGTTGCTGGAGCATTCCCCTTACTGCGAGCGGGATATCCGTCCACCCGGCGAATTGGTGACGGAAAGCGCCAAGGGAGAGTATTTGGTCCAAATCAAGAAAGGCGGCATGCTGCATCCCTACAACTACGCACACAGTCCATTGGACATTGTGGGTTGGGACGGGTTTTTGTATCCGTATGCACTTTCTATTCATGATTTTGAGCCCATCACCGGAAGAATCCATCAGCCGCCACCGATCCATCAGACTTTTCAGGCTTGGGGCTTTGTGATTTGTTCCTTTGTACCAAGGTTGTTTGATTACCATCCATTGGCCATTCCTGCGCCATACAACCACAGCAATATCGATTCAGACGAAGTATTGTATTATGCCGAAGGCGAGTTTATGAGCAGAAGGGGGATCGACCGCGGATCATTTACGGTTCACGTCGGTGGGCTGCCACATGGCCCACATCCGGGTACGGTTGAGAAATCCATCGGAGCGAAGGAAACCCATGAATACGCCGTGATGTTGGATACTTTCCGGCCTTTGCAGCTGACCACCCAGGCCTTGGAATTCGTAGATCCCAATTATCCCATGTCTTGGACTGAGTAGAAAAGCCCATTGATAAGGAAAAAGCCCCAGTCAGTGAGCCAAGACTCATGGACTGGGGCCTTACTTTTTATAGAGATTGATCTAATGTCCCAAAATCTCTCCGATTGGCTGTCCGGTTGCACCGTTGGGAAGCCTGATTTGCAGCAACATCGAAAGGGTAGGGGCGATGTCGGTGATGGTAGCATACCGGGAACTCTGTCCCGTTGGGATTTTCCAACCCATCAACACGATCGGAACATGGGTATCGTAACTGTATCCCGTACCATGGGTAGTTCCTCGAGGAAATCCCGTAAGCCATGCTGGTTCAAGAATAAGAAGCAAATCCCCAGACGCCTTGTGGCTGAATCCCATTTGCAGCAATTCTGCTTTCCCCCTCGAATATTCTTGCCGCTTCATGTCCGTTGCGGTGTAGACTTCTTTGATGCCATCAAACCTTAACAGAAAATCCGCAAGGTCTCTTTGGATGGTTTCCACCGGGACTTTTCTCTCCTCTGCCAACTTATGGTTGATGAATACCTGCTCATTGGAAAAGTTCAGTATCCAATTTCCCTCGCCATATTGCATGCTGCAGTATCCGTTCATCTGGGTCAGAATAAATCGGGTGTTGAAAATACCCGCAGGAATGTTTTCACTCCTCATGAATTCGACTATATCCGCCACGGCGTGATCGGCGGTGAGAAAGACAAGGTATTCCCCTTTCCCGTATTCCTTGTCCAAATAATTGAAAAACTGCTCAAGATCCCTGTCAAGCCGAAGGTAATTGTCTTCCAATTCGACCGAGGTAGGACCAAAACGATGTCCGATATAGTCCGGCGAAGAAAAACTGATCGCCAATAAATCCGTCACTCCCCTTTGCCCCAGTTTTTCCCCTTTGATCGCGGCATAGGCCATATCCAAGGTCAGCGTATTGCCGAATGGCGTGGTTCCGATCAAGCCGAATCCGCCATTGTTTTCCATCAACTTTGGCAAGTCATAGGGAAAAACCGTTTTTTCCATCCCAATAAATGGTCCTTCGAATGCATTGTCATCCGCAATGCTCTTGGTGTAGGTTTCGATGGGAAAAAGCGTAGTCCATGGCTTCGAAAGGTATTGTGCAGCCAATTTTCGATCATTAAATTTTTGCACCCAATCAGGTAATTCCGAGTAGTAGTATGTCGAAGTCATGAAATTACCCGTCTGGTTATCAAACCAATAGGCATCTCCGGTGTGGCCTGCAGGAAGGGAGGCTCCCCGGTCCTTGATGGCGATACCGACCACCTTGGATTGTTTGTTGGTGGCTAGTCTCAGTTCATCGGAGATCGTTGTCGAGAGCATGTTCCTCGGGGAAATTTTTCCACTTTCCGCACTTCCGCCGACCGCTGCTACGGTCGAGTCCTCTGCGCAGTAGATCGTTCTGCCAAGCTTCCTGACATACCAATCGTTGGCGATAATGCCATGGGTCGCCGGGGTCGTTCCCGTGTAAACAGAAGCGTGCCCTGGGCCAGTGTAAGTCGGGATGTAATTGTAATGGCCATTTGTCATCATAAAACCTTCCCGCATCAGCCTTTTGAATCCGCCCTCTGTATAGCGTTCCTGGAACTTGTAGAAATATTCTTGACGCATTTGGTCCACGACAATACCTACCACCAACTTAGGCTTGGTTGATGGCGCCGGGCTTTTCCTTTGCTGCGCAAATGAAACCTGAAACAAGATCAGAAGTAGAAGCAGGGCCGAGATTTTTTTCATTTTCTGGGGTAAGATTTTGACGCAAATATAGGTAATCCTTTTGGTGGTACTTTTCCGCTGGTCAATTGCTTAAATGGCTAACCCTAAAATCACACCAAAAACCGACGCCAAATGAAAAAGCTTCGTATATTTCAAAACTAAACCTTGTATGTAGGAACATGAAAAAACGATTCTTTTCCCTCTTGTTTTTGAGTTTGCTGGCAGCCAACCTGTCTTCTTTTGCCCAGTCTTTTTTTGAGGATGGCTTGAGTCCCGCTTTTCACAAAGGTCGCAGGGAAGCCTTGCGCGCCCTGATGCCGGACAACTCAGCAGTTGTCATTTTCACCAATCCGGTCAAAATGCGCTCCAACGATACAGAATTTAACTACCGACCAAATTCCGACTTTTATTACCTCACAGGCTTTCGCGAGCCAAATGCTGCTTTGGTCCTTTTCAAAAATCCACAGACCGTGAATGGTAAGGCGATTAATGAAATCCTGTATGTCCAGCCCAGAGATCCAGCCAAGGAGCAATGGAATGGCGTCAGATTGGGCGTCGATGGGGCAAAGCAGAAATTGGGTTTCGAAAATGTATTTGTCTACGCGGATTTCTTGAAAAATCCAGCCGTCGATTTTGGCTCGGTTTCGCAGATTTTGACTTTCAACATCGGTGATATCGAAACCAATAGCTACAATGTGCCGCTCAAGTCGATGGTCGCCAGACTCAAGGAAATCAACAAAACCCCGGCCCGTCCCGCAGATATCGCGCTCAACGGCATGATGGACCAACTCCGTGCCATCAAGACCAGTGAAGAAATCGTCCTGCTGCGAAAAGCCATCGAAATCTCAGGGTTGGCACATATGGAATCCTTTCGCTCGATCCAGCCCGGGGTGTCCGAACGGGCGATTCAAGGCGTGCATGAATTCGTCCACAAAGCGATGGACGCAGAGTATATCGGTTACGGGACGATTGTCGGCTCGGGCAATAATTCCACGATCCTACACTACGTGGACAATTCCGTCACCAACGTCCAAAAAGGCGTGATGCTGATGGACGTCGGTGCCGAGTACCGAGGGTACTCGGGGGATATCACGCGGACGGTCCCTGTAAAAGGAGTCTTTTCGCCAGAGGAAAGGGCAATCTATGAAATAGTCCTGCAGGCTTTGGAAGCGGGTATCGCAGCCTGCAAACCCGGTGCCGAATACCGGGCAGTCGGTGCTGCCGCCCAAAAGGTAATCGACGAGGGACTTGCGAAGCTAGGATTGATCAAAGCGGGTGAGCGGCATCCGTACTTCCCTCATGGTATCGGCCACCACCTTGGCTTGGATGTACACGACAGGGGAGGATATGGGACTTTGAAGCCGGGTATGGTTTTGACAGTTGAGCCTGGCATCTATATTCCCGAAGGCAGTCCCGTCGATCCCAAGTGGTGGGGAATCGGCATCCGCATCGAGGACAACATTCTCATTACCGAAAAAGGGTATGAAAACCTCAGCGCCTTCGTACCCAAAACGATCGAGGAATTGGAAAAAATCATGAAGGAAGAGGGAATACTGCAGAAGTTGAAGGTGGGGAGGTAGAAAAGGTGTTCTCAGCCCCTATATAGGTGAAGTTAAGATTGTTTTTTGACATGGGACTAAAGGAAGAAGATTACGTCGAAATTTATAGGTCTTGTATTGGGGGCGAAATTCATTGGATTTACGGTGGTGTAATTAGCAAGCTGGAAACGAGTAATCCAACGTTAGTCATAGAAGAATTTCTGGCTGCCTTCAAATACCTCTATGCGAATCGAAGGATTAGGCTTTTTGAGGTAATGCGGTTTGGGGGTGAAAAGGTGTTTAAGAAGGACAAGTACTATGCGGTGGCTTATTGGGAGGATGATCCCGACCTGATCGTGTCCATCATCAGAAAATGGATGCTGTCGCAGAATGTTGATTGGAACGAGGCTTACACTTATAAGTTCTTTGATCTCCCCGGCATTGAGTGGTTCAAGGAAGACGGTGAGGTTTTCTATATGTTCGACGACGGCATTTGGGACAGATTAGACGAACTCAACGGAAAAACAGACTGAACTTTTTGGTTCAGATCAAAAGGATCAGGCGCTGAATGAGGGAATACTGATCGAAAAAAATCGTATAATCTATCGATCACAATCGACAAAATTCACGAAAAATTTCGATTTGGGTTAGAATCAGGATTGGAATCATCATTCTAAATCAATTCTAGTTTTACGTAAAAAACCCCAACCCTGCAAAGGATCGGGATTCTTTTTTTTTATTCACTTAGATCATTGCGCCACCCGGAACTTCTTGCTTGCGCGATGTACCTGTCCAAACATATCGGTTGCCTCGACCTCAATCGTGTGTTCCCCGACAGGGAAGTCGGAAGAAATCGGCGCCCGCCAAAGGTGGTCGGTCATCGCGGGATTGGAAGGCCTGCGCCCGGGCATGACGGTCTCCGTCGTATCCCATTCAAAAACCTTAAGCATGAATGTTGGGTCATAGCTCTCCATGTGGGTCATGGCTTTCCATTCGCCATTGTTGATGCGGTAGCGGACCTTGTCGCTCGGCGCGCCCGTGAAGAAATTCACGATGATGCTCGCATTGGTCCGCACGCCTTTGGCCAGGACTTTGGGAGCAAAGATTTCCATCTGATAGGATGCGGGCTTTCCGGCCGCTTGGTACCGGGCTTGGTATTCGGTGCCTTTGATGTCCAGGTAGACATAGCCTTTGGGCGAACCATCGCGCATGGTGGATTCCGGTGTCCCGTCGGCTTGGATTTTGCCGCTGTACCAGTCCCCAGAGGGTGTGCCAATATTGAAGTGGTGGTGGGGTTTTGCACCTTCGAAGCCATCTTTTTTGCCAAAAAAGGTTTGCTTCATGTAATGGGTATGGGCTGACATCGACAGCGTGTTGGCGAAGGGAGAGAGCAGGGACAAGATTTTCTCCCTATCGGCATCCCTAAAACTATCCCCGTTTTCTTCAAACAGCGGAATGTGCATCAGCAATACCACCAATTTGTCTTTTGGAACGAGTTTGAGGTCATTTTCCAAAAACTGCAACTGGTCAGACCGCAAGCCACCCCAATACCCTTGCCCGTCCCGAGGATCCGGATAAAGGATGTCTTCCAAAACGACGAAATGGACATCTCCATAATTGAAGGCATATGTCGCAGGGCCAAAATTGGCGGTAAATGATTCGTCGCTGAAGGCATCCTCTTTTGCGTCAAAGTTCATGTCGTGGTTGCCCATAAGCTGGTACCATACTGGTCCGACCTGCCCGATTGCCTGTGCATACAGTGGGAAGAAATCCGGTCTGTCGCCCACCAAATCCCCCAAGGATGCGCCGAAGGTGATGCCTTGGGATTGCTTGGCATGGGCAACGATACCTTTTTTGAAATATTCCATTTCATCCAAGGTGTAGGTTTGCGGGTCTCCGAATATCAAACCCGTGAATTCTTTCTCGTTTTTCCCCGGCAACAGCCCAAAATCCAAAGCCTTTGGCAATGGTCCCGTCGGCCTGACGCCAGGATAAGTCATGTTGGCAGGGGAGCCATTGGGCTTGTAGATGTAGTAGAACTTGGGAATGTTATTGGCATCCTTTGGCAGGTCATGGCTCGATGGTTTGATGACGAAAACCGTCTGATCTTCTGCAATGGGGAGTTCATAGCGCCCATCCTTGTCTGTCAACACGACGTCTATACCATTGGAAATGGCAACCGCCGGTATTCCCTTTTCGCGCCGTTCCTTTTTGCCGTTGGCATTGCTGTCTTCATAGATGGTTCCGCTGATCTTTTGCTGCGCCCAAGCCAAGGAGGCAGAAAGCAACAGCATGGAAAGAAAAATGCTTTTTCTCATGTCTGTGATCTTTTCAATAAAGTCCAAGATACACCAAGCCAAGGCTGCTCGGGCAAATTGCTTGATTATGCTTTTATTAACATCCATGAAAGGCGCCAATACAGGATGGAGTTTTCACATGGGGATTATCTGCTCAATTCAGGTTCTAATGTTTTCTCGCCTTGTATTCTTTCAAACAATCTGTTTAAAATATTGAAAAACAGGTATTTAATCGGTTATTAGAAAAATTACTCAATATATTGAGTAAAATTACTCAATAAATCGTGTAAATTTGTAATGCATTAAAAATCAATACAATGTCCTATTATCGCGCTGATAAAAGCATACTTCTGGGGAGGTTGAAGGATGAACCGAGGCGGTTTATCCAAGTGCTGTATGGACCAAGGCAAATCGGCAAAACTACTTTGGTCAGGCAAGTCATGGCCGGATTGGATTACCCTTCACAGCTTGTGGCTGCCGATGCGGTACCGGCAGGTGACCAAGCTTGGATTGCCCAACAATGGGATGTAGCCAGAATCCGACAATCCCAGGATTCCGATAAGCCTTATTTGTTGGTGATCGACGAAGTACAGAAGATCGACAACTGGAGCGAGCAGGTCAAAGCCCAGTGGGATAAGGATACTGCAGATGGGCGGGATATTCGTCTCGTCCTGCTGGGATCTTCACGACTGATGCTGCAGCAAGGGCTGACAGAATCCCTTGCCGGGAGGTTTGAGGCGACTTACTTGGGGCATTGGTCGCTTAGGGAAATGAGGGAGGCATTTGGCCTCAGCCCGGAGGAATTCGTATGGTTTGGAGGCTATCCGGGTGCGATTACTTTGAAATCGGACGAAGAGCGGTGGAAAAGCTATATCCGGGATTCTTTGTTGGAAACGAGCATTTCCAAGGATATACTGATGCTCACAAGGGTGGACAAGCCCGCCCTGATGAAGCGGCTTTTTGAACTTGGCGCTTCCTATTCGGGACAGATTTTGAGTTTTACCAAAATCATGGGGCAGCTTTCGGACGCCGGTAACACCACTACGCTGGCCAACTATTTGAATCTACTCAACGATGCCGGCCTGCTGGGGGGATTGGAGAAATACAGTCCCAATATGGTCAGGAAGCGTTCTTCCAGCCCAAAGTTCCAGGTCCACAATACAGCGATCATGTCCGGAGTTTCGGGAGAAAGTTTAGAGACGCTTTCACAGCAACCTAGCGTTTGGGGACGGTGGGTGGAATCAGCCGTTGGGGCCCACCTGCTCAATCAGACTTTCAGGGACAAGAGGTTGTCCCTATCCTATTGGAAGGAAGTGAATGATGAGGTGGATTTTGTTTTGGAATACAAAGGCAAAGCCATAGGGATTGAAGTGAAATCCGGACATGGAGGGAATACCTCGGGACTATCGGTTTTCAAGGAAAAATTCCAGCCACACAAGGTTCTCCTCGTCGGAGCAAACGGCATCCCTTGGCAGGAGTTTTTAGAAATAGATGCGATCGATTTATTCTAGAAAAGACAGTCATTTCGGCTGTCTTTTTTTATTTGATCTCCCAAATACCTTGTTGTAAATAATTGATTTACAACGATTTGTTTCAAATTAAAAAATTTACTCAACGCATTGAGTAAATTTACTCAATACTTTGATTTCTGTTTTTCCTCCTTATCTCACCTCTCAAAACGAATACCCCACCTGACTGCCCAATTCGGGATCCAGGTGGACTTTGGCATACACCCCGACTTCCTGCTGCAGTTCTTCGACATGGGATATAATCCCAACAATACGGTTTTCGTGGCGGAGTGATTTGAGTGTCTCAAACACCACCCTCAGTGAATCCTTGTCCAGTGAACCAAATCCCTCATCCAAAAAGAAGAAAGACTGGTCAGCTTGGTTGAGCGATTTCACTTTTTCGGCCAAAGCCAACGCGAGGCAAAGGGAAGCTTGAAAAGTCTGTCCGCCGGAGAGGGTTTTGAGGAGGCGAAGTTTCCCTCCATTCAGATAATCCCGTACAAAAAATGTATTGGAATCGTCGATTTCCAGACTGAGACGGTTTTTGGTCAGGCTCATGAAGCGCTTGTTGGCAGTATGGCAGAGTTCTTTGAGATAGATACTGCTCACATATTTGACAAAACCGCTTCCCTTGAAGAGCTTATCCAGTTCTTTCAGATGGTTTTCCCGTTGGTCGAGCAACCCGTACTCTGCTTCGATTTTCTCTTTTTCCAGCATCTTGGACCGCATGGACTGGATTTCCTGTTCGAGCAGTGTCATGTCTTTCCGGATGGCATCCAGTCGGTCTTTGTGGTCTTCAAGCTGCGAACGTAGGTTCAGGAATTGGGCCTCATCGTACTCGGAGACACCTTTTTCGGACTTCAGTTCTTGAATCTTGCTGGCAATCAACATGCTTTTGTCCTCGAACTTGCGGATTTCCAAGTCTACCTTTTCCGCATCGAGGGAATGCTGGAAAAGAGTCACTAAAGCCTTTTCGTCTTCGAATCCGTGTTCTTTTTTCAGTGCTTCGAACTGGACTTGCAGGTCTCGGATTTTTTTGTCCGTGGCTTCTACGAGGGAATTGAAGGTGTCAAGGTTTGCTAAGTTTGTTGCTTGCTTTGCACGTGTTTCCTGAAGGACTTTTCGCTTTCCCTCCAAGTGTTGGTTGGTGAGGTCGATATCTTTTTGAACATTGAGGATCATGTTTTCGATCTCGGCTGTTCCTTTTGTCATGAATGATTTGGCAAAAGCAGGATCCTTGATTTCCTCCTTTTTCGCGGAAATTGTACTGAGGAGTCGCAGTTGTGCTTGTTCCGCGGCGCGGAGTTGCAGCTCTTCTTTTTCCAAAAGTGCTTTTCCCTCCTCAAGTGCTTTTCTGAACCTTCTTACTTCTTGCGTGAGATTTTCTTTCTGCGTGTAGGAGAAGTCAGTGTCTTTGATCAGTGATGTCAAAGATTCCTTGGAGTGAATATGTTTCCCGCGAAGTTTCTCGATTAGGGTTTGGAGTTGAAGCTTGATATCCGCAAGGTCTTTTTCCTTCGCAGCGAGGTTTTGCAGGTGGTTTTCCTGTCTGATCTTTTGTCCGGATAGTTGTTGCGAAAAATTGGACGCAGCATCCAAGGTGGATTTTGCAGCTTCGATTTTCGCTGCGATTTCTTCAAGTTTGGTTTTTTCCTCGCCAAAAGTAAGCGGGTTGGGATGTTCCGTCGCTCCGCAAAGTGGACAGGCTTCCCCGTCCACGAGGAGATGGACGTGCGCCGCAAGGCCTGTTTTGCTCAGAAGAATTTCCCGGCTTGCCTCCAGGGATTGGATCTCCAGTTTTTGTTGTTCTATCCAGTCGGAAAGACTCGCAAATGAAGCCGGCACCTGGTTTTGGATGGAGGATATCGACGCCTCCAGTTGCTGGGAAGTCAGATTCAGCTGAAGCAGTTCCTCTGCCAACTTTGATTCCTGCGCCTCAAGGTTGGTCCAGTCCTTTGCATCAGCTTTCAATTCTGTGATTTCATCTGTGCTTGGAAGCCGAATGCTTTCGATCTCGGTTTCCTTTTCCTTGACGGATTTCTCTGTTTCCTTTTGGGAGGTTCTGAGGGATTCGATATGGGGATTGAGGGTTTCTACCTGTTTTTCCGCATTCTTTAAGTCTGCGGACAACTGTTGGATTTCGATGACCTTTTTGAGGTCCCGGATTTTGGCTTCCCGTTGGGGTCTTTCGTCTGCCTTTTTCTTCAATTCCTTTTCCTCAGATTCAAGTTTTTCTACCTCCGTAGCATAGGATTCCTTGAAATCCGCACAGTTCTTGGCACTTACCCGGTATTTTTCCAGGTCGATCTTGGCTTCTTCCCGCTGTTCCCAAATCGGCTTTAGGTGGGTCTTTGCCCGAAGAAAGTCCTTCCAAAGCCGTTTTTTCTCCTCGATTTCGGGTCTCTTTTGGTCAAGCAGGTCCCATTCCCTCGTCAAATCTGTTAATTGAAGGTGCTTAGTGCGAAGGATTTCTTGGAGCTTAAATGCGGTTTCTGTTGCTTTAAAGGCAGCATGAAGGTCCTTTTCTTGTTCGCCGATTTCCTGCAGGAGGGTTTGCTTTACCAACAGGTTTTCCCGGCTGATACCCTCCAGGCCCGCCAACCTGGTTTCCAGCCGGATTTTTTCCTCCCGCGCCTGTTTGAGCAAATGGCTGGTGGGTGCGGATAGGTCAAACCGCTCGAGCCCAAAGAGTTCCTTCATCGTCTCCGCCCTGCGTCCGGGTGTGAGGTCGATAAACTCCCTGAATTTTCCTTGAGGAATGATTACGGTCTGTTTGAAGTGTTCCTTTTTCATGCCCACGATGTCCTCAGCAGCGAGATCGAGCGGCAATAATTCTGATTCCGATTTCAAATAGAAAGAATGTTCGGCGGGCCGTATTTCTTCCGGGTTTTTGGGATTGCGCTTGGCGGCATAGCGTGCCAGGTAGTGTTTCCCGTTGTTTTTTCCGGAGAGAAACTCAAACTGGATCAGCAAGTTGTCCCGCTGCAGGTTGAGCATGCTGCTTTTTTCGTTGCGTTCCGAAAGCCGCTCTGTGCTGCCGTAGAGCGCCAGGAGGATGGCTTCGAGGATGGACGACTTTCCGCTCCCAACGGCGCCAAAAATCCCGAACAACCCCGCCGCCGTCAGCTGCCCAAAGTCCACAGTCTGCTTTTCCTTGTAGGAATAAAGGCCTTCTATCTCGAGTTTTACTGGGATCATGATTTATCTAAAGTTTTTGACATAAAACCTGACGGGTTTAAAACATCCAAGGGTTCAAAACCCTTGGATGTTTCTCATTCTTGGCTGATGACTTCTTTGAAAATCCCGATCAATTCGGGGCTGGGTTCATGCCCTCTTTCGCTTTGGTAATACATCCCAAACAGGGTAACCATGTCCCTTTGCAAATCTTCTACCTTCAGACTCAATTCCGCCCCGCCTTGTGGGTTTTTGATTTGGGGAATCAAGTTGACAATGCCGTCATGGGCTTTCATGATGGCTTTGCGGACGGTTGCGTCTATGGCGAATTCGGTGACATAGGTCAACTCGACAAAGCAATAGGGATTCTCTTCCAGCCATTGGATCGTTGATTCGAGATTGTCGAAGGTTTTGCGGTACAGCGGCCGTCCGCTGTTAAGGCCGATCGGTTTGAAGACGGCGGGCTCATTGGGTGAGAGTTCCACGATGACCACCCGCTTTTGCTGGTCTGCTTCGCTGAAGGAATAGGAGAGGGGCGAGGAGGCGTACACGAGTGGACAAGGTTCTTGGACCACGGCATGGTATCGGTGGAGGTGGCCAAGGGCCGCGTACTGTATTTGTTGGGGGATATCCTGTGTGAACAGTGCCTGTGTCCCGCCGACGTGGAGAATAGGCCGCTCGGATTCTGGTTCCATTTCGATGGGCTGACCTTTTTGGACAAAAAAGAAATGGCCAACAAACAGGTTTACTCCATTCCCATCACAATACTTGTCTGCCAGGTGTTGCCATTTGTGGGCCAAAAGCCCGCGGAACTCTTGCTCGCGGTCAGCCTCGCCCAAATACGTCTTGAGCAGGACTTCGTTTGCATAGGGTGCCAAAACGACCCGGATTGGAAATTGAAACTTGGGGAGTGCAATCTCCACAAAGCCCGGCTCCGAACGGCTGATCTGAATACCCGAGTCCAACTGGCCGGTCGGAATCTCCGAATCGTACCTACTATAGAACAGAATTCCCAATTCACGCGCGAGTGGATCAGGTGCTTCGATGAACTGGGTGCTGTCATGGTTTCCCGAAATCGCGATGACCGGCCGTGTACCATTTCGGGAAAGTTTTTTGAGGGTTTTGAACAGCAACTCGACGGCTTCATGGCTCGGATTGAAGCTGTCGAAGATGTCTCCGGCAAGGAGCACGAGGTCCACTTCTTCGGTGTCGGCTATGGCGACAATTTCCGCAAGAACGGCTTTTTGTTCCTCGATTCTTGGGAATTCTTGGAGCCGCTTGCCCAGGTGCCAGTCGGCTGTATGGAGTATTTTGATCATTTTTTTATACTGTGGACAGTCAGGGAAATCCTTCCCAAAATATCACCTAAGATATTCAAGGAAAGGCAGGGCTGCAAACCCTCGCGGGGGCTTTGTCGTAAATTGGCACATAAATTGCCAAAAGCAGCCACATGAAAGTTGGAAAGTATATGGTGGTCACCTTGTTGTGCTTGATGCCGGCCCTCTTCGGAGCCCAAGTCAAGCCCAAGGAACTGGAAGAGTTCCTGACCATCCAAGAGGGGACGGCGAGTTATTATGGGAAGAAATTCCACCTGCGAAAGACTTCCAGCGGTGAAATATTCCGCATGGAAGAGATGACTGCCGCCCACAAAAGCCTGCCATTCGGGACGATGGTCCAAGTCACATTGCAACAAAACGGGAAGTCCGTGTGGGTGAAGGTCAATGACCGTCTGCCTCAAAATTCAAAACGGATCATTGATCTATCGCGTGGTGCCGCGGAGGAATTGGGGATTATCACCCAAGGTCTAGCCAAAGTCAGTCTATCGGTAAAGGACAACGAGACCATCAAACAGCTTAGGTCGCATTATGGTGAAAAAATTCCAACAGGAATGCGCCTGCGCTGGGAGGAGACGGAAGTTGCATTTGCAAGGATACCTTTGCCAGCACCGGTAACGGGAATTTGCCTTAAGCCTTTTGTTTTGAACTAAGGTGCTCCCTACCAAAACAGGGTTGGGAGTTTCTTTTTGCCAAATTCAATGCCATGTGGAGGAGTGGTTTTCGGTTTAATCGATTAGAAAATGCCTACCCTAGTCCTCTAGATCCCCAAAAACCTCATCCAAGTCCATTTCGAAGCCGTTGATGGCTTTGGATTTTACTTTGTCTCCTAAGGTAAAAAGCCTAGAAGGCACGTATTTTTTGTCTATCAAAGTGTAGATCAACAGCGTTTTTTCCGAAGGATGGATGATCCAGTATTCATTTACGCCGCTTTCCTCATAGACCTCGTATTTGTTTTTGAGCTCTTTGCTGTTGCTGCCGGGAGACAGTATTTCCATAATCAAATCGGGTGCCCCGACACAGCCCATTTCATCCAACTTGGAAGGGTCGCAGACCACACAGATATCCGGCTGTACCACGGTGAAGATGTCCTCGTTTTTTTTTGATTTAACAGGGAGACGTACATCGAATGGTGCTATATAGGCTTTGCATTTTTTGCCCCTCAGGAAATCTGTAAGGTTTACGGCAATCTTGAGCGCAATCTCCTGATGGATTCGACTCGGAGCGGCTGCCGCTTGCTTGAATACTTTCCCTTTGATTAGCTCGACCATGTAGTCGATGTCCCAAGTCAGGTAATCCGCATAGGAATAGGTTCCGTAGGCCGAAAATGGCTCATTCACTACGTTTTTTTCATCCTTTGTTTCCATAGTTTAAAAATACGGAATCCGTCCGATAACGTAAGCTGTTGTTGGTGGTTTTTCTATCTAGACGTTGAGTCTGCCCTTTTCCTACCAACCGTAAAAAACCACCCCGATGCCTGCATGTAGCAGGTTGATGGTGCTTCTGACCGGGGTGTAGATGAATTGTCCATCGCCAAGGTCGGGGCGGTATTGCGTGTCCTGTTTGCGGAGAAATTCGACCGAGCCAGTGTCATGATAAAGCAGTTTGAGTTCCCAATGCCCGCTTTCAGGGTTTTTGAAGGGCATTTTGATACCGCCTCCAAAGCGATAGGACATCACCCAATCCGAGTAGTCGCGCCCTTCTTCGATGGGTTCTCCAAATTGGAATTCACGGATGATGTAGCGTGTGTAAAAGTGATTGGCACCAATTTGAGCTTCGAAAAATGGATGCACTTTCTGGCCCTTTTCCAGATAATAACGCAAGTATGACATCAAGCTGACGAGATTGTTGTTGCGTCGGATGCGCATTTCGTCGGTGTAGCCGGGATATAGATCGTTTCGTTTTTCAAGCTTAGTACCGTGTAGGCCGTAGCCGATGTTGATGCCCACTTCCAAGGGAGAAAGGAAGCGATAGCCCATCGAGAAGCCAAATTCCGGAAAAACCAAGCTGCCTGCATTTTCCTTGAGTTCACCGACCGACCAAGCTGCGTTGCCATGAAATCCAAAATTCCAATACTGTCCAAAACCGATGACGGGAATCGTTAGAAAAAGAAAAAAGGTGATGACAAAAGATTTCATGCTCCAATATACGTTCAGACCTATTTTCGGGTTAAGGCAAGTCTATCGAGACTAATCCAAATCCCTGAATACCTCCCCTAATTCTAACTCAAATCCGGGAACAGCTATAGATTTGACCACATCCCCGTGGGTCATCAGTCGCGATGGCTGATAGAATCCATCCACCAAGGTGTACACCAATAAGGTGTGTTCGTCAGGATGGATAATCCAGTATTCCCGAACGCCGCTTTCTTGATACACATCGTATTTGCGGGTCAATTCGAGCTGATTGTTACCCGGAGAGAGAATTTCGATGATCAAATCTGGTGCACCAATACAACCGAAATCATCCAATTTTGAAGGGTCGCAGATCACGCAGATATCAGGTTGAACAACAGTATGAATGTCCTTATTCTTCTTGGACTTGACTGGCAAGCGCACGTCGAATGGAGCTTCGTAAACCTTGCACTTCTTGCCCTTCAAAAAACTGTGAAAACTTGAGAATACATTTCCAGAAATACCCTGATGCCTCCGTCTCGGCGCTGCAGCGGCTTTCTTGAAAATCTTTCCCTTGATCAGCTCGACCATCACGTCCAGATTCCAGGAAAGGTAATCTTCATAGGTGTAGACTCCATATTCCGCTGAAGGCTCTTCGACTTTGGAAATTTTTTCTTCGATATCCATAGTTGAAATTTACAAAAGAATCCTCTAAACCAACAACAAATCCCCCAATCCTTTATCCGTGGCTATATCCCAACAACCCAACTCTATATCCCAATTACTCAATAACCCAATAACCTTATAACCTTATAACCTCTCTCTAGTACTCCATCAACCTCCTCAGCTTCTCTTTGAATCTGTTGACGGGCAGGAAGTTCTTTTCCAAGCTCGGCGCAAAGGGAACAGGCGTATCCAGACTACCTTCCCGCATCAGCGGCGCGTCGAGGTATTCGAAGCAGTTTTCGGAGATCCAAGCGATGATTTCCCCACCAATTCCCCCGGTGAGGCAATCCTCTTGGAGAAAAATGACTTTTCCCGTCTTCCGTACCGTCTTTTCGACCGATTCTTTGTCCCATGGCAAAAGCGTGCGCAGATCCAAGATATCCGCATCCGCATCCAATTCTGCCACCGCTGCCTTCGCCCAATGCACGCCCATGCCATACGTGATGATGCTGACAGAATTCCCTTCAGCGACAAGTTTGGCTTTACCTACTTCGACCGTATAGTAATCGTCAGGAATGGATTCGGAAATCGAGCGGTAAAGCGCCTTGTGCTCAAAGTACAGGTAGGGATTGGGGTCCTCAATGGCTGCGTTCAGCAGGCCTTTGGCATCGTAGGGATTGGAAGGATAGACTATTTTTAGGCCCGGTGTGTGGAAAAACCAAGCCTCGTTGGATTGGGAATGGAATGGTCCCGCAGCTACGCCCGCACCCGTGGGCATCCGGACGACGACATCCGCGTTTTGTCCCCATCGGTAGTGTATTTTTGCGAGGTTATTGACGATTTGGTTGAAGCCGACGGAGACAAAATCGGCAAACTGCATTTCGACCATCGACTTGTAGCCCTTGACGGAGAGGCCCAAAGCAGCACCGATGATGGCACTTTCGCAAAGCGGAGTATTTCGTACCCTTTCCCTGCCAAATTTTTGAACAAATCCGTCCGTAATCTTAAACGCCCCGCCGTACTCTGCAATGTCTTGCCCCATCAGGATGAGGTTGGGGAAGCGTTCCATGGATTGGCGAAGCCCCTCCGAAATGGCGTCGATGAAGCGCTTTTCGGATTTGTTGGAGCCGGCAGGTAGGATGGGTACTTGCGCATACGGCGCATACATATCCCGCAATTCCTCCTCGGTATCGGGCACGATATCCGCTTCCCCAAAGGCGATTTCTATGCCCTTGTTGATGGCATCCTTGATGCGTTTGTTGATTTTTTCCTTGGTTTCGGCTTGGAGAACGCCTATTTCCTCCAAGTACCTTTCGTAGTTTTCGACGGGATCTTTGAGTGCCCAGGTTTCCATGAGGGATTTCGGGACGTACTTGGTGCCGGATGCTTCCTCATGTCCACGCATCCTGAATGTGATGGCTTCGACGAGGACTGGTCTTGGGTTTTGCCTGATATCTTCAGCAACGGTTTTGATGGCATCGTACATGGCGAGGACATTGTTGCCATCCACCCGAACGGTATCCATGCCGTAGCCCGGACCTTTGGCAGTGAAATATTCAAAGGCAAATTGCTCCTCGCTGGGCGTAGAGAGCCCATAGCCATTGTGTTCCACCACGAATATCACAGGCAGTTTCCAGACCGCAGCGACATTGAGTCCTTCATGAAAATCCCCCTCGGAACTCGCTCCATCACCGGTGAACACAAGCGTGGCTTTCTTTTCTCCTGTTAGTTTGTAGGCCAATCCAATCCCATCCGCAATGGCCATCTGTGGACCTAAATGGGAAATCATGCCGACGATATGATGTTGGTTTGTTCCGAAATGGAAAGAGCGGTCACGGCCTTTGGTGAAGCCCGATTTTTTCCCTTGGAATTGGGCGAAGAGTTTATCCAAGGGAAGCATGCGCCCCGTGAAAATGCCCAAATTGCGGTGCATCGGAAGTATGTACTCGTCCGCCTGCAGTGCGTTGACCGCACCGATCGAGATCGCTTCCTGTCCCCAACCGCTAAACCACTTTGAAATCTTACCTTGCCGTAGCAGAATCAACATTTTCTCCTCTATCCTCCTTGGCATCAGCAGCGATTCGTAGAGCGCGAGGAGTGTTTGGTCGTCATAATGTTTTCTGTCAAAAGTAATCGGGGTATCCTTGGTGATGATGGGGTGCATTGGGCCTATATTTTTCCACCAAATTATGTGAAATTCGATTCAAGCCAATCATTGGCGAGAACTTTCGAACACCGCACATTGGTTTAGAAATTATAAGACCCAAACAATGCAGGAAATCCGCATCAAGCATATGGTCTGCCCACGCTGTATCATGGCGGTGGAGGCAGCACTTTCCCAGCTTTCGATTCCGTTTGAAAAGGTCGAACTGGGAAAAGTGGTACTGGCTGAGTTGATCACTGAACCTTCAATGAGGGCATTCGAATCGCGCCTGCTTGCCCTTGGATTCGAAGTACTCAAAGACCGGGATAGCCAACGGATCGAAAGAATCAAGAACCTGCTTTCAGCACTGCTCGGAAGGGAAGAGATCCCGTCGGGTTTTTTGCTCTCGGAATTTATCAAGACTGAGATGGGAGAGGATTACAGCGCATTGAGCCAATTGTTCAGCAGCATGGAGGGAATTACGCTTGAGCGGTATTTTATCGAGCAAAAGATCATGAAGGTAAAGGAATGGCTTTCCTACGAAGAGCTCACGCTTAGCGAAATTGCTTGGAAACTGGATTACAGCTCTGTGCAGCACCTTTCTTCGCAGTTTAAGAGGTTGACCGGCATGACGCCCTCGGAACATAAAAAGCGTAGAAAACAGTAGCATATTACCTCAATACACTCTTTCCCAGAAACAGCAAAGGCGACGATTCACATCGTCGCCTAAAAATTCATTGCAAGGATATTAAAAAATGTTCGTTTGCTGTACGGGATCAAAAGTAGAAAGATTGAATCCCGGACTTGGAAATTAATCGTTAAGGATATTTTAAGTTAAAGCGAACATTTTCCGCCTCGCTTAATGATTCCGTAACGTTCCGGAATTTGTTGCAAACAAACACTTGATGAGCGCATTTTTTGCATCCTATCAGGACCCTGCGAATGGTGATCCAAAGATGCCTACAGCCAACTCCGCCCAAATGAGGAAAAAGGCTAACAGCACCACGAATCCCAGCAGCAATCTTTTTTGAAAGGTTTTTACTTTTCGCAGCACCAAATCCAATAAGGTTCCGGTCGATAGAAGCAGTATGCCCATCACAGCAAAATCGAACAGGGACCAGTTTACCTCATCCGTAAACTGCATGGCCAAAAACGGTATCAGCAACAGGAAGACTACGATCGAAATGATGATGTTTAATCTTTGGTTTTTCATGGTGTGGTAGGTTAAATGCTAACCAAAAGTACTTTGAAATACAAAGTAAATCACCAGGTCTCATTTTTCCAAATCCAAAAAGGAATTCTTTTCTAGCTGCGGGGTAAATGGTTAAATTGAGATACGAGACTTGAGATTTTAGACCTTGAGAACGGTCACCGGGTTCTTTGGACACCAATGGCTAGGCGCATTCAAATTACCATTTCCCAACAAACAATAACGAACACCCAATCTCGCAATCTTTCAATTTTTCAATCTTCAAGTCCTAAAAACCTTCCAACTTTGAAACCCTTACAACCTTTCCAACCTTTTCCCTTACCTTTGCAGCCTAATTCCCGAATAGCGTGAAAGCGAGAACATTAAAGAAAGACAAAGTCAATATCATCACGATGGGTTGCTCCAAGAACTTGGTCGACTCCGAGGTGCTGTTGACCCAATTGAAAGGCAACGGCATCGATGCCTTCCACGAATCCAAGTCCAAGGACAATAACATCGTCATCATCAATACCTGCGGATTTATCGACAATGCCAAGCAGGAGTCAATTGATACGATCCTGCAGTACGTTGACGCCAAAGAGCGGGGATTGGTGGACAAGGTGTACGTTACGGGATGTCTTTCGCAGCGCTACAAGGACGATTTGGAGAAAGAAATCCCCCAAGTCGATGCCTACTTCGGCACCCGTGATTTGCCGGCTTTGCTCAAGAAGTTCAAGGCAGACTACAAACACGAGTTGGTAGGGGAGCGCTTGTTGACCCATTCGGCGCACTATGCTTACATGAAAATTTCCGAAGGCTGTGATCGGCCTTGTTCTTTCTGCGCGATTCCGCTGATGCGGGGAGGCCACGTGTCACGCCCCATCGAGGAACTTGTCCGTGAAGCCCAACACAAAGCCGCCAATGGCACCAAGGAATTGCTGCTGATTGCCCAAGATTCCACTTACTACGGCTTGGACCTGTACAAAAAAAGAAACCTTGCCGAGCTCCTCGCACGGTTATCGGATGTGGAGGGGATCGATTGGATTCGCTTGCACTATGCCTTCCCGACAGGCTTCCCGATGGACGTCATCCAAGTAATGAAAGAGCGCCCGAACATCTGCAACTACCTGGACATTCCCCTTCAACACGGTTCCACGGACGTGCTTAAGGCCATGAGACGCGGTACTACGAGGGAAAAACAGGAAGAGTTGATCCATTCCATCAGGGAAATGATTCCTGAGATCGCGATTCGTACCACCCTGATTGCCGGGCATCCGGGCGAGGGTGAGAAGGAATTTGAGGAGATGGTGGACTTTGTCGAGCGCATGAAGTTTGAGCGTTTGGGCGTGTTTACTTATTCACATGAGGAGAATACCCATGCCTTTTCCATGGAAGACAGTACGCCAGATGAAGTGAAGCAGCAGCGTGCCAACCAACTCATGGAGATCCAGGAGCAAATCTCCTACGACCTCAACCAGGAGAAAATCGGCAAAACATTCAAAGTGCTGATCGATAAGAAGGAGGGAGGCTACTTTGTCGGTAGGACAGAATACGATTCCGTGGAGGTGGACAATGAGGTACTCATTGACGCGTCCAAGCATTATTGCCGTGTCGGCGATTTTGTCCAAGCCCAGGTTTTTGAAGCCACGGAGTTTGATTTGTATGCGGATGTGGTGAAGTGATTCCAGTCGCTATGCTGCGTCTTCGAACGCAGCATCACTCGATTTTTCACAAAACAATAACCTGCAGAAACCCCAGTCTTCTGGTTTTTGGATTAAATTGGAGGAAAAAACGATGAAGTTTCACTTATCATTACTGTTTTTACTTCTTTTTCCATTGGCTGTTTTCGCACAATTTTCCTACGACCTGCAGGGCCACCGGGGCAGCCGTGGCCTGATGCCTGAAAATACGATTCCGGCCATGATCAAAGCCATGGACTTGGGTGTCACAACCTTGGAAATGGATTTGGCAGTGACCAAGGACAAGGTGCTGATTCTCTCCCACGAGCCATTTATGAATCCGGTCATTTGCCTCGATTCGGAGGGTAAGGAAATCCCCAACGCCGACAGATCGCACAATATCTTCCAAATGGATTATGCGGAAGTCCTGGCATATGATTGTGGAACCAAACCTCACCGTGGATTTCCGGAGCAGGTCAAGTTCCATGCGACAAAGCCGAAGTTGGCCGATGTCATTGCCGTGGCGGAAAAATATGCCAAAGACAGGAACCTTCCCGCACCCCGTTACAATATCGAGATTAAAAGTTCGCCCGAGGGAGATGGCATTTACCATCCAACTGTAGCTGAATTTTCCGACCTTGTCGTACAGCAGATATCCCAATCCGTCGGTTGGGAGCGGGTCAATATCCAGTCCTTTGATTTTCGAGTTTTGCAATACATCCACGAGAAATACCCGGATGTTCCCCTGGCAATGTTGATCGAAACGGCAGGTACGCCACAGCAGCAGCTCGATAAGTTGGGCTTTATGCCGCAGATTTATTCGCCTGCCTTTGGTATGTTGACGAAAGAGACGGTGGATTTTTTGCATCAAAAAGGCATGAAGGTGATCCCCTGGACTGTCAATACAACCGAACAGATGGAAAAACTCCTCGATATGGGCGTCGACGGCATCATCACTGATTATCCTGATCGTGCGCCAAAAAAGTAACTCGCTACTTGTGGTGTGAGGTTTCCGCCTACAGAAAATAGGCGCAAAAATGTCCGCCTGAAGACAAAAGCCTGGGAGTTTTTCCTATATCTTCAATATTGAAATGCAAATCCCAAGCTTTGCCTCCGATGAAAGTCATTCTCACTTTTGCCCTATTCCTTTTCAACCTCTCCTGCGGCACGTCTGACTTGGGACAGCAAGGTTCGGTACCGCCAAGCCATGCGATTTGGCAGGAGTTGCTCCAAAAGCATGTAACGCCCGCAGGAAAGGTATCCTACAAGGGTTTTATCCAAGACAAGCAGAAACTCCAGACTTATCTGGACCTGCTTTCCAACAACGCACCAGACCGCGGCAAATGGTCCAAGCAGGAGCAATTAGCCTATTGGATCAATGCCTACAATGCCTTTACCGTCAAGCTCATTATCGACCATTACCCTGTCAAAAGCATCCGTGACATCAAGCCCAAGGTCAATATTCCCGTCGTCAATACGGTTTGGCACATCGAGTTCTTCAAAATCGGCGGAAAGCCTGCTTCCTTGGATGAGATTGAGCATAAGATTCTCAGGAAGGAATTTGACGAACCGAGGATACATTTCGCGATCAACTGCGCATCCTTTTCCTGCCCCATTTTGCTGAATGAGGCTTTTGTGCCGGAGAAACTGGAAAGCCAACTCGACCGCGTTGCCCGCCAATTTATCAACGATCCGCAGCGCAACCGTATCGCGGCAGACAAGGCGGAAATCTCCCAGATTTTCTCCTGGTTTCAGGAGGATTTCACCAAAAAAGGCTCCCTGATCGATTTTCTCAACCAATATTCAAAGGTGAAAATCAAACCGAACGCTAAAATTTCCCATCTTGAGTACAATTGGGCGCTCAATGAATAACCGCAAAATCATCATAATCGGCAACGGCATCGCCGGCATCACCGCCGCCCGGCACATCCGCAAAAAAGACGTGGGAGCGGAGATTTTGGTGGTATCGGGCGAGTCCGACCATTTTTTTTCCCGAACTGCCCTGATGTACATCTACATGGGACATATGAAATATGCCCATACCAAGCCATATGAAGATGGATTTTGGGAAAAAAACCGCATCAATCTCAAGCGGGCTTGGGTCGATACGGTTGATTTTCAGGGGAAAAAAGTGGAATACCGTGATGGCGGCACCGACGCTTACGACGTCTTGATCCTCGCGACGGGTTCCAAACCCAATAAGTTTGGCTGGCCGGGACAGGATTTGCAAGGGGTACAGGGACTTTATTCCCTGCAGGATTTGGAGCGGATGGAGCAAAATACCAAGGATATCAAAAAGGCGGTCATTGTCGGCGGGGGACTTATCGGCATCGAGATGGCCGAAATGCTGGCGAGCCGCAAAATCGAGGTCACCTTCCTCGTGCGCGAAGAAAACTTCTGGGACAACGTCCTGCCGAAGGAAGAAGCCCAACTCATTGGAAGGCATATCCGCGAGCACCATATCGACTTGCGTCTCGGTACGGAATTGGGAGAGATCATTGGCGACAGTTCAGGTCGGGTAAAGGCTGTCAGCACAAAATCTGGAGAAAAGATCGACTGTCAATTCGTAGGCTTGACGGTAGGTGTCAGTCCAAATATTGAATTCCTAAGAAATTCCGAACTGGGAACCAACCGCGGGATATTGGTCAATGAATTTTTCCAAACCAACATCCCCGATGTATATGCCATCGGTGATTGTGCCGAATTCAAGCAAGCCCCGGCGCCTGATCGCAGAAACATCGAGCAGGTTTGGTACACGGGACGTATGCACGGGGAGACCTTGGCCCACAACCTGACCCATAGCAAAGCTGTCCCCTACAAACCAGGGATTTGGTTCAATTCCGCCAAGTTTTTTGATATTGAGTACCAGACCTACGGGACCGTGCCTACGGCTTTGCCTGCAGATTGGGATTGGTTCTACTGGGAAGACCCAAAGGGAAAAAGGTGTTTTCGGATCGTCTTTGGGAAATCGGACAAGAAAATCAAGGGTGTAAATGCCCTTGGTTGGCGGCTTCGGCATGCTTATTTCGACAAGGCCATCGCCGAAGGATGGATGATGGAAAAGGTCCTTTTGCACCTGCAAAAGGCGAATTTTGATCCGGAGTTTTTTGATTCCCCGCATAAGGATGTCCTTGCTGCCTACAACGAGCAATACGGGAAATCCCTGCAACCCGCACTAAAATCATTGTTCCAAAACTTATTCGGTACCAAGGTATGAAGCAGTTCCAACAAGCCGGAATCGTCATTTTTGTAATCAGCTTGCTGCTGTTTTCGGTGCTGCCTTTCATTGGTAGCTACAAGCTGGAAAAGGAAACCTTAGCGGCGAGCGTGAAAACCGAGCATCTCGGCGTGATGGAGGAAGTCCTGGCGCCTATGGTCGGGCAGGAGTTCAGCTCCAACTTTGCCTTTATGGGGGAATTCAACCGCCTATTCGGAGGCTACAATGACGCAATGAAAGCCAATCAGCAATGGGACAAGGTCATTTGGGATAATTATGCATTCGCCTTGACCAAGGCCTCCGCACTTGGCCCTGTAAGCCAAAATCCTCATTTCTATTTATTCATCACGGTGGTTTTTGGAGTTGTCGGGGCGCTGATGTACATCCTGCCCATGTACCGTGGCAAGCCCGAAGGGATCAAGCATGACGGGATTTTCTTTTCTTCGATGAAATCCAAAGGGCTTTTGGGAATATTGACCGGGACTTGGCTCATTCTTTTTTACATCGTGCTGTACTGGTTTCCGGAATACCTGACAAACCTTGTCCTGATGGTTGACCCGATCAGCATGGCACTTTCCGGCAATCCCGCCAGCCAATGGTTCTTGTACGGCTTTGTGTACACTTTGGCTATTATCGTCATGGGTATCCGGATGTTTCGCAAGTACAGAGGCAATGCCTACCAAACCATCCGCACCGTCTCGGTCATGTTTTTCCAATTGGCCTTTGCCTTTCTTTTACCCGAAATCATGGTCTTGATGAACATGCCTTGGCATGATTTCAAAAATATCTGGCCTTTGGATTACTCCTTTTTCTACGATTACCGAATCGACGGCATGGTCAATGCCGGGGCTTTGGGTATGTTCATGCTGATTTGGGGGATAATACTCATCGTGTTGGGGGTGCCTATTTTTACTTATTTCTTTGGGAAAAGATGGTACTGTTCTTGGGTCTGCGGCTGTGGCGGACTGGCCGAGACCTTGGGCGACCCTTATCGGCAGCTTTCCGACAAATCCGTCAAGGCTTGGAAAATAGAGCGGTACCTGATTCACGGCGTTTTGGTTTTTGCCATATTGATGACTGGGCTGACGATTGCCAATTACTTCACGGAATTTGCCCTCTTGGGCCAAGCGACCAACCAATTGCACAGCATTTATGGCTTTGCCATCGGTTCCGCGTTTGCAGGTGTAGTGGGTACGGGATTTTACCCCTTGATGGGTAACCGCGTTTGGTGTAGATTTGGCTGTCCTTTGGCGGCATACCTGGGGATTGTACAGCGCTTTAAGTCCCGCTTCCGGATTACCACCAATGGCGGACAGTGTATTTCCTGTGGCAATTGCTCGACTTATTGCGAAATGGGCATCGATGTCCGCTGGTATGCGCAGCGGGGACAAAATATCGTCAGGTCCTCCTGTGTAGGCTGTGGTGTTTGTAGTGCAGTCTGCCCAAGGGGCGTACTCAAGCTCGAAAATGCCGACGAAGAGGGCAGAATCAATGAAAAGCCCATTTTGATCGGGAACAATTCCATCACCCTCAACGCCTGATGCTGTTTATTTACGTTTCATTGGGAATTTACTTCCTTGCCATGCTGTTTGTGTTTGCCTATGCGCTGGCACAAGCGGACCTGCTGTGGCATTTTTTTAAATTCAATAAGGAAAAACCCGCACCTCTCAGCGAGGAAAGCCTTCCCTTACCTTTTGTTACGATTCAATTACCCGTCTTCAACGAAATGTACGTGGTCGAAAGACTGTTGGCATCCGTGGCAAAAATCCACTATCCACTGGACAAATTGGAAGTCCAAATATTAGACGACAGCACCGACAGGACTCAAAAAATCATCCAATCAAAGCTCAAAGAGTTTCCGGGATTTCCATTTGTCTACATCCACCGGACAGACCGAAAGGGCTTTAAGGCGGGCGCTTTGCGGGAAGGCTTGGCGAGGGCAAGAGGGGAGTTTATCGCGATCTTTGACGCGGATTTTGTACCTGACCCGGAGTTTTTGTGCAAAACATTGGGGCATTTTGCCGACCCCCAAGTCGGCTTGGTACAGACCCGCTGGACGCACCTCAATGAAGGTTATTCCGTGCTTACCCGCTTACAGGCCTTTGCCCTCGATGCCCATTTCACGGTAGAACAGATGGGCCGTAACGCCCAAAACGCTTTCATCAACTTCAATGGCACGGGAGGAATTTGGCGGAAAAGCTGCATTCTAGACGCAGGTAATTGGCATGACGATACACTCACGGAGGATTTGGACCTGAGCTATAGGGCCCAGGAAAAGGGATGGCGATTTGTCTACCGTCCGGATATCGAGTCGCCTGCCGAACTTCCGCCCGTGATGCCTGCGATCAAATCCCAGCAGTTCCGCTGGACCAAAGGCGGAGCCGAGTGTGCGGTCAAGCATTTGGGGGAGGTACTGCGAAAACCCTACAGTTTGAGAAAGAAGCTTCATGCCATGGCCCATCTGCTCAATTCGGCGATTTTCGTGGCCATTCTGACGGCAGCAATCAGCAGCATTCCGATTTGGTATGGGTTCTACAAGGGCTTACTGGATGTGCAATATTTTCGTGCCGCAGCGGTGTTTCTGCTCGGGTTTGTCGTCATAGCCATGGTTTATTTTTTTGCCAACAGCAGTCTTTCTGGGCATTCTCCGAAGCGTTGGCTCCGCTTTGCTTGGGAACTGCCACTGTTTCTGTCGGCTTCGATGGGCTTGGCTTTGCACAACTCTCAGGCGGTTTGGGAAGCCTGGACCGGAAAAAAGTCCCCCTTTGTCAGGACACCGAAGTACAATTTGGTCGGAGGGGATCATGCTTTGCAAAAAAGTGCCTATCATCGCTTTCAAGTTCCGGTAAGTACCTATTTGGAATTATCATTTGGGATTCTCTTTCTATCCATAGCCATTTTGTCCGCAGTTTCTCATACCTATCCCTTTTTGGTATTTCACCTGCTGCTTGGATTAGGATTTCTGATGGTGGGGATCCAATCCTTGGTAGGCATTAGATCAATGCCTAGATAGGCTTTGTTCAGGAAAGCCGTTGGAAACACATAGAATGAATGAGAAAAATTTGTCAACAGTCAATTCGCAAATGCAAGGAAATCAGTTCCCGGTAGTAGATGTGTTGATTCCCGCCTACAACGAGGAGCAGTCCATCGGCAAAGTGATCGCTGAAATTCCTGATTTTGTCAGGCATATCGTCGTGGTCAACAATGCTTCTACGGACAATACCCGGGCAGCAGCAGAAAATGCCGGCGCAATCGTCTTGGACGAACCCCAAATGGGTTATGGCAAAGCTTGCCTTACAGGCATGGCTTGGATATCGAAGCAGGAAGTACGACCTGACATTCTTGTTTTTTTGGATGGGGACTTCAGCGATTTTCCCGCGCAAATGGCTAACCTAATCCAACCCATCCAAGATGGAAAGGCCGATTTGGTGATAGGTTCCCGGGCTTTGGGAAAAAGAGAACGGGGCAGCATGACCATTCCCCAGCGCTTTGGTAATTGGCTGGCTACGCGCCTGATGGATTACCTTTATGGCGTGAAATTTACCGATTTAGGGCCATTTCGTGCTGCCCGCTGGGCCAAGCTGAGCATTCTTGGGATGGAGGACCAAAACTACGGTTGGACGATCGAGATGCAGATCAAGGCCGCCAAGGCGGGCTGGAAGCTAGCCGAAATCCCTGTGGACTACCGCCGCCGTATCGGAGTCTCCAAAGTCTCCGGCACCGTCAAAGGCGTGATTGGGGCAGGGTACAAGATACTTTGGACGATATGGAGGTATAGGTGAGAAGCTAGATGTGAGACAGGAGACACAAGACACAAGATGCAAGACACAAGATGCAAGACACAAGATGGGTGCCTATTGGGGCGGGATGAGGGTTATTCAAGAAACGTAGGAAGGAATGCAAGCTTGGGTAGAGGAATAAAATCTTTATTTATCATGTAGTGCCAAGCAAAGGGGAAATTTGAATCAATAACACCCTTAATTCACCTTTTCAGGACATAAAATGGGATATTGTAGGAGGAGAAATTCCCCCGGCCATCAAGTGCATGGACAAAAATCCTGAACGGACCCTCATCTTTTGGGGTCTTGAATTGGACTCTTGGTCCTTTTGTATCCACAATCAGGGAGTCGATTGGGTTGGAATAGTTTTTATCAAGAAAGTAATTTTCTTCGTCCCTGATTTCCCAAATGAATTCCAATGAGTCTGCTTCGGGATCTTCTGCCAGTGCACTAGCCGTATAGATTTTGTCGCTTTCCAGGTATAAATTGTCCCTGACAAAACTTTTTGGGTCGTCAATCGAAATGTCGCTGACATAAGGAGCGGCATTTTCCACCGTTTTTCCAGACCATGCTTCTTTTAAAAACTGAAGGGAAGGCGTTTCAAGACCTTCCTTGGAGAAGAAACTGAACCAGGTTTGGGTACCCTCATGCTTGTGTCCCCAATAGAAAGCATACCCCCCAAAAAGAAGGGAGGAATCCTGCTGCATGATATTCCAATTCTGCTCAATGGCATGTCTTTTTTCAGCGTCCTTCAATTCCTTGGGCGCACCCCATTCGGTTTCTGGTGCCTGCCAATGACCCCAAGTTCCCCACTCGGAAAAAATATAGGCTTTTTTCCATCCGTCTTCCCCGTATATCTTTCCAGACATGCGGTCTAAGTCTCTAAAGGCATTAAAACCCAAGACGTCGATATGTGATAAAACTAGGCTGGTAAGGAAGTCAATTTTGGATGAATGATTCAAAGCAGTCATTGTTGGGTGATTTGGATCAACTTCCTTGACCATCTTCGCGACTTGATTGGTAATATAGTAAACTTCTAACCTAGTTCCACCTCCATACCCTTTCACTTCATTCCCAACCCCCCACATCAACAGGGCAGGATGATCTTTATACTTCTCTACAAAGGGCCTTATTTCTTCTATTTTCTTATCCACTTCCCAAGTTTTCCAGTAGGCGAAATCATTTCCCCAAAGTGGGCGACCGATTTCGATTCCTAGCGTCACCGTCAAACCAAGTTCGTGGGCTTTATCCAAAATGCTGTCGGCATCCTGCAGGTTCCAAGTCCTGATCGAATTCCCGCCGAATGCCGCTACCTTATCCATATGCTCAGTTCCAGCGGCACCTTTGATGTAATAGGGGGCACCATTCCTGTACAGGAAAGCCCTTCCATTTTCGTAACGCACCGCTACGGTAGGTGTCTGATTTTCAATATTTTTTTTGTGACAGGATGAAAAAATCCCAAGTAGAATTAGGAAGCAAAATATTATTCCCAAGCCATCGCTTTTCATTTTGTATTTCTTTTTTCTTTTTTGTGTTCAAAAATAATCCAAATATTTACCAAATAAACATAAATTTTATTTTACACCGACAAAATTGTTTTTTAGAAATAAAATAATGTTTTTTGCTTTAAAATATTTCACCTAATCTATTTTATGAACGGGAAACTTTTTCAGGGGAAACTGATCCTCTTGCTTGCGATTTCATCCTTGGTCATTTTCTTATATGGATTTTTTGAGGAGGTTAGGATTGGCTATCGATTTACCTACTACCTTTTGATGATTTCCTTGATCTTCAAACTGTTGAAGGTTGGGTTTGAATGGTACCACTTTGCTGGTCTGCCAAAACCGCGTCCCGTTTCAGCTAATCCCAAGCAGCCAGCTAGGAAATATACCGTCGACATGCTGACCACTTTCGTTCCCGGAGAGCCGTACGACATGCTGGAGCGAACGCTGAAGGCGATGGTAGCGGTGAGATATCCCCATACGAGCTACCTCTGCGATGAAGGCGACGATCCTATTGCCAAGCGCCTTTGTCGGGAACTTGGCGTTGTGCATGTGACCCGCCAAACACATGAAAACGCAAAGGCCGGAAATGTCAACAATGCACTCAAGCAGGCCACGGGTGAATTATGCGTGATTTTAGATCCGGATCATGCTCCGTTTCCTGAGTTTTTGGATCATGTCTTGCACCATTTTGATGATCCTGAAATCGGCTATGTGCAAGTCGTACAGGCATATGGCAATCAAAAGGAGTCCCTTATTGCGCAAGGCGCTGCCGAACAGACTTATTTGTTTTATGGGCCCTATATGCAGGCGATGGGGGAATATGGTACCGCCCAAGCGATTGGTGCCAATTGCACCTTCCGGAGGGCAGCATTGGACTCCATTGGAGGCCATGCCCCCGGTTTGACCGAAGACATGCATACCTCCATGCTGCTCCACGCCAAAGGATGGAAGTCTGCCTATGAGCCTGTGATTTTATCACGCGGGCAGGTTCCCAGCAGTATTTCAGCCTATTACAAACAACAATTGAAATGGAGCCGCGGCACCTTTGATCTCTGGTTCAATCTTTTCCCGAAGCTGTTTTTCAAATTCACTTGGCGCCAAAAGATACATTATGGCTTGTTGCCGATTTACTACCTGTTCGGATTTATCACCCTGATTGATGTTTTTGTACCGGCCTTGGCCTTAATTACGAGCGAGTATCCTTGGCTGATGGATCCCAAGGTGTTTTTTGTCTATTTCACCCCATTTTTCCTATTCAGTCTACTCTATCGGTTTTATGCACAAGCATGGCTCAATCATTCCGAAGAAAGAGGGATACATTTGGTTGGTGGTATGCTTCGAGTCGGGACCTGGTGGATTTTCATTATTGGATTCGTATATACACTTCTGAATATCAAGGTACCGTATATTCCTACGCCAAAGGAGCATTCCACCAAAGGGGAGTTTCTCTTGGGATTACCAAATCTGGTCTTGGCTTTGGTCTCCGTTTTTGCTGTCATTTATGGCTTGTATGTGGATTGGCAACCCTACAGCATGTTGATGGCGGTCTTTGCTGGCATCAATGCAGTGATCTTTTTTGGAGCATTTGCAATCGGCCAAACAACATGGGTGAACAATGCCAAGGCCAAATTCAAGTGGTTGAGGAACGCGGTCAACCTCGAACAACGCCATATCTCCTATTTGAAGTTCAGTAGGATCGCTTTTTACACGGCATTGGTAGTTTTGTTCCTTTCAACAGGGTTTTTTCTATTGAGTTCATTGCATCTCGGTAAGGATCGTTATTTGAACCCCACACCCAAAACACTAATCGAAAAGGAATTGGGTGGATTTTATACCGGGATTTATGATCCACATTTCGATTTTGAAACCGATATATCGCTTATCCAAAGGCACGAAGCCGATGCCGGGTTCCAATTCCCCATCGTTTCTACCTACTTGGCCTGGGGAGACGCGCCGCTACCACAGGAAAAATGGAAGCAAATCATCCAACACGGGGCCATTCCCATGGTGACTTGGGAACCCTGGACCAGCGATTTTGCCGCCTATGCGCAGATCGCAGATATCAAAAACAACCGCAAGGTATTTCGGTATATTTTGGATGGCTATTTTGATTGGTATATCGACCAAATGGCAGTTGCCTTGCGGGATTTGAACTCACCGGTTTTCTTGAGATTTGCTCACGAGATGGAAAACCCTATGTACCCCTGGTCTAGGTCAGGGAGTAATACACCGGAGGAGTTTGTGGCTGCTTGGAAATACGTCCATCTGCGATTTGAAAAGGTCGGTGCCCACAACGTGTCGTGGGTTTGGAGTCCGTGGTCCACCGAAGGGTTTGATGCCTATTTTCCCGAAGGAGAATACATTCAATATGTCGACTGGATAGGTTTGACCGCTCTCAACTATGGATCGGCCAGCAAAGATATGTCCTCCAAGACCTTTGAAGAGATATACAGACCATTCAAATCCAAGATCGAGGAGAAGGGATTTGATATTCCCGTCATGCTGGCGGAGTTCGGTTCCACATCTTATCGGGGTGAGAACGGGAAAGCATGGGTAAATGAATCGTTGGTTGTAATCAAAGATAAGTTTCCTGAAATAAGGTCTTTGGTAATCTTCTTCAGTGACTGGGATAGAAATTGGATTACCGACTGGCGTCCTTCCAATGACGAGTCATATATAGACTGGACCTTTGATCTAATTGGAATTGTGGATCAATTGACGGATTTGGACCTGTATCTGTGGAGAAATAATCGGAGGGCACAAGACTCCACAAAATCGAATTACGAAGCGCCAAGCTCCTTGGTCCGAGATACCTCCGGATTCAAGCTAATGGTGGATGGGGAACCTTTTTACATCAAAGGTGTCTGTTACAATGCGGGTCACGACTGGGAGGAGGGCTTTATGCCGCTTTCAAAGAGGCAATTGAAAGCTGATTTTTCCAAGATCAAGGAAATGGGAGCCAATACCATCAGGAGGTATGAGCCCGGCATTTATGATCGAAATATCCTTTCCGAGGCAAACAAGCAGGGACTGAAGGTGATGTTTGGATTCTGGTTTGATCCAAAAACGGATTTTTTCACGGATGAGAAAAAGCGAAAGGCATACGAAAGGCGGGTGCTGTCAACGGTGCGGCAACGCAAGGATGACAAAACCATCATCGCTTGGAATATCGGCAATGAAACATGGGGCTTGCTGAAAAAGCATTATGCCCAGCCGTACTTGACAGTTGTCAGGAGAAGTTACTTGGAATTTCTGAACGATTTGGCAGTCAAAATCAAGGAAATTGATCCCTCAAGGCCAGTTTTTTCCTCGGAAGAGCATGATAACGAGCGCTTGATTGCCGCGATCGTGCAGTACAAAGCGTTCGCCCCCCATCTTGATGGACTCGGTATCAATTCATACTACGAGCAAAATATCAGTCAGCTCCAAGATATCATGGATACTTTTTATCCCGACAAGCCTTATGTGGTCACCGAGTTTGGTCCCAAAGGGTACTGGAACACGGAATTGGGGGATTACCAGACGGGCGGACTTGCGATTGAACAATCCTCTCTCGCCAAGGCCGAGTGGTACCAAAAGCAATGGGAGGAATATATTTTGAAAAATCAAGGAAAAAACCTTGGTGGAATGGCCTTCAGCTGGGTCGATAGGACTGAAGGCTCGGCGACCTGGTTTGGCATTACGGATTATTTGGGCCGAAAAAAACCAGCCTATTATTACCTCCAAGATGCCTGGCGACCTGATATTTCCAAAACCAAGAATTTCCCCGACATCACCATAGTGGGTCATTGGGATCCGGTATCTCCCGGAGAAGGGCTTTGGCTTTCCGCCGCGGTGACAAATGAGTACCTAGGTACCTTGAACTATTCTTGGGTCGTGTACGACGAGGATTGGAAAAAAAGGACCTCTATTTTACAGACAATCAACAATGGGCAATTTGTAGAAATCAAAATTCCCGACAAACCGGCAAGGGCCTATGTGTATGCGGTTGACTCGGCTGGCAATGTGGTTACCGCGTCAAGACCTTTGGTCCTGAAATGAAAATAGCGGGAGGTTTTGGATTTTTGTGTGGCGAATTGCATATTCACATCGGCACAAAAGTGTAATTCCAAAGTAAATGGAGATACAGTTAACTTTGCTGGAGTATATCGAAAGCTATTTTTTTGATTGCGTGGATTTTAATAAGTTTATATCGAATTGGGATTTAAAACCAGTATTTTATTTTAAATACACTAAAAAATATTTCACACCCGAATATTTGCATTTCAATTTACAACATTTATTTTTGTCAACGAAAGGTAGTCTGATAACACTGAAGGACCTTTCAATCAAGATCACCCACGACTAATTTCTTTACTAAATAGTATCCTATCTCGCTGAAAATTCTTTTCCTGTAACATGAACGCCATGGAACCGACAACATTACATTCCTTCGTTGAACTTGCTTCAAACCGCTTTCCGGATCACAAAGCCGTGGTATTCGGTGACAAATCCATCACCTATGCCGAATTGGATAGGCAATCCGCCGCCTTGGCAGGAGCCATTGAATCACTCGCTCCCGATGAAAAAATCATAGGCCTCAGTACCACTCGATCAATAGAAATGATCGTAGGGATGTTGGCCATCCTGAAATCGGGAAAAGCCTACATGCCACTCGATCCAGAGTATCCTATCGACCGCTTGAAGTATATGGTGTCGATTTCTGAGATCAGCTTTGTGTTGGCAAGGCGTGAAGAGGATCCCATTTATGGCAGTCTCGGCCTGCAAAGAATTGAATTCGATGCCATTGCCCAAGGAATACCACAAACTGTGTCCTACAGGGGAGATTGGGCCGCGATTTTGTTTACCTCCGGGTCAACAGGAAACCCCAAAGGCGTTATTCTCGGCCACCTCGGTCTCTGTGAATATGTGAATTACCAATATAAGTATCCCTGGATTAGTCCGGGTGTCAGGACGCTGCAATTTGCCCATATTGGCTTTGATGTGTCCATCCTGGAGATTTTCGGGACACTTTTTTCGGGTGGGGAACTGCATTTGATCGAAGGTGTCCAAAGGTTGAACCCCGCTAAAATCCTGGACTATATTTCGGAGAATGCTATCAACAGGGTTTATCTTCCCTACGTGGCCCTTCAATATTTAACGGAAGAGGCGGTGGTTTCCAAACAGTTCCCAGCTTCTTTGACCGAAATTTCCACTTCGGGCGAATTGTTGAAAATCACGGATAATATCAGGGTGTTTTTCAGCAAAATCCCGCATTTGTTCCTTAAAAATGCCTACGGACCTACGGAAGCCTCGGTCAACGTGACGGAATTTGTCCTTGGTGGTGACCCCTATGCTTGGGATGACATTCCTTCCATCGGTAAAGAGGTAGCCAATTGCAAGATTTATGTTTTGGACAAATCCATGAACGTCCTTCCGGTCGGAGAGATGGGAGAATTGCATATTGCAGGCGATTGTTTGGCATTTGGCTATTTGAACAGAAAGGACCTGACCGATGAGAAATTTGTCCGCTGGACATCCCCCGAAGGCGAGACCATTACGCTCTACAAAACTGGGGATCAGGTGGTGCAAAATCCCGATGGATTCTACCATTACAAGGGTCGTGAAGATGATCAGGTCAAAATCCGTGGCAACAGGGTGGAAATTGGAGAAGTGGAATTGGCCATCAATCAGGTGGAAGGTGTGAGGAAGGCAGTTGTCAAGTTGGACATGGATGCTGCGGGACAAAAATACCTCTGCGGCTACGTGCAGTTTCTCGACAGCAAAAAATCGAGTATCAGCCAAGTGAAGCAAGTGCTCAAAAAGTCACTTCCCGATTACATGATCCCTGATATCCTGGTGGAGATTGAGGAATTTCCGAAGACCAGTTCGGGAAAGGTGGACAAAAAAGCATTGCCCAAACCCCAAAACCAAAGACCGGATTGGGTGGAGGCCTATGTGGCCCCGAAAAACCCCACGGAAAAACTTGTCGCCGAGGTCTTTACCAAGATCCTGAATTATGACAAAGTATCCGTCCATGACAATTTCTTCGAATTGGGTGGGAATTCCCTGAAAGCCCAAAAGGTATTGGCCGAACTCCGCCAATTGGGCAACCTGGATCTCCCCATCATCAAGATGTACCAGCTTCCAACGATTGCGCAGATCGCTGCCTATTTCGTCAAGGAAAAAGGTTCGAAACAACAGGTAGCGCAGGAAACAGATTCCCCGAAATCGTCCAAGGATGTAGCCATCGTGGGTATGGCCCTCCGTTTGCCTGGCGCAAATACTCCTGAGGAATTTTTGGAGATTTTACAGGAAGGTCGAGATACCATCTCCTTTTTCAAGAAAGAGGAACTGGACCCCTACCTTCCGGAATCATTGCGCAATAACCCCCAATTTGTGGGTGCACGGGGAGTTATCGAGGGGTATGACGCATTCGATGCTACGTTCTTTGGACTCAATCCCAAGGTGGCTGCCATTGCAGATCCGCAACAGCGGAAGTTTCTGGAGGTATCTTATGAACTTTTGGAAAAAACGGGTTACCGTAAATCAGATGAAGCGATGCCGATCGGGGTGTTTGCCGGATGCAGCAACAATACCTATGTCTGGCACAATCTGGCTTCCCACCGCGAATTGTTGAATTCTTATGGAGACTTTTTGGTCAACTCATTGAATGAGAAAGACTATATCGCTTCGCGTACGGCCTACCATCTGAACCTTACAGGGCCTGCTGTCAGCGTACATTCTGCTTGTTCAACGGCTTTATTGGCTGTGGTTCAAGCAGCAGAGTCCATCCGTCAGGGCAAATGTGAAATGGCCATTGCCGGCGCCTCCAGCATCAAGTCGCCCGCAAAAAGCGGACACCTGTTCGATGACGGCGGGGTTAATAGCAAGGATGGACATGTACATTCTTTTGATGCCGCAGCGACGGGCACCGTATTCAGTGATGGGGTAGGGGCGGTCCTCCTCAAGGACTACCAAGCAGCCATCCGCGATGGAGATACGATCTATGCCGTGATCAAAGGCGTCGGCGTCAACAATGACGGCGGTGAGAAAGGCAGTTTCTCTGCCCCCAGTGCAGAAGGGCAGGCGGGTGCAATCGCAGCCGCTATCGCCGATGCGGGTATAAGCTCCTCCGAAATTGGCTATGTTGAAGCCCATGCCACCGCCACGCCCATCGGTGATCCGATCGAAATCGAGGGCTTGAAGATTGCATTTGGTTCTCCCGGAAAATCCACCTATTGCGCCTTGGGTAGCGTCAAAAGCAATTTGGGACACCTGAACGCCGCTGCCGGCATAGCAGGACTGTTCCGCGCGATATTCACTTTGCGGGAAAGGAAATTCTTTCCACAAGTGCATTTCAAACAATTGAACGCAAGCATCGACTTGACGGATAGCCCCTTCTTCATGCCAAAACCGCATCAATCTTGGCCTTCAGCCGGAAGAAGATTTGCGGGAGTGAGTGCATTTGGCGTGGGTGGCACCAACGTCCATGTGGTTTTGGAGGAGTCTCCCGTAACATCGACGCAGGAACATAACAGCTACCAAGCGCCCGCATACCTGATTCCTTTCTCCGCAAAATCCAAGGAGAGCCTAGAGCAATACGCCGGCGATCTCTTGGAATTCTCCAAATCAAAATCCGCAGCTTGGTTGCCAAAGATCGCAGCGACGCTGATGCACCACCGGACGGATTATGCGTTTCGGAATTTTGTGGTCGCAAGGGATCTGGAGCAATTGAACGAGAACCTATCCAAGGCCAAACAGCCTGAAAAGGTCAGCTTGCAAAACCATGAGCTTGCATTTCTCTTCCCCGGTCAGGGTTCCCAATACCTGCAGATGGGACGTCAATTGTACGAGACCCTGCCCGTATTCAAGCAGGCATTGGATACCTGCAACTTGATTTTGGAAACATCCATGAACTTTTCGATTCTTGAAATCCTGTTTCCGGAAGTTTCGGATGAGGAAGCTGAATCACACCTGAGAAATACCCAATTTACCCAGCCTGCCATCTTTTCCATAGAATACGCTTTAGCCAAAACTTGGATGTCCTGGGGTATCCAACCGGTCGTTCTCTGTGGACATAGCATCGGGGAATTCGTTGCTGCCCATTTGGCAGGCGTGATGGGCTTGGAAGATGCCATTCGCTTGGTGGCCATGCGTGGTCGCATGATTGCAGGTCTTCCCCATGGAAAGATGCTTTCGATACGTGCCTCGGAGGAAGAAGTACGTTTCCTGCTTCCTGAGAACTTGTCCATCGCAGGCATAAATTCCACCAACCAGGTGGTAGTGTCAGGAGAAGAAAACGATATCCTGGCATTTGCAGAATTGCTAGAGACCAAGGATATCGCAGCAAAGGTGCTCCGAACCAGTCATGCTTTCCACTCCCATATGATGGATCCGATATTGGAAGAGTTTGAGGGAATTGTGGCCGCCCTTGACCTGAACAAGCCAAGAATCCCCATCATTTCGACGGTGACCGGGGCATTTATGTCCGATGAACAGGCGATAAGCCCAGCCTATTGGTCCCGTCAGCTGCGCGAAGCGGTCAGGTTCCAACAGGCGACCGAAACCCTCTTGGATTTGGACATGCCATTGGCCTTCTTGGAAGTGGGTCCTGGCAATGTATTAAGTACCTTGATCAAACAATCTCCCAAGTCGAAAGGAAGGGAATTCTTCCTGAGCATCAATGCCCAACAAAAGGAAATAGAGTTTTTCCTGACGCAAATGGGTACTATGTGGCAAAAGGGTGTCCAGGGTGATTGGACAGCCATCCATCCCGACACCGGGCTTTCCCAAGAAGTGCCTACCTACAGTTTCAAAAGGGAAAGGATATGGCTTGAACCAAAAGCCGAGTACCGGGTCGAGACGCCAATCATCGAGGCAATTCCGGTCCAGCAAGCTGCCCAATCTCAACCCATCCAAACGAACAGCAACCCAATCGGAATGGGTAGGAAATCCGAATTAAGGGCAAAAGTAGTCGACTTGATCAGGCAGATCACCGGTTTGGATGTCCCTGCCGGCAATCCATCCTTTTTCGAGATCGGTTTTGATTCCCTGTCATTGATTCAGCTGGGAGCCGGGTTCAAGCGGGAATTTGACCTGACAGTTACCTTTAGGCAACTGAATGAATCGCTCTTGGATATGGATGCGGTGGTGTCCTATTTGGATGAAAACCTTCCTGAAGTGAAGGCTACCGGCATTCCGGTCTTACCAACCTACCATGGGGAAACTGCTGCGGTTATGGAACAAAAGGCTGGGGTGGCAGCCATCCCTTCCAAGGGCGATGAAGCTTCAAATTCCTTGGAACATACAAAGCTCCATATCGAACTGCTTTCCAAACAGCTACAGTTGCTTTCCAAGCAAGTAGAAATGCTGCAGCAGGTAGTTTTGGCGAATAACAATGTGTCACCCACAAACACTTATGTTGCCGCAAAAGACAAAGAGACCTCGGCTGCAAGTAGTACAAAAACAGGTATTGGCCAAGGAAAGCAATCGGATGGCGGTGAAACTGAACCAGCAAGAAGAACTTCGGGATCGCCCTTTGCGGCCCCTCCGGTAGCCGGCGCAAAATTGGGCAAAGACGAGTTTGGCAATCCAGCCTGGTACGTGAAAGACCCACAGGAACCCAACAAATTCCTGAAGGTAGAGATGCCGGTGTAGTGCCCTTCATTCAAAGGCACCTCACCCCGTCCCTCTCCTCTAGGAGAGGGAGATCCCTACACCGCAGGGATCCCGCTTCTGGAGAAGTAGGATAACGTGGACGTCATTCAGAGGCCCAAGGGGCCGAAGAATCTCCATTAGTTATGCTGCTTTGCCTAGAGGAGCACAAAGGCACCTCACCCCATCTCTCTCCTCCAGGAGAGGGTGATTCCTCCAACGAGGGATCCTGCTTCTGGAGAAGTAGGATAACGTGGACGTCATTCAGAGGCCCAAGGGGCCGAAGAATCTCCATTAGTTATGCTGTTTTGCCTAGAGGAGCACAAATGCACCTCACCCCATCCCTCTCCTTCAGGAGAGGGAGATCCCTACAACGAGGGATCCTGCTTCTGGAGAAGCAGCATAGCGGTGATCTCATTCAGAGGCGCCGTGGCCGAAGAATCTCCATGGATTGTGGGAAAAGCATTGTAGTTTCCTTTTGAACCAATAACTTTATAGCATAAATGACTCGATAAATTTTTAACCCAATAATCTTATAGCTTTATGCCCTTTTAACTTTACAACCTCAAAAACTTTCTAAACTTCCAACCCATCACCCTTCACCCATGCAATTGAATTCTGCGGCCCACAACCCCTTCGAGGGACCTGCCATCGAAAAAGTAGGCGGACTGGTCGATGCCCAAAAGGAAGTTTGGCTTTCCTGCATCCTCGGGGGAAAAGAGGCCAATCTTTCTTACAACCAATCAATTTCCTTGGATCTCCAAGGCCGCTTGGACCTTGACTGTCTTGAAAAGGCCTGTTATGGTCTGGTAGAAAGGCACGAGGCCCTGCGTATGGCGTTTGCGCCAAATGGAAAACAATTCATCCTTTATGAGGAAATGCCCATTCCCTTTCAAAAAGAGGATTATTCCTCCCTGGATGCCGATTCCCAACGTAATGCCCTCAGCACATTTTTGGAAGGGGAAGTTTTGAGGGTATTTGACCTCCAACAGGGACCCCTGATTCATTTTTCGCTCTTGAAATTCTCTGAATCACACTATCATTTTACCATTACCGCCCATCACCTGATCGCAGATGGATGGTCATTGGGATTGTTGATGGAAGAGATTTCCCAGCAATACAATGCTTTTGTCGCCGGCCAAGAACCAACATTGCCTCAGCCGATGCCATTTTCCCAGTATGCGGCAGAAATGGAGACTTATTCCCAATCGGAGGCCTACCAAGAAACAGAAAGATATTGGGTCGAGAAATTCACGCCCGTTCCGAGCCAGTTGGAACTGCCGACAGACCGACCCAGGCCAAAGGAAAGAACTTACAACGCGCAAAGGGATGATTTTCATTTGCCCCAAGACTTGGTCGATGGATTGAAAACGCTCAGCAAGAAAAGCAATACGAGCCTTGTAAACACCATCATGGCCGCTTTTGAGATTTTCCTGCACAAAATCACCGGACAGGAAGATATCGTCTACGGCTTGCCTGCGGCAGGGCAAGCTGCGACGGGGAACCTGACTTTGGTGGGGCATTGCGTCAACCTCCTGCCATTGCGAACAAAGATCCAAGCGGAACTCAATTTTCAGCAATACCTCGCCAAGCGGAAGTCCGAATTGTTGGATGATTATGATCATCAGCAATTCACCTTTGGCAACCTGATCAAAATCCTTGGTATTCCAAGGGACCCTTCCCGCATCCCCTTGGTGCCCATAATGTTCAACGTGGATTTGGGCATGGATGACCCGATCCGCTTCGAAGGGCTGCAGCACAAGTTGATTTCCAACCCCAGGAAGTTTGAGACCTTTGAAATATTCCTCAACCTGAGTTCCGCTGCTGGCACGCTTGTGTTGGAATGGTCTTACAATACAGACCTCTTTTCTCCTGCTACTGTCTCCTATTGGATGGAGGGATTTACCGATATAATCCGACAGGCTGTCGATAGCCCTGAAATACCCATCTCAATATGGACATTCAATGCCGATCGGATGGCCGAGAAGCTGCGGGAATGGAACAATACCGAAATCGAGTTGCCGGTACGGCATTCCTTTTTGGAAATATTCTGGGAGAACGCAAAAGCCAACCCGCATGCAGCAGCCCTGATTGCTGACGGAAAATCCATGGACTACGCTACCTTGAGGAGGTTTTCCCATGGCTTGGCAGAACATTTGGCCAAACAAGGGATACGTTCCGGGGACGTGGTAGCGGTCATGTTGGACAGGAACGAAAAGTTGCTTCCCGCCTTGTTGGGAGTTCTGGAATTGGGGGCAGCCTATGTGCCTTTGGATCCCGGTTTTCCAGCCGAGCGATTGGGCTATATGATGCAGGACTCGGGTGCGAAATTGTTGCTGACCGAACCCCAGTACAGCCAAAATTTCTCGGACGTTTTGCCCGTATTGGCCTTGGAGGATGTCTACCCCTTTGCCAAAAACAATAAAACCAATTTTGAAGTACCCCCCCATGATAGCCTGGCCTATATCCTGTACACCTCCGGGTCTACGGGTAAGCCCAAGGGCGTCCGGATTTCCCATGGTAACCTGCTCAATTTCTTGGTCAGCATGCAGCAAGAACCCGGATTGAGCGCCGGGGAGAAGCTGTTGGCCATCACGACGGTATCATTTGACATCGCAGGTCTTGAATTGTTTCTACCCTTGATTGCCGGTGCGACGGTGCTGCTTGCTTCATCCGAACAGGCGAAAGATGGGCGCGCTTTGCTCCAATTGATGGAGCAGCACCAAATCGGGATGATGCAGGCAACCCCTGCTACCTGGAGGATGCTGATCTTGGCAGGTTGGTCAAAATCACCCGCTTTCAAGTTGTTATGCGGGGGTGAAGCCTTGTCGGAGGATTTGGCTGAGAAACTCATAGAGCGCGTAGGCCCGTTTTGGAACGTATATGGTCCTACCGAAACGACCATTTGGTCCAGCATCAAGCGCATTACCAAGTCCACAGACATCAGCATCGGAAGACCGATTGCCAATACCCAAATCTATATTTTGGATGCGCAGGGTCAGCACTGCCCGATTGGTCGGGTGGGGGAGATTTGCATCGGTGGCCTTGGCGTTGCCGAAGGCTACCACAACCGTCCCGAATTGACTGCGGAGAAATTCATACCCGACCCAGGACCCGATTCGCGCGACACCAAGTGTTACCGCACCGGCGACTTGGGCAAATTCCTCGCCAATGGCGAAATTGTATGTCTAGGAAGGATTGATTTTCAGGTAAAAATCAGGGGCTACAGGATTGAGTTGGGGGAGATAGAATCGAAATTGAATCAAATACCTGGGGTAAATCAGGCTGCTGTCAATGCTGTCCCTGACAAATACGGCAACAATTACCTGGTTGGTTACCTTGTTTTGGAAAATGGAGAGACCAAATCCCAAGAATCCAGGTTCTACACTGAAATCAAGGCCCATTTGAAGGAATCCCTGCCGGATTACATGGTGCCGACGGAATGGGTATTGATGGATGCCTTGCCTTTGACCCAAAACAACAAGGTTGACCGCAAAAACCTCCCCCTGCCACAACCCGCGAAGTACGATCAAGCAGGGCCATTGGAAGAACCTGCGGATCAATTTGAAGAACTTGTGGCAAAGATCTGGAAACAAGTATTGAGACGGGAAAAGATCCATCGGAAATCTGATTTCTTTGAGTTGGGAGGACATTCCCTGATGGCAGTCGAATTGATGGTTCTTCTGGAACGGGAAACAGGGCTGAAACTTCCCGTAAACAGTATTTTCCGGTTTCCGATATTGCAGGATTTTGCGCGGCTTTTCCATCCCCAGAATGAGGTGGAGATTTCTTGGAAATCGGTGGTTCCAATTAAGCCAAAAGGTTCCAAAATCCCCCTGTTTTTGATCCATGGTGCAGGCGCCAACATCACCCCGTTTTATGGATTGGCAGAGCATTTGGATGCTGAACAACCGGTTTATGGAATCCAGTCCAAGGGATTGGATGGGGTGGAAGCGCCCTTGGAGACCATCGAAGAAATGGCTACCTACTACCTGGAAGAGATAAGAAAAGTGTACCCCAAAGGTCCATTCCATGTAGGCGGGCAATCGTTTGGTGCCTATGTGGCCTTTGAGATGGCCAAGCAGATGAAATCAAAGGGCGATCCCATTGGAAGAGTTTTCTTGTTTGACGTATCTGCCTATCAATCCGATACCAAAATGGATGCTTGGGATAAATTCAAGCTGAAGGTATCACAGCAATTGGAAAAGCGGGTAGTAGATGTGAAACTAGCCATCCTTCATCCTGATTCTTTCAAGCGGATGAAGATGAATTCTTTCGCCAGGAAGAAAGGATTTGCGCAAAGGTGGTTTGGCAAGGAGAAGGATATGGAATCTTCCAACCATTTTCACACGATTGAAAAAATCAGGAAAATCAACCACCAAGCGATGGACAATTATGTTCTGTCGCCCTATGCTGGAGAAATTGTTTTGTTCAAGGCCCGAATCAAGACCTTTTTGGTGGGTGATAGGAAGTTTTATGGTTGGGATAACTATGCAAAAGCTGTCCTTCCGGTGGATGTAGAAGGTGATCACAACTCCATGGTAGATGACCCTGTATTGTCCAAGGATTTTGCCGGAAAGTTGCAGGACTTGATGGTTAATTTCTAAAGAAGGCGAACAAGATTTGATTGTACCCAATGAAATTGGGAAATTCGCTTGTTGGTAATGCATCAACGCATAAAAAGTCGGTGTAGGTTTTGTTGCAAATTGTTTTGAAAATACCCAAAGAAGGAGCAGCGTTGATTCAGCTAGGCAAAGTTTGCCGTGCTTAGAATTTGCGTAATTCCCTTGTGCTTTTGAATATATTTCGCTTATTTTTGACTTGATCTTTGATGATTTACCTGTTTTATTTTATAATGCAAAAAAAAATATTCAAAATACGTTTTTAATATTATATAATTCATTTAATTTAGCGATGTCAAAATCACCCTTGACTTTGGTATCTATCCGCACCACAATTTATCATTGATATGAATTTAGGAAAAAGGCTTCTCTTTTGTTGCGCCATCGCTTGTGTGGCCTTCGGTTGTATTTCCAATAAGCGTGTCATTTATATGCAGGATCTCCCCCAAGACCAAAACGCTTTTGCAATGGGGGAAATGGTCAATTCTCAATTTGAGGAATATCTACTGCAGTATAATGATGTAGTGGAAATCAACATCAAGACCCAGGATCCACTGCTCAACCAGATGTTGGATATCAATTCTTCTGGAGCTTCTTCTATGGGCGGGAGAATGATGATGGGAGGAATGATGAATGGGGGGGATATTTTTTATCTCAGCGGATATACCCTCAATGACGAGGGCATTGTGGAATTACCTGTTTTGGGACCGATGAAATTGGTCGGTTTGACGGCTGACCAAGCCAAGGAATTAATTGAAAAGGAACTGGAAAAAATTGTAAGGGGAGAAGACAACTTTGTTCGGGTCCGCCTCGGCGGGATTAGATATTCTGCTTTGGGAGAATTTGCCCGACCAGGCAAGTATACCATCCTCCAAAACAGGGTCACTATCTTTGAAGCCATCGCCAATGCAGGAGACCTCACAGTCACAGCAAAGCGGGACAACATCATGCTCATTCGTCAATATCCGGAGGGGTCTAAAGTCCACCGGGTAAACCTCAACCACAAGGATATCATGAGTTCCGAATTTTACTTCCTTCGGCCCAACGACATGATTTATGCTGAACCCATGAAGGTACGTGAGATCGGTACAGGCGTGACGCTGCTCCAAACAACCCAGTTGCTGATCAGTTTGGTTACTGTAATTCTGTTGGTGTATACCACAACCAATACCAATTGATTTTTAAGTTTTTAATTTTGATATCTACTCGCATATGAACATTACCGAACAAAAAGAGCAAATATTCGATCCATTTAAGTTTCTCGCCAAATACATCAAATATTGGCCATATATCGCTGTATCGGTATTCCTTGCATTGATTGCCGCATACTTGGTCAACAAAAGCACACCCCCGATCTACCAAGCCAATGCGAAATTTTTTATCAAGGAAGAAAATAACAACAACATTCTGAACTTGACTGGTCTCAACAGACAGTTCAATCAGAATATGGAGCAGTGGATCATCAATCAGGGGATATTTTTGAAATCAAAACCTGTGGCTGAAAGAGCGCTGGCTCGTTTGGATTTTAATGTGGATTATTATGCCCCCGGATTTTTCAGGGATTCTGAGCTGTACAAATCATCACCCATCCATGTCGAAGTCGATTGGGAACATGCTCAAATTATGGGGGATAAAATAAAGATCGCCTGGACAGGAAATGATACGTATTCAATATCCTTTCCAGGAAAGGAATACTACCACTACATTCCTGATGGGTCTGGAACTGACGTCGATCTCTCGGAACAGCCAGAGATAGCCGCAAAATTCCAAGAGTTTACCGAGCATGAATTGTTAAAAATCAAGGTTACTTTGACAAAGAATGTTGCAGAAGGGGAAGTGCTGATCAATCTTAGAAGTAAGGGTTCATTGCTTTCCGAATATTCGGGAGACAATTTGCTGGTGTTTGCGGTGGAACAGATGTCTTCGGTGCTGGGTTTAACGCTCAATACCTCCCACCCACAAAAAGGTGCAGACTACCTCAACAGCTTGATGCAAGTCTTTTTGGATATGGAATTGGAGGAAAAGAACCGCATTTCAAGAAACACAGTGGAGTTTATCGATTCTCAAATTGAAGGCGTGGCTGATTCGCTGAGCTACTTTGAGAACAACCTACAGTCCTTCAGAGCCAGCAATAGGACCTACAACATTGCATCGGAAAGTAATACCGTTTTTCAACAACTAACACAACTGGAATCGGAGATTTCTCGGGAGCGTTTTAACAGGGATTATTTTGAAGAAGTGAAATCCTACCTGCAAAAGGGTACATTTGAACAGATTATCGCACCCTCCGGGCTAGGGATATCGGACCCAACATTAAATTCATTGATTGGAAATTTGATTACCCTTCAATCCGAACGATCTAACCTATTATTTTCCCAAACGGAAGCATCACCGCGGGTGCGGGAACTCAATCGGAAGATTCAGGATACTTCATCTTCTATTTTGGAATTGATTCGAAATCTTTCAAATTCTTCTCAGATGAAGATCAACGACTTGGAAAGCCGCATCAACTCCATCAACAGACAGTTTAGTCGATTACCTTCCACCGAACAAAATTTGGTAAGGATACAACGGGGCCGAAATCTCAACGAGTCAATTTATAACTACTTGATGCAGCGAAGAGCGGAGGCAGCAATTTCCTTGGCATCTAGTGTTACTTCCAACAAAATCGTGGAATATGCCCAACCAAGTAATAATCCAATTAAGGCCAAGCAACAATTGGTATATGTGGTGTATATGGGTATTGGATTCGTTTTGCCGGTTCTGCTCATCGCATTCTTCGTGATAATTGATAAGCGCATCAAAGATCCAAAGGAATTGGAACAACGGCTCCTGATGCCGCTGCTCGCCAAAATACCCCAAAATAAATCAGACAATACCTTGGTGGTTTTAAAGGAACCGAGGTCTGCTTTGGCAGAAGCATTTAGGGCCTTGAAAACCAATATTTCTTTTGTGGTGCCCTTGGATCGTCAACTAACAATAGCCGTTTCTTCTACTTTGGCAGGCGAAGGTAAAACCTTTACGGCCATAAATTTGGCCTCTATTTATGCGCTGAATCAAAGAAAGACGATATTGGTGAGTTGCGATATGTTCAAACCCAATGCGATGCGTGATTTTGAATTGAAAAGCAAAATTGGGCTCTCCAATTACCTCAGCCAACAGGTAGATTCAGAGTTGGCCATCATTCAAAATACGGAGAATCCCTATTTGGATGTAATTTATGCGGGCGCGATTCCTCCAAATCCTTCAGACCTATTGGGTTCAGAAAGGTTCGCTTCGCTTATTAAGCAATTGAAAAACAGTTACGATGTAATTGTTTTGGATACACCTCCTGTAGGCCTAATCTCCCAATCCTTAGAAGTCACGAAACACGTAGACCTAATAGCATTTGTGCTGAGACATAATTTTAGTGAAAATTCCTTTGTGGAGGACCTCAATGACCTCAAGAGAAAACGAGGTATACAGCATCTTTATGCCATCCTCAATGCTGTCCCGGCAAAGGATATGACTTACAGGGGCTACAATTATGGCTATTATGATGATGGCAAGTCAAAAAAGAAGAAGACAAGTTCGGTCGCAAAGGCATAAAAATACTTGGTAAGCCAATTTGATTTATATAGTTGATTTGCTTGAGGAGCCCTTTAGCGAACTTTTACCAAACAAGAGACTAGCTTGTATTTATTCGTTCTCCAAATTTTCCAGCATGTATTCGACAATCCAAACGGGATTTACAAACTGTGGCTTGCTAAATTGTCTCAACGATTTTCTAAAACAAGCCAAACACCTGTTTTTCAAAATCAATCAAATGGTTTTGCTTCTAAACTGGTGTAACAAGCTTAATTACAGATCAAAATATATTCAATGAAATTATTTTTCCTTTTGGTTGAAGCCTTTATCCTGATTTGGATGCCTATCAGCATCCTCAGGAAAAAGGATTTATCCATCGTATACATGCCGCTTTTCTCATTTTCATATGGAGTAATCGATTCAGCCTTACCAACCGGATTTTTTTTGTTGCTTTTAGGCTGTTTAGTGGCCTATTACGTTTTTTATAACCTGCCGTTTGTTTTCAAGAATCCTTTTTCGATTATGTTGGTAATTTATTTTTGTATTCTTGCTTTGGATATCCAAGATTTCAGGTCTGAGCGAAAGAGTTTCATTACGGTGATCTCGCTTTTCCTGCTAATTGGAGTCGTGGCTGAGGTCTATAAAAAATATCCAAGGGATGTGATTTTCAAGGAATTGGCGCTAAGTAGCTTTTTAATCCTGTCAATTTTTGTTTTTAACGCACTGTTTTCAACCGCATTCAGGTTCAATCCGGGTGCTATGTATGGGATTTCCACCGGCGTTCTTTTCGGGAATATCGTCTTCGCAGCATTTAATTTTTTGCCGCTTGTATGTTATGTGGCACTCCAAAAGGCAGTAAATGAAAGGAATAAATGGTATTTCTTGATTTACGCGATTTCTGTATTCCTTACCTTATTGACGCTGAGGCGAAGTGTGATGTTACTTACCTTGATAGGGACACTTTTTGTCATGATACCGCTGATGGATTTGAAAAATATAAAAAGGTTTTTTGGAATTTTTCTTGGATTAAGTCTCGCAACTTTGATTGTTGTGTCAACAACTGGGTTTTTGGAAATGATACAGGAACGCTATGAATTGCGGCAATTGGAGGATAGGAATTTGGAGGAAGAAGGGAGAGTGCAAGAAATCGGGATGGTATACAGAGACTTATTTGTTTATTTCGATTATAGCCCCTGGTTTGGATATGGTCTATTTGACGCCTCAGGAAATTACGGCAAGGGATTCTACGGGAATCGGAATTTGCACACAGATTTGACAGTGTTAATACATGGCAGTGGCTTTTTGGGGCTATTCTTGTATTTGGGGATGGTAGGCACAGTTTTCTGGCTTGTTTGGAAAAAAACCAAGACTAAAAACGATGCCATTCAGTTTGTGTTTATTTGTCTGGTCTTTACGACCTATTTCATCACCGGCCGTTACAACAGCATAACCACAACGCTGCTAGTTTACCTTATACTATGCCTACCTATAGCCAATAAGATAAGTGAAATACCAAATAACCCTACTTTGGTAACCGAATAATTGATGATAGGGATGAATTGTCGGAGACATAGAAATGATCAGAAGAAAATGGGATAAAATAGTTTATTAAATGAAAATCTATCAATCATAGGATATGTCTAGACAATCATATTTACTCAAATAGAAACACGGTGCATTTTTAGAGTAGTCAAATTTCATGAAGATGGAAGCAAGTTGAAATCAAATAGCCCATGATATTTTCCAGAGCAAAAAATGATATAGTTAATCAGGATTAAAATTTAACAGAAATGACAGCAAGAAAGATTGGATTACACGGTTCATATAATTCCAGAAATTTTGGAGATACGTTGATCCTAAAAATCACACATGATTGGATCAAAGAACATTCTAAGGACAATGTTGTAGTTTTTCCACAACTCAGAAATAAATTGGAATTGCAGGAAATTACTGGCTCGGATAAAAATCCTTTCGATTTTGACGATTTGAAAGGGTTGGTTTTCGGCCCCGGGGGGTATTTGGGCGAGCCGCCCCACTCTTTCCTGAAAAGAATGGAATGGTCATATAGGAATTACAAAAGGCACATAAAATGGTCAAAGCAACTACGTTCCAGAAAGATACCATACATGATGCTCGGAGTAGGTGTGGGCCCAATTTCTAACCTAATTTTGCGTTGGGAGGTGATTAAGCTTTTCAAGAATGCATCATATATCGCCGTTCGTGATGAGATTTCCAGGAATTTCTTAGTGAAATGGGGAATAGATCCTGCTAAGATTAATGTTTTTTGTGATGTGGCGCTGTCCTTGCCCTTTTACGGGCCATCTCAAAACATGAAAAAGAAAATAGGTCTCCACCTGCCAGGAAATGATCTTGAAGATTTTGGCAAACTGGAGGAATTTAATGGTTTTATCAAAGACAACAGCAATGAATACTCTTTTTCGTTTATTGAGGATCAAGCTGGACAATTTTCCCGTCTCGATAAGCCCAACTCAACGAGGGATACATTGTTGGAAACTGGTCATCCATTAGATATCATTTCCTATGGCTCTCCTAATCAGTTGATGGATGCCCTTAAGGAATTTGATGTGATTATCACCTCGAAGCTGCATGTCGGTATTGTATCCTATGCGCTCGGTAAACCTGTTATATCGATTCCAAAACACACCAAAACCGTTCGATTTTATAACCAAATTGGGAGAGCACAGTTTTGCGTACCCTTTAAAGACATCACTAAAAACAAACTTCAAGTTTTGCTTGACAATTCATTAGCCAACAGCGATAACAAAAATATCATGTTTGACCAATCCCTAAAAAACCGAGAATTATTGTTTGAGTTCTTGGATTCACTAAAGTAGAGCTAAAAAGTTTGCCCCGATAATAGATACTATTCCAAATTTTAGAGAAAATATGGAATCATCAATTGATATCATTGATTCAATATTATCGTTAGCTTACCCAATTTTAAGTCAAGATGTTACCAGTCTGGATTGATTTTGAAGGTAGGTTGCTTCTATTTTAAAAAAATTGCCAGAACAGTCGTCTCTTGCAGCATATATTATATTTTATTCACTGTTCTTTTTCGCTGAATAAGAATAGGTGTTTTATAATTTCGACTCAGATCCGAAACGAAAATGAAAAAAATGATCAAAAGGGCAGGTAAAGGAAGGTTTACTGATTTCTTTTTTTACCACAGTTACCTTGGGAATAGAATATTTATCGGTTTAGTTTTGAGTTTTTCCGTTGGACTGATGGATGGACTCGGTCTAGCCATGTTCATACCATTGCTTCAAATGGTAGGAGGCGAAAGTACAGGTGCCGACCAGGAAAGTTTGGGGAATTTTGAGTATTTCTTGGATTCACTAAGGTTTTTTGGACTTGAATTAAACCTGGTGACTGTTCTGTTGATTATTTTGGTTTTCTTTTCACTAAAAGGCATTGCGCGATTTTTTGAATCCTACTTTGCCATGATTTTGGCGACGACCTTGAGCAAAAAAGTAAGGACAAAAGCAGTCAAATTGATTGGAAGCATCAATTACCAATATTTCGTAAAGGTAGATTCCGGTAAAATCCAGAGTACCCTGGGTGGAGAAATTGAGCGCCTTACAACTTCCTATCGACATTATTTCGCTGCGTTACAATCTATGATGACCATTATTGTATATGTAGGCTTGGCGTTTTTGACAAACCCACAATTTGCCTTGTTAGTGGCAATTGGCGGTACATTGTCCAACCTGGTTTATACCCAACTGTATAAAAAGACGAAATTAAATTCAAAAAAGATAACGAAGAGCAACCACTTATTTCATGGATTGGTCATGCAACAGGTTCATAATTTTAAATATCTGAGGGCGACTGGTTTGATTGGGGTATTTACGAATAGACTCACGGCCACTATTGCGGATTTGGAAAAGAGGGCGCGAAAAATTGGTTTTTACAACGCCGTATTGGTATCAACTAAGGAACCTATTTCGATTTTGATCGTGGTGATAGTGATTCTTGTACAGGTGACCTATTTTGATGCGAGTCTGGCACCAATTATTCTGAGTCTTTTGTTTTTCTACAGGTCATTGACCCAGATTATCACATACCAAAATAGCTGGAATAGCTTTTTGAATTATTCGGGGTCTTTGGAGAATTTTAAAGATTTTGTTCAAGAACTTGAGGCCAATGCGCAGAAAAACCGAGGAGAAAAACAGATTTCGGAGATTCAAACTATCGCCATTGAATCGGGTTCTTTTTCTTATGGTGAGCATTCTTTCTTGAAGAACATAAACCTAAATATTTATTCAAAACAAACAATTGCATTCGCTGGCCCAAGTGGTAGTGGGAAAACGACGATGACTAATATTCTCACGGGATTGTTATTTTTGAATTCAGGAAAAATGAAAGTGAATGGTATGGAAATCTCCGACATAGACCTTGATTCCTACCAATCCAGGATTGGGTATATCACCCAGGAACCGGTTATTTTCAATGATACGCTATATAACAATGTGACATTTTGGGCACCTAAAACGGAGGAAAATTTGATCAAGTTTCATCAATCATTGCAGATTGCCTCTTTGACGGACTTTTTTAACAACCTACCTGAAAAAGAAAACACCCAATTGGGAAACAATGGGGTGATGATTTCCGGAGGGCAGCGTCAAAGAATTGCCATTGCCCGGGAGATTTATAAGGATGTTGATTTGATGGTTTTGGATGAAGCGACTTCTGCATTGGACACCGCTACAGAGAGGGAAATTCAGGAATCTTTTGAGAAAATAAAAGGAAAATTTACCATGGTAATTATCGCGCATCGTCTTTCAACGATTAAGTCCGCCGACATAATTTATTACTTGAATGAAGGTAAAATTGAGGCGAGTGGTAATTTTTTCGGACTGCAAGCAAATTCTGGAGAATTCAAGAGAATGGTGGAAATGCAGGGCGTAAATTAGAAATCGGCGTAACCCTAACCAAATACTCTGTTCTAGGATAGTTAAAAAAACAGATCAAACTAATGAAGAAAGAGCGAATGGATAATGTGAAAATTGTAGCGGTTCTCTTAAATTTTAAACGACCCTTTAATCTTCCTACTATCATAGAGTCGATAAGATTGCAAACTGTTCCAGTCAAGATAATGCTTTGGCATAATGGAGTTGAGGATCAAATTGACGGCGTAGATTGGGTGCTTAGATCAAATAGAAATATAGGATGTTTGGTAAGGTGGTATATCACAACACTTGTTGATGCGGACTATTTTTTTACGTTGGATGATGATTTGGCTTTTTCTAATCCTAAGTTGATTGAGAATTGTATTAAAGTTTCCAGGGATAACAATGACGCCAGTATTATTGGAAAATCTGGTAGACGAATTGGAAGCGGTTTGAAAAAGTATTCAAAGGGTATAAGCCCCGTTGTAACGGATACAAATCAAAATGTGTATGTTGATATAGTAAAAGGCAGATTCATGTTTGTTCCGTCAAGGCTATTGGAGTTACCGCCTTTGTTTTTTAAAGAATACAAAGGAAGGGGTGATGACATATGGATTAGTCTTTTGACTGGCGTCAAAAAAAACAATCATATTTTAAAAAAGGAAATCAGTGACGGGTTTAGGGAGTTGCCGGCTTTAAATGTTGGATTGGCGAACAAAGGTAAAGAGCATTATATCAAAAGAGACATTATTGTTAGTGAAGTAATCGCGAAGGGGCAAGTTAAATGGTTCAAAAGATCGCTGATTGATATATCTTATCGCATTTTTTGGAATCTTTATTCGCTTGTTTTCGGAGTTTCAGATCACAGGGAGTCAATTTCAGACGAAGTAGTTGTTATAATCAATAATGGAATTTTTGATAGAAAAAGCTGGGATCTGATGGGGAAATATCTTAGTGATAAAAGAAATGAAGGGATTAAAACCGTTGAGTTCCGATTCCCAAATGCAACCGGTGCGAAGCTCGGAGACTGGGTAATTGAGTCAGATAGTTTTTTCGAGATTACCGAGAAAAGACTTAGAGAGATTCTATTTTCGTTAACTGGTGCTAAGAAGATGCATTTTGTTTCAAAATATGAGGGTGAAAAGAATCTTTGGTCATCTATAAAAAGAAGTAACTTATTGAAAAATCGTTTAGGAACTAGATGATTACAAAATCTTGCATTACTAATTTTTTTTAATTAAGTTTCTATTGTCTGGTTTCTTAATTCTGAGAATAATGCAGTTCGTAAAGACAATACGAACACGATAGGTGCTATTGAGGTAAAAAGTCATTAACTTGCAAAAAAAACATAGGGTATTGAATATGAAACTGGATTTGCAATACTCTCTGATTTATGTTTTTTACTTTATGAGCAATTTTGATTTCAAATGAAACAAAAGATTTCTCTTCTTTTTTGTTCGACAAACAACATATCTTCAAGATTTACACTGTATCCAATTTGGATATCTACATTTAGAAAAAGGTTTGATTTCTTCGATGACGGCAGATATTTGTTGTCAAATGACAAAAATCAAACTTTAGTGGTCTTTTCTAAATATTTCAGGACCGTTGATCCTGAAAATAGGAGTGAGTTCTTAGATGTTTTACGGACTAGATACAAAAAATTGATTTTTTTTGAAGACAATGCAGGTAGTGAGTCCGAATATCTAGGATACCTCCCATATTTTGATCTCTATTTTAAAAAGCAGGGCTTCAAGGACAAATCCTTGTATGGAAAGGTATTACACGGGAACAAGATTTTCACTGATTTTTATCACTCCCATTTTGGAGTTCAAATGTTCCCTAACCCCAGTCCATTTCCAAGACCTGATTTGAATGAATTAGAGGCAAAGTTTAGAATTGGGTGGAACCTTGCAATCGGACAATACCATAATAATCATAGATGGAATAGACCAGACTATTTTCCTCACTTATACAAATATTTTGGCCCTTGGCTGATAAATAAGGTGTTGGGTAGGTTCCCATTCAACAAGAAGTGCCCAATTCCTGATAGAAAGGCATGTCAGGCCCGTTTCATCTATCAACCCAATAGATCGGCAATTGATTTTCAGAGAAAATTGTTTTTAGAATTGATTAATGGAAATCCCTTATTTGTTTCGGGAAGAATTTCCAAGTCCGAGTACAATCTTGAAATCAAATCATTAAAGGCTGTGTTGAGTCCTTTTGGGTTCGGAGAAGTTTGTTTTCGGGATTTTGAAGCAATACTTAATGGTAGTGTTTTGGTTAAGCCAGATATGTCGCATATTGAAACTTGGCCGGAAATTTATGTTCCAAATCAAACATATCTTCCTGTATCATGGGATGGGTCTGATCTTGTTAAAAAGGTAGAAGGACTATTGGAAAATGAAAGTCAAATTGGGTATCTAAGGCAGAATGCCTGGGATAGGTTGGAAGATGCTTACTTAAATCTTGAGGATAGAGTCTCTTATTTTTTGTCAGAAATTGACAGTATAAACTAACCAATTTATTTTTTGCCGATTTGAGATTTCTTATTGATTCAGTGGCATCATTTTTTCAAAAGTTTGGTTTAGTTTATTCCCCAAAGCCAGATGATCATGAAATTCCTTTACATATGCTAGACAATTTTTTGAATATTCCAAATACTCATAAAGGGATAATCTATCCAATGAATCTCTTAATGAAATTTCATCCTCATAAACTATCCCTAACTGATATTTATTTATGATGCCGTCTGGGTTTACCATTGTAGTGCTCAATATTGGCGTTCCAGTTGCCATCGCCTCCAAAAAAGTGTTGCTAAATCCTTCAAAATCAGATGTGTTCAACAAGAACTTAGATTCAGCATAGAAATCGAGAATCTTGCTTCGACTGATGTTTCCAAAAAATGTAACGTTCGGAAGTGATTTTAGTAGACTGATACTTTCAGCCGTTTCATCGTCCATATTAGGCAATTCCACTCCTGCGATTTTAAAATCTTCGTAAGGCATTAAACGGCAAATTTCGAGCAAACGCCCCATATTTTTTACTCTTCGGAAGTTCGCAACCCATACGATACTTCCAGAAAGCGATTTTTTTTGATGATAGTATTTCTTCGTTATAATAAAAGGGTTGGGTATTTTTATAAGATTACTATTTTTTACTCTACCCTTTAGTGATGTAAATTGGTAATTGTTTTGTGCGATAACTAGATCTGCCAATCGATATGCAAGAGATATGTGGACATGTCTAGGAAAGGGATGATGTTTTTTCAACCTTCCATCAACATTTACATCACTCGCTATCCTGATTACGTGTTTAACGCCCAACACTTTACAAATGAGGCCAATGTAGAATGTTTGCCAAGTTGGCATCGACGTGTATACGATATCTATTCTATTTCTAGAAATTATTCGGAATATGCTTGGAAACCTATAGGTAAACCAGATAAACGGCTGTTTTTTTAGCGAGTCATATAGGGGTAGAAAATTTATCCATCTGTAATTTTCATCGATAGTTTTGTTATCATTTGATAACCTACCTAGAAACACTTTATTTCCAAGTTGGTTTAGTGCTGACATCCAAACCAATGATTGCACGGAAGCCCCGCCTGTCGGTTCAGGGATTTCCCAAATAAGTTTCATGATGTACTTTTCAATAAAAAAGATTCTCATCTGTTTAATTAGGTTTACTATTGGTCTTTTAACAAACGATAAATAAAAATAGTTAATGAAATACGCATCGCAAGAAGATTCCAATCTAATTCTCTTTCAACTGAGATGTTGTCTTTAATTAGGCTGTATATTTTCGAGGGAATTAAGATTTTGACTATTTTCCTAAAAGTCATTTTTTCTGAATGACCCAATTTTTTCCCGGTGAATTTTATGTGTTGAAGTACTTCAATCATAAATTGTTCTTCAAAAATTTCGTTTTTGAGATTTTCCGAAAGGAATCCTTTCAGGAAGGTAACCACCTTCTCTGAATGGTAGATTTTTTCCACACTTGCGATTGCTTGCGAGGTTGCAAAACTAAATTTAGGATTAAAGCTTTCCACAATGCTTTTCCAAAGAATCTTATCAGTTCGATTTTTATCAGATAATTGATAAGTTGTTTGTAATACCTTTCTGGTCAATAACGGTACTATTTGTTCAACATAGGAATATTTCAAATCACCTAAACTCGAGATTAGATTTTGAAGCCGGTATTGATGATATAAGCGGTCCCGCCATTGATGAAGTGTTTCATTCTCTTTTTTAGATAACGATTCTGGAAGTTCCTGAATATAATCCTGCATATTTAGGTGTTTTTTTAAGAATGGGTATTCATAAAAAAAGCTGATTCCGAGTGATGTGAGCACGTCTTTAGGTGAATTTACTGATAGCCAACCAAAATTTTCGTCTCCTCGAATAATTAGGTCGATTCCATTTTTATTTAAATCACTCCAAATTTTGAATCCATCTAAATATCCACTGATATGGTCAATTCGTCCTTCTCCGTTTTTTATGAACCTCTCAAAAATAACCGCAAAAGGCTCGTCAGAGAAGTCAGTATCTAGGAATAGATTTGGGACGTTTAGTGAACTAGACAATTTTTCCGCAATGTATGCATCGGATTTTTTGTCATCTCGTGAACCTGGCAATCCCCAAGTAATCGTACTTATATCTGCTTGATTTGTCGATATGAGATAAAAAAGAATTCCCCTGCTATCATACCCTCCGGAAAGTGGCAATACCCATTTTGTCGAACTTAAATTCAGTAATCTAAATGATTCCTTTAAAGTCTCATCCATTTTTTCAAAGCCGACTTCAGAATTTTTTGCTTCTCCAAATGGAATTTCGTCAGTTCTTAGTTCAATATTCCAAGTGAGATGATCTAATTTTAAAACAGTATTCGGGGGCATCTTTTTTATTCGTTTGTCCCAAGAATTGTCAGGGCCTAACGTGCCTGTGGTTAACATCCAAGGTATTACATTCCTATTGAATTCAAATCCTGAAACGTACTTGATAATTGCGAATTGTGAAGTGCTTGCAATTAGTAAATCATTATCAAAGAAATACCATATCGTCCTACTACCGGAAGAATCAGAAATTATTTCAGTCGTGGTTGCACTTGACCTAAATATCGCGAAATTCCCGTCAGGGACTTCGCTTCCAGGATTTTGCCATTCTCTGAATCCACCGTTAAGGACACCCATTAAAACTGAGTTATCCTTGCATACAATATTTGCCTTGGGATTTAGAATCCCATACCCACAATTTTCAGTTAAATGAATTTTATGAGGATTTGGAATTAGGTTATCGGGGGTCAAAAACGAACATATGTTGTCTAATTTGGCAGCAGCATCATTTTTTAGTTTTTTTCTTGAGTAAACCCAGATTATCTTTGACATTCCTAAAAGAAATTAAAATTTTGATAAATACAGTTCAAAGCTACATTAAATTTTTTCCAGCAAAAATGTTAATCTATTCACCTGCTTTCTACGTCAACAAAATATAGCTTTAATTTTATTGGTGTTTGAAGAAAAAACAAGAAAAAGGATTTCGCCTGTGGTTTGTCAGCCCTGTTTCGAAAGAATGTTCTTTCAGAATTTCCAATCCGATTTGTTTCAAGGATCGACTTTTCCTTAAAAATCAGTTTTTTTCCTTGAATCGGCACTTTGTGATTCAATCAAAATTGCATCTAAATTTGTTAAAGGGGTCATGAATGTTTTCTAACGCTTTTCGGCAATCTTTTCAAAGATTATGATAAGATGTTCAAATGTCCGGTTGAACCTCAATTCTAAATCGTGCTTTGTAAGTTTGCCTAAGTTTATTAAAGATGTTAATTAAAGGTGCTTCTCCCGGACAATTATCGAATTCTTTGGATGGTTACGAGGAAGATCAGATGTATACAGAATGCCTAAAATACATTTTGGAACCCTCGGGACTCTTAGGTATTCTTGGCGGATTGCGCTAACAACCAAATAAGCGGCTACCGCAGTTCTTACTGAAGCCTTAATGGTGATTGACGAGCCGATAATGTGTATTGTGAGCGAATTTTCTGCGATGATCTGGAAAGGATTTTTTTGTCGCATTGTCATTTAACTGATGTTAGATTCCTATTGCTGATTGGATTAAAAAAAGTTTGTGCCTGTTCAAAATAAATTCTCCTAAGTATGAACAACTGGTGCCTTAAATCTACTTCTTATAATGCCCGTTAATTCATAGGAGTGCTAAAGTCTCCAAATAAAATTATGGAGAACAAAGGTCACTCCTATGTGTTAGACATGCGAACTATTTTTTGATAAATCTCAAAATCTCACGATGGAAATTATCTTGAAGTATCAAAATATAAGTACCCGTCGATAAGCCTAATTGGTCAATATCCATTTCAATTTGGTTATTCTGAACAATGCTTTCCAAGCTTTTAACGTTTCTACTATTTGTGTCGAAAATCAATACTTTGATAATGCCTTCCTCCACCCAAAGATTTTTAACATAAATTGTTTTTTCTGCGGGATTCGGATACAACAAAATAGAAGTATCAAATTGGCCAGAAATATTGAATTCAGGGGTATTTTCATTTGGCTTTGATTCTGTATTTCGATTGATGTAGGTGCCTTTGTTTGAAATTTCACCATTTAGACGCATCATTTGTTGGTTTGGGTTTGCGAGGTTGAAAACTTCATTGGGGGAGAGCGCGTCGCTGTAAATCCTAAGATCATCCAAACTCCCATTCATTCTCTGAATTGTTCCTAAGGCACCGATCACTAGATCACCAGAGTTTGTGCCAATTTCAAAAGGTGCTGAAAAAGTTTTACTGGTGCTTTCCGTCCCGTTGATAAAGATTTTACTTGTTTGCCCATCAAATGTGGCAGTCACATGAATCCATTTTCCGATATCCCCTGAGTAATTATAATTACTCCTCAATCGGTATGTGGAGCCATTGTTTGTCCGATTGAGGCGGAATTCAATAAATCCATCAATATCCAGCCAAAGTTCAAAACCGTTACCTGCTGACTTGCTAGCGATAGTACCCCTATGCAAGGCGTTAGGTTTGACCCAGGCAGCGATTGTCAGTGCGTTTGAAAGTTCCAAACTAGAATTGTGAGGTACTCTTCCATATCGTTCCGAGAAACCATTTAGATTTACGCCAAGACCTATTTTCGCTTCGGACCAAGATACTCCAGAATTGTTGATAATATTCGCGTTATTCGCATTTCCTGAGTCATCCCGAAACATATTGCCGCTCCCCTCATCCATTTTCCAATGTCCAGCTAATTGTGAAGGTATTGTCTGAATAGAGAGGCCTCCCTGCATTGCCTGCCTAATCTCTTCTATGCTAAGGGCACGATTGTGCAGCATGACCTCATCAAGCTCGCCATTCATTCTTTGAATGGTCCCCAATGCCCCTAATACAAGATTTCCTGAAGTAGTTCCAATTCCAAATGGATTGAAACTTGCGGATTTGTCCTCATTGCCATTGACGAATATTTTCATTGTACTTCCGTCAAAAGTAGCTGCAAGGTGTATCCAAGCCTGCAGGTTATTGCCGTAATTAAAGTTTGATCGCAATACGTAAGAGGAACCATTGGAGCTACGGTTTAGGCGGAATTCCAATTGTCCATTATTGTCCAACCAAAATTCAAAGCCGTTTCCCGAAGATTTGGAAAGAATAGTGCCTCGGTGCAAGGTGTTTGGTTTCACCCAGGCAGATATTGTGACCGCATTGGGGATTTCCAATGACTGGTTGTGCGGAATTACGGCGAAGCGATTAGACCAGCCATTCAGTAGAAGAGCTAAACCTGACTTCCCTTCCACCCAAGCGACGTTGGCGGTGGTTTGAAGCGTTCCATGGTTGGATGTTCCTGAAACATCCAACACACGGTTCCCACTTCCGTCTTCCATAGACCAATGTCCTACCAAGCCAGAAGTGAGGGTCGAATTTTCAGTGCTCCCGTTTGTACCAAAATTCCAGATTTCAGACCAACTTGAGACAACCGTACCGGATTTCGCCCTAACCCTCCAAAAATAGGTTTTGTTTTCCAGCAGAGATCCGAATGTTGTGTTTGTAGCTGTAATCCCACTCTGGGAGAATGCAATCGTTGAAAAAGTATTGGATTCAGACACCTGCACATCATAGGATGTCGCATTGGTTACTGGGTTCCAACTAACGCTTAAACTGGTAGGTTGATTCATGCTTGCGTTACCAGGAGAAACAAGATTCGGCTGTGAAAGGCTAACAGTGCCGCTGTTGGTCGAAAACTTCCAAACACTGGAATAGGAACCGGTTCCGGCAGGGTTGGAGGTCCTTACCCGCCAATAATATGTTTTATTTACAGTCAATGAGGGAACAATCCAAGAAGTCCCCGGGATAGAGTTTTTTCGATATACGGTGGTACTAAAGGACGTGGATTCTGATATTTCTATCCGATAATATTGCGTGTTGGGCTGGTTTTGCCACGTAAATTGAATATTGCTTGCTCCCACCACCGCATTGATGGCAGGACTGACCAAAGTTGTTGCCGATGGCGTTCCTGAATAGGTAGCGGATCTAACCTTCCGGATTTCAGAAATGGGACTATTTCCCGCTTCGTTGCTGGCCCATACCCGCCAAAAGTATTGGGTGTTTGCCTGTAAATTGGACACGGTGCGTGAAGAACTTGTCAGTCCGCTGACGTTTTGAACAAAGGTGCTGAAATCTTCCCGGGTAGACAATTGAAAGGTATAGCCTTTGGCAATCGGGCTCGCTGTCCAGGAAAACGTAATACTGGTGGAAAAGATATTAGCATCATGCGCAGGGCTGTTCAAGGATATTTGGGCTGGAGCCTCGGTAAACGGCCCCGTCTTGAACGTCTGGGGGGTAATAGGGTATTCTCCCATACCGGCACGATTCACCGCAATCACCCGCCAATAGTAAAGTGTGTTGGAGTTCAGGTTGGGGATATCCAAAAATGAATTCACAACCCCATCTTTGAATACAGCACTGTTTGAAAAACTACTATTGGTTGAAACCTGCACCCGATAGGATTCAGCACCCGATACTGGTTGCCACTCCAAGCGAATGTTAACTGGATTGATTACCACACCGTTAGTGGGACGAATAGGCACCACTTCCTCGGCCATAACTGCCAAAGAAACCGTCTTGAAGCTACTGACGACAGAGTAGCTACCCGTTCCATTCGCGTTCCTTGCCCGTATACGCCAATAGTACGTTTGGTTTTCCAATAATTTCGGGCTCTGAAAACTATTTTCAGTCAAGCCACTTTGATTGACGACCAAAGACGAGAAATCAGCTAGGGTGGATACCTGGATTTGGTAGCTTTGGGTATTGGGTACCTTGGCCCAAGTAAAGACAGGGTCAAGGCCAATATCCACCGAGTTTGATGCAGGTTGCAGCAGTAGGGTTCTGCCGGGCACTGCAGACAAAGAATTGGTCTGAAAACTTCGGGTACCCGAATAAGGACCAATTACCCCATTTCGTACAGCCCTTACCCTCCAATAATAAGTGCTATTGGCATCCAACTGGGGGTATACTAAACTGAGCTCCTTAACATTACTGAGGGTAATATTACCACTGCCAAAAGTCGAGGATTTCGAAATTTGTACCTGATAGGTATCCGCATTGGGCACCATCTCCCAGGCGAAGCTGATATCTACGGGGGCAATATTGCTGGCATTCGCGGCAGGGAGGATCGGATTAACGGTCAATGGAGTAGAGGGGTATTGGCTTTTTACCAAATTGTCGACCAATGAATTGATATAAACCTCTATATCCGTATAATAAGGGTTGAGGTTGTATTCCCTGTCGTTCGAGCGGTTGGGATTCAAGTTATTGGCTGTCTCCCAAGTATCCGGCATGCCATCTTGGTCAGTATCAGCAGGCGCAGCCAGGCTGCGAAGTGTAGGCCATCCACCCACATCATTTTGACTGTCAATAATGCCCAAAAGCCCTGTTTTTGAACCCCGAAAGGTTGTGGTTCCATTCCTAGTCTCGTTAATTATGCGTTGATCAACTGCGTCTCTGAATAAATTTGCGCCAACATAAGCTAAAACATTCGAATATGCTTCATCTGCAGTCCTAGTGATACTGTAGAGATTATTCGGAACAGGGAAAGGGACCAAGTTGCCGTTATTATCTCTATTCTTTAAACGATTTAAATAGGTTTCGGTTAGAGATCCATTTTCAAGCCTAACTCCATTCCATTGGTCTGTTGAAATTCTAGAATTTCCAGGGATTTTGTTACCCTCCAAAAAAAATTTTGCATAGGTGGTTGGATCTGCATCTATAGCAGTTGGCCAAAGAAAAAACTGGTTAACCATTTCCGAAGAAGGGTTCGCATTCGTGGCGGGGCCTGGTTTGTAATAATTGTAAAATAGGTTATTGGAGGATAGGGCGCCATTATTTGTAGATCTGAATCCCCAATTATATATTACATTATTTCTCAAATCATTAGGACCGGAGCCTTGTGTTAAACTTGGAGTTCTGATATGAAAATGAGCCATTAGATTTCCGAAAAATGACAGATTTTTACCTCCCAATAAGGAGCCAAATGAATGAGACGATTTATTGTGAACAATAGGTTCATTTAGGCCTTCAGCAATAATACAGTATTGAACGGTGGCATCCTCTACCTCATCAAGTGAACATGTTTCATCTGTTCCCCATGAAAATGAACAATGGTCAATAATTAGATTTTTCGATCGTTTGATTTCAAATGCATCTCCTTCAACGCCTGTTTGATCTCCAAGTCTAGATCTTATATATCGAATAATTACGTTATTCTGATCAAACACTCTAAGCGGGTAACCCTGAATCGTAATTCCATCGCCTGGAGCAGTCTGGCCTGCAATCGTGATATTGCCGTCCCTGATGGTCAAATCTGACTTTAGTTTGATATTTCCCGAAACTTCGAATACGACTATCCTTGGACCTTTGGTGTCTATGGCAGCACGAAGACTACCTGGTCCTGAATCATTCAGGTTAGTAACCTTCAGGACCTGACCGCCACGACCCCCTGTGGCGAATTTGCCAAACCCCTCCGCCCCCGGAAACGCAACCACGCGCTGCAGGTTGGGATCAAAATCTGATACAGGATAGGTTTGTGATTGGATGTTGAAATGAAAAATGAACGCAAGGATTGCCGTTGAGATATAGGCAATAATGGAAGGTAGCTTTAAGTTTACCATGGATGAGTTTGTCGTTTACTAAGGCTTAGCTGTAAACGGAAAGCCGATAGGCAATTCCGTTTCCGTCCGATACACAAAAACTTTGCCGAAGTGGATTTTCGTTAAATTAATTCACAAAAAATTAGCGGGATTCTTTCCCTTTATGTCGTCCAACCTTTGATTAGACCCCTTTTGGATATTTAAAGTAAGAAATTCAATACAGTGGGAAAATAGCATGGAAGATTTTCGCCAGAAAGAATTCAAAAGGAAGTGCACCCAATTATCCTGCGTTTCCGAACCCAGGAATCTCCAGACCATCACAACTTCCTTACTCTAAATTTTCGAACAAAATCGTCTCCCCAAGTAAACAAAATCGATCTTCACAGAGGCTCGGATTACAATGGTTTTCACGCAGCGGACGCCGCGATTTCGCTGCGAGCACCGCGGAAAACCTTGTTTGTCAATGGTAGGCATGTGATCCAAGGGGAATCGTAGTTTCCAAAATAAAACTGCCTTAAGGGCCAGCGGTTTCTGAAATTTGAATAAAATTCTTGCCAATCAAATCTTCTGCCTCTCCTACAGGAGAGGCCAGGGAGAGGTCATCACCAAATCTTACTAAGGTCCGCAAGTTCCCATTCAAGTCCATTTACTTGGTACATGGTACTTCGTACTTGGTACGTACCCCACTTACCCCCTTGGCGCTGTTCCTACCTAAATCTGGAACAAGCACCTTCGACATTGGTATACTCCCTCTCCTGAAGGAGAGGGCAGGGAGAGGTCATCACCAAATCTTCCGGCGGTCCGCTTGTTCCCCGTCACGTACCCTATGTTCTTGGTACATGGTACTTCGTACTTGGTACCCCACCTTCCCTCCTTGGCGCTGTTCCTACCTAAATCTGGAACAAGCACCTTCGCCATTAGTGGACTCCCTCTCCTGATGGAGAGCGCCGGTGAGAGGTCATCACCAAATCCTCCTGAACTCCGCTATTTCCCCTTCACGCCCCCATCTAATTGGTAAATGGTACTCTTCGTACATGGTACCCCACTTCCCCAATTTAGCGCTGTTCCTACCTAAATCTGGAACAAGTACCTTCGCCATTGGTGTTCTCCCTCTCCTGAAGGAGAGGGCCGGGGAGAGGTCATCACCAAATCTTCCTGCGGTCCATTATTTCCCCATCATGTACCCCATCTGCTTGGTACATGGTACTTCGTACTTGGTACCCCACTTCCCCCATTTAGCGCTGTTCCTACCTAAATCTGGAACAAGCACCTTCGCCATTAGTGGACTCCCTCTCCTGAAGGAGAGGGCCGGGGAGAGGTCATTACCAAATCTTCCTGCGGTCCATTATTTCCCCATCGTGTACCCCATCTGCTTGGTACATGGTTCTTCGTACTTGGTACACTACCTCCTCGCTTCCCAACCTCCCAACCTCCAACATCAAAACCATCAACCTTCTTTTCCACCAACTAGCAGTCCTGTCGGCACCTGTCTTTTGTCTTGCGTCTTGTATCTTGCGTCTTGTATCCTGCATTTCGCGTCTAACGCCTAATTTCTCACTTAATCCATACCTGTTTTGTTTCCACAAACCACTCCCCTTGGATGCGGAGGAAGTATTTGCCCGAAGGTATGTTTTGCCCAGAGAAATCCCAGCGCAACTCGTTGCCAACGTTTTCAAATTCGCGAGCCAAGACCAAGGTTCCCCTAGAGTCCAGGAATTGGATCAATACTTTTCCTGAAACAAACTCCGAGAAACTCAGATTGATAAAGTCCGTAGCAGGGTTGGGGTACAGGTTGATGTCGACTCTACGGTATTGGAAGACTTCCGTTTCTTTTTCCTTTTCGATGGCGAATTTCCAAGTTTCGGAGAAGGAAGACTTTTTGGCACCAAGCGCCTCGATTTTCCAGAAATAGTTTTTGTCCCTTTGCAGGTCAGATACCAGGAGGCTTGTATCGGAAATACTCCTCAAGATGGATTGGCCGGATTTGAAAAGGGAGTCTTGTGACAGATATAGCGTGTAGCTTGTTGCTTCAGGTACAGGGGACCACTTGAACTCCACTTGGTCAGATTCAATCAGCCCATTCTTGGCGGGCGAACGCAATATCGCGGCTGCCAACTGTGGTTCCGCCTCCGTTTTGAAACTGCGAATGCTGGAATAAGGCCCAAATCCGGCGGCATTTCTTGCCCTTACCCGCCAGAAATACACGGTATTGTAGGCCAAATCTTGGAACTGGAAGGAAGTCCCGCTGATCCCCTGCACATTGACCAGGATTTGCTGGCTGAAATTGGAACTCAGGGAGATTTGAATTTGGTAGTCATCCGCAGTGGCCACACTTTGCCACTGCATTTGAACGGGTTCTTTTTTCAAAACACTGGAATTGCTTGGACTGCTGAGTATCGGCGTGGCAGGAACTGTTAGCGCCTTCTTTGTGGAAAACTCCCATGTCGTGGAGTAATTGCTATTTCCAACAGGGTTGCTCGCCCTGACTCGCCAATAGTAGGTGACGCCTTCCGCCAAGTTGTCGACCTGTAGCTGTGTTGCCGACACATTGGAAACATCGCGCAGTACCTGGGAGAAATCCCTCACTGTTGCTACTTGCACCCTGTAGGAACTGGCATTCGAAGCTGCTGACCAGCTTAGCAAAACGCTAATGGCTTGGTCAAGCGATTGGTTGTTGGGTGATGCAAGCTGAGGGGTACTAGGCGGGTTGAGCGTTTCAAAAGATCTCGCAGCCGAAAACGGACTGCTCCCTGCCTGATTGGAAGCACTGACCCGCCAGAAATAAGTCCCGGCAGCCAATAGCTCAAGTTCGATGGAAGTGTTTGTATGGTTGCCAGAATCGTGTATTGGGGAACTGAATTGAGCGTCCTTGGCTACCTGCAAGCGACAACTGTTGGCGTTGGATACCCCTTGCCAAGAAAACAGGACCTTTCCTGTCGCCACTACGGCATTTGAGCTTGGGGTAAGCAAGACAGGCGCAGCGGGTGGTGTTAGCGGCCTCTTGGTCGAAAATTCCCAAACCGTCGAATAGCTGCTGGTTCCTGCCATATTACCTGCCCTGACCCGCCAATAGTAAGTCACCCCTTCAGAAAGGTTATCTAGCTGCAGTTGGGTGGAAGAAATATTGGAAACATCTCTTTGAACTTGAGAAAAGTCTTGGACAGTCGCTACTTGGACCCTGTACGAAGTAGCATTGGAAACTGCCGCCCAAGTCAACAAAACGCTTGTGGATAAGTCAAGAGATTGGTTGTTGGGTGCCACCAAAGTGGGTGGGGTAGGGGGCGCAATGGTTTGGAAAGTCGAGGCTGTGGAAAATGCACCGCTACCCCCTTGATTGGAGGCACTGACCCGCCAATAGTAAGTACCTGGGTCCTTGACATCGAGTTCGACCGAAGTGCCCGGTAAGTTGTACACATCATAAGTCGGAGAATTGAATTGGGCTTCCTTGGAAACTTGAAGCCGGTATTTCTCTGCGCCGGAGACAGTATTCCAAGAAAAGGTTGTTTTTCCAACCGGGATCGAACTGTCCTTGGCTGGGGCGGACAAAACGGGTATACCTGGAACCTGAACCGATGTTTTGGTGGTAAAACTCCAAATGGAAGACCAGCCGCTGTTTCCTGTTCCATTGCGGGCCATCACCCTCCAATAATACTTTGTTCCTGAATTGGGTAGGGTGTAAGAAAATTGATTGTCCATAAGGGAACCTTGGTCAACCACCAAAGTGCTAAAGCTGGATGATTCAGATACCTGTACCCGGTAATTGCTGGCAGTGGCCACATCCTCCCATTGAAGCATACCTGTCAATTCTTGGCCAAGCGCCTGGTTCGCAGGGCTGACAAGGGCTGGAGCGGAAGGGGGAAGATCTTTGATTTCAAATTCGATGCGGTAAGTGGCTCCAACTGATCCACTCCGGTTGGAACCCGAATAGGGAATTGCTTCAATCACATACTTTCCCGCAGGTAATTCTCTACCCTGATATACGCCATCACTGTCGCCAAATAAAGCATATGGGGCTGAATTTTCGGTCCTAGTAGCCACTAGAGGTCCTGTCAAGCTAAAATACACGCTTCCGATGCTGCTTGGATTTGAATTCGCCCGGACATTCCATGTTTTTCCGAAAATCTTTGAGTTGTCTAGGACCATGTTATTGCTGAGTACGCTAAAATCATTGTTGTCTCCTGCGTCCACCAACACCAGATTTACAATACTTGGAAGCGTAGTTTGATTGACCGTGATGGTCGAGGTAGCAGTGAATCCCCCATCGGAAGTTTTGGCAGTAATCACCACGCTTCCAGGCGCAATCCCTGTCACCAACCCGCTGCCATTTACCGTAGCAATGGCAGTATTGGAACTGGACCAAGTAACTTGCTTATTGGAGGCATTACTTGGTTGGATAGTTGCGGTGACTTGAACGGTTTTTCCGGCATCGATGGTAGCCGTTTTCGGATCAACCGATACCCCGCTCACAGCCACAATTTCCTCGTTACCAGGCTCCATGATATGGGAAACCAAACTATTGAGGTACACCTCCAAATTGGTGTAGTTCTGATCCAAATTGTAACCATTGGGATTATAGGAATTTGGATTCAATCCGTGTTCCGTTTCCCAAGCATCCGGCATCCCATCCCTGTCTGTGTCCTTGGGAGCAGGAAGCGATTGCAGCACCGGCCAACCGCCAACATCATTTTGGCTGTCGATGATGCCCAAAAGACCGTTCTTTGATCCTTTGAAGGTAACTGTCCCAGTTTTTACCTCTTGTACAATCCTTTTGTCAACCGCATCCCTCACCAAACTTGCACCGGCAGCTGCTAGGACGGATTCATAGGCTTCGTCCGCAGTCATAGTTTTGGAGTAAATATGCGAAGGGACAGGAAACGGGACCAAGCTCCCGTTTTGGTCCTTGTTCTTCAATTGCTCCAAGTATTGTTCTGTTAGGTCACCTGATTCAAGCCTGACACCGAGCCACTGATCTTGCTCAAGGATTGTCTTTCCTTCTAGTTTATTTCCCTCCAAATAAAACTTGCCATATTCGGGTCCAGTCGGCCAAAGAAAAAAGTTTGCAATTTGGGTATTTGTTGGTTGAAATTTCGTTGCAGGACCTGGCTTATAGTAATTCGAGATAAAATTCGCGTTTGCATTTTCGCCGTTATTTGTAGATCTGAAATTCCAGTTGTAAATAACATTATTTCTTAGGTCTGCGATATTGGTGTTTGATGCAATACTAGGTGATCGAATTACAAAATGTGAAATTAGGTTCTTGAAAAATGAAACATTTTCCCCGCCCCAAATACCGCCGTAGGCATGATTAAACTCTTTTCCAAAATAAGATGCGTCATTTATTCCTTCAGCAATAATGCAGTTCTGTACCGTGGTATTTTTCACTCGATATACCGAACATGTCTCATCCGTACCCCAAGAAAATGAACAATGGTCGATAATCAAGTCTAATGAACCATCGCGAGCTTCAAAGGCATCCGCTTCAATTTTTGCTAGGTCGCCAAGCCTAAACCTAATAAATCTGATAATAAGATTTTGACTTCCAAAAACCCTCATAGGATAATTCTTTAGTGTTACCCCATCTCCGGGAGCAGTTTGGCCCGCAATTGTTAAATTACCGTTTCGTATAGTTATAGAGCTTTTTAATTCAATATTTCCAGAAACCTCAAATACGACCGTTCTCGGTTCAGTCGATTCCAATGCTTCTCTCAAGCTCCCAGGTCCGCTATCGTTGAGGTTGGTAACTATATACACTTTACCTCCGCGGCCTCCGCTGGTATATTTGCCGAATCCTTCTGCGCCAGGAAAAGCCAGCCTAGGTTGTTGGGCGAATGAGATGGCGGAAAAAACTATTCCAAAGATTGTTAGTAGAAATGCTTTCATAATATTGCTAGGGCATACCTTTCCATTAATGAAAAGGGAAATGAGTCGTAATAGACTTCTTTAGATGTAACTTTGTTTATTCGTCAAAAAAGCTTATGGGGTGATTAAGCATGTCAAGACGGTAACAAACCTTGTAGCAATTTTAACAATCGAAGAATAATTTCCAAGTCATTGATTTACATACCAAAAAAGTATTCTGAATCTTCAAAAAAATGAGTATTTCCGTAAAGGGTCTGCTACACAAAAAATTTTGGTTTTAATCCTGAAACCTTCTTTTGGAATCGATGTACTCAATAACGGTCATTTTAAATTGCCTTTCGCCAAAGGCTCAACAAAACGAAATAGTGTTTTTCTTATTCAGGTTTGTCCGCAAACCAAATCTTCAGTTTTTTTATGTTTGGGATGAAAAAGCCAAAAATTTTTTCAATAAGCTTTTCGTCAACTAGAATTTATTCAATCCCAATCCACTTAGATTCTATAAATGAAAGTAAAAGCAACATAATTCAAGTAATTTTTAAAAAAAGCTACAAGTATGTGTTTTGAATTCTGCTGGGTTCGTAAATACGTACATATATATTAACGAATCACTCTAAAATCAATGTTTTGAACTCCTTTACTTTTTCGTCAATTTGCCCAAAAGAAAGACTGAGCTCTTGATAAGCGTTTCTGCTAAGGTCTTTTGCCAATTTTTCATTTGTTAATAAATCCTGAACCTGACTAATTAAGTTACTTCCGTCCCAAGCGATTGGCAAAAATGTTTCCATCGGTTTAAATACGTTAGGCCAAGTATTTAAATGAGACATATCTGGTTTTACAAGCACAGCAGAATTTAATATAGCTTCAAAATCACGGAAACACACTTCACCATAGCCAAAGGGACTCAAAACAGCACTTATTTTTCTAATCTCTTTTTGATAAAGTTTGGGATCCAATTTCCCAGAAAGAAACATATCGTTTCCATCAACTTTTTCTAGTAAGATCTTTCGTTGGATGTCGATATGCTTTCTTCGCTCGTTTACTCCGAATCTTGCCTGACATTTTTTTATACGTTGCACATCGTTACCTGGGGCACTTGGAAAATTTCCCATTAATTTGCCAATGATATTTGGCCCCACTATGGGAAAAAGAATACGAATAAGTTTTGACCTATTTGAAAAATAGTCACCAATGCCAATGTTCCAACAAAGGCGAATTTTTCCTAAATTTTTAGAATCACCCAAATACTGGCCATCATATTTCGAGTTCGATTTGATTTCAAATTCGAACCGTGACCTGTAAAAGTCAATAAATAATTTGTTTCCATTAAACCTTCTTGTGTACGATGACAAATCAGAATATATCTGTTTCTTGAAATACAAGTCGAAATCATCAAAATATTTGAAAAACTGAATTTCACTACCATCAAGATCGTCAAAAAAACAAACTTTTTGGTACTTATTTTTTGCCTTTTCAATTAGGCTAGATTGTTCATCTGGAGAAAGATTTCCAAAGTACTTTGCAAAAACTACAAGATGTTCATTGGTGTCTTTTCTAATATCATATTTTCTCGAATCGATGAATGAGAATTCATCGGCTAACTTAGATTTAAATATTGGGTATAGAGAGTAGTTGACAGTTATGCTCTTACTCGGGTCAAACAGTAGTGAGATTTTTCGAGGCTTTTTCATTTCGATAATTTTTTTTTTCAAATGTCAGGGGTGTTAACAAAAAGGTATCAGTGAATTTTAAGAATAGAGCATGAAAAACAAATTTAGAAAAAGAATTGATTTATGATATTCTTGGGTTATCAGGCAAATAAGTCGGACAACTCTATGTTAAAGCAGACTGTACAAATCCCATCAACCTAGTAAATCAAGCATTTCATTTTTGACCTTTTATGGCAAAGTTTACATTTACTGAACTCTACGCATTGTTTAGTTTTTTTTTACAAATCTGTCCAACTAGAGAATTTGTGATTCTAAATTTTTATGAGTTGCGACATCCCTGCAAATATTTTTTTTAGTTATCGTTTGACTCCAATATTATCAAAACTGTCAAGTCTACTATTTGCGCTACAAATTTTCCTTGTTAGGGCCTCATTAGATGCGACACAAGGCCATTCAAATAAACCTCGAGGTTTGTATAGTTTGGGTCCAAATTATAAAATCGGTCATCTCTGCGTTCTGGGTTCAGTCCCTTTTCAATTTCCCAATAATCCGGCATTCCGTCCCGATCGGTATCTATTGGTGGTGGTTGGGAGTTAAGTTGTGGCCAGCCGCCCACATCAGCCTGGCTATCAATAATACCCAAAAGACCCGATAACGATCCCTTAAATTTTGCCGTACCGGTTTTTACTTCGTGAATCAGCCTTAGATCCACCTCGTCACGATGAAGATTCGCACCCGCATTTTCAAGTACAAATGAAAACGCGTCTCTCGCTGTAAGCTTATGTAAATAGATTCCCTCAGAGACTTCAAATGGAATCAAATTTCCATTTGCGTCCTTGTTTTTGCAAAGGTCCAAATACCTTCGAGTCCTTTCCGAGTTCTCCAACCTAACTCCCAACCATTGATTTTGAAGAATTTCCGTCCTACCCTCCAACATATTGCCTTCCAAATAGAATTTTCCATAGGTGATCGGATCCTTTTCAATAGAACTTGCCCACAGAAAAGTTTGATCGACTAATTGTTGGCTTGGCAATGCTTTCGTAGCTGGCCCCGGTTTATAGTAATTTGAAATTAGATTTGTTTTGGCCTTTGACCCATTATTTGTTGGTCGAAATCCCCAGTTGTAAAAAACATTGTTTCTTATGTCCAGAATCGAAGATTCTTTTGCGATTGAAGGCATTCTAATCATAAAATGACACATAAGATTCCCGTAGAAGCTAACATTCATTCCTCCAATAATTCCGCCATAAGCATGTTTGAAATTTTTGTCAAATCTCGAAACATCATTTATTCCCTCAGAAACAATACAATTTTGAATGGTTGCATTGGATACTCCATAAATAGAACAGGTCTCGTCAAGACCCCAGGAAAAAGAACAGTGATCAATCATTAGATTTTCACAACCAGATCTGGCTTCAAAAGCATCACCAATTTCGTCACCCAAATCTCCATGACGAAATCTAATAAAACGAATAATGATATTGGTTTTCCCGATAATTCGAAAAGGATAATTTTGAATGGTAATTCCATCCCCGGGTGCTGATTGCCCTGCAATAGTCAAATTTCCATCCCCAACATTCAATCGGCTCTTTAGTTCAATATTGCCAGATACCTCAAACACCACGGTTCGTGGTCCCTTGGCCTCTACCGCCCAGCGGAGACTTCCAGGGCCACTGTCATTGAGATTGGTTACAATGTATACCAATCCACCTCTTCCGCCACTGGCATATTTTCCGAATCCTTCAGCTCCGGGAAAAGCAATTTGGTCTAAATCGCTAATCCGATAAGAAAACTGGATTGAATTGCCCAAAAATGCCGAAAACCAAATGAGAAGTACTTGAAGTTGAATCAAATTATACATAAAAGGTGATCATACCATAATTTTTATCTATACTATTGCGGAACAATTGTGGTTATCTTAGACGTTTTATTCTTTTACAATTTTGAATTGCATCAATATTTTACGATCGCCTAGGGTAATGATATAGGTACCCGGAGACAATCCTAGAATGCCCAAGTCCACAACCAGCTCCCTGCCATGGACTGTTACGGTCTTTTCAATGATTAAGCGACCCTTAGAGTCAACCAAATGCATTGTTAGTGGACCTGTCTCAATCCAAAGCGGCTGAATGGATACTTTGTCAGTTGTTGGATTTGGGAAAACCATCACTTTCTTGCTAACTTCTATAGAGGGGTTCAGCTGTTTGATCCCGAATTCAGGATTACTCGCGACGTATTCTCGGCCCGAACCATTCATTCTGAATGAAACTCCATTGGCCAACAACAGGATTTCTGCCG
>NZ_AMZY02000015.1 GCF_000330725.2 Mariniradius saccharolyticus AK6 | reverse complement strand
TAAACCCTTTGTAAGTAATTGTAATTCAGATGCTTTGAAGAATTTTTACCAACTATTTACTAGTAATATGCCCCAAAAAATTTCCCTGAATCACCCTTTTTCAGCCGATTTTTCCAATGACTGTTTCAGGGCCTGTACCGCGCCATGATAATCCGAAGGCCGGGTTTCCTTGTAGTTGTCCAAGTGGAACTTATCCAATTTTTGAAGAAGGAGCATCAGCAGCTGCTTTTCCGCCTCGGTCAATGGCCCAAAGGCCAAGGCAGCAATATCCTTCATGTAATGCATCGTCTCGAACAGGACGCGCTGTCCTTTTTGTGTAATCTTGATGCGCTTGGACCGCTTATCCGTGGGGTCGTCAAATTCCTCTGCCAAGCCACTATTGACCAGGCGCTTGATGACTTCAATGCCGCTGGGGAATTCGGAAAGGAGTTCAGCAATCAGCTCAGACTTTTTGGGATTGTCCATGAAGCTGAGCGAAATCAGGTAACCCCAATCCTCCAGGTTGTTGAGCTCGCTGTGCAGGAGGGCCTTCTTGGAATACATGCCCGCAAACCTATTGAGACGGTTGACGAGATTGATCAGCCGGCCATCTACGGTGAAGCCAGGCTGGACCTGCTGCGCTGCAGATTCGCCCATTTCCGATAGGTATTTCAAGCAAAAGCCCCTGATGTCCAATTCAGGGTCATTTTCCGAATACCTATCCCAAAGGTTTACCAACTTTACAAGTTCCTTGCTCATTTCGATACAAAAACATAACAAATTTAAATCAAATTTTTTATTTCACTATGTTTTTGAATAATATTTCTTCTACATTTGTCGAAAAATTATGATTTCATAGTATTTGAAAGATTTTGAAAATCGAAAAAGTATGGGACCGTATGAAAAATGTCTGTCGATTTAGAAGGGTTTCAGCGTTGTAAATACCTGATGATGCGGCACTTATTGGCAAAGTGTGGAAAATCATTCAGCCAGTGGCATTTGTCCTTTGAAAATAATTACGAAAATTCTAAAACATTTAACACCGCTTTAAGCTTAAAAATCAAATTCATAACCAACTATGAGACTTATATTACTGCTATCTCTCTTTTCATTTACAAGCTTCAGTTCCTTTGCCCAAGGGGGCGAGATCCGTGGCCGGGTCTTTAACCCGATCAACAACGAGGGTATTCCCTTCGCCAACGTCGTATTGGTGGGCACCGATTTGGGGACAGTTTCGGATGAAAACGGGAACTACGCCTTGACCAATATTCCTCCGGGACTGTACAACGTGCGTGCGAGTTTCGTGGGGTATCGCTCCAAGACCTTTTTCGAAATCCAGGTTTCGCTCGCCCGGCCTGTCAGGTTGGACATTGATCTGTTGGAAGAAGCTTCTGACCTCAGTGAGGTGACTGTCGACGCGGAGTTTAGCCGCTCGGACGAGACGCCTATCTCGGTGAGAAGGCTCAACACCAACGAAATCGAGCGCTATCCCGGCGGAAACAGGGATATCTCAAGGGTTATCCAGTCGCTTCCGGGCGTGGCTAGTACCGCAAGCTTCCGAAACGACATCATTATCCGGGGTGGTGCACCCAACGAAAACAAGTTCTTCATCGACGAGATCGAAGTCCCTGTCATCAACCACTTCGCCACACAGGGCTCATCCGGCGGACCTGTCGGCATTCTCAACGTGAACCTGATCAAAAACGTGGATGTCATCACGGGTGGATTCCCGGCTGACCGGATGAATTCATTGAGCTCCTTTTTCAACTTCCAGCTCAAGGAAGGTAGAAAGGACAAAATGTTTACCCAAATGACCTTGGGTGCCAGTGAATTGACCCTGTCCAATGAAGGTCCCTTGGGTAAAAACACCACTTACCTGATCTCAGCCAGAAGGTCCTATCTTCAATTTCTCTTCAGGCAATTGGAACTTCCCTTCCTGCCTACCTTCAACGACTTTACCATCAAGACGACGACGAAGCTGAACGCCAAGACTGAGTTGACGTTTTTGGGTGTGGGTGCGATCGACCAGTTTGCACTGAACTTCAATGAACCGAGGGATGAGACCGAGGAGGAAAGGGAAAACAGGCTTTACCTGCTGGAAAGTCTACCCATTTCTTCCCAATGGAACTACATGACGGGTTTGAAATTGAAACGATTCAGGGAAAACGGCTTTTGGACATTTATCCTGAGCCGTAATATGCTCAACAACAGGCAATACAAATACGCCCAAAACGATGAGAGCAGCCCGGCAAACCTGCTGTTTGACTACACTTCCCAAGAGAGCGAAAACAAGTTCCGTGCGGAAAACTCCGTATTTGCGAAAGGCTTCAATTTCAAGTACGGCGTCAATTATGAGTATTCCCGGTATTTCATCAAAAATCTGGACCGGTCAACAGGCGCAGCAGATGGAGAGGTGATCTTTGCGAACGCCACGGCGTTTTTCAATAGCTACGGAGGCTTCGTCTCTGCCAACAAGACATTTCTGAACGAAAGACTCTTGGTCACTGCAGGCCTGCGGATGGATGGAAGCGATTTTGGACAGACCGCCCGCAATCCGCTGAACCAAGTCAGTCCGCGGTTTTCGGTTTCCTATCAGATCAAGCCCAACCTGTTCTGGACCGCCAATTCGGGTATTTACTACCAAAAGCCTCCTTACACTGCTTTGGGCTACCGTGACAATGCCGGAAATCTGGTCAACCAGCAAAACGACATACGCTTTATCCGCTCGACCCACTTTATCACAGGCTTCGAAAAGGTTATTCCTGAGAAAAGCCGCAGGTTCAGCGTCGAGGGCTTCTACAAGTTCTACGACAACTATCCCTCTTCCATCAGAAATGGGATATCCTTGGCCAACCTCGGTGCAGACTTCGGCGTCATCGGCAACGAACCCGTCAGTTCAGATTCGAAGGGTAGGGCCTATGGTTTGGAGTTTCTTGCACAGCAGCGTCTCTTCAAGTCCTTCTACGGTATCGGCGCGGTCACGCTCGTCAGGAGCGAATTTACCAACCCCAATACGGTAGGCTTTATCCCTTCAGCCTGGGACAGCAGGATCATCGTGAGCTTGACAGCAGGCAAGCGTTTCAAAAACAACTGGGAAGTCGGTGCACGTTGGAGGTACTTGGGTGGTTTGCCTTACACGCCAGTTGATATAGAGACCTCCTCCCTGATTGAAGTTTGGGACAAAAGAGGGCAGGCTGTGCTTGATTTCAACCAGATCAACGCCCTACGCCTGAAGGCTTTCCACCAGTTGGACTTCCGCGTGGACAAGCGCTATTTCTTTAACCGCTGGAACCTCAACTGGTACTTTGATGTGCAGAATGCCTACAACTTCCAGGCCGAGCAGCCTCCGGTCCTTGTGCCGGTCAGGGATACTGATGGCTCGATCAAGATCGATCCAAACGATCCGACAAGGTATCAGATGAGATTGATCGAAAATCCCGCGGGGACGATCCTTCCCACGATCGGCATCATCGTCGAGTTCTAAAAAAAAAAAACCGCCTTGGATCACCAAGGCGGTTTTTTTCTTGCCCCGATTGACTGCAATTATTGAATCGTTGCATGGCTGGGAAAGCTTATAAAACTTCAATGTTAAGATTTGTTATTGCGTCACAATCGATTGGACGTCTTCTAAATCATTTGAGGTATCCCAAAACGATCTATTAAACAGTTTCCAAGATTTCTCACCTCGAATTGTAATCGTTTCAACTTCTAAACCATCAATTTCTTCAAAGAATACCACCTCATCCTCCTCCGGATAGTAAGTAGCGGAGCCTAAGAAAATCAGTGAATCTCCACTAACTCTGAAAGCTTTTTTGGTGTGAGGCCTTCCTCCAGCCGACCACCATGCAGAAAACAGCATTCGTGCCTTGCCGTCGACCTTGATGTTGGGCAGAGAAAAGTTGCTGTTATAAACGAATTTTTTATTGTCGACATCAAAAAGAAAAACTTCTACCTCACTGTTCCCCCCCGACCCAGAAATAAATGTCCTAATGACAAGGTCTAAATTTCCGTCAAGATTGACGTCCAGAAGCTGTGTATCTAAAAATGGAGTGTTTAGGGTGTCAATTGAAATCGCCGTGCCGGAAATTTGATACAAGTTGGTCGTCGTATCTGATCCCCCAATTATTCCGAATTGAATTTCGTTGATACCTCCAGCAAAGACGCGGTTAGATCCATAATCCAACAATGTATCAAAACGTGAATATCTTTCTATTGTGTCAAGCATTGAGAAAGGACGTGGTGACACATCCAAACGCTCACGATTACCTTGGTTTTCTCTAAGTGTCAAACGCTCTTGCCCTGAAAAACAAGACGTAATTAGCAAACTGAGGATTGGAATTTTGAGCTGTCTTATCATTTTTTCTCCTCTAAATCTAGATTATTTGTTCAAGGCAGAAACCTGTATCGAACGAAATAGAGGTTTTCCTCGCTGCTATTGAAATATAGCATTAGTTTTTCTGACCTCCAATGGAAAAACTATCCTTTGGTGGTTTTTCAATGCTCTTGCGAAGTTGCTTCAAGCATTAGCATTCGAATTGACCTATTCTTAGATGATAGTGCAGCCCCAGACTACGATTAAGGAGAGGTATTCCGTCTATGCGTTAGAGATATTCCGTGTATTCCTTTACCACACTCCGTGTATGGGATGACTGAGAAATGACCATTTTTGACATAAAAATTGCTGGTCAGGGGAATAGCAAAAAAAAACGCCGAGGAAATCCAAGGCGGTTTTTCGGTCTTAAATATAGATTGGGTTTATTGTACGTTGATCAATGATTCGCGGCGGCGCATCTTGCCGGCGGGTAGTCCATACATCATCTTGAAGCGTCGGCAGAAATAGGCCGTATCCTTGTAGCCCACTTCCTTGCCGATATCGCGGATGCTTTTCTTGGATGTCCTGAGCAACTCGACGGCAGCCTCCATCCTTTGGTATTCGATGTAATCCTGCGGGTTGATGCCTGTGAGCATCTTGAAATATTGCCCCACATAATCCTCGGAGACGTTGGCGACCTTGGCCAAAACCTTGTTGGAAAGGTCACCGCCGATGTTTTTCTTGATGTAGTTGAAAAGATCGATGAGGCGTGGGTCTTTGAAATAGGTGCTGTTGGTCGACAGTTCCTCGACAAAAAGCCTGTTCTTCAGGATATGTCGTACGATCTCGATCACCAGCAATTCAGTCATCAATTTGACTACGCGCTCTTTGCCGGGGGTGTTTTGCTCGGATTCCTTGATGATGTCCTCGACGACCGTGGCAATGCGGTCGTTGAAACGAATCGCAAACGGCGGGATACCCAAAGAATGGAAGAAGTTCACCACGTCAAAGACCTTCGCCTCGAAGTTGATGATGGTGACACAGTCTTCCTCCACATTTTTTATTTCCTTGAAACTGATCGTTTGGAGGTATTTCCGCTTATTGTCGAGAAATGACTCGTTATTGATCTCGTTTCGCTTATTTTGGGTTCCGAATGCTACGTTGCTGAACCTACCTGCCGGGATAAAAAGAATCTCGCCCTCATTGACCAATTCCATTTCCTCCGAAAACTTGAGGCTTCCTTGGTGCAATAGGATCAGGGTATTCTCGGAATCGCTGTAATCGGATACTGTGACAGGTTTCTCGATTTTGAAGTTGTTTCCTTTCAAAAACCTGACTCCCACAGATTCAATTACTTTATTGTAATATTCCATGATGGCATGATTAAGGGTTGGGCCATAAAAGTATTATATTTTTCGAAAATCATAGACAAAAATTTTTTTATTTCATTGATTTACATAAAAAAAGGCATAAAAATTGGATTTTATGCCTTTAGATCGCTGATGGACAAATTTATCTTAAAATACTTCTGGATATCACTATTTTTTGAATCTCGCTGGTGCCCTCATAGATTTGTGTAATCTTCGCATCACGCATCAGGCGCTCTACATGGTATTCCTTTACATAACCGTAGCCGCCGTGGACCTGTACCGCCTCGACCGTTACCTGCATCGCCACCTCTGAGGCGTACAACTTGGCCATCGCACTGGCAAGGGAATAGTCTTGGCCCTGGTCTTTCAGCCAAGCAGCCTTCAGGACCAGCAATCTAGCGGCTTCGATTTGTGTGGCCATGTCTGCCAGTTTGAACTGGATGGCTTGGTGCTGGGATATCGGTTTTCCAAAGGCTTTACGCTCTTTGCTATATGCTAATGCCAACTCATAGGCCCCGGAAGCAATGCCCAAAGCCTGGGCAGCGATGCCAATTCTTCCGCCATTGAGTGTCTCCATGGCAAAAGTAAACCCAAAGCCCTCTTCCCCAATCCGGTTGGCAACGGGGACTTTGACATCCGTGAACATTAAGGAATGGGTGTCGGAACCTCTGATGCCCAACTTATCCTCTTTCTTGCCAATCACAAATCCCTCCCAGCCCTTTTCGACGATAAATACCGAGATGCCTTTGTGACCCTTGGAAGCATCCGTTTGGGCGATTACCAAATATACGCTCGCGCTGGAGCCATTCGTGATCCAGTTTTTTGTGCCATTGAGCACGTAGTGGTCGCCTTTAAGTTCGGCGGAGGTCTTCTGCGAAGTGGCATCAGAACCTGCCTCTGGCTCGGAAAGACAAAACGCGCCAAGGATTTCCCCGGTAGCCAACTTTGTAAGGTATTTCTGCTTTTGCTCCTCGCTGCCGTATTTTTCCAAACCCCAGCAGACAAGGGAATTGTTAACCGACATGGAAACTGATGCAGAGGCGTCGATTTTGGAAATCTCTTCCATGGCCAAAACATAGGATATCGTGTCCATGCCGCCGCCGCTGTATTTTGGGTCGACCATCATGCCCATAAATCCAAGATCGCCCATTTTTTTGATTTGCTCATAGGGAAACCTAGCTTCGGTATCACGCTCAATCACACCGGGAAGCAACTCAGTTTGGGTGAATTCTCTTGCGGCATCCCTGACCGCTATTTGTTCTTCAGTAAACTCAAAATGCATAGGAATATTTGGGTTGATATTTAGCGGGGAAGTTAGGGCAAAAAAAAATAAGGGACAATTTCTCGCCCCTTATTGTAAACTCATTTTATCAATTTCGGTTTCCTATTCTCTATTTCCGAAGAATATGAAGATGTAGTAGGCCAAGGTGGCCAATGAGGCCAAAGCTGCTACTACATAGGTCATTGCGGCCCACTTCAAGGCGTCCTTTGACATCGCGTGTTCTGAGGCAGTCACAATACCTCTTCTGTCAATCCATGCCAATGCACGGTTGCTGGCGTCAAATTCCACAGGAAGCGTCACGAGGGTAAACAAGGTCATCACGCCGTAGGATCCTACGATGATATAGCCAACAAACTCGTACGGCAATTTCAAGGCAAAACCACCAAAAAGGGAAGCGATCAAGATCACGTTTAGAATTTTGCTACTCACATTTTGGATCGGCACCATGGCGGAACGCATTTTCAGCCAAGAGTAGGAGGTAGCATGCTGCACGGCGTGACCGCATTCGTGTGCGGCAACTGCGGCAGCGGCGGCGTTTCTACCATAATACACGTCAGGGCTCAGGTTGACCGTCTTGTTCATCGGGTTGTAGTGATCAGTCAGTTGGCCTTCTACGGATACCACCTTTACATCATGCACATTATTGTCCGCAAGCATCAGCTCGGCGATTTCCTTTCCGGATAGATTGGCCCTCAAGGGCGTTTGGGAGTACTTCTGGAACTTGCTTTTCAGCCTACTGCTGACCACATATCCCAAGATTGCGAATACGACAACAATCAGAATAATCATAGCTCTATTTTTGTTTTTGAGTTTGGATACGAATTTAAGATGATTTGGATACTTTCTTAGAAGTTATTTTAATGAAATATGCCATCGTTATCAATCCCAGCAAGACGATCACAATGAGTTGACTGCTATGGATGATCACGGCGAATATTTTCCCCTCCTCTTCCTCCAATCCATACACCATCAAAATAAACGCCACCAATGCATGGAAGGTGCCAATTCCCCCCTGCACCGGTGCAATCATGCCAATACTACCCATCACCATCACCATGAGGATCGAGCTATATGCCAAACTGGCAGTGGATGGTATCGCCCAAGCCACCAATACCATCATTAAATAGTAAAGCAGCCAAAGCCCGACCGAACTGCCCCAGAATCCCCATTGGTTGTCTACTTTTCGTACACTGAGGATACCGGTGATAAAATCCCGAAAGAAATGCCTGATCTTCCGCACCGTAATGTTTTCTCTGTATTTGTAGAAAAGGAGATAAAAGAAAAGGATTGCGACCAAAACTCCCGCAATGCCGATCGGGAGTATCGTTCCGAGGTTTTTTGAAACCATATCCACATTTACTAAGTCCGCGACCAGGTCGAGGAAGGTATTCCTTTCCCAAAAAAAAGCAACCAATACGGTCATGATCATCAAAATCAGATCCACCGAGCGTTCTAGCACGACAGTCCCAAGGAGGCGACCCATGGGGATTTCCTCGGATTTTGACAATACGCCGCACCTGCTTACTTCGCCTGCCCGGGGTATCAGGAGATTGGTGAGATAGCCAATCATCAGCGCAACGAATGACCTTCCTGTCGAAACTTGCGCCGAACCATCAGCCTCTATCAGCAACTTCCACCGCCAAGCTCTTACCCAATATCCATAAACCCCCACCATCAACGACAGCAAAAGCCACGAATAGGAAGTCTCCTCCAATGCTTCGCCTAGCCTTTGGATGCTTACATCTTTGTACAAAAACCAAAAAATCCAAGCGGCAAGTACCAAAGATACGCCTACTTGGATCCATTGTTTGGTATTGAATCTCACTGTATCAGATCAGTTTGTTATGGTCGTCCGGAAACACGATCACCGGCTTGTACTTTTTAGCTTCCTCAAAATCCATTGAAGCATAGGAGATGATGATTACTACATCTCCTACCTGTGCTTTTCTTGCGGCAGGTCCGTTGAGGCAAATTTGTCCGGAGCCGCGCTCGCCTTTGATAAGATAGGTCTCGAGTCTTTCTCCGTTGTTGATATTTACGATTTGGACTTTCTCGTTTTCGATCATGTTGGCCGCATCCATAAGATCCTCGTCGACCGTGATACTACCGACGTAATGGAGCTCAGCCTGGGTGATCTTCACCCGGTGGATTTTGGACTTCAATACCTGAATGTGCATGGACTTAAATTTTGCGCGATATTAATCAATTATGGGCAGGTTGTCTATCAGCCGTACCTCACCAACGTAGGCTGCGGTGCAGATGGATGAAAGGTCGCGTGGGTTGAAGCTCTCTAGAATCTTGAAGGTGTTGGGATCTACCAATTCGAAATACTCCAAGCGACACAGCGGCTCTGATTCAAATAGCTGAACTGCTTGGTTTTTGACTGTCAACCAATCTACACCCCTTAAAAGTTCGGATTTGGCAAAAAATAGTGCTTTCGAAAGGACCAATGCAGCCATACGCTCATTGGGATTGAGACGCATGTTTCTCGATGAAAACGCTAACCCATCAGCCTCCCGCACTGTGCGTACTACATCAATTTTGACGTCAAAGGAAAGGTCACTTACAAGCCTTTTGATGATGGCCACTTGCTGCAAATCCTTCTGGCCGAAGAAGGCGACATCAGGTTTAACAATATTTAACAGCTTGGAAACGACGATTCCGACGCCATTGAAATGGCCTGGACGGAATGCTCCCTCCAGCACTTCTTCTAAAAGTCCAAAATTGAGTCTCAACTTTGGATTTGAAGGATATATTTCCTGATTTTCGGGGGTAAAAACGATATTCACACCGATTTTATCCAATATTTCCAAGTCTTTGTCCAAAGTTTTTGGATATTTTTCGAAGTCTGCCGGATTATTGAATTGGGTCGGATTCACATAAATTGAAACTACCACGACATCAGTAGATTCTTTTGCTTTTTTGACCAATTCCAAATGTCCTATGTGTAGCGCGCCCATTGTAGGCACCAATCCAATTGTTTTTCTGTCATTTCTAAAAATCAGCAAGTTGGAATTGAGCGTTTTTTTGGTCAGATGGACTTTCACGGGATTGTACTTTGCGAATGTAAAATAGAGGCAAAACTATGTTATTCCCCAGAAATACAATGGTTTTACCGTATTTTTTTTGTATCTTTGTGCGTTTATTATCACTCAACAAAACAACAAGGTATGTCTAGACTCCGTATTCTCTACGTCGCCAGCGAAATCAATCCCTTCCTACAGACTTCAGAAGTGGCCAATTTCGTAAGGCAGCTGCCGCAGGCGATGCAAGAAAAAGGGATGGAAATCCGCATTCTTGTGCCCAGGTTTGGGCTCATCAATGAGAGGAAAAACAGGTTGCATGAGGTTGTGAGGCTTTCCGGGATCAACATTGCCGTAGGAGAGGAAGAGAAGCCGCTGATTATCAAGGTGGCGTCGATTCCGAATGCCAAGCTCCAGGTGTACTTCATTGACAATGAAGATTATTTCCAGAGGAAGAGCGTATTTCATGACAAGCATGAAAAGTTTTACGAAGACAATGACGAAAGAGCCATTTTCTTCTGCAAGGGAGTCATCGAGACGGTGAAAAAGTTGGGATGGGCACCGGACGTGGTGCACTGCAACGACTGGATGACCAGCCTCGTGCCCATGTACCTGAAGACGACCTACAAGAACGAGCCGCTCTTCAAGGATACAAAAACGGTATTCGCTATTTACAATACCGGATTTAGCCATAAATTTGGCGACGATTTATTCGAGAAGGTCAAGATGGTCGACATTGACGACGCGATTTTGGCACCTCTCAATTCAAAGGACTACGAAGGATTCCTAAAGATTGGAATGGAGTATGCCGACGTGGTGATCAAAAGTGAAGAAATATCAGAGAACCTAAGCCAACTCGTAGAAGAGTGGTCTAAAAACAAGAAGTGTGAGATCCATAGCGAAGAAGAGCAGGAGATTTTTGAGAGTTATTACAACATCTACACTGAACTTGCGGGCTAAGCTCGTCGGTTTGTGTGTTCCAATTGCAGCCATCTTATCATCCTGTGAGGATCCATCCAACATTGGTTTGGAATTGGACCCAAACAACAACCAAATAGGGGTATCTTATATCGAGATACCCCTATCTGCTGATGTAGTGCAGCGGGACTCGATTTACACCACCAATGCCGGTGTGGTACAGTACGGGAGATCGGAAAATGACTTCTTTGGAATAACAGAAGCCATCGGGTATTCGAGGTTATTCTTTAACCGGGACGTAGCCCGCCCAAAAGAAGGAGCGAGGCTAGATTCGGTGAAGCTGAATATCAGTTTCAGGGAAGTGATAGCGGAGGAATTGCAGACTCCAAAAAAACTCAGCATCCATCTTTTGCAGGAACAGATTCAGGACAAGGACTATTATTCGTTCGATGGTCTCGCCTATGACCCTGTGCCGACATTTGAAGCAACGATCGATTTTCGAGCCAAACAGGACACGATTGTAACACTTCCTGTGGACAATGCCTTTACCGATTTGGTTTTTGAGGAATTGGTCGACGGCAGATATTTTGGGGATATATTCTCATTCCGTGAGTTTTTGCCCGGATTGGTATTCAAAGGAGAAGACGCGTCCTTTTCCACCCGTGTTGGAAACAACACCGGCTTGATTTTTTACTATACCAATGACGGCGATACCATTTCCAGGGCCTATCCGATAGCCACTGGCCTCAACTTTAATTTGGCAAGGCATTTTACCCAAACTGTAATTGACCGTACGGGGACACCAACGGAAGTGGTCCAAGAGAAAAACAAAGCCTATAATCTAGGACAGTTTGCAGGAGGAAAGTCGACCTATGGTATGGTCATGAAGTTGAATACAAGCCCCCTTGATCAATTTCTGGATACGCTCGAAAACGTCACGTTCAACCAAGTTATATTGGAATTCGGGCCGCTGGTGTCAGATACCTCCGCAAACTATCCGCCCCAGTTTCTGAAGATGTTCTTCACCAATGAGACCAATCAGATTCTTGTCAGAAAGGATGGGCTTCCGATGATGGTTCAACAAGACGGTACACAGCAGGTTGATCTAGTCACAGGAGAGCCTGCATATTCAGATCGTCCCGCCATACTGGCCCACCTCCGGGATGAAAATATCTACAGGCAGTTTTTGACTTCCCATATGAATGCTGTTTACCGTGAACAGATACCTAGAAGGGATTTTCTGCTGTTTCCCGGCACCGCACAGGCAGATGATTTTGCAAATTCTTTGCGAGAGTACCAAGTGGATCAAAGCAAGATAAAACTCAGAATATTCTATTCGAAAGGCAGAACCCTGTAGAATACCAGTTTTTATGAAAGCTCCTAATTGGGAGCTTTTTTTTTCGATAAGTCAGAAAAATCAACGACTATTTGGAATTAAATTTTGAAAATGTATAAATTTCAGCTTTAGAATTTTTAAAAATGTGTGGAATTGTAGCTTATGTGGGAGAGCGGGAAGCTCTGCCCATCATCATCAAAGGCCTCAAAAGATTGGAATACAGAGGCTATGACAGTGCCGGTGTGGCACTACTGGACAAAGAAGGACTGAGCATCTACAAGAAGAAAGGCAAAGTATCCGAGCTGGAAAATCATCTCGCAAAATTCGGTGACCTTGGCTCCAAAATCGGTATAGGACATACGCGCTGGGCAACCCATGGCGAGCCCAACGACGTCAATGCCCACCCGCATTATTCTTCTAACGAGAAATTTGCCATGATCCACAACGGGATCATCGAAAACTACGATGTGCTGAAGACCGACTTGATCAAGAAAGGATATGAATTCAGAAGTGAGACTGATTCTGAGGTTTTCATCAAATTCATCGAAGATGTTTACGTCAACAACTATTGCAGCTTGGAAGAAGCCGTGAGGTTGGCATTGCACAAGGTCGTCGGTGCGTACGCCATCGTGATCATGAATTTGGAGGAACCTGACACTTTGATTGCAGCAAGAAAAGGTTCACCATTGGTGATAGGTGTCGGGGAAGATGAATATTTTCTAGCGTCAGACGCTACGCCGATCATTGAATACACGAACCAGGTGGTGTATTTGGATGACTACGAAATCGCCGTCATCCGCAACAACAAACTTCAGATCAAAACCATCGAAAACGTTGAAACCAACCCCTATATCAACCAATTGGAAATGGAGTTGGAGGCGATCGAAAAGGGCGGATATGAGCACTTCATGTTAAAGGAAATCAATGAGCAGCCTAGATCCATTGCGGATTGTATGCGGGGAAGGTTGGATGCCAAAAACGGCCGGTTGGTTTTGGGAGGACTCAGGGACTATTTGAATAAGTTCCAAAACGCCGAGCGTATCATCATCACCGCTTGCGGTACTTCTTGGCATGCAGGATTGGTCGCCGAGTATCTTTTTGAGGAATTTGCCCGAATCCCCGTTGAAGTTGAATACGCTTCCGAATTCCGCTACAGAAACCCCGTTATTAGCGAGAAGGACTTTGTAATTGCGATTTCCCAATCCGGTGAAACGGCAGATACCTTGGCCGCAATCGAGTTGGCGAAATCCAAAGGAGCCACCATCTTTGGTGTCTGCAACGTGGTGGGATCTTCGATCGCAAGGGCGACACATGCCGGTTCATACACCCACGCCGGTCCGGAGATAGGCGTAGCCTCCACAAAGGCATTCACGGCCCAAATCTCCGTTTTGGCCATGATGGCTTTGAAGCTAGGCTATCAGAGGGGAACCATCTCCGAGGCAAGATACATGCATCTTTTGGCGGAATTGGAAACAATACCTTCCAAAGTCGAGCGGGCGCTCAAGCTTAATGACAAGATCAAGGAAATCGCTTGGGAATACAAGGACTCCAGAAACTTCCTCTATCTCGGTCGCGGATACAACTTCCCGGTCGCTTTGGAAGGCGCGTTGAAGTTGAAGGAGATTTCCTACATCCATGCTGAAGGATATCCCGCCGCTGAAATGAAACATGGACCGATAGCCTTGATCGACCAAGAGATGCCCGTCGTGTTCATCGCGACCAAGGACAGCTCTTATGAAAAAGTCGTGAGCAATATCCAAGAAGTGAAGGCAAGAAAAGGCAGGATCATTGCAGTAGTTACCGAAGGTGATACCACTGTGAAACATATGGCAGATCACACGATAGAAATCCCTGAGACGGAAGAGGCATTTGTTCCACTGCTTTCCGTGATTCCATTGCAGCAGCTATCCTACCATATTGCAGTGATGCGTGGATGCAACGTCGATCAGCCACGCAATTTGGCTAAGTCCGTTACCGTCGAGTAAGGTTGAAAAATCGATCTATTCCAGCCCGGCCGTACAGGTTCGGGCTTTTTTTGTTTACAGGCGTTCGATTGTGCCATTGAAACAATTCATGGCGTGGTTTTCCTGTTCAAATTGATTTTTGAATAACTTGAAACCTGTACCATGATCATTTTGACAACATGAGAAAAATCCTGACCGCATGCCTATTGCTATTTGCGTTCGACACGCTACTCTTCGCCCAAGAGAGTCCTCAGGGCACAGCCAACATTTCCCTTGGTTACTACCTTCCCGAGGGCTATACCTACGATGACAAAGTGACCAAACCCAAGGATTTCCTTGGATTTGAGGTGGGAGAATGGACGGTGGACTACGAGCAGCTTATCAGATTCTTCGAGAAATTGGCTGAGACTTCGCCCAGGGTTAAATTTGAAGTCTTTGGAAGAACCTATGAAAAACGCCCACAGGTTTTACTTACCATTTCCTCCCCTGAAAACCTTGGCAGATTGGAATCCATACAGGCCGAGCGGCAAAAGCTGCGGGATCCAAATGCAAATGTGGATTACGACAAACTCCCGATGGTGTTTGCGGCAGGCTACACGGTTCATGGTAACGAAGCCAGCGGGATCAATTCTTCACTTTTGGCAGCTTATCATTTTGCGGCTGCAAAGGAGTTGGAAGGGGATTTGAAAAATATCGTCATCCTAATCGACCCAGCGCTCAATCCGGATGGCTATAGCCGATACTCCTCTTGGGTCAACTCACACCGATCTATGAACCTCAACGGCGATCCCAATACACGCGAACTTGGTGAGGCGTGGCCAGGTGGTAGGGGCAACCACTATTGGTTTGACCTCAATAGGGACTGGCTATTGGTACAGCATCCCGAATCCCAAAACCGCGTCGCCAAATTCCAACAATGGCTTCCCAACATCTACCTCGATTATCATGAGATGGGCAGTAACAACACTTTTTTCTTCCAACCTGCCATTCCAAGCAGGGACCATCCATTGATTCCTAAGAGTATCATTGAAATGACGGAAAAGATAGCCCAGTTCCATGTAGCGGAATTTGACAAATTGGGTTCGCTTTACTATACACGGGAGAGTTTTGACGAGTATTACTTCGGCTACGGCTCCACATATCCCGATATCCAAGGTTCCGTAGGGATATTGTTTGAGCAGGCGTCCTCACGAGGGCACCTCCAGGAAACAAGATTCGGCCCGCTCGCATTTGCCTTTACGATCCGAAACCAATTCCGTGCGGCCATCAGCTCGTTTGAAGCTGCCCGCAAAATGCGTCCCGAGTTCAACAAGTTGATGCATGATTTCTACAAGGAAGCCAAGTCACTCGCCGCATCGGATACGGATAAGGCCTATATTTTCGGTGCGGCAGAAGATCCCGCAAGAGGTTTCCATCTGGCGGATATCCTACGCCAACACCAGATCAACGTCTTCCAACTCAATGAAGACATCACCGTGAATGGTGTGGTTTTCAAAAAAGAAAGATCCTATATAGTACCGACCGAACAACCGCAATACCGTCTCATCAAAGCGATGTTTGAGGTAAGGAACACATTCAGAGACAGCCTCTTCTACGACGTCTCTGCTTGGACGCTCCCGATGTCCTTCAACCTTGACCACGCTGCACTTAGCAGCAAAGTGTACAATCTCGCCAATGTCAGTCCCATAGGAGCGGACTTCGCGATGAAGAAAGGAGCGGTAACCGCAACCGGGGAACACTATGCGTACGGATTTGGCTGGGAAAACTACTATGCGCCAAAAGCAGCCCACGACCTCATGTCCAAAGGATATCTGGTGCGGGTCAGCCATGAAGACATTACACTCCCTAACAACGTGACCTTGAAACGTGGGAGTATTTTGGTAGGATTGCGGCATGATGCAAAAGCCGAAGGTGCACAGCAGTTGCCAAAGGATTTGAAGGAAATCGCCGAGAACACGGGCATCACTGTCCATGCCCTCAATTCAGGCTATACCGGCGGATACAATATCGGTTCGCCAAGTATTTCCGTTTTGGAAGCGCCATCAATAGCCGTCCTGGTTGGTACCGGAGTCAATTCCCTGGAATCAGGAGAAATCTGGCATTTGCTCGATACGCGTATGGGGATTCCGATTACCTTGCTACCCATCGAACGATTCGGATCCGCCGATCTTGATCGCTACAACGTACTCGTGATGCCGAATGGCAGCTATAGTTCACTTGGCAAGTCAGAAACCGAGAAACTCAAATCTTGGATCTCTTCAGGCAAGACTTTGATCGCTCGGGGCAATGCGCTTAGTTGGCTGAATTCCCAGGAAATCGCGAAGTTTGACTTCAAAGAGGAACCAAAAGAAGATGCGAAAAATTTGCAGGCTCCTTACGCCGATTATTCCCAAAATGCGGGCGCAAGGCTGACTAGCGGGACGATTTTCAATGCCAAAATCGACACAAGCCATCCGATTGGGTATGGTTTCGGTTCGGATAAACTCTTTGTCTTTCGAAACAACAACCTCTTTCTCGAACCTGCCAAAAATCCCTATGCCAATCCCGTCCTATATACCGCTCAGCCACTTGCTAGTGGATATGTCCATCCAGAAAACTTGGAAAAGGTTAAGAATACCGCCTCTGTCCAAATCAAAAGGGTAGGCAGCGGACGGATTGTTGCCTTTGTGGATAATCCTAACTTCCGCGCGATTTGGTTTGGCACCAACAAGCTGTTTTTGAATGCGGTGTTTTTTGGGCAGACCATTCAGTCTGGTACCGCGGATTGATCTTGTGCAGCAGGGAAAAAACATGTCCCCCGACAGATGGCAACTTTGCCTTTGTCGGGGGACTTTCTTTAGGGATGCATCAATACCACTGAAAAAATGGCAAAGATTCAGAATCAGATCAATCCTTCACTTCCTCGTAGTCGATGTAGTCGCCTCCCTTGATTTCCTTGGATCTTTTCTCCTGAAAATCTCTTGGGACGTGATTTACGTGGATATCGCCTTCGCGAGATCTTCGCCGCATATCCTCCTCACGCTTGAGGGTCTGCGCATGTTCTGCAAACTGCCTTACCTTGGAGCGAATGAAGAATTGCAACAACTTGGAGAATATCCAGGATAGTGCAATCGCGATGAGGATAAATTTGAATATAAAGCCCATGATTAGATTTTTAAAGGAGAGAGACAAGAAGCAAGAAATCCCTGAATAGACCTTCGGCGGAATTTTTTTGTCAACAAGTTTCCAAGCCTTGAGTTTGTTACCTGCTCAGGTACAGGTTTCTTTCAGAATAGATTTTCATGAAATAATCGTCCATCAGGTCTTCGATGAAGTAAATCGCCTCTCCTGTGGATTTCATTTCAGGACCCAACTCCTTGTTGACGTTGGGAAATTTGTGGAAAGAGAAGACAGGTTCCTTGATTGCATAACCATTTTTTACCGGCTTGAAATCAAAGTCAGTGACTTTTTTCTCTCCCAACATCACCTTAACGGCATAATTGACATAGGGTTCCTGATATGCTTTGCAAATGAATGGAACGGTACGGGAGGCCCTAGGATTGGCTTCAATCACGTACACGCGGTCGTTCTTGATGGCAAATTGGATATTGATGAGACCAACGGTGCGCAGGGCAAGGGCTATTTTCTTGGTATAAGTCTCAATCTGCCGCATCACATAATCCCCCAAGTTGTAGGGAGGAAGTACCGCATAGGAATCACCCGAATGGATACCCGCAGGTTCGATATGCTGCATGATGCCAATGATATAGACATTTTCCCCATCACAGATCGCATCTGCTTCGGCCTCAATTGCACCTTCGAGGAAATGGTCTAGGAGAATTTCATTGTTTGGGATATCGCGGAGGACGTTGACGACATGTTCCTCAAGTTCCTGCTCATTGATGACAATTTTCATTCCCTGTCCGCCCAACACATAACTCGGACGAACCAAGAGCGGGAAGCCGATTCTCTTACACAGCTCCAAGGCCTCGTCGGTATTGTGGATCGTACCAAACTCAGGGTACGGCACATCGTTTTCTTTCAATAGCGTAGAAAACCTGCCCCGGTCTTCCGCCAAATCCAAGGCGTCGAAGCTCGTACCGATGATCTTGATGCCGTATTTGTGGAGCTTTTCTGCCAATTTCAAAGCAGTCTGTCCACCAAGCTGCACGATCACGCCGATGGGGTTTTCCTGCAGGATGATTTCATAGATATGTTCCCAAAAGACCGGCTCAAAGTATAGTTTATCGGAAATGTCAAAATCCGTGGAAACCGTCTCCGGGTTGCAATTGATCATGATGGTCTCATAGCCACATTCTTTGGCGGCCAAAACACCGTGCACGCAGGAATAGTCGAATTCGATTCCCTGACCGACCCTGTTTGGACCTGAACCCAATACGACGACTTTTTTGCGATCAGAGGTTTTGGATTCGTTTTCTTCACCAAAAGTGGAATAATAGTATGGGGTCTGAGCTTCAAACTCGGCTGCACAAGTATCCACAAGCTTGTACACCCGCCTGATACCCATGTCATGATAGCGCTTGTTGAAAATTTCACTTTCCAGGCAGCCCAACATGTGGGCGAGCTGACGGTCTGCATAGCCTTTTTTCTTGGCACGATCCACCAATTCCTTCGGGATAGAATCGAGCGTATGCTTCTCGATTTCAGCTTCAATATGTACCAATTCCTCGATTTGGCGCAAAAACCACTTGTCGATTTTGGTCAGGTCGTGGATGGTACGGAACGATATTCCCAACTTGAATGCATCGTAGACATGGAAAAGCCTATCCCAACTCGGATTGGCCAAGGAGTGCAGTAAGCGCGCTTGATCCTTTAGCTCCCTTCCGTCCGCACCGAGTCCATTCCGTTTGATTTCCAAAGATTGACAGGCTTTTTGGAGTGCTTCCTGGAAGTTTCTCCCAATACCCATGACCTCACCAACGGCTTTCATGGAAAGTCCCAATCTGCGATCCGAACCTTTGAACTTGTCAAAGTTCCAGCGCGGTATCTTCACAATCACATAGTCAATCGCGGGCTCAAAAAACGCCGAGGTATTTCCTGTGATCGAGTTTTTCAATTCATCCAAATTATAGCCGATGGCAAGTTTGGCGGCAACCTTTGCGATTGGGTAACCTGTTGCCTTCGAAGCCAAAGCTGAAGAGCGGGAAACCCTCGGGTTAATCTCTATTCCAATGATGGTTTGGTTATCGGGACTCACGGCAAACTGAACGTTGCAGCCACCCGCGAAATTTCCGATGCTGTTCATCATCGTGATGGCATGGTTTCGCATGCGTTGATAGACGGTATCAGGAAGCGTCATGGCCGGTGCAACCGTGATCGAGTCGCCCGTATGGATGCCCATCGGGTCGAAGTTTTCGATGGAACACACCACGATCATATTGCCGATGTTGTCGCGCATGACTTCGAGCTCGTATTCCTTCCATCCAAGGATACTTTGTTCGATCAACACCTCATGCACGGGAGATGCCTGCAGACCAGCCATTAGCGCTTTTTCGAAGTCTTCAGCTTTTTCCACAAACGCGCCGCCAGCACCGCCCAAGGTGTAGGAAGCCCTGATGATTAGCGGGAACCCGATTTCCTGGGCGATTTCTTTTCCATGCAAAAAAGAAGTCGCTGTATCGCCCTTGCAGACATCGACACCGATTTTCTCCATCAGCGCCTTGAATTTCTCCCGGTTTTCGGCCGTGTCAATCGCGTCGATATCCACGCCGATCATCCTCACGCCGAATTTTTTCCAAATACCCGCTTTTTCACAGTCGATCGCTAGATTGAGCGCCGTCTGTCCGCCCATGGTTGGAAGCACGGCGTCGATATCGGGATGTTCGTTGAGGATTTTGACGATGGATTTTTTCTCTAAAGGCTGCAAATACACGTGGTCGGCGGTCACTGGGTCGGTCATGATGGTCGCCGGATTGGAGTTGATCAGTGTCACTTTAATACCTTCTTCCCGGAGTGAGCGAGCGGCCTGTGAGCCAGAATAATCAAATTCGCAGGCTTGACCGATGACGATAGGACCTGAACCGATGATGAGGACGTGTTTGATGCTGCTGTCTTTAGGCATTCTTGGTAAGGTTTAAAGAGGTGGGATACTTATGGCTAAATTGGTGCAAAATTAGACAAATAATCGAAAGTAGCCCGACCCGTTCCAAAAAAAGGGGAAGCATCCGGAAAGAAACCTTACTCACCCTGCTCCGAAAAGTTGATTTGTTTGTGAAGACGAGAAGAATGAAATTGTTTGTAAATGAGGGTTTTACTTTCTTTGGGATAACCACAGTTGGAGTCATTGTGAAGCCCAAGGGAAAAATCCTAGACTGTCCGAAGTCACCTCCCAAATTGCGTTCGAATTTCGCATGAAAAAAACACTTATTTCTTTCTGTTTGATTTTGGTGACCCTCCTCGGTGCCTGTAACGGATCCGACAAGAGGGAAGAACATTCCCAAAATTCAATGGTCGAGAAAAATGAGACGCTGATTATTCCGGGCGAAGACGAAGTGATCGATGCCGAGATTGTACGAAAAGGTGAAGTGTTGATCGCATATTCCAACTGCTATGAATGCCATAAAGAGGAAAACAAGGCGAAGGGACCGTCCTTTCAAGCCATCGCAAAAAGATATCCGATGCAGCAAGTGTATTTGGACCATTTGGCGAGAAAAATCATCTCAGGGGGTTCGGGCGCATGGGGTTACCCAGTGATGGAGGCACACCCCCATCTGAAGTTTGAAGAGGCAAAGATGATGGCAACTTATATCCTTTCCTTGGAAGAAAAATGAACAGCATCGACCCTGTAAACAGTAAAAAAATTCCGCGCCTACCAAATTAAAGCGGCATTGACTGTTGGTGTTGGCTGCAATGAACACTTCAATCCAGCGGGGTTGTGGCCAATGACAGAATCCCTCGAGCACTTAAAGCCTTTTAGCCTACATCACGATTCCAGTGCCGTGCGCTTTGCCATTCGACGCTTGTCCCATAATGCCAAAAGCGGATAAATCAGCACGGAAACCAAGATGATCAGCGTGCCCAAATAAAACCCCGTTGTCATACGTTCTTTTCCCCCAAAAACAATCACTGCCAAAATGATGCCGTAGACGGGTTCGAGATTGTAGGTTAGATTGATTGCAAAAGCAGTCAGCCTGCGCATAAGTTCCACGGACACGGTAAATGCAAAAACAGTGCACACACCGCCCAGAATCAGAAGCCATAGCCAATCCATCGGCAGCGGGAATTGTACCGATTGTTCTAAAAAGAGGCCCGAATACACCAGCATAAACACCCCGGCGAATACACATGCTCCCATCATTTCATACAAGGTGATTGTATATGGGCTGTGGCGTTTCGTCAAGCGGCCGTTGATGACGGTGAATATCGCGCATAATAATGCTGAGGCAACTGCCATCGCCAATCCCTGCCAATAGTCGAATTCAAAGCTAAAAACCACGTAAAGTCCCGATATCACGATCAGTCCCAACAGGATTTCATACGACTTGATCCGTTTCTTGTTGACAATCGGCTCGACAAATGCCGTCCATAGTGAAGTGGTGGCCATTCCTGCCAGACAAACTGAGGCATTGGAAACCCTCGCTGCCCAAAAAAACAATATCCAGTGCAGGGAAATGATGAATCCTGTACCGATGATCTTGGCAAGTTCCTTGTTTTCCACACGAAACGAATAACCTTTGAGCCCAAAAATAAATACCAGCAGTATCGTCGCGATGAGTGTCCGAAAGAATACGACCTCCAAGGAGGGGATACTGATCAACAAACCTAGGATGGCTGTAAATCCCCAAATCAAGACCAGGAAATGCAAGGTCAGGTAGTCTCTGACCGAGGAGGGATGTTGACTCATCTGGGGACTGTTTTATAAAGTACCAATCCGGTAATCGCAAAGATGATATTGGGTAACCAAACCGCAAAGACCGGATATGCGGTTCCGGCTTCTGCAAATGTCCTTGACAACAGGAATAGGATGATGTAAATGAAGGCCAACAGGAATCCCAAGGCAATCTGGAATCCGGATCCGCCGCGAGTTTTTCGGGATGAGACAATCACCCCGATAAATGTCAAAATCACTGCCGCAAATGGGGACATGTAGCGCACATAACGCTCGATGCGGTAGTAGTTGACGTTGTCAGCCCCTCGTTCTTCAAGGACTTTGATCTGTCTCGACAAGGCGGGGAGCTTCAGCGTCTCGTGGTGGTTGAGTGGAAGGTCAAAGTCATTCGGGGTAATGGAAAGCACGGTGTCCATACTTTCGCCGACCGAATATTCCTCACGGTCTTCTTTCAATACCCGCATCCTCCAGTTTTTGACGGACCAAGCGTTGGTCGTCGTATCCCAAACAATCCTATCAGCCGAAAGCTTCGCAATGAGTGTTCCATCTTTGACCTGCTCCAATGTGAAGTTATAGCCGGTATTTCCAGTGGAGTAGTATCTGGAGAGATAGGCATATACATCAGGTGCGACTTTGATATGGATGTCTTGTTGGGAATAAAACTTGTCCGAATCCATCCAGCGGGACTTGAATTCGGTAATCCCCGATGTGGCTGTCGGCAGGACCCAGCCGTTGAGAAAGAAACTCACCACGCCGATCAAACTCGCGGCGATGAAATAGGGTACCAACATCCTCACGAAACTGGTCCCGCTGCTCAAGATCGCAACTATCTCGGTGCGCCCGGCCATTTTGGAGGTGATGAAAATGACTGAAATAAAGACCGTGATGGGCGTAAGCAGGTTGTTGAGGTAAAGCCCGTAGTTGAAAAGATAGACGATGATGTACTTGGCAGGGACGTTGTTGCGGATGAATGTATCGTTCTTTTCGGTAAAGTCCAGTACCAAAACGATCAAAATCAGCATCAAGACCACAAAGAGATAGGTCTTGAGGAAATCTTTGATGATGAGTTTGTCGAGAATTTTCATGTTACAGGCGTCTGCTGACTTTTTCCACCATTTGGTTTTTCCAAACGGAAAATTCCCCGGATTTGATTTTTTCCCTCGCCTGACCCACCAGCCAAAGGTAAAAGCTCAAGTTATGGATACTGGCAATTTGGGCCGCCAGGATTTCCTTGCTGATGGTCAGGTGACGGAGATATGCTTTGGAGTAAAACGAACTGACGTAAGATCGGATATGAGGATCGATTGGACTGAAGTCATCCTTCCACTTTTCATTGCGAATATTGATGATGCCCTCTGAGGTGAACAACATCCCGTTTCGGGCATTTCGGGTAGGCATCACGCAATCAAACATGTCTACGCCCAAGGCAATTGACTCCAGGATATTGGCTGGAGTGCCGACGCCCATCAGGTAGCGCGGTTTGTCCTTGGGAAGAATGTCCGTCACCATCTCGGTCATGGCATACATCTCCTCTGCGGGTTCACCTACGGAAAGACCGCCAATGGCATTTCCCTCGCGTTCACAGGAAGCGATAAATTCAGCCGACTGTTTTCTCAATTCAGGAAAAACCGAGCCTTGTACAATCGGAAAGAGCGTTTGGCTGTAGCCGTATTTTCCTTCCGTTTCATCAAAACGCGTGATGCACCGCTTCAGCCAGCGGTGGGTGAGCTCCATCGATTTCCGCGCATAAGTGAAATCGCAAGGGTAGGGTGGACATTCGTCAAAAGCCATAATGATATCCGCGCCGATGATACGCTGAATGTCCATGACCCTTTCGGGACTGAAGACATGTTTGGAACCGTCGATATGCGATTTGAAGATGGCGCCTTCCTCGGTGAGTTTCCTGTTTTCGGCAAGCGAAAATACCTGATAGCCTCCGGAATCGGTCAGAATCGGTTTGGACCAGCCGTTGAATTTATGGAGTCCACCCGCTTTTTCGAGGATGTCGAGACCGGGGCGGAGGTAGAGGTGATAAGTATTCCCAAGGATGATTTGGGCTTTGATATCGTATTGGAGTTCCCGCTGGTGCACGGCCTTTACCGAACCTGCCGTGCCTACAGGCATAAAAATAGGGGTTTCGATATCCCCGTGGTCGGTATTGATAAGGCCTGCGCGGGCCTTACTTTTTGTATCTGTGGCCTCTAATTTGAACTTCATCCGCTAGTTATTACTTCCAACTTGCCTGATTTCGGGCTATGCAGGAAGGCACAAAAATATAAGCTTCTTCTTAAATGAATGCGCATTTTGGGTTTATATTTGCCCTTCAATTGCTTGGGAATGTTTATAGAAATTTTGTGGATTCTGTTTTTTATCAGCCTTGCCGTCCAACTCTTCTACATTCTTTTCATTTTCGGCAGATTGGCTTTTTTTCATACGAATCGTACAAAGTCAACTACTTCTGAAAAAGAAGGCGTGACCGTCATCATTGCCGCACACAATGAGCGGACTAATCTCAAGAAACTGATCCCGATCCTTTTTGAGCAGGAGTATCCCAACTTTGAGGTCATGGTTATCAACGACCGCTCCTACGATGGGACCAAAAGGGTATTGGAAAAATTGATGGAGATCTATCCGCGGCTCCGGACCGTCACGGTGAATTATACGCCCAATCACGTCACTTCCAAAAAATACGCACTTACCCTCGGTATCAAAGTTGCCAAAAACGACGTCTTGCTGTTGACCGATGCTGACTGTTGGCCGAAATCCACCAAGTGGATCGACATCATGACCGCACCCGTGAGGACAGAAGGCAAAGATTTTGCCCTTGGGTTTTCCCAGTATGAAGAGAGCAAAACCCTCCTCAACAAATGGATCCAATTCGAGACCTTGCTCAATGGCATCCAATACCTTTCCTTCGGTCTATTGAAAGCGCCCTACATGGGCGTAGGACGGAATCTGTGCTACCGCAGGAGCTATTTCATGGAGAACAAGGCATTCAAGGGAATTTGGGATATCTTTTGCGGAGATGACGACCTGTATGTCAACATCCACTCGAACGGCAGGAACACCGCAGTCGTTGTCGATCCGGAAAGCATCACCTACACCGTGCCCAAGGAGAATTGGACAGATTATGTACAGCAGAAGAAAAGGCATTTTCATGCAGGGAAGTATTACCGGACCGGGAGCAAACTCCAAATCGGATGGTATGCCTTTACCCACACCGTTTTCTGGATTTCTGCCTTAACGCTTGCTGTGCTTACAGGAATCGGCCAACAATGGGAACAATTTTTGGTGATTATAGGTATAATACTCGTCAGGTCGGCCTTAATCACTTCCGTATTCAAGTCAGCACGCAAGAAGCTCGAGGGAATTTCAAAAGCAGGATGGTCCGCGGCGTTTGATTTTGTATATAGCGCGTACTTTTGGTTTTTGGGTTCGATGGGGTATTTGTCAAAAAGAGTCAGATGGAAATAAACGAACGAGAATTTTCGAGCAAAGCTTTGGAGGACTTTGACCTCATTGACAAAGCTGTCCAAGAAAAAGACCAACAGGCCTACGCCACTTTGATGAAAAGGTACAAGAAGGCGGTCTATTTCATGGTGCTCAAAATGATACGCGACGCTGACGATGCCGAAGATCTGACCATGGAGGCATTTGCCAAGGCTTTTCGCAACCTGCACAAGTTCAAAAAGGATTTCACTTTCAGTACCTGGCTGTTCAGGATCGCGACCAACAATACCATTGACTTCATCAGAAAGAAGAAGCTCAAAACCATGAGCCTCAATACGACGCTCAGCGATGACGGCGGCAATCCCGTCAATATCGATGTGGAGGATGACGACAAAAATCCGCAAGACGAATACATCAAGTCCCAGCGTATCGAAATGGTGCGGATTTTTGTGGATAAGCTTCCTGCCAAATACAGGAAATTGGTCCAGTTGCGGTACTTCGATGAGCTGTCCTACGAGGAAATCGCCCAAGAGCTTGATAAGCCATTGGGGACGGTCAAGGCCCAACTCCACCGCTCTCGGGAGCTACTTTACGAAATAGCCCAAGGCAAGGATCGGCATATTTGATCAGCTATTTCACCTCCAACACCCAGCTCTCCAAAGGTCCCAAATCTACCCTGACGGTAGCCTTTCCGGAGCTAACTTTGAGCGTCGCACCGGCTCTTCCATAGAGCTTTTCGCTCATTTGGTAATCTCCCTCTTTTAGGCCCCATGTTTGGACCAAGTCGCCAGGCAGCTGCAATTCAAATCCATAGGTTTCGCTGGGGGAAAAATTGCTCACAATGACGAGCTTCTGGTTTTCTGACCAGCGTGCAAAGGAGAATACCTTGTCGTTGTACCATTCTGTAAACTGCCGGTTGTGGCTATGTATTTCACGGTATTCGCCTGCCAAGGCGGGGCTTGTTTTGGTGAAATTCAGCAAGCGGACATAGAAATCGCGCAGATTTTTTTCTTCTGGGGATAATTGGCCACCGTCAAATTTTCCTCTATTCATCCAGCGTTGATGATGTGGTACGCCCACATAGTCAAAAATGGAAGTGCGCGTAGGCTTGCCAAAGCCTGCATTTTCGGCCCCCGGTTCTCCGACTTCCTGACCAAAATACAACATGATCGGACCGCGATCGATCGTGGCGGACAGCACCATGGCGGGTTTTCCCAACTCGGCTTTTCCTGCAAAATCAGGGCTCGCAATGCGCTGTTCGTCATGGTTTTCGAGGAAATGCAGCATTTGTCCACCGATGTCAGCGAGGCCTTGTTGGATGCCGATGATATGATCTGTGGAGCCTTTTCCCTGCATGATGTGCTTGAGGGTATCATAAAGCTCTACCTTGTCATAGAGGTAATCCATCTTGCCCAGGCGGATATAGTCGCGGTAAGCTTTGGGATTGTAGATCTCTGCCAAAAGAAAGGCATCGGGATTCTCTGCTTTGATGGCCGAGTTCATATAGGACCAAAACTCCACGGGGACCATTTCCGCCATGTCGTATCGAAAGCCATCCACACCTTTTTTGGTCCAAAAAATGGCGATGTCACGGAATTTTTTCCAAGAGTCGGGAACATCCTTGTCTTTCCAGAAATCCAGGTGGGCCTGATAGTCCTTTTGGGCATAATCGGCCGGCAAGATTGGAAAATCCTTGGTTCCATCCGGCTTCACACCATAATTGATCTTCACCGTCTCGTACCAATCGTAAAAATGTGGCTGTGGCGCTCGGGAGCCATTTCCAGTCCATTTGGCCGGATTTTCGGCAAACTTCCCGTCAGCCAAGGGATGGGCCTCACCACCCAAAGGACGGTAATCCTCCAAGGGCACAGGTACTTCAAAGGGTTTTCCCGGGATGTAATAAAAATTGTTGTTGCGGGCGTATTCCACCGAGGTATCGTCATCCGCCCCAAAATCGCGTATCCCTTCGGGGTTGTTGCGGCCCTCATACCTGCGTGCGACATGGTTGGGGACGATATCGATGATGACCTTCATCCCATGCTTGTGTGTTCGTGCGATCAGAGCCTCAAATTCCTCCATTCTTTTTGCGGGGTCTTTGGCCAAGTCTGGATTCACTTGGTAGTAATCCTTCACCGCGTAGGGCGATCCAGCCCGGCCTTTGACCACATCCGGATCGTCGTTTGAAATGCCAAGGGCCGTGTAGTCCCCAATCACGGCATGGTGGGGTACACCGGTGTACCAGATATGCGTCACACCCATCGCTTTGATCTCGGAGAGCGCTTGGTCGTTGAAATCATCAAACTTTCCGACACCATTTTCCGCCACCGTACCCCAAGGCTTATTGGTGGTGTTGGTATTCCCAAAAAGCCGGGTAAATACCTGATAAAGGACGATTTTTTGGGGATCAGCCATAGTGGGCTCTTCTTTGGTTTGGGTTTGGGGAGAATTGCAGCCGACATTACTCAATACGGCAATAAGCAGAACAATCGCAGCATATTTTTTCATCGGGATAAAGATAAAAAGTTAAGGCCCATCAAATGAGATGGGCTTTAAAAATTGTTGACACTCCCGCGTTGGAAGAATTTTCCAGTTTATTGTTCTAGCAACCGGTACACAAACACCGCACTCCTTTTGAGCAGGTTGGGATATTGCTTCATGTTGATCGTCTCGGCGGGGGAATGCGCGCCCGTACCGGAAGCCCCAAGTCCATCGATGCAGTCCAAATAATCCGCTACATAGGAGATATCCCCCGCCCCCCGTGAACCCGGATCTCCCGCCTTGACCTCACCAAAACCCATGTCCTTGCTGACTTGGCTCAGGACATCGACCAAGGCATAATTGCCTGGAGACGGCTTCATCGAAGGAATTCCGTCCTTGAACTCGATCGATGACGTAGTTCCGTTCAGGTTTTGGGAAACGATCTGACGCATCCTTTCCCGGGCTTTTTCCTTTTGATCCTCACCGAGAAATCGCAGGTCTCCGGTGACGAAAACTTCCCGAGAAACAATATTCGTTTTTCCCAAAGATGTCCCTTCTCCTGTGATTGGATCGTAGGTGATATCAGAACCACCGATGATTTGGCCCGGATTGAAAGTCAGGTATTGCTCGCCGGAAAGCTCCTCGCGAAACTCGTCCAAGATCCGCGCCGCTTCATAAATGGCGCCATAACCCACGGATTCGCGGAAAACGCCCGAGGAGTGGACTTGTCTTCCGGTGGTTTTCAGTGTCCATTCGCTCGCACCTCTTCGTGCCACTGTAGCGATGTTAAAGCCTTGAGCGGTTTCATAGCCCAAGGCATAGTCATGCTGCTTGGCCCGCTCGACAAAATCCAAACGGCTCACCCAACTCGGATTACCCGCATTTTCCTCATCGCCGGGAAAATAGACGGTGATCGTTCTATCTTCCAACAGGCCTAACTCGTGTAGGGCTTTCAATGTCGCAAACACCATGACGTTGCCGCCTTTCATATCGTTCACTCCCTGGCCTTTGGCCGTGGAATCATTCACATAAGTGAATGGGTAAAAAGGCATTTCCTTTTCGAAAACGGTGTCCAAGTGGCCAATGAAAAACAGCTTCTTGCCTTTTGTCCCCTTTCTGGTCGCCACAAAATGCCCCGCCCTTCTCAGTGAATCCGGCAAGGTGATCCACTCCGTTTGAAAGCCGATCTTGGCAAATTCCCGCTCAAATACCTTCCCGACTTCCCTGACGCCTTCCATATTGAAGGTGCCGGAGTTGATGTTGACTGTCTCTTCCAAGAGCGAAAGGGTCTCTTGGTAATTCTTTTCTATTTGGGAGATGATCTTCTGCTCGGTTTTGGAAAGTTTCTGGGCTTGGACTTGAAAAGCCAAAAGCAGCGGCAATAGCCAGGCGAGTTTCTTCATGGAAATGGTGACTGTTTTTCGATTATTTTTCAACTGCTACGTCCGAAAACCAAAGGAAAGGATTGCCGGCGTCATTCTTGTGCATGAGGGTGATCTTGATGCCTTCAAATTCTTGGACATCTTCCCAAGTCATGGGACGGCCTTCACTGCCATTTCCCCTCCGGAATACCCATTCAATGATCATGTGGTTTTCATCCAAATACAGGTCATAGGCGTCGCCGGGGGTATAGCCATCGACATTGTTGTAAAGGATGGTAAGTTTGGTGGCTGCGGCGCCTGAAATCGGGGCAGTCACGTTTTCAGTGGATTCAAAGGTGTAGCCCGTATCCCAAATCAGTTGGAAAGGAAAAAGCAGCCAATATTTATCGTTCACAAATCCCTTGTCCGCGGGCGGGAGTTGATCTTTGGGCAAGTCGAGGCTGTAGGAATAGCTCGTGTCAGCGTCCGAGAAATCCACGGTTCTGTCCTTGACATGCCATTTCCAGTTTCGGCTAAAGCGCGTGACTGAGTCGCGCTGTACGTTGAATGTGTAGGAGATGGTTTTGACCTTGTCGAGGTTTTCAAAGCCATAGGCGTCGGCGACCTTCTCGGGGAGTGTTTTTTCCTTGGCGGGCTGGCAGGAGAAGGCCAACACGGAGAGTGCGATGAGGGATAGATGCGTGATGGTTTTCATGGTTTGGTGGACTTGATGTGCAGTAAGCCTTGAATCTACTGATTTTTCAAGAATGATTTCTTTCAAAATCCATAAACCACCCCAGTCATTTGTTATTGGTCCAACGTTGCAGTTTGCGGTTTTCGGACCAACAATATATCCGCTTGATCAAGGGAAAAACCCGGTTTAACCCCAACATGAAGCGAAAGAGATCGGACGGGAAGATTTTCCTTTTTCCCGCTTCCGTGCCTTTCAAGATGCTTTTGGCAACTTTATTGACGGGTTGTACTGGATATGCTTTGGGGATTTGCTTGCCTGCTTTTTCAAAAAAATCCGTGGCAGTCGCCGCGGGGTAAACCAAGGTCAGCCACTCGCCATCCCCTTCGGACCAAATTCCTTCAGCCCATTGGTGTATGGCCGCTTTGCTTGCGGCATAGGCTGCGTAGCCGGGAACAGCCCAATAGGACATCGCGGAGGCTGTCACGACCATTCGGAAGTCACTTCCAATTCCTGCCTTTAGTTTGGCTGCCAATTCCATGTGAACAAACACATTGATGCGGAACATGGCTTCGGTCCTTTCCTTTGGGATTTCTTCCCAATTGCCGTACAAGGCAAATCCTGCATTTGAGAAAAAAACGTCGAGGCTATTCCAGTTTGATTTTACCCATTCCACGATTTTGTCGGCGCTGTTTTCCTCAGTCAGGTCAAGCATCAGCGTTTGGAGACCTGGATACTCATCTTTTAATCGGGAGAGGTTTTCCGCGTGTAGGTCCACTGCGAGCAGTTCATTCCCTTTTGCATGTAGTTGCGCCACGAGCGCCCGGCCAATTCCCGAAGCGGCTCCTGTGACGACGATTTTCTTACCTGAAAGGATCATTCTGCCTGAGGAAATTCCAAATGAAATGGCTTGACCTTGACGCAGAAAAGCGGCTTGACCGTAGTGACGTCGGGAAAAAGGTCCGCGTTGATTTTCATCTTTCTGATTTTGGCAAATTTGCCCCAGCCTTTTCCGGTCGGGTTTGTAAGGTAGGTTTTGCCGTCCATTTCCTGTTCGAGGCGAATCGGGAGCAAGGAAGTGGAGACGGGAAAAGGCATTTTTCTAACTTCCAATTCTGCGAAAAAGATCGGATTGTCCTCTGTGCCCACGCCGATTGTTTCGAGGTTGCCGCTTTTTTGCCAAAGGAAGGGCACGGTCTGTTTGGGGATTCCCCAATTGTAGCGGCCATTTTTGGTACTTGACTCCGAATCCACAAAAATATGGCTGATCGTCTGCTTCCCATTGGGTTTGGATTTGCCTGGGATCAGCAGCAATTCATAATAGGGTCCGACAGGCGATCTTTGATAGTTGACGAGCATGAGGTAGCCGAGACCACCGGAAAAATTCACCTTCTGCTCATCGGTAAACAAGGTATTCTGCGCGATCCATTGTTTCTTGAAACGAAAAGCGAGGATGAAACCTTCCCCTTGGAGTTTCCAAGGGGCCGGAAAATAGGGCTCAGGTTTTTGCATTTTTCCGCTTGTAGATGATATAGTCGGTATAGGGCACCTCGATATTGACCTCCCTCATTTTCAGCATGATCTGCCCGCGGTGGTAAGTGGAGTGGTTGATGATATGGAAAAGAATATCGGAAAGGCTGTTTTCAAATTGCTCCCCAGAGGTATTTTTATAGGTTATGATTCGGTCGAGTTCTATCGTCTCCAGGATTTTTTTTGATACCAAGTAGTTCTCGTCATTCATTTCTTCAAAAACCTCGGGGGAATGCTTTTGCCAAATACTGAAAAAATTCCTTTTGCCGTGAATCCGTGCGTTCCAGACGTGGTGTGCATTGATAATGTGGCTGAAAAGCTCGTTGGCCTTTGGCGGAGAGATAAGCGCATTTTCTACCAATAGGTCAATTGTGAGTTGGTTGGCATGTTGGTTGTACTCCAATAAATCGAATAGTTTGATTTTCATAGTGTGGGCTTAGTTTCAAGGAGATTATCGTGGATGGATTTCTGAGATAGTGCCTGACGCCGTTCTCTGAAACTTGAGTCAAATGACTTTCCAATGGTGCGTAATATTAGTTATTTTTCATAAAAGACAAAATCAAGCCATCATTTGTAAGGGGAGGGGCTGATGCTTGTCCAGCCACCATCGATGACTAAATTTTGTCCTGTAATGTGCCTAGCCTCTTCAGATACCAGGAAAACAGCCGCATGGGCGACATCCGTAACAGAAGCTGGTCGGCCCATCGGCGTGATTTTAGACCAGGTTTTCTCGTAGTCTTTATCCAAGGCGGTGCGGTTGGTCAGCGTGGCGCCCGGTGCAATGGAGTTGACATTAATTCGGAATTCGGACAATTCGATGACCAAATTCCTTGCCAACATCTCCACTGCTGCCTTGCTCATGGCATAGGCGGCGAGGTTTTTGTGCGCCTGATGGGCAGTAACGGAAGATGTGAAGAGCAAGGACCCGCCTTCCTTCTGCTGTTTCATGATATTGGCTGCGGCTTGTGCCAGAAAGAATGTCCCCCCCATATTCACCCGCATCACCTCAAAGAAATCCTTTGCGGGGTAATCCCAGAAATTCCCGTAGAGCGTAATGCCCGCATTGGCAATTGCGATGTCCAATCTTCCAAATTCACTCAAAGCGAGGCTCGCCATCTCCTCGATAAAAGCAATGTCGCCCGAATCCCCCGACATGCCGATCACCTTCCCCTTTGCCTCACGTAGCAATTGGGCAACGGCCTCGTCCGTGAGGCTTTTTTCGATGTCATTGAGGATGACATGGTGACCGGACAGGGATAAGAGTCTCGCGATTTCCAATCCGATACCCTGACCCGCGCCGGTGATCAGGGCGACTTTGCTATGGTTTTTCATCTTTTAGTGCGAATCTCTCTTCACGACTGACCCTGAACTTCCCTGTAGAAAATCAAAGTCAACACCCTCATGGGCTTGGTTGACCCGATCCAAAAACAGGTTGACGTAACCGCGCTCATAAGGGAGGCTTGTGGGGACAAAGCTTTCCCTGCGTTTTTCCATTTCGGCATCCGAGATCAGTAAGGTCAATTTCCTGTTTGGTACGTCGAGCTCAATCATATCGCCATTCTGTACAAATGCCAAGGGGCCGCCGATAGCCGACTCGGGTGATACGTGCAACACAACCGTACCGTAACCTGTGCCACTCATCCTGCCATCCGAAATGCGGACCATATCCTTGATGCCTTTTGCGAGCAGTTTTGCAGGCAAGCCCATATTTCCGACTTCCGGCATGCCGGGATAGCCTTTGGGACCGACGTTTTTCATCACCATCACACAGGTTTCGTCAATGTCAAGGTTGGGATCATCGATCTTGGCTTTGTAATCATCGATGTTTTCAAAGACCACGGCCCTACCTGTATGCTTCAGGAGGTGTGGACTGGCAGCGGATGGCTTGAGGACAGCGCCTTCGGGGCAGAGATTTCCTTTCAATACGGCTATGCCCGATTCCGGCTTGATGGGCTTTTCAAAAGTCCCAATCAGGTTGCGATCGTAGCATTCCGCCTTGGCGATATTCTCCGCGAGTGTTTTTCCAGTTACCGTGGGGGAATCGTGGTTAAGCTTGTGGATAATTTCCTTCATCACGGCGGGAAGGCCTCCTGCATAAAACAGGTCCTCAACCCAATGCTCCCCGGAAGGCTGCACGTTGGCGATAAGGGGGATTTTGGAGGAGAATGTGTCAAAATCTGTCAGATCCAAATCAACGCCGACACGCTTGGCAATAGCGGTCAGGTGCAGGATGAAATTGGTCGAACCGCCCAAGGCCGCGTTGACCATGATGGCGTTTTCGAAGGCGGGGCGGGTGAGGATTTTGCTCATGCGCAGGTCTTCCTTCACCATTTCTACAATCCGGATTCCGGCCATGTGGGCGAGAACTTTTCTTCTGGAATCCGCCGCAGGAATGGTCGCATTGTCGGGCAGTGCCAAGCCCAATGCCTCTACCATAGCAGCCATCGTCGATGCAGTGCCCATTGGTGCACAGTGTCCTACAGATCGGGACATCGCCGCTTCGGCTTCGATAAACTCCTGTTGGGAAAGTTTGCCCATTTTAAATTCCTCGGCAAATCTCCACACATCGGAAGTACCGATTTTTTTGCCTTTGAACCTACCGACAAGCATCGGTCCGCCGGAGAGCACCAAGGTCGGCAAATCCACGGACGCGGCACCCATTACGAGGGAAGGCGTCGTCTTGTCACAGCCGCACATCAATACCACGCCGTCCATCGGATTGGCGCGGATACTTTCTTCGACGTCCATGGACGCGAGGTTTCGGAAAAGCATGGCGGTGGGCTTAATGGAGCATTCACCCAGAGACATCACGGGAAACTCCAGCGGAAATCCGCCAGCTTCCCAGATCCCTTTCTTCAGCGCTTCAGCCAAATCCCTGAAATGGGCATTGCAGGGGGTGAATTCCGACCAGGTGTTGCAGATGCCGATGACGGGCTTTTCGCCCTCAAACAAGTGGTGGGGAAGGCCTTGGTTTTTCATCCAAGACCGGTAGATAAATCCGTCCTTTCCGGTGCGTCCGTACCATTCTTGGCTACGGAGTTTTTTCTTTTCTTCCATGAAAACAGGTTAATGGGTTTGAACTGGAATTTAGAAAATCTTTTGGACGAAAGGGAATCGATCGGGAAAAATTACGGGAAAGGCGCGGGTTGGGGGATTAGGTCGAATATTTGGGCGGGGTTTGGAACGGTCTTGTGCATTTGTCGGAGAAAGGCATCCTGTAGTGGTTTTTAGGATATCATTGTATTACAAAAATTGATTCCAATGGAAGAAAGTCAATAGTGAAATACCTTAGAGAAAATAATTATACAAAAGAGTTCAAGCGGGGAGGCCATCAAGTTTATGAATTTTTCAAAATTTAGGATACCCGGAAAGTATAGTTCTATCGATATTCAATCCAATGAAACCCAAAATTGGATCAATTTACTGAACCGACAGATTGATATTTCGTTATCCTTATTTCAAGAAAATTACTAATAGTTTATGAAGTGTACATTAAGCATCCAGCTTCTGCTAACGGCTTTTCATCTTTACAGTATTAGGATACTTTTCTTGAATGGTCTTATGATGCTAGGTACGGTTGCAGCAGGACAGGATATTTTTCATTTTTCTATGGAGCTTTCTACCAACGACAACTATCATGGCAGAAAAATCAGGAAGAAGCCCAGGACTTTTTCCGAAATGAAAGAGAAAGCGAGTATAAAGATTCTTTATAGCACTAATGACAGTGTAGAGGCTGAAGTGAATATAAGCAGCGCCGAATATCACGTCTCAGAAGATGAGGTACGTGGCAGCTTTCCGCTGACTTTCCGATTTGACAGCAACAGGCCCGAGGAGGGTAGCCGGCTGATTGGAAAATATGTGTTGCCGATTGTGAATGAATCATTTAAGCTGTTCTACAACAAAAAAGGCGACTTATTGAATGAAAAAGACGTATATGGCTCGGATCCAGCGAAAGAGTTTGAGTTGGAAATGGAGACAGGAAGTTCTACCTCTAAATTGAGTTCCATGCTGCTCTACCCGAAGCAAAACATAGCGGAAGCCCTTGGCACGATGATAAAGATTCGCAGTATCGAAATGCTTCACATTCAGGACACCGTCTCTTTGTCAGGAGAGCTTCAACAGGCGCGGATCGATACCTCTTATGTGCAGTTTGTACGAACGGGACTGCCTTTTCTACAAAAGGTTGATGCCGATACCCTAAACATGTCTTTAGATTTCAAATTAATCAAGGATGATGATAAAATAGTGGTAAAAAACCGATGGGGCCTGGATTTGGAATTGGAAAGAAAAACCGAAAATGTTACGGCATTTACGAGTTATGTGGAAGGGGGTATTTTTCAATTGCTTTGGGAAACCAACCAAGTTCAGCAGCTTACCATTAATCCCCAACTTTGGCCAACCCAGTGGGATTTAGATCAAACCTTTACGATATCCGGGGAATTCAACTCAAAATCTGTAAGGACACGTAAACAGTCCTTTTTGGTAGTCGAATGAAAATCAATAGGGTCTACTCCGATTCCAACTGATCAATCTTAGGGAATTCCTTGATTCTGTTGTTTCAAGCTGGCTTCGGGGAGTAATGCAAACTCCAATCAAGAAATACTTCGTGATTCCTATCGGCCAACTAAATTATTTCACTACATTTCCACTATAACAATCGATAAAATGGTTAGCCAATCTCTCGCCATGTCCAAAAAAACTTTCCTCCCCCTGCTGTTTTCGATCTGTCTGTTGTTCATCTACGCTTGCGACCCGCAAGAGGAACCCGCAACCCCTGAGAAATGGGAAAAGGCAGAAGGATTCCAGAATGGGCTTTCATTTGCCCGGGAAATTAACGGAGCGCTTTACGCCGCCTCAAGGTCACGGGTTTTTGCCAATGCCAGTACAGGAGGGCCGAATGATTTTAGCGAGCTCAGTCTCTTTATGCAGAGTATGCCACCTTATCGGCTACCCCTTTCGGAGCAATTGATGGCAGCTATCAACCCATCACAACTGTTCATCCTGCCCGCGGGTAACTCCAATCAGGAGAACGCTTTGACCCTAAACATGCGGGATATAGATCCCGAATTTACTGAGTTTCATTTCCTGCATTATTTTTTGTGCGAGCAAATCAGCATCAATCCAGACGGAACAGTCATGGTACCCTACCGCTCAGCAAAAGACGGGAAACAAAAAAATACGCCTGACTTCCTTTGGGTCAAGACCGCAGTCAATGCCGGGAAAGTTGAACTCTTGGAATATAAGCTGATCAAGGAAGAGTTTTTTGCAGGGATTTCTACTATTCGCATCTTGAAGGATTTTCCCAGTTTTACAAGGGTCACGCTTGATGGCAAGACCTTTGACATAGACAGAGCTGGAAATTTGGAGTTGCGTTTTGAGAGGTTTGCCAAATCCGTTCAGGTCGGAGATGAGATCATCACCTTTGCTCGGCCAATGCCATTCGACAATCTCCCATGGGAAGTATACAAATCGGATCTCTCCGGTAAAAACAATCAGCTGTTGGGTACCTACAGTTCAAGTCAGATTTCACCACTTGATAATTTTATCTTGAGTCAAATGGCGGATAATCTGTTCAGTATTGATGGGAAAATCATTCTCAACAATCTCGACGCGATTTATCGAATCGATATAAACAGCGAGGGAATTAAATTAATTGAATTGGAGAACGAGGGTCTACAAAATGCTCAAATCACTTCCATCACGCAGTTGGACAACTCGAGCATATTCGTCACTGCCGTATGTGACTCCGGTACATTCAACAACTGTGGTGGCTTCACCAAATCGCTCGAGAACTTCTTCAAACTGAAGGAAACCCAACCTCAACTTTGAGTTTTTCTTCTTTAAAAATCAAAGCTTCCAATTGGAGGCTTTTTTTTTTCAAGGTCTTCGGATATTATTTGGGTGTCTTCTTCCAATTCATCCAAACCGACATCCCAAAAGCCCAAAGCGTCAGGACAAGCGTGCCGGCGTCTACCCACTTTTCGCCGGGTTGCCAACCGAGTACCCGGTCAAGTAGGTAGCTGATGTAGGAATTTGGCAGGTCCGTCTTTCCAAGCTTTTCCAACACCTGCCAATGCCAATCCGTAAGTGGACAATAACCCCAACCATACCAGATTCCCAAAAATCCCCAAGACAGCAGCGTCAGGCTGATGGTGATGAGATGGGCTTTCCTCGTTTTTTTCCAGATCCAGCCAAACAGGTTGAAAAGAATAAGACTGGAATGAAAAACCACAAAAAACCAATCCGCGAGGATAAGTTGGGCGTTCACTGGCATCATGCAAATTGTCATTCGGCGGATTTTTTCCCCCAAGATAAGGAGGAAAATCCCTTGCTGAACAGCGAGTAGATAGAGCCTATCGCACCCAAAATCCCACTGAGGTAGGCGTAGGCCTCGTTGAGGAAGTTTTTGTCAAAGTAGCCAATCATGGCAAGGGAAAGTAGTACAAAACTCACCCCCGCGATTTGGATCGTGTTGGCGTTGCCATTGGCCCGCTCGTGGGTTTTGAATTCCTGCAGTTCCTTTTCAGAGATATTGTTGAGAATGTAATGTCTGAAAGTCCTGTTGAACATGCCCATTTTATCCTTTTCCGGAATGATTCTCAGGATTCCCTTTTGCACCAGTTCGGTCATCGTGTCCCAGTTGGCGGGATTCATGAAACCTTCACGGCTGAAATAATAGCAGACCTTGCGTTCCATAAAACTGAGTTCTGCCCAAATATTGGCATAGTAGGCTTTGTTGTAGCGCTGGATGAGCATCACCTGGTTTTCGATATCCTCATCTTTGGCTCGGATGAGGGTATGTACGATTTCCGGGTTCTGCCCAAAAGCAAGCTCCCGTTCCAGGCCATTGGTGACTTCCCCTAGCGAGTAGTCGATTGGGACGATTTCAAAGAAAAAGTCGACGAAAATCTCGCTGAACCTCACTTTGTCCAAATCTGCGGCAAAGTTTTGGAGCAGTTGCTTCCATGATTTTCCAGAGCCCAGTACGAGCGGCACATGGTTGGATTTGGCTTCCTCAAGCCATAGCGGGATTTTGTCACTTAGCCAACTCGGCTCAGTCACGCAATGGATATTCTCTATGAGCCATACTTTTTTGCCTTTGGAATCTGGAAAAGAAAATAATGTGCTTCCCTGGTCATCGTCCAGTTTCGTTTCTGCCAAATCCAACACAAAAATTTCGCTCTCTTCCACTCCCAGATTACAGGCAATCCACTTTTTCTTTTGGATGGTATCGAGGCTACACAGAAACACTTTTTTGAAGTCTTGGGCGTCACAGTCCGCTTTGCTGCCCACCAGGTGATTGTCAAAATCAAAGTCCAAGAGGTAGATTTTACTGATGTTGTTGCTGATCAGGAAATAGATCGTGACCAGTATACCAAACAATGCCCCGAGCCATATCCACGGCCAGCGGAGACTTTTCCAAAAGCTCCAGTTTGCCGCATCTTGCTTTCCTTCGAAGGCCGCATAGATGGCGTTTTTTGGCGGAGAAATGAATTGCCCAGGCTCTTTGTCGGCATTGTCCCCGACGATCGAAAAGAGATTCCGCCTGAATTTCTCGTAGGTTTCGATCCATTCCTTGGATTCGGGTACTTCGCTAGCCGCCTGTCCGTTCCAAATGCTTTCCTCAAACCTGAACGTACTCCCGTGGATCATCATACCAGGCAGGAATCCCAACAACAGGGACCAAGAAATCATGTACACGACAAACGCTGCCCGGGAACTGATAGCCCATTGGTTGAGAAAACCGTCAATTGTCCGGAGGCTTCCCGAGTATTTCAGCCATGCGACGATCCCAAACAAAACTGCGGTAACGAGTATGATCACCCATCCAAGACTGATTTGAATCAAAATGACGACACCGAAGGCCCAAAGCAACAGCATCAGCAAGATGTAAAGGAGATCCCGCCTAATGGTCCGTGAGCGCCAAGTGGGTCCTGCAAGCAGGTAAAGGCAAAGTGAAGCAATGGTGGATGAAAGCACCGCTACCAGCGTGACTGCAAGCAAATGGTATCGACTTGAGAAGAACACGAGGACAAGCGCCAGGAGGAGCAGGGTATTGACACCGGTCAACAACAAGTAGCGGCTTTGCTTCCTCTTGGTCGGGAATAACCAAGCGTATGCAAAGGGCACGAAACTCTTGATTTGCGGTGGGCTTTGGGCAAATTTGTTGATGAAAGTCATAACCACCAACATGAGTAGATAAAAGCTCAAGATCACGACGGCTTCCAAACTGACGAGGGATGACTTGACGTAAGCTAAGTTTTTGTTGATAAGGTAAAGTGACCAGACATTTTGGTCAAAGTTTTTCCCGTCCACCAGTTGCAGAATCCCGATGTAAGGATCGCCGTTCAAGTACATGCTGATTTCCCAAAAGTCCTCGGCACCTGCTAAAGGATTCTGTTCCATCAGATTTTTGATTTCAGCCCATTTTTGACCCTCCAAAGCGTCCGGTATTTGGTCAAGTGGCGTAAGTATCCCATCACTTTTGTGGAGGACTTTCCCCCCTTCCTTGAAGAGCAGGTAGCGGTGGTTTTCGGTGATTGGGCTGACTTTTCGCAAAGCAAATGTTATGGCTTCGACAACTTGCTCTTGGTTTCCTTTTCGGCTGATCACAGCTTCCAACTCCCCTGAACCCCTGGAGTATTGGGCTCCGATGAAATACGGACGATCACGCTGTACATCAAAATGCCTTACATAATCACGCCCCGAAATATCGATGAAGGATTCGTTGGGATTGGCAAAATCGAGTTTGATCATCGATTTCGCTCCAAAATCAGCAATGTTGAGCTTTGTGATCATGGAGTTTTGCACCTCGATGAGCTCTAGGATTTCCTTGTCGGGAAAATCCTCAAACCTGAACCCTTTCCCGTTTCGCTCATTCAGAACCTTCAGGTAGCTTTCAAGATGCCTTTGGGTAACCCGCCGCAAGGAATCAAAATTCTCTTTTTTGGCATCGACGTATTTTTCAAGGTGTCCCAGTTGGGATAAGCCAAAACCAAGCACCGTCATCAAAAACATCAAGGAGAATCCCGCGGCAAATACCTTGTTTTTGCTCAGTATGTCCCCTTTTTCGAGGTTGAGAATGGAAAGTATTGGGATCGAAAGCAGCAGGATGATCAATCCATAAATCAAGGTCGTCAATAGGTTGAAATTGATCCTCAAGCCGACTTTGTCAAAATGGTCCGCTTGCTTGGTGCCTATCAGGTAAAATGTTTTGCCGTTGAGTTGAACGGGAATCCAGAACCCCATATGTGGGACTAGGGAAATGTCAAAATTTGTCAACCTCACCCCTGCTTGGTGCCGGGATAAGGTGTCGTTTTCAGAAATTTTCTTAAAATCCAGCAGCTGCAATTCCCTCAGATTATTTGGATAAAGCGCGTTGCCGTTTTCGTCGGCCAAGATGATATGGTCAAAAAAGCGGTTGTTTTGGTCTTTCTTCAGTAATTTTTCGAGCGGAAGAATGCTGGAAACCTGCACCATGAGCGAGTCTTCAAAGTCGAAATCCTTGGGATAAACGAGGTCAAATCCCAACAATTCTTTGATCTGCCTGCGACTTGGAAGCTCCCTGAGGTCAAACTGCTTCCGGTCCCATGTCATCAAGTGGTGCCTGTCTGCCAGTCGGACGGGGTTTTCGTAAAGAATCTCCAAAGAAGGTTCGGCAAGTTGTTCCGAATTTGGGTTGATAATGACGGTTTCTGTAAAGACGGGACGGTTGGAACCAAAAAAGCCATTCATGGTCCGTGCGATGGCGCTTTGGCTTTTTGGTTGACCATCAGGGCTATCGGGCGCCTTTTTCCCAAATTTTTCGATCAGGATCCTGTAAAAGTACCCCTCAATTTCTTGATGGTAAGAATCGTAGGCGCCGATGAGGTTTTGCCGGGTGATTTCCATTCCGCGGATCGCCTGCATTTTGAGTTCGTCGCGATTGTTGCGGGACTGCTGATAGAGAATGGCGCCTATCACCAAAATCAATAAGGCAAGAATTCCCCAAAGCTTTAAATTCTTCCATTTCATATAAAAAACATAAAAATACCGTGGAATTTATCAAAAAAATATTGATTTTCAAATACTTGTCTTCTTGGCCCAAAATGCAATTCCGGATTTGGGAATATTGTTCATGAAAAACCCAGAAATCACAATTTTATAAGACAAATCAGCCCTGAAACAAAGCCCCGGTTTTTTTCAGGAAAATAACTGTGAGAAAAGTTGAATTCGCTCAATGGATATTCTTTGGAAAGGATTTTTGCCGATAAGTCCAATAAAATCAAACAATTAGAGTGATTTTGTCATATTTCGTTCCTAAATTATTGCAATTTTCAAATCATAGAGGCATATTTATTGCTGATGCAATGCCTACCCGGAAAAATCCAAATGCCGGAGCGGTTGCGCTTCAAACAACTTAATCCAATGAAAAAGCAAATACTACTTATCCTTCTCACGAGCGTACTTTCTGTGCCCATTTGGGCCCAGGACACTGTACAGCAAACCGGATCCCTCACCGGAGGGACGATCTCCAGCCAATTTGATCACCTCCTCAAGATTTCAAACAATTACCAAGATTACAAGGTGGTCAAGAAGACACATTTGGATCAGATCCGTGCCAACGTTACCGACTCCATCAATGTATTCAAAAAGGAATTGAGTACAATCCAGGCAGACTTGGTAGAAAAGGAAACCAAGATCAAGGCCTTGGAAGCAGGTGTCACCGAAACCCAAAATCGATTGGAGTCTGCGGAAGCCGCCGTGGATAGTTTCGAATTTTTGGGCCTACAGATCCACAAATCCACCTATGTCAACATGATGTGGGCTATCGTTGGGCTGCTGACGGCGGGATTGCTGTTTTTCTTGTTCAAATACAGCCAAAGCCACAAAGTGATCGCCAAAGCCCAAAATGATTTGGCAGAAACAATAGAGGAGTTTGAGCAACACCGCAAAAACACGCTTGAGCGTGAAAGGAAACTCAAAAGGGAATTGATCGATGCCATGAACGGTAAGGTGAGCTAACTGTCCCTGCGCTGATAGAGATTAAGGAAACCCGGCCTGTTGCCGGGTTTTTTCTTTTTCCCGTCTGGCTGCGATGTCTTGACTTAGTTTTTTGATTTAGGCTGAAGCCTATGCCGATAATTTGTAATTTAGCCACCCTGCTACTTTCGAACTGAATTTCTACTTCCCAAAAACCGAACCCCATGCCTTCAAAAGGAGATAAAAAACTTTTTCTACTCGACGCCATGGCCCTGATTTACAGGGCGCATTTTGCTTTCAGCAAGACCCCAAGGATCAATTCCAAAGGCCTCAACACCGGCATCATGCTGGGTTTTACCAATACGCTGCTGGAAGTTTTGGACAAGGAAAAGCCGACACATATCGCGGTGGCATTTGATACCAAGGCGCCAACATTTCGCCACAAGCAGTTTGAAGCCTACAAGGCCAATCGACAGGAACAACCCGAAGACATCGAGGTAGGTACACCCTGGGTAAAGCGGATTGTGCAGGCATTCAATATTCCTGTGCTGGAAATGGACGGCTACGAAGCGGACGATATCATCGGTACCTTAGCCAAAAAAGCCGAACGCACCAGTTTTGAAGTCTACATGATGACGCCCGACAAGGACTATGGACAAATCGTAGAGGACCATATTTTCCTGTATAAGCCGGCATTTATGGGCAATGGCGTGGAGATATTGGGACCAAAAGAGGTGTGTGCAAAATGGGATATCGAGCATGTAGACCAAGTGCGGGATATCTTGGGCCTGATGGGAGACGCTGTGGACAATATCCCGGGAATTCCGGGAATTGGGGAAAAGACGGCAGTCAAACTTTTGAAGGAGTTTGGTTCAGTGGAAGGATTGATCCAGAATGTGGATCAGCTCAAAGGAAAGCAAAAGGAGAACGTAGAGAACTTTGCCCAGCAGGGAATCCTCTCCAAGGAATTGGCGACGATTGATATCAATGTTCCGATCGAATTTGATGAAGTCGCGCTCCGCTACGATGGACCGCACGAGGACCAATTGAAGGCAATTTTTGCTGAATTGGAGTTTAGGACACTGACGCAGCGTGTTTTTGGAGAAAAGATCAAAAAGCCCCAAGCCCGGCCAAGCGAGCAATTGGGCTTGTTTTCTACTCCAGAAGTTGCGGTGACTGAAGAAGAATTGCTGCCAGAAGAACCCTTGGCTCCGGTGCTTCAGGAGTATGACAGCATCCTGACGACCGCGAATGATTACCACAAAGTAGAGGGTGAAGATGCGATCCTGGAATTGATCAGTTACCTCGAAATCCAAGACGAATTCTGCTTCGACAGCGAGACGACATCGATCAACCCCAATGAAGCGGAACTCGTTGGGCTTTCTTTTTCCTACGTGCCCGGCGAGGCGTTTTATGTACCATTCCCGGCCGACCAAAAACAGGCCTCTCGTCAGTTGGAATTGTTCCGAAGTCTATTTGAAAATGAAAAAATCTCCAAGATTGGCCAGAACATCAAATACGACATGCTCGTGCTGATGAACTATGGCATCAAGGTTAAAGGACAATTGTACGACACCATGTTGGCCCATTATCTCATCGAGCCGGAGGGCAAGCATTCCATGGATTGGCTGGCGCAGCAATATCTCAATTACCGCCCTGTCTCGATCGAGTCATTGATTGGAAAAAAAGGAAAAGGACAAGGAAACATGCGGGATGTGGATGTGGACGATGTGGTCCAGTATGCCGCTGAGGACGCCGATGTGACCTTGAAACTCAAGCAGAAGTTTGACCCGATTATCAAGCGCAATGGTTTGGCCAAGTTGTTTTTTGAGGTTGAGAATCCCCTCATCGAAGTGCTCGCCGAAATGGAGTTTGAGGGAGTAAGGATCGATACGGGAAGTTTGGCAGAGTTGTCGGGAATCCTGGAATCTGAAAGCAAAGAGATCGAGAAACGTGTCTATGAATTGGCGGGAGTGCGTTTTAACCTTTCCTCTCCAAAGCAGCTTGGTGATGTGCTTTTCGAAAAACTCAAACTCGATCCCAAGGCCAAGAAAACCAAGACTGGCCAATATGCAACCGGAGAAGAAGTCTTGAGCAAGTTGGCGGGCGAGCACGAAATCGCGGATGCCATTTTGGAGTACCGAGAAATGGTGAAGCTCAAGTCCACCTATGTAGATGCTTTACCTACCATGATCAATCCCAAAACGGGCCGTGTCCACACTACCTATAACCAATTCGTGGCAGCCACGGGACGGCTTTCCTCGATCAACCCCAACCTCCAGAATATCCCGATCAGGACGGCAAGGGGCCGGGAAATACGCAAGGCCTTTGTTCCAAGGGACGAAAACCACGTCATCCTTTCAGCCGATTATTCCCAGATCGAACTGCGGCTGATGGCAGCATTTTCGCAGGATGCATCCATGTTGGAAGCCTTTCAGGAAGGGAAAGATATACATGCCGCTACGGCAGCGAAGATATTCAAGGTCTCTTTGGACGACGTGAATTCGGACATGCGCAGAAAGGCAAAGACCGCCAACTTTGGCATCATATACGGGATTTCGGCTTTTGGACTATCCCAGCGACTCAATATTTCGCGGACCGAAGCCAAGGAGATTATCGATGCTTATTTCACCGAGTTTCCCGCCGTCAAGACCTACATGGACAACAGCATCGAGAAGGCCCGCAAGGATGAATATGTTGAAACGATCTTGGGAAGAAGGCGCTATCTGCGGGATATCAATAGCAGGAACATGACAATGAGGGGTTTTGCGGAGCGAAACGCCATCAATGCCCCGCTGCAGGGTTCGGCTGCGGACTTGATCAAAGTAGCGATGATCGACGTCCATCGTTGGTTGAAAAAGGAGAACCTCAAATCAAAAATGATCCTGCAGGTGCATGACGAATTGGTGTTTGACGCCCACAAGGACGAGGTCGAAATCTTGAAGAGACAAATCCCGTATTTGATGACCCATGCGGTGAAGCTGCCTGTGCCTTTGGAAGTAGAGGTTGGGACCGGGAAGGATTGGCTGGAGGCGCATTGATAGGGCCACAAAAAACGAATGACTTGGCTTCAAAATTTGAGGAAAAAAGGATTATTCGCAGTAGATCTGCCTAAGAATTCTCGATCATCCGTAGCCAGTATTGCTTTTTGGGCTCTCGGTTTTTCTTCGCAAAGTCAGTGTGGAATTGATGGGCTTTGAGAAATCTGACTTGGATGTTTTTCCATTCTTCTTCCGTCTGGATAACGTTGGAGATTTTCAGTTCTTCAAAAAGTTTGGAACTGATTTCGGGATAATCATCCCTGCCCAGGTAATCCAAATCTGCATCGCAAAGGATTTTTTGGAGCTCGTTTGTGGGTGATTGGGGGATTTTTGTAGCGAGAATCAAGCCCTGTACACTTTCGATGCAATGTTGGCCGACGTTGTGTTTCCGGAGGATTTCCTCAGCCATTTTTGCCCCCACTTCTTCGTGGTTGGAGTTGCCTTGGGTAAAGCCGATGTCATGCATCAGGGCGCCGATTCTTAGTTCACAGGCCTCTTGTTCCGGGAGCTTCAATCTATCGATGTATTGGTTGCAAACATCATACACATCCATGATATGGGACATGTCGTGGTACTTGAGGCTACTCGGGAGATCAGATTCCAACTTGGACAAAACCTCCTTTTTTATGTTTAAGAATTCCTTCATTCGGCTTGTTTAGGTCAAACCCAAAGCTGTGGTATGGGTAAGTTAATCAACACAAATTAAATCTTGATCCTTTTTAAACTACGTGTTCAATATGGTTGGAAATATGTTCATGAATATATATTTCAGCAGCTTCAATGTCTGGGCCGAAAACCGTCAACAACAAAAGCCGGGATTTGGGATTCTTCAACACATGCAGTCCACCTCCAAATTCCATAAAATATAAATTAAATTTTTTTATAAATCAGAATGAAGATAAGATTAATCAAATCACTCCGAAATTAATGCCAATAATTTCCTGCCCGTATAATGGTACGGGAGGAATAATTGTCCCAAACATATCCATGGACCAAATCGGCGAATGTACTTCCCGTCTAAGCTGCGGGAATTAGTGCTGACCTAAATTTGATTTTACTTGCGAAATAGTATTGGAATCAACGTTTGAAATATAGGGAAATATTCCCAAACACACTAAATTGATATTAGTCAATTTTTGGGGGTGATTTTTTTGGAACCAATTCTATCCGCGGTTGTCGAATTTTCTGAAAATCAACTGGACAAATTCCTCTACGATTTCCGAGTTTTTATTCCAGCCGAGTTCACCGACATAGCGTTCATTCAGCAGTTCGATGGCTTCGACAAATGACTTGCATTCGTCAATGGATCGAAGCGCATGCTTTAGCAAATCGGGGTTGCCGTCAAAAAGCTCTTTGGTAAACATAAACCGTTGGTTCAATCCCACACTTTCTGCGAGGTCCTTGATGGTACCCTTCATCACGGAATATTGTTCGTTTTCGAGGCGGTTCCAGATTTCGATCGGATCGATCCGATTTTCCAGGTTGACGGTTTTGAACCTACGTTCGGACGGCAGGTCTTTCAGGTCCTCTTCTACCATCACCGTATCTTCCAATTCAGGTTCTTGTCCCGATACAGGCATCCGGATCGGAAGGGGTTTTGAGGGCTCTTCAATTTGGTCGAAGAAAGATTCCGTGGCCAGGGGTTCTTGGATTGGCTGAGGCGCAGGTTTTGGAATTTCCTCGATTTGCTCGTCCTGGACTGGGATCAGAAGGTCAAAATCCAAAAACTTGATTTGGCCCATGCTGTTGAGCAGGGATTTGTAGCTATCGAGACCTGCTTTTTGGCTGGCAAAGTTATTTTCCAAAGCCCTCGTGTAAGCTTCCCGCGTATGCTGCAATCCCGCCCGGTCGATCAGGCTCGAAATCAGGGCGGTGTGCCACTTGATGTATTTTTTGTTGTCTTTCAAAAACTGGTTCACATCTTGGTCTTTGACTTTTGCAATTTCGTTTTTGAAAAAATCCAAGGGGTTGACTGCCAGGGAAATGCTCTCCTTCACTGCTTGGATCAAAAGGGGCTCAAAGTGCTGCCTTTCGATCTTGATTGTGCGGGAGAGGAGGTTGGCAAATTCGCGCAAAGACTCGTGGACGGCTTTGTCACGATAATCGAAATAAGGACTGCTTTTCAGTTTTTCGATTTCAAGTTGCCAAGTTTCAAACAGAATCTTGATGATGAAAAAATTGACCTGAATGCTCGGGGTCAGGGTGATGATCTCCTGTCCCGTCATGTACTTCTTGGTTTTGAAATAGTCCGCACACACCAAACCACTAAATTCCTTCGCGTAGCTTTCTACATAATTGCTATTTATCTTCGCTGACATAATCCTACCGTTTTCTATTTTTTTGCCGCCAATGCTATGCTGAAAATCGTCATCCAAAATCTACAACGACGCGAATTATCTTCCTCGCATGCTGGAGGCAAAGTTATTGATTTAATCCATCAAAACGGCATAGATTGGATGCATGCCTGCGGAAAAAAAGGACGCTGTATCACCTGCAAAATCATCGTCCTCTCGGGGATGGAAAACCTCTCCCCGCTCACCGAACCGGAAGAAATTTACCGTGATTTGGGCAAGTTAAAACCAAACGAAAGGCTATCTTGCCAAGCCAAAATCATGGATGGGGAACTGACGGTTCGGGTTGCGGAGGAAAACAAATTGCCCCATATCCATTACAGCGAGTAGAAAGTATGTTTATAGAACCTTCCATCGGAAAATCCAGAAATCCTGATCGCCGAGGTCATATAGAGGTGATCTGCGGCTCCATGTTTTCTGGGAAAACGGAAGAACTCATCAGACGCCTCAACCGTGCCCTGATTGCACGCCAAAAGGTCGAGATTTTCAAACCCTCCATTGACAAGCGTTACCATGATTTCGATGTAGTCTCGCATAACGAGAATGCGATCCGGTCTACGCCCGTGAATTTCGCGGATGACATCATTTTGCTTGCAGGAGATTGCGACGTGGTCGGCATTGACGAGGTACAGTTTTTCGATCAGCGGATCGTGGAGGTTGCGGATATTTTGGCCAACGCCGGCAAAAGGGTCATTTTGGCCGGATTGGATATGGATTTTGCGGGGAAGCCATTTGAACCTATGCCTCAGTTATTAGCCATTGCGGAATACGTGACCAAGGTCCATGCGATCTGCATGAAATGCGGCAATCTGGCATCCTATTCCTACCGGTTGACTGCCGCCCAAGACAAGGTTCTCTTGGGTGAGAAGGACAGCTACGAAGCCCGCTGCAGAAAGTGTTTCCACGAGCCCAGGTAACAGTGACTTATGCTCCAAAAAACCCGCGGTATCGTCGTTTCTTTTATCAAATACGGTGATACCTCCGTCATCGTCAAGATTTTTACCCGGGAAATGGGGCTGCGTTCCTATATCGTGAATGGTGTCAGGTCAAGTTCCCGGTCAAACAAGATGGCATTTTACCAGCCTTTGACCTTGTTGGAGCTTGTTGTTTACGAAAAAGAGGGCAAAAATCTGCAGCGAATATCGGAGGTTAAGCTGCTGAGACCCCATCAGCGCATCCCTTTTGATTTTGTAAGGTCGGCTGTGGCGATGTTTATGGCGGAAGTGCTTGGCAAATCAGTCGTGGAGGGATATCACAACGAGTCTTATTATGATTTTTTGGAAGCGGCCGTGGATCAGCTCGATTCGGATCGGGCACATCTTTCCCATTTCCCGCTTGTTTTCCTGTGGGAGGGATCCAAGTTTCTCGGATTCCCGCCGGAGGATGCGGATTCGTTTTATGAGGAACTTGAACCGATTTTGGGTGTTTCCAGTCAGCTACAGGCTGAAAAACAATACCTGAATTCGCTGATGGAGGCATCTTTTGGATTCAGTGAAAAGATTTCGCCGATTTATAAAAAAAGGCTTTTGGATCATTTCCTGACTTACTATGCCAAGCATCTGGAAATTTACCCGGAATGGAAATCAGTAGAAGTTCTTAGGCAGTTGATGCAGGGATAAATTTATCCTTGATTAAAAATTTGTTATTTCAGCGTTATACCTGTAATATTGTGCACTCACAGAGAAGAAAACCCTCTCCCCCTGGGTTTTATCGTAGCTGAATCCCTTTTTCATTCAGATCTGTCAGAATCATCACAGGAATTCATCACACATTCACACACACTTCATTTATTCATTTCATAAGCTTTTTATGTATAACATAGAAGAACTAAGAATCAGGCTTCTTTCTGAGCTGAAAGAGATTGCCGAGGAATTGGGCGTAAAAAATCACAAATCACTCAAGAAAGACGAATTGGTTTACGCAATCCTTGAGCAGCAGGCCATCACCGACGAGTCATCGCTGCCCAAAAAAAGGCCGTCAGTAGTTGAGACAGCGCCAGCGCAAGCCGAAAGCAAACCCGCCCCCGAAAAAATTGCTCAAGAATCACCTGCCCCAGAATCCAAACCCAAATTCAGAAGAGAAAACGTAGCCGAAATCAAGAAGGAGGAAAACCCCGCTCCGGAAGCTGCGCCAAGTCCTGCACCGAAACCTGAATTTGCCAAGCCTGAATTCAAACGCGAAGAGCGTCCAGCGCCACGGCGTGAGGCACCTGCACCAAGAGAGAATGGTGGCAGGCCAAATCTGCAACAGGAAGAACCCGCGAAGTTCATCCGGCCACGCAGACGTGTCGTGGATGAAATCGTACCATCGCCAGCCGCACAGCCCGCGCCGATAGAACCGGAAGTGGAATTGCCAAGAAGAAAGAACTTCAGGGATATCGAAGAGGCCCACATTCCAGCCGCTGAGATTATTCCAACAAAGAAAAAACCATATGTAAGCGTCAAGGAGTTTGAGGGAATCATCGAAAACGAGGGCGTACTTGAGATCACGCCCGAGAGCTTCGGATTCATGCGGTCTTTGGATTACAATTACCTCGCTTCCCCAGATGACATTTACGTGTCTCCCTCCCAAATCAAACTTTTTGGACTCAAGACAGGTGACCATATCAAAGGCACCATCCGCCCGCCTAAGGAAGGTGAAAAATATTTCGCGCTTCTAAAAGTTATCACTGTCAACGGAAAGACTACCGAGGAAATCAGAGACAGGGTTCCTTTCGAATACCTGACACCGTTGTTTCCACAGGAGCGCCTAAAGTTGGCCACCAAGCACGATAATTATTCCACAAGGATTTTGGACCTGTTTGCTCCGATAGGAAAAGGACAGCGAGGCATGATCGTTGCGCAGCCCAAAACTGGTAAAACCGTCCTGCTTCAACAGATTGCCAACGCCATTTCGGAAAACCATCCGGAAGTGCATCTGATGATCCTTTTGATCGACGAGCGTCCTGAAGAGGTTACGGATATGGCGCGTTCGGTAAAGGCGGAAGTAATATCTTCTACCTTCGACGAACAAGCTGAAAGACATGTGAAAGTCGCTTCCATTGTCTTGGAAAAAGCCAAGAGAATGGTGGAATGCGGCCACGATGTCGTAATTCTATTGGATTCCATCACGAGATTGGCAAGGGCCTACAACACGGTCGTGCCAAGTTCAGGTAAAATCCTTTCCGGTGGTGTAGACGCCAATGCGCTCCACAAGCCAAAGCGCTTCTTCGGTGCTGCGCGGAATGTGGAAAACGGTGGTTCTTTGACCATCATCGCCACGGCATTGGTGGAGACAGGTTCCAAGATGGACGAGGTGATCTTCGAAGAATTCAAAGGAACAGGTAACATGGAATTGGCTTTGGATAGAAAACTTTCCAACAGGAGGATTTATCCATCCATCGACGTTCCAAGTTCGGGTACCAGAAGGGAAGATCTGCTCATGGACAAGGAAGAAATGCAGCGTGTCTGGATTTTGAGGAAACTCATGTCGGACATGACATCGCAAGAGGCAATGGAATTCCTGCTCCAAAGAATGAAGGGAACCCGAGACAACGTCGAATTCCTCATCAGCATGAACGGCTAATGTGTATCAAACATTTCAAATTAAGTCCAGGTCTTGCGAGGCTTGGACTTTTTTATTTACCATTTTTTTGGTGTTCATTTTGGGAAAAATGCTTTGTAAATCAAGTCCTTGGCCTATAGATGGCCAGTTGTTAACTTGTTGCTAAGAATGGGCAAGAAAATCACCCTTAAGCGTCCCATTCCTGCCCTAGAAAATGAAATTTTTTTCATCCTTTCCGCAGATTGGATACCGACTGATTCCGTTGGTTTGGAAACTGTCGCTGGGCTTTTTGTTTCTTGTTATTCAAAATGAAACGGTAGCCGAGGGCTCGGGGAATTGGGGCACAGCAACGGATCGCCAAAGTTGGCTTTGGTACCCGGGAAATACAGGTTCAGGTGGATATGCCAACCGCGGTTACATGTTGCTGCCTTCTTCGGTCACCGGTTACAATGGGGGACACAGGCTTTATGTGTACGTCAAGGATGGTGAAACCGTTTTTTGGGGATTTCGTCGTCACGGTACGACGGGAAATATCCGAGTGGCTTGGTATTATGACGCAGGAACTTCTGATTTTTTCCCTGTGGGAACCTCAGGTGCAGCGAGGACACTTGCCGCAAGTCAGGATTACGATGCCAGCACCGCTGGGGCTGCGCAAGGCAGACCAGGCACCGGACTCGATGCGCTGAATGGCCCCTCCCAAATAACTGGAGCTGGCTACCAAGGATATTCTTTCACAAACAGTACAGGCGCTGCAAGGGCCTTTTGGGTAGAAATATCCAGTACTTCGGGAAACCACATCACAGCTGGATTTAATATCAATTTTTGGGATATTACCGTAGCTTCAGGGACTCCAGGCGGGTATGTGGAGCATTCGGGAAGGGTTTACAGTAGATTTTGGAGCATCGCCAATTCAAGACCATCAGGATCGAGTACCACGCTGTCGCTAACAAAAGGCCTGGCTGACGACTACTCGTTCCATGACGATTTTGGATTTTATGTTCCGGTAGATAATACCTTCTCAGCAGCAGGGAATGATTATTTTGTAAAGCGGGTCAATCTTTCAGGTTCCAGTGGTGGTTGGACAAACTTCTTTGCCAATAAAGATGGCCCACGTAATACGCTCACTTTCGAGGAAAACAGGAAATCCATCGCAGGGACTTCCTCCAATTTCCAATATCCGCTGTTTATCAGCGATCCTGATCCCAGTATCTGGGCGACAACAACTCCACCCTCCGCGAGTCTGCTGATCAACTACCAGGAAAAATCCCCCCCCGCGACAGGTGGAGAAGCCACTGTAGACCTGACCATCAGCTTACCCGCGGTAGTGGATGTGTTGATCGACCTGAATGAAAACGCGGTTTATGATGTAGGCACAGACGTGATCATCTCCGAGAAATTCGATGCGCCTGGTACTTACCAAATTTATTGGGATGGGGAGGATGCGGGCGGGACACCGGTTCCAAAGGGAACCAAGGTGGACGTGATCGCCTCCGTTGTTTTTTATCCGGTGCATTTCCCGATTTATGATTTGGAGCAAAGCCTCGGAATCACTGTGACCAATGTGCGTCCCGGAGTAGTGGAAAACAACAAGATCTTTTGGGATGATACGCTTATTCCCCGTACCAGCTTGACTCCGAGCGACAGCCCCCAGTCTTTGGAAGCCAACTTCACGGGCGTACTTGGCCCGGACCACATCTGGTGGGCAACTGGAGACAACGGCTTTAGCAACAACATCACGATCAATACCTGGGCTGGTTCGTACTACACTGAGGTCTCGGAATCGTTTAGGATATTGCCGGTGCGGTGGCTCTATTTTTCGGGAAAGGCTTCTGAGAACGGTATTCGATTAGAGTGGGCTACCGCCCAAGAACGGGACAACGCCTATTTTATCCCGCAAAAGTCTAATGACGCAAGGACTTGGAGTGCGCTTCCAAGGGTGCAAGGAAAGGGAGACTCAGATTCCGTCTCCCTATATGAATCATGGGATACGAATCCATTTTTTGGAAGAAATTATTACCGGATACTGCAACAAGACGTAGACGGAAAATCCAATTATTCCGAAGTGATTCGTGTCGAGTACACTGGTTCATTGGATCTCCTGGTCTATCCAAATCCATTTGGTACGGAAATCAAAATCGAGGGAAATGGTGTAGCAGATGTTGGTTTCGTCCTGTTTGATAGTCGGGGTGTCTCCCAGCCATTTGTGCCGAAATCAATGGCGGATGATCGTGTGGTATTGGAAATTGGGGAAATTCCCTCAGGAGTTTATTTTCTTCAAATCAGGACACGGTCCAGCGTCTTTCTTCAGAAACTAGTGAAGGCTAAGTGATTCAAAGAGTCTTTGCGGGTTTTTTCAGGAAAAAGATCAATTTGTCGCCTATACTTTTGAATTGTTGTGATTATTCAAGAATGAATAGAACATAATGAAAATGGATTTTGAACAAGAATTTTTGTTTTGTAAACTAAATAGTTGTTTAATTTAATTGTTTTTTCCTTAATTGAGGATATGTTTCAGGATTCACCTGCCTGAAACGGTTGCTTTTCACCTATATTTTGAATGTTCGATGTCTTTTTTCAAGCGAAGTTTTGGACTTAGATTAGTTTGTTTTTTTGGCCTCGCGATAGGATTTGGATTCCTTTCCAGTCGGGCTTATGCTGAAGGATCCGGTAATTGGGGAACAGCAAGCAACAGGCAGAGTATGCTTTGGTATCCCAGTAGTTCTGGGGCAGGTGGTTATAGCAACAGAGGCTATATGCTAGTACCATCAAATACTCCGGATTACGATGGAGGCCATCGTCTATATGTCTATGTAAAGGCAGGAGAAACGGTTTTTTGGGGATTTAGAGTTGTGTCGAGTTCAGTTTCAACCATTCGAGTGCGTTGGTTTTATGATCCTACCACGAGTGGCTTTTTTCCAACGGGAACGAATTCGTCTACACGGGTCCAAAGAAGTTCAACCGACTACAACGCCTCAGCGAGTGGTGGCGCGACTGGGCGTCCTCAGAATGCAAGTGCAGCCCTTAATGGGCCGTCCCAGATCACCGGAACCGGATACACCGCCCAGTCCTTTACCAATAACACGGGCGCGGATAGGGCTTTTTGGGTGGAAATATCAAATGCCAACACAAGCAGCTCGCATATTTCGGGTGGATTCAATATCAATTTTTGGGACATCACTGTAGCGGCCGGCACTGCAGGTGGATTTGTGGAAAAGCCGGGAAGAGTATATAGCCGTTTTTGGAGTGTTGCAAACTCCAGAAGTGATCCCACACAAGGTTCTTCCACCTCACTTACTGTACAAAAAGGTGTGGCGGATAGCTACTCCTTTCACAATGATTTTGGATTTTACGTGCCCGTCGACAATACCTTCACAGGTGCAAGCGATGACTATTTTGTGAAAAGGGTGCGTCTTGAGGGTTCAGGCGGATGGACGAACTTCTTCGCCAACATGGATGGGCCACGCAATGACTTAAGTTTTGAAGAGAACCGAAAGTCCAGGTCCGGAACATCCTCCAACTATCAATATCCATTGTTTATCAGTGATCCTGACCCTGATATTTGGAAAACCACTGCTCCTCCCACGGCAAGCTTGAATATCGAGTATCTTGCCAAAACGCCCCCAGAAATCGGAGGTGAGGCCAAAGTAAATGTGACGGTCAGTCTTCCCGCAATTGTGGATGTCTTGATAGATTTGAATGGGAATCTGACCTATGATGCCGGTACGGATATTCTGATTTCCGAGAAATATGAGACCCCTGGCACCTATCAGATCAACTGGAATGGGGAAGATGCTTCCGGAAATCCAACTCCACCAGATACCGAAGTAGAAGTAGTGGCGACCGTGGTATTTTTTCCAGTCCATTTCCCTATCCATGACTTGGAGCAAAGTCTTGGAATTACCGTTACCAACATCCGGCCCGGTGCTGTGGAAAACAACAATATTTTTTGGGATAACAGCCTGATCCCAAGGACTGGGATCACTCCGGGAGATAGCCCACGTTCAATTGCTGTAAACACCACGGGAGTGCAAGGGCCGGACCATATTTGGTGGGCGACGGGGGATAATGGCTTCGGTAATAACGTCACCATCAACACCTGGGCAGGATCGTACTTTACGGAAGTACGTGAAAACTTCAGGATTCTGCCTGTGCAGTGGTTGTATTTCCGTGGCAAATCAATTGAAAACCGGGTGCGTATTGAATGGGCTACTGCAAAAGAAAAGGATAATGCGGGCTTTGATATCATGAGGTCCAGAGATGCCAAAAACTGGGAAAAAATAGGAGAGGAAAAGGGCAAAGGAGACAGCGATGTGCCCGTTGCATATCAGTTTTGGGATACCCAGCCCATGGTAGGTCCCAATTACTACCGGCTTCGCCAATTTGATTTTGATGGCAAAGAGGAATTCACTGCCGTAATCAGGGTAGACTTTATCCCGGATTGGGATATTTACATCTATCCGAATCCAGTACAACGGGAGCTTTTTATCCAATCCAAAGATATCGACGAAATGGAGGTTTCCCTTTTTGATCCAAATGGAAAAGCCACCTCGTTTTTCCCCAAAGTGATGGATTCCGATAAGATGTCATTGGATATTTCGGCCTTGGACGCCGGAGTTTACATTATTCAAGTGAAAAAAGGAGAAAAGATTTACTCCAAAAAAGTGATCAAATCGAATTGAAATCCCAAATACGATTTTTCTTAGACCGCCGAATTGATTTTCGGCGGTTTTTTTGTTTCCAGCCGGCATCCAAGGTTTTCCTTTCTTTCCTTATCCCTTGGGAAATTTTTTAGGGCCAATTTTCGCGTCCCTTTAGCGAATCACTTTTCTTACAAAAAAAGACGTCGCGGCCAAACTTGATTTAAGTCAATTTGAAATGCAACAAAATAGCGATAAGTTGCAATTTAAATGCATTTTGATATTCCTGGAAACAAATGGTGGTAGCCTACTGGGAGCAGATAAGAAGTAATGGATCAAGTATAGGGCCAACGTTCATCGTAGCGATTTTGGCGATGTTCTGCTTGTTTACTACTTTCCTACCTAGCCTCGCCCAGACATACACCACAAGTGGTCTGAGCGACAATTGGGATAATCCCGCAGCTTGGATCATCACCAATCCTGACAATTGTCCTACCCCCAACTCTGCCGCCACGCCGCCGCTGGGACCGGTATTTTTTCCTGCCTGCCCCATCCGGATTGTGATCAACCATCCTATTACGCGAACTGCCGGCAATTCAAATTTCGGCGGTGGACAGCTGGTATCGCTTTCGATCAATAACGGTGGGCGACTATCGACGACGGGAAATATGGGCATTAACAATGCGGGCGGGAATGCTTTCCAAATACAAATGAATGACGGTGCCCAGCTAAACGTGAATGGTATTCTTAGCCTTCAAGCGGGAGCAATTTTGAATATGGTGAATGCAACACCAATTTCTCCCTCCACCAGCATTCAAGCTGCAGAACTTCGGTTTTTAAATAGCGGCTCCGGCAACACTTTGAACATCGGTGCGAACACTATCGTGGAGATCCAGACCCAAACCCGGCTCGAGGGAGGCGGCATCCTCAATATCCAGGGAAGTTTGGTGACCGCAACATTCAACTCCGCAAATGCAGGCGGAAATCAGGTCAACGTCTCAGGCGAGGGCACAATCAATGCAACGGGCAACATGGTAATCGATGGATTCCCTATGACAGTCAGCGGAAACGCCGGTGTCGTGGTAGGTGGCAACTTGACTTCTTCCAACAATGGGGGAACAGCGCTGAATCTCAATGGCCCCAATACAAGTTTCATTGTGCTTGATTATGGATCTGTTTTAGACACTTCCCCTGTGGGAGATTGTTTCCAAACACCTGAAAACGGGAGTACTTGTTTTTCTCAAGCCTGTTTGGAGGTTAGGGAACTCCCAGCCTACAACTTGAATGTTCCGCAGGGCTTTGATAGGATTTATACTTTTCGCTGCAATACCAATTGGACGGTTCCAAATAACACCGAAACCGAAGAGCTTCTCGATGAAGCTGAAATCCTAATCGTCGCCGGCGGTGGAGGCGGTGGACGGGGTCAGAGTGCTGGGGGCGGCGGTGCTGGCGGGCTTTTGTATATCGAATCGGAGATGCTAACCCCGGGTTCAACTGTCCTCATAACGATTGGAAATGGGGGACGTGGTTCGACAAGTACGTTGTTCAAGGGAGCAAACGGTGGAAATTCTTCTTTTGGGACTTCTTTTGTTGCGATTGGAGGAGGAGGAGGAGGTTCAAGATCGACAACTAACAATGATCTTCGAACCGGTAATTCTGGAGGCTCGGGCGGAGGTGGTGCCTACGCAAATGGTGCTTCAGGCGGTTTGGGATCAACTGGCCAGGGGAATAATGGCGCTGCAGCTTCAAACTTTGCCAGCAATCCACAAAGAAGATTTGGTGCAGGCGGAGGTGGAGCGGGATCGCCAGGATCACAAGGGTCGGGAAATCCCGCAGTCGGCGGAAATGGTGGTTTGGGTCTACAGTTTTCCATCTCTAACTCTAGTCTTTTTTATGCTGGCGGCGGAGGTGGAATGGGTGAAGGGCCTGGTGCAAATCAACGTCCGGGTACAGGTGGCTCAGGTGTAGGAGGGAATGCAAACGGACCGGGGAACGCCCGGAATGGACAACCCTTCACGGGCTCTGGTGGTGGCGCGACTTCCGCTGACGGTGGTGGAAACGGTGCCTCCGGCGTCGTCATCGTCCGCCAAAGTTTCCGCATTCTTCCTGTTGAGTTTTTGTATATCGACGCGAATTTCCGACGGGAACACCGGGAAGTACTTGTCACTTGGGCCACGGGTAAGGAATGGAACAATTCGCATTTTGAAATCCAAAGGTCCGATGATGGGCTGAAAACCTGGAAGACCTTGGACAATGTCCCAGGCAAAGGTTGGTCTGATACCAAAACGGAGTACCGATATGTCGATGGATTCCCTCCCTTGATTGGGGGCTTGCTGTATTATCGGATCAAGCAGGTGGATTTCGACGGCAGGTTTGCGCTCAGCAAGGTCGTGGCCGTTCGCGTACCCCAATTGATCGAGACCAAGGGTACTTGGATTATCTACCCAAATCCTGTCCGAAACCTGCCTGTCCGACTGGAGTTAGTGGATGCACAGGGTTATCAGGGTCAGGAGATTTCGATCAGAATCATCCACCCTATGGGTGAGGCTGTCAGCAAAAGTGGAACTGACTTGGAAGCGCTTCAAACATGGATGAGCGGGGTATTCTCACGCGGACAGCGCGGTGTGTATGTCGTCGAGATTTCCTGGGGCAAATACAGGGAGTACCACAAGGTAATCGCGCAGGATT